>JAHBXX010000012.1 GCA_019636245.1 Planctomycetota bacterium | reverse complement strand
GGCTCGATCGGCGCGACGTGCTGCTGCTGAGCGTGCCGGGGCCCCTGGTCGGCCCCGAGACGGTGGCCCTGCTCGAACGCGCCGTCGCCGAAGAGCGGTTGTCGCTCGTCGTCGTGATCGCGCATGCGGCCTGCCGCACCCTGACGCCGGCCGCCGCCGGGTCGCCGGCCCAGGCTGCCCTGCAGCGCCGGCTCGACGCCGCACGCGAGGCCGCCGAGCGCGCGCAGAGCCCCCTGCCCGCCTGGCTGGCGCGCCGCGAATGCGACCAGCTGCTCGCCGCCAGCGATGCGCTGCGGCAGCAGGTCGCCCGCGATGCGCTGCGCCTCGTGCCCGCGGTCGTCGACGAACGCACGGGTGCCCTGGCGTGGCATCTGCGCCGCAGCGACGAGTACGCGCTGCCGCCGGTGCGCTAGAGCCCTCGCGCGAGCACGGCGCGCCGCCGCCAGCCCGGGAACCGGCGCAACAATTCCTGCGCCAGCCTCTCCCTTCCCGGCGCGCGGCCGCTCCAATCGGCGCCCCGCTGCCGGGCGGCAGCGTCCCTCCCGCCACGATCCTCTCGCCTCGGCCGTTCCGCATGCGCACCCAGCTCGGCACCTACTGCCAGCAGTTCGACGAAGCCCTCCGGCCCCTCGCGCTCGACCTCGGCCGGGTCCTGCGCGCCCTCGACGACGCCGCCGCCGACACGCCCGGCAAGCCGCTGCGCGGTCGCTTCGCCGACCTGCACCATCAGCTGCTGGCGCTGTGCGACAAGGTCGCCGAGCAGCAGGCCTACGTGCTGATCTTCGGGCCGCTGAAGAGCGGCAAGTCGACGCTGATGAACGCCATCGCCGGCGCCTACGTCAGCGAGGTGTCGAGCCTGCCGGCCTACCCCTGCCTGGTGTTCGTCAGCGCCGGCGCCGCCCGCGAGTACGTGCTGACCAGCTACGCCGGCACCCGGCAGACCTTCCGCGACCCGCGCGAACTGCATCGCCACATCGACGCCGCGCACGGCGACCTCGCGCAGGCGATCAGGGCCGCCGAGCAACGCGGCCTGCAGTTCGATCCCCAGGAGCACTTCCCGGCCGCGATCAGGCGCGTCGACGTGCGCGTGCCCGACAGCGAACTGGCCACGACCGGCGCCGTGCTGGTCGACACGCCCGGCCTCTACACGCGCATGCGCTTCGGCTACGACCGCATGACGCGCGACTTCCGCAACGCCGCCGCGTGCGCGATCTTCGTCGTCAAGAGCGACACCCTGTTCCTCGAGCAGGTGTTCGCCGAGTTCCAGCAGCTGCTCGACCTGTTCTCCCGCATCTTCCTGGTCGTCAACGTCGACAGCCACAAGCGCGACGTGTCGCCGGACGGCAAGCTCGTGCCGAGCCTCGAGCAGTCGCAGCCGGAGGCGGTGCTGCGCGCGTTCGAGCAGCTGGCGATGTCGGCGCCGCTGCAGCGCGCCGCCGACGAGGGCCGCGTCCGCATGTACCCGGTCGACCTGCTGCACGCGGCGAGCAGCGTGCTGCAGCGCCTGCCCGACGATCGCACGCCGGCGGGTTTCCGGGTGTTCCGCCAGGACCTCGCCGACTATCTCGCGAGCTCCGAGTACATGGCCGCGTTCCTGCGCGACTCCGTGCAGCGCGGCCAGGGCCTGCTCGGCGAGGCGATCGCCGCGGCGCTGGCGCCGGAGGCAGGGCAACTGCGCGAGCGCATCGCCGCCCTCGAACACGAACACGCCCGCACGGAGCAGGAACTCGGCCGGCTCCAGGCCGCGCTGCGGACCGACTGGTCGCAGGCGTTCGCGCGCGCCCAGCGCGAGCTCGAGGCCGAGGTCGAACGCTGCGCGCGCGACAGCGGCGCCAAGCTGCTGCGCACGCTGGGCGCCTCGATCGACACCTGGTTCCTGTCCAGCCACAGCCTCGACTGGCTGGTGCAGGGGCAGTGGAGCCCGCTGGTCCGCGACTACCGCGCCGACGTGCTCGACGCCGGTCGGCGCGCCTTCGTCCAACAGCTCGACAAGCCGGACGCGGGCGTCGACCTGCCGGAGGAGACTGCGGACCTGCTGGCCCGCGCCGGCATCGACCTGCGCGAACTGAAGGCGCGGGCCCTGGCCGACCTGGGCGCCGTGGCGTGGCCGAACGACGGCCGGGTGCCGGTCGACCTCGCCCAGATCCCGATCAAACGCGGCGTGCTCGACCTGGTGACGTTCCGTTCGCTCGATCGGGTGCGCGAACGCCTGTTCGGGCCGGCGCCGAAGCCGGACGCCAAGATCCCCGGCAAGGAGAAGGCGGCCCGGCTCGGCGAACCCGGCCGCCTGCACCTGCACCAGTGCGTCACCCAGTTCCGCGGCGAACTGGCGCCGCAGACGGTGGCGGTGCTGCGGCAGTTCTTCGGCGATCGCTGGCAGGCGGCCGCGCTGCAGGCGCTGCAGCGGCAGCTCGGCGCCTACGGTCCGAAGCTGCAGCAACGCCTGGCCGGACTCGACGCCGAACGGCAGCGCCTGCAGGCGATCGAGGAGCCGCTGCGGCGGCTCGGCGAACGCGCCCGCACCGCCCAGCAGACGCTCGCCGACGTCGGCCGGCGCTTCGACCTCGAAGCGGCCGCGGCGGCGCCGGTGCCGGGTCCGGTGCTCGAGCCCCAGCCGCGGCGCGAGCGCGCCGGCGAGGCCACGCCGCGCCGCGAGGCCAGGCGCGGCAGCACGGCCTGAGCGCCGACCCGGGCCGACGGGGCCACCCCGGCACGTCGTTCAGCTGCCGCGGGCGACGGCGCGGAACTCCCGCAGCGTGGCGCGCACCCGGTCGAGCACCTCGCGCACCGGCAGGCCGGTGAACTGCTCGATCGCCCCGGCGACGTCGGCGACCGCGATCACCGAGAACTCGCCGCGGGCCACGGCTTCGACGACCTCGCGGTCGAGCATCAGGTCGCCGACGTTCGCGCGTGGCAGCACGACGCCCTGGTCCTTGGTCAGGCGGCGTGCCCGGCACAGGCGGTAGAAGCCCTCGATCTTGTCGTTGACGGCGGCGACCGCCTGCACTTCGCCCTTCTGGTTGACCGAGCCGGTGACCGCGAGCCCCTGGCGCAGCGGCACGCCGCTCAGCGAACTCAGCAGCGCCAGCAGCTGCGCCAGCGAGGCCGAGTCGCCTTCGACGCCGTTGTAGAGCTGCTCGAAGCAGATCGTGGCCTGCATGCACAGCGGCCCCTCGCGGCCGAACTCCTGCAGCAGGTAGCCCTCGAGGATCATCACGCCCTTGTCGTGGATCGGGCCCGACAGGTTGGCGAGGCCCTCGATGTTGACCAGTCCCGACTGCTGGGCCGTGGCGACGCCGGAGTTGCAGGTGATGCGGCAAGGACGACCGAACTCGATCGTGCCGGTGTCCAGCACCGTCAGGGCGTTGATCTGGCCGATCTCCGTGCCGCTGGTCGACAGCCGCATGTAGCCGGAGGCGTAGTCGCGCTCGGTCAGCTCCTGCGGCAGGTCGTGCCGCCGCCGCTGGCGCTGCACGGTGCCCTCGACGTGCTCGCGCGTGACCGTGCGCGCGCCGGCCTCCTCGCACAGGTGCGAGGCCTCCCGGGCGAGATCGCCGAGCTCGCTGTAGCGCGTGATCAGGCGGTCGCGCCGGCCGGCCGCGCGCGCGCCGTACTCGGCGATCGCGGCCATCGCCTGCGGCGCGAACGGCCGCAGCCGCTCGCTGTCGACCAGCCACTGCACGTAGTCGGCGTAGCGGGTCAGGTTCTCCGCGTCGACGGCGATCGTGGTGTCGAACTCGGCGTGGATCTTGAAGATCTGCGGGAACTGCGGGTCCTCGCCGGCCAGGTGCTCGTAGACCCCGGGCTCGCCGATCAGCACCACCTTGATCTCCAGCGGGATCGCCTCTGGCTGCAGCGCGCCCGTCGGCGTGCCGGCGCCCTGGTCGAACTCGCGGATCTCGAGCCGGCCGGTCTGCAGCGTGCGCTTGAGCTGCGGCCAGACGCCGTTCTCGCGCAGCACGTCGAGGCACCGCAGCACCAGGTAGCCGCCCTCGGCGCGCAGCAGCGCCCCCGGGTGCACGTTCGTCGGGCCGGGCGCGGCGCCGTCCGCCGGGGCGCTGATCGTGCCGAACAGGTTGGCGTAGGTCGGATTCGTCTCGATCACCACCGGACAGGCGTCGCTGCACGAGGTCTTGACCACGTTGGCCTGGAACTCGACCAGCCGTGGTTCCGGTGCCGCCGCGACCTCGACCTCGCCGGCGCGCGACTCGTCGTCGCCGTCGTCGGCGCCGAGGAAACGGTGCAGGTGGCGCTCGACGAACTCGCCGGCGGCGTCGAGCCAGTCGGCGATCTCCGGCTGCGGCCAGCGGGCCTGGAACGCCTTGGTCAGCGACTGCAGCACGCGGAACGCGAGCTGCCGGTCCATCGCCCGCAGCTCGCCGTCGATGCGCTGGCGCTCCTCGCGCACCCGGTCGTTGACCTCGTCGAGCCGCTCGAGCAGCTGCTCGCGCTGCTGCATCAGCCGCGTCCGCTGCGCCTCGTCGACCTTGCCCTCGATCACCAGCGCCGACAGCGCGTCCAGCGTGATCGGCTCGCCGTCCACGACCGGATAGATGTCGGCCGTCGACGCCCCGCCCTGCGCCTGGAAGCGCACCAGCGCGCAGCCCTGCTTCTGCGCCTGCCGCTGCAGCGCCTCCATGATGCGCCGCTCACGGCTGCTGCCGGCGCGCAGCACCACGCGGCGCGACATGCGGTGCGGCCGCGAGCGCAGCGCCGCCTCCAGCGAGCCGATCAGCGTGCGGCCGAGTTCCAGCAGCTCCAGGCGGAACGCCGCCGCCCGGCCCGCCGGCAGCGACACCAGCAGCGGCCGGTTCGGTTCCCGGAAGTTGTGCACGAACACCCGGTCGGGCACGCGCCGGCAGACCGGCTGGATGTCGCGCAGCAGGTGCTCGACCACGGCCGTGCGACCGGAGCCGACGAGGCCCGAGACGAACAGGTTGTAGCCCGGCGCGTGCATCGACAGGCCGGTGCGCAGGGCCGCCATCGGCCGCTCCTGGCCGAGCAGGAACGCCGCCTTCGGCGGCCGGCCCGACGGCCGCAGCGGCGGGCAGGTCCAGCGCAGCGCGCTGGCTGGCAGCGCCAGCGGCCCCGCGACGGCCGCGCCGCCGCCGGCACGCAGGGCGGTGCGGGCCGCCATCCGCCCGGTCTTTCCAGCCCGGCCGGCGCCGCCGCCGCGACCGCCCTGGCGCCCCCTGCCCGCGGCGCCCTTCACGTTCGCGCCACCAGCACCGGACAGGGAGCCGCCTTCAGGATCTCGCCGGCGGTGCTGCCGAGCAGCGCCTTCATGATGCCGGTGCGACCGTGCGACCGGACCAGGATCAGGTCGACCTTCTGCAGCAGCGCCTCCTTGAGGATCTGCTCCTCGACGTCCTCGCCGAACGTCAGGTGGCCGAGCGCCTGCACGCCCTGCGCGGCGGCGCCATCGACGAACTGCTGCAGCATCTGCCGCACCTCCTCGTGCAGGGCCTTGTCGAAGTCGCGGTCCCCGCTGGCCATCGCGCGATGCCGGCCGATCAGCTGGACGGTCGCCGGCGTGTCGACGACCGCGAGCAGCAGCAGCTCGGCGCGCAACTGCGCCGCGAGCCGGATCGCGTAGTCGAGGTCCGGCGCCCGGCTCTCGGCGAGATCGACGGGCACCAGGATGCGTCGCACGACCGGCACGACCATGCGCCGCACCATACGCGCCGCCAGCGGTATTTCGAGGGCGCTACCGCTATCCTGCCGCGCCCTTCGTCCGCGCCCGCGCCGACCCGTGGACCTGCAGACCCTGAAGATCGACCGCAACCCGCAGCCGCCGGCGGCGCGCCGACGGCGCAGCGCCTGGCCTTGGCGGCTCGCCGCGCTCGGCGCCGCCGGCGTGGCGGCGTGGTTGTTCTGGCGGCCGCTCGGCGACCTGGTCGACCAGCTGCGCCTGCAACCGGTGCGCACCCTGCTGGTCACCGACCTGGCGCCGGCGGCCGCGGCGGCGGTGCGCGGCACCGCCGCGAACGGCTACGTCGTCGCCGCCCGCCGCGCCGCGCTGTCGTCCGACGTGCCCGGCCGCATCGTCGAACTCTCGGTGCGCGAGGGCTCGGTGGTCAAGCGCGGGGACGTCGTCGCCAGACTCTACGCCGACGAGTTCCGCGCCGCGCTGCAGCGGGCCGAGGCCGATCTCGCGGCGGCCGAGGCCGGCGTGCAGCGCAGCGAGGCCGCCCAGGTCGCCAGCCGCGCCGAACTCGCGCAGGCCGAGGCGGCCACGGTGACCGCCCGCGCCCAGCGCGACGAGGGCGCCGCCACCGTGCAGTGGCTCGAGGGCGAGCTGGCCCGCGTGCAGGAACTGCTCGCGGCCGGCATCGGCGCCGACCGCGACCTGCAGCGCGCGCAGACCGACCTCGACGCCGGCCGCGCCCGCCTGGCGGCGCTGACCGCCGCCGTGGCCGGCGCCGAGACCGCCACCGCGACCGCCCGCCAGCGCCTCGCGGTCGCCGGCGGCGACCTGGCCGTGGTCCAGGCCCAGCGCGAGGTCGCCGCGGCCGCCCGCGACCTCGCCCAGGCGACGCTCGACAAGACCGACGTGCGGGCGCCGTTCGACGGCATCGTCGTGCTCAAGGACGCCGAGGTCGGCGAGGTCGTGTCGCCGAACGTGCAGGGCGGCAGCAACGCCCGCGGCGCCGTCTGCACGATGGTCGACTTCGATTCCCTCGAGGTGCAGGCGAACGTGCCGGAGACCTCGCTCGGCTCGGTCCGGCTCGGCGCACCCGCCGACGTGTTCCTCGACGCCTTCCCCGACGACCGCTACGACGGCGTCGTCGACCGCATCTGGCCGACGGCCGACCGCCAGAAGGCCACCGTCGAGGTGCGCGTGCGGCTGCTGCGCAAGGACGAGCGGCTGCGGCCCGAGATGGGCGTGCGCATCGTCTTCCGCGACCCGGCCGACACGGCCGAGACCGCCGCCCCGGAGAGGCGCGCCCTCGTCGTGCCCGAACCCGCCGTCGTGCAGGTCGGCGGCGACCAGGGCGTCTTCGTCGTCGAACGCGACCGCGTGCGCTTCACGCCGGTGCGCACCGGCGAACGCAAGGGCGGCCGCGTGGCGATCGACCAGGGGCTCGCGCCCGGCAGCCGCATCGTCGTCGATCCCCCCCCGACCCTGCAGGACGGCGACCGCGTGCGCGTCGCCGCCAACTGAGCCTCCCCTGACCCCGCCCAGACCATGGCCGCAGCCATCGCCATCCACTCCGTCACCAAGACCTACCATCGCGGCGGCGAGTCGCTGCGCGTGCTCGACGACCTCGAGCTGCAGATGGAAGCCGGCACCTTCTACGCGCTGATGGGACCCTCCGGGTCCGGCAAGACCACGCTGCTGAACCTCGTCGGCGGCCTCGACCATGCCGATGCCGGCCGCGTCGTCGTCGGCGACACCGACCTGACCTCGCTCGACGGCAGCGAGCTGGCCCGCTGGCGCGCCGCGCACGTGGGCTTCGTGTTCCAGGGCTTCAACCTCCTGCCGGTGCTGACCGCCCGCGAGAACGTCGAGCTGCCGCTGCTGCTGGCGCCGCTGTCGAAGGCGCAGCGCCGGGAGCAGGCCGAGCGCGCGCTGGCGCTCGTCGGCCTCGGCGACCGCATGGACCACAAGCCGCGCGAGCTGTCGGGCGGGCAGGAGCAGCGCGTCGCGATCGCCCGCGCGATCGCCACCGATCCGCAGGTGATCCTCGCCGACGAACCGACCGGCGACCTCGACCGCACCACCGCCGACGCCGTGCTCGACCTGCTGCAGCGGCTCAACCGCGAGTTGAACAAGACCATCCTGATGGTCACCCACGATCCGCAGGCGGCCGGCTTCGCCGACCAGGTGATCCACCTCGACAAGGGCAAGCTGGGCCGCATCGATCGCAACGAACGCCCGGCCGGCGCCAGGAGGGTCTGAGATGCCCTGGAAGCTGCTGCTGCGCAACGTGCTCGGGCACCGGCTGCGCTCCGCGCTGACGGTGCTGTCGGTCGCGGTCGCGGTGTTCCTGATCTGCGTGCTGCACGCGGTGACGTCCGGCCTCGCGCGCACGCTCGACGCGTCGGCGGCGAACCGCCTGTTGGTGCAGTCGGCGGTCAGCCTCTACGTCGACCTGCCGCTGTCCTACCAGCAGAAGATGGCCGCGGTGCCCGGCATCGAGGCGATCTGCAAGTGGCAATGGTTCGGCGGCCGCTACGAGCAGGACAAGGGCGGCTTCTTCGCCCAGTTCGGCATCGACGCCGACACCTTCCTGCGCAGCTATCCGGAGATGTCGATCGCCGCGGGCCGCTACGAGGACTTCGCCGGCCAGCGCACCGCCTGCATCGTCGGCCAGCAGCTCGCCGACAAGTACGGCTGGCGGGTCGGCCAGACGGTGCCGATCACCGGCACGATCTTCACGCGCACCGACGGCCGGCCGTGGGAGTTCACGGTGCAGGCGATCTACCAGAGCCGCTCGCCGTCGTTCGACGAGCAGCAGATGTTCTTCCACTACGACTACCTGCACGAGTCCCTGCAGCAGGGCGGCGCCGTCGGTCCCGACGGCGTCGGCGTCTACATGCTGCGGCTCGGACCCGGCACCGATCCGCTGGCCGTGCAGCAGGCCGTCGACGCGATGTTCGAGAACGGGCCGCAGCGCGTGCAGACGACCACCGAAGCCGAGTTCAACCGCCAGTTCATCACCATGCTCGGCGACGTGCCGGCGCTGCTGCGCATGGTCGGCGGCGCGGTGCTGTTCGCGATCTTCTTCGCCGTGCTGAACACGATGATCATGGCCGGCCGCGAACGCACCCGCGACCTCGGCGTGCTGAAGGCGCTCGGCTTCACCGACGCGACCGCGGCCGGCCTCCTGGTCGGCGAGGCCCTGCTGCTCTGCGGCCTCGGCGCGGCGCTCGGCGGCCTGCTGGGGCTCGCGATCGAACGACCGATGCAGGCCGTGACCGCCGCGTTCCTGCCCGGTTTCGGCTTCGACGGCAGCACGCTGCTGCTCGGCGCCGGCATCGCGCTCGCGGTCGGCGTGATCTCCGGACTGGTGCCCGGCCTGCGCGCGGCGCGCCTCACCACCGTGCAGGCGCTGCGGGAGGTCGGCTGATGGCCCTGGTCCCGTTCCGCTACAACCTGCGCAGCCTGTTCGTGCGCAGCTCCTCGACGCTGCTGACCGTCTGCGCCATCGGCGCCACCGTCGCGGTGCTCGCCGGCATGCTGTCGCTGCAGCAGGGCTTCGCGACCCTGTTCCAGGAGCGCGGCCGCGACGACCTCGCGGTGTTCCTGCGCCGGGGCGCCACCTCCGAGGGCGAATCCGGCCTGACCCGCGAGCAGTGCGACATCCTCGCCAAGGAGGTGCCGGAGGTCGAACTCGACGCGCAGGGCCAGCCGCTGGCCAGCGCCGAGCTGTTCCTCGCCGTGCGGCTGCGCAAGGTCGACGGCGGCGAGACCAACGTCTCGATCCGCGGCGTGCAGCCGGCGACGTTCGCGATCCACGGCGACGACGTGCGCCTGCGCGACGGCCGCCGGCTCGCACCCGGCAGCGACGAGTTGATCGTCGGCGAGGGCCTGGTCGGCCGCATCGCCAACTGCGGCGTCGGCGACGTGCTGCGCATCAACACCGTGACCTTCCGCATCGTCGGCGTGTTCGAGGGCAAGGGCGGCTACCGCAGCGAGATCTGGGGCGACCTCGACCGGCTGGCCGTGGCGCTGCAGCGGCCGGTGCGCAGCCGTGTGCTGGCGAAGGTGCCGGCCGGCACCGACCTCGCCGCGCTGGAGGCCCGCTACACCGACGACCTGCGCGTGCAGCCCAAGGTGCAGACCGAGCGCGACTACCTGGCCAGCCAGACGCAGCGGCTGTCGACGACGTTCTCGATCCTCGGCGGCTTCCTCGCCGTCGTCATGGGCATCGCCGCGGTGTTCACCGGCACCAATTCGATGCTGGCCGCGATCGGCGCCCGCATGCACGAGATCGGCATCCTGAAGGCCATCGGCTACGGTCCGGTCGCGATCTTCGCCGCGTTCCTCGGCGAAGCGGTGCTGCTCGGACTCGGCGGCGGGTTGTTCGGCTGTCTGCTGGTGCTGCCATTCCAGGGCGCCGAGACCGGCACCATGAACCAGACCTTCAGCGAGGTCACGTTCGCGTTCCGCACGACGCCGGTCGTGCTGGCCTGGTCGATCGGCTTCGCCGCGGCGCTCGGCCTGGTCGGCGGCCTGTGGCCGGCGCTGCGCGCGGCGCGCATGACGCCGGTGCAGGCGCTGCGCCGCGGCTGAACCCCGTGTCCTGGCTCCGCCGCCTCGCCGCGCACTACCGCGACTCGTGCCGCGGCCTGCCCGCGACGACGTGGCTCCTGTGCCTCGCCGCGTTCGTCAACCGCGCCGGCGCGATGGTGGTGCCGTTCCTGAGCCTCTACCTCGGCGAACGCTTCGGCTACTCGGTGGGCGAAGCCGGACGGCTGCTGAGCCTCTACGGCATCGGCGCCATCCTCGGCAGCCTGCTCGGCGGCCGGCTCGCCGATCGGCTCGGGCCGGTGCGCGTGCAGGTCGTGACGCTGTCGGCGACGGGCGTCTGGATGCTGGTGCTGACGCAGGTGCAGCACCCCTGGCTGCTCGCCGGCAGCGTGTTCGTGCTCGGCGTCGTCAACGACGCGTTCCGGCCGGGCAACATCACCGCGGTCGGCGCCAGCTGCGAACCGCTGCTGCGCCGCAAGGCGCTGGCGCTGAACCGCCTGGCGCTGAACGCCGGCTGGGCGATCGGGCCGACGGTCGGCGGCCACCTCGCCGACGTGGACTTCCGCTGGCTGTTCGTCGCCGACGGCGCGACCTGCGGTCTGGCGGCCGGACTGGTGTGGCTGTTCCTGCGCCGGTGGCGGCCCGCGGTCGCGCCGTCGACGACGCCGGACGCCGGCAAAGGCCTCGGCGCCGTGCGGCGCGACCGGCGGTTCGTCGGCGCGATGGTCTGCTGCGTGCTCTACCTGGTCGTCTTCATCCAATACTTCAGCACCGAATCGCGCTGGCTCGCCGAGACCTTCGGCTACGACAAGAAGACGATCGGCTGGTTCCTGGCGATCAACCCGGTGCTGATCGTGCTGCTGGAGCTGCCGGTGGTGCACGCGCTGCGCCGGCGCGCCGCGCTGCCGATCGTGGCGCTGGGCGCGCTCGTCACCGGCACGGCCTTCCTGCTGCTGCTGCCGCCGCTCGGCGCCCTCGGCGTCGTGCTGTCGATGGTCGTGCTGACCATCGGCGAGGTCCTGCAGATGCCGCAGCTCGGCGCCTGGGTCTACGACCGCGCGCCGGCCCACGCGCGCGGCGCCTACAACGGCGTCTACACCAGCACCTTCTCGCTCGGCTTCGTGCTGGCGCCGTGGCTCGGCGGCGAACTCTACGACGCCGCCGGCCCGGCCGCGCTGTGGTGGACCTGCGGCGGCCTCGGCGCCCTGTCGGCGCTGGGTTTCCTGGCCGTGCACCGAGGTGAACGGACGCCGCCGGCGCCGCCGCGATGAGCCTCAGGGCGCAGCCGGGGCGCGGCGCTGCTGCAGGTCGGCCAGCGCCACGCGCAGCGCCGTGCCCGGCGACCGGAACCACGTCGCCTCGGGGAACAGCTCGAGCCGATCGCCGGCCAGCGTGAACTGCACGGTGACGGCGTTCCGGCGCAGGTCCTCGTGGTCGAAGTAGCGGTCGTTCGACACCACCAGCGCGTCGTGCGCGCGCGCGAACGCCAGCACGAACCCATCGGCCGCGGCGCCACGCGGACAGATGGTGCAGCGCGC
The DNA here is from genome assembly GCA_019636245.1 of Planctomycetota bacterium. Lineage (GTDB taxonomy): Bacteria > Planctomycetota > UBA1135 > UBA1135 > UBA2386 > JAEUHS01. The sequence goes on along the minus strand of JAHBXX010000012.1, from coordinate 100,248 downwards.
GCGGCCCGGCGTGACGTCCTCGCACCACGCGGCGAGCCGCGCCTGGGCTTCGGGCACGAGGCGGCCGACCGTGCGGTGGTCGACGAACACGTGGACAGGCAGGTCGGGGCGCCAGCCCCGGCACCAGTCGAGCACGCGCTCGAGCCGTTCGAGCGGCCGCGCCGTGCTGCTGGCGATCACGTTGCTGCCGTCGATCACGATCGCGCCGAGCGGCGGCGGCTGCGGCAGCGGGCCGCGGCGGCGACGGGGACCAGCCATGCGGGGCGCTGTCCTACCACATCGCCGGCCGGCGAACCGCACCGCGGCGCCCGGTCCTCACTCCCCCACCGCTTCGACCGCCGCCACGCGCAACCCGACGCCGCCGAGCCGCGGCTCGACCAGACCACGCAGCACGTACGGGCCGCGCCCCTGCAACAGGCCGCCGTACTGCCGGAACACCGGCGGAAACAACGTCGCCTCGACGAGGCCGGTGCCGTCCTCGAGGGTGACGAAGGCCATCGGCTCGCCGTCGCGACCGATGCCGCCGCGGTGCGGACGGAAGGCGACGGCGAAGCCGCAGACGGCGACCCGCTCGCCCGTGTGCGCCTCGAGCCGGCCGCACGGCACCGTCCCGCGGCGCTGCGGCAGCCGACCGCGGCGCCACAGCACGTCGACCGGATGGCTGCCGAGCGTGAAGCCCAGCAGCCGCAGTTCGGCGTCGCACCGCCGTGCCTCGTCGAACTCCGGCAGTTGCGGGTAGACCACGTCGCGCGGCGCCATCGCCTCGGCGAACAGCGCCCCGGGCGGCTGTCGTCGGCGCGCCGCCTGCTGCCCCTGTCGCGTCGTGGCCACCTGCAGCCGCCACAGCAGTTCCGGCCGCGTCGTCCCGAGCCGGTCGAACGCGCCGACCAGGATCAGGTTCTCGACCTCGTCGCGCGCCGGCCGCACGCGGGCCAGGAAGTCGGGCAGCGACCGGAACGCGCCGCCGGCCGCACGCGCGGTAAGGATCGCCTGCACGGTGGTCGCCGACAGGCCGCGCACGGCGCCGAGGCCGATGCGGATCGTGCGCGCGTCGACCAGCGTCGGACCGGTGCCTGCCGCGTCGACGCAGGGAGGCAGCAACGTCGCGCCGAGGCGCTTGGCCTCCTCGGCGTAGACCCCGGGGGCGAAGTAGCCGGCGTCGTTCTGCAGCAGCGCGGCCAGGAACGCCACCGGCCAGCGTGCCTTCAGCCAGACGCAGCGGTAGGCGAGCCGGCCGTAGGTCACCGCGTGCGCCTTGCAGAACGAGTAGCCGGCGAAACGCGCCATCTCGGCCCACGCCTGTTCGACCGCCGCGCGCGGCAGGCCGCGCCGCAGCCCGGCGACCAGGAACGCGTCGAACTCGCCGGCGCCGGCGCCGCGCTGGCCGAGCTGCCGCCGCAGCCCGTCGCCGGCCGTGGCATCGAGCCCGGCCACGGCCATCGCCGCCCGGATCACGTCCTCCTGGTAGAGCATCACGCCGAAGGTGTCGGCGAACACCTCGGCCAGCAGCGGGTGCGCGGCGGCGACCGGTTCGAGTCCGCGGGCGCGGCGCACGAAGGCCTCCTTCATGCCTGCGGCCGCCGGGCCCGGCCGCACCAGCGCGATCGCCTGGATCACGCGCTCCGTGGTCGCCGCGCCGAGCTGCTGCAGCAGCGACCGCATCGCCGGCGACTCGACCTGGAAGCAGCCGAGCGTGCGGCCCTGCTGCAGCAGCGCCGCCGCGCCCGCATCGTCGTCGGCGATCGTCGCCAGATCGGGAACGGCGACGCCATGCGCGCGCAACATGCCGACGCAGTCGTGCACGATCGACAGCGCCCGGTTGCCGAGCAGGTCGATCTTCACCAGGCCGAGCCCCTCGACGAAGTGCATGTCGTACTGCGTGACGACGACGCCCTTCGCCGCCCGCTCGAGCGGCGCGTGGGTGCGGATCGGCGCCGGCGTGATCACGACGCCGCCCGGATGCACGCCGAGGTGCCGCGGCGCCGCCAGCAGCCGCTGCGCGGCCGCCAGCAGCAGCGCCTCGCGCTCCGGCGCCAGCACGTCGCCGTCGGCCACCGCGCTGGCGGGCGCGGAGCGCCGCCAGAAGCCGGGCGTGCCGGCGGCGACCGCGGCGAGGTCGAGGTCCTCGGCGGCATGCCACGGCAGGAGCTTGCTGCGCCGCGCCGCCTCGGCCGGCGGCAACCCCAGCACCTTCGCCGCCTCCTGGTAGGCCGCGCGCGGACCGCAGGTCTGGAAGGTGGCGATCCGCGCCACGTGGTCGCGGCCGAAGTGCGCGTAGACCGCGTCGATCAGTTCGTCGCGCCGGCGCCAGCAGAAGTCGAGGTCGATGTCGGGCAGGTCGGCGCGCCCGGGATTGAGGAAGCGCTCGAACAGGAGCCCATGGCGCAGCGGATCGGCCTCGGTGAGGCCGAGGCAGTGCGCGATCAGGCTGCCGGCGGCGGAGCCGCGGCCGAGGAACGGGATGTCGCGCGCGCGCGCCAGCTCGGCGATCGCGTGCACGGCGAGGAAGTAGGGCGCGAAGCCCATGCGCTCGACGACCGCCAGCTCGTGCTCGGCGCGCGCGCGGGCGACCGGCGCGTCGCCGTGGCGCTGCCGCAGGCCGGCGGCGACGAGCTGGCGCAGCCGCGATTCGGCGCCGAGGCCGGCGGGCAGCGCCACCGGCGGGAACACCGGCGACGCCCGTTCGGGGAACGACAGCGTGCAGCTCGCCAGCACGGCCTCGGCCATGGCGATCGCCTCCGGCCAGCCGATGTGGCCGGCGTGCAGCGCCCCGCGCGGCGGCAGGTGCGCGTGCGGCGACGCCATGCCGATGCCGCCGAGGTCGGCGGCCGCGTCGCCGCCGCGCAGGCCCCGGTTCCACTTCACGGCCAGGAACAGCTGGTGCAGGGCGAAGTCGGCCTCGGTCGGGAACCAGACCTCGTGCACCGCGCAGAGCGGCAGGCCGAGGTCCCGCGCCGCCTCGACCAGCTGCTGCCGCGGCCACGCCGGGCCTGGATCCGGCAGCTTGCGCCCCGCGACCTCGATCGGGGTCGCGGCAGCCGCGGCACGCGCGCCGGCGCCCGTCAGCGCCACCAGCAGCCGGGTCGCCGGCAGGCGCGCCGACAACGCCGGCAGCAGCCGCGGATCGCCGCAGACGAACCACAGCCCCGCCGCGTGCCGTTCGCAGGCGCGCGCCAGGTCGAAGGCGCCCGCGCCGGCAACCCCATGGCGCTCGCTGAGCAGGCTGCACAGCGAGGCGTAGCCGACGCGATCCTGGGCGATCAGCACCAACCGCTGGCCCGCGTGCACGAGTTCGCAGCCGAACGCCGCCCGCAGGCCGACGCGCGCCGCCTCGCGTGCGAACGGCAGCAGGCCGTAGAGGCCGTTCGTGTCGGCGAGGACCAGGTGGGCATGGCCGCGCCGCACCGCCTCCTCGCAGAGCGCCCGCGGCGCCGCGGGCGCGGTCAGCAGCGAGAAGTGCGTGCGGGCGAGCAGCAGGACCACGCCCGCGGTATACCTAACGGAACACGAACATCAATCCGGTGCGCTTCCGGGCTGGGCCCGACCGGGCGCGCCTCCCCCCGCCGCCCGCTACTCCTCGTCGTCGTCCTCGAACCGCCGGTAGCCGCGGCGGCCACCGTAGTCCTCGCTCTCGCCCTCGGTGCGCCGGCGCGGCGCGCGACGCTGCGCTTCCTGTTCGCGCTCCCGGCGCGGCCTCGCATCCGGACCGAAGCGGTTGCCCCGCGCCGGGTCGTCGACCGTGCGCGGACTGCCCCCGCCGGACGGACCGCCGGCGCCGCCGGCGAAGCGCGGCGCGCCGCCGGCCGGCGGCCGGTCGGCCCGAGGCGGGCCGCCGGGGCCCCCCGGGCCGCGGGGACCACCCGGACCCGCCGGGCGCCGCTCCTCGGCCTCGGTGACGCGCAGCTGCCGGGTGCCGAACAACGTGCCATCGAGGGCCGCGATCGCCTGCCGAGCCTGCTCCTCGGTGGCCATCTCGACGAACGCGAAGCCGCGCGGTCGCTGCGTCTCCCGGTCGAGCACGATGTGCACGCGCTCGACGGTGCGGCCGTCCGTTCCGAACGTGGCCCGCAGGCTGGCCTCGTCGGCGTCGTAGGGGAGGTTCCCGACGTAGAGTCTCTTGCCCATGCAAATCGGTGTCTTCGTGCACCGCAGGATCGCGCACGGGCCATGACCGCACAGGGCAGCGCGCTCGGCGCGACCGGAACTTGCGCAGGACACGACGGCAGCGAGGGCTCTGCAGCCGCGCGGATGATACTGGCCGGTGCAGCGGCCGGAAGCGCCGAGCGCCAGTTTCCCGAGCCCCCGGGCCGGCCTGCGGTGCGGGTTGTGCCCGAACCCGCCCGTCCTACTCTGCGCCCCATGCCGACGACACGGCTCCCATCCCTGCTGCTGGCGCTGCTCGGCGCCGCCGCCTGTTCGCAGCCGGAGACACCGGGTGCCACCCCGCCGGCTTCCCCTCCCCCCGCCCCCGCCGTCGCCATGCCCACCGATCCGCCCGCCCCCGCTCCGCAGCCGTCGCCGGTCCGCGAACTGGCCACCTTCGGCAGCGGCTGCTTCTGGTGCACCGAGGCCGTGCTCGAACAGCTCGACGGCGTGCTCGAGGTGACGTCCGGCTATGCCGGCGGCGAGGTCGAGAACCCCACCTACGAGCAGGTCTGCAGCGGCACGACCGGCCACGCCGAGGTGGTGCAGATCGTGTTCGATCCGGCCCGCATCTCCTATGCGCAGCTGCTCGACTGGTTCTTCCGCGCCCACGACCCGACCACCCTGGACAGGCAGGGCCCCGACCACGGCACCCAGTACCGGTCGGTGGTCTTCACCCATTCGGCGGCGCAGCAGGCCGAGGCGCAGGCGGCGATCGCCCGCGCGCAGCCGCACTGGCGGGACCCGATCGTCACCGAAGTGGCGCCCGCACCCCGCTTCTGGCCGGCCGAGGGCTACCACCAGGACTACTTCCGCCGCAACCCGAACCAGGGCTACTGCCGGGTGATGATCGCGCCGAAGCTGCAGAAGCTCGGCCTCGAGCCGAAGCCGGGCCGCTAGGCCTCAGGCGCGCGTCCACCGCTGCGTCTGCCGCAGCACCAGCGCCCCGGCCTGCGTGTCGAACACCCGCACGTCGACCCGCCGTTCGTCGGTGAAGTCGAGCTCGTACCGGAACGGCCGGCCGGCGGGATCCCGCGCGTCGACCAGCGTGCCGTGCAGCACCAGCCGGTCCGCATGGCCGCCGGGTGCGCCGCTGCACTCGACCGACCAGGTGCTGTGGTCGTCGCGCCACGACGAGGTGTAGACTTGGTGCAAGGCGTGGAAGCCCAGGATCTGCAGCCCGCGCAGGGGGCCGCCGGCCAGGCTCCGTTCGACCTGCAGCTGCACGTAGCGGCCGCCGAGCAGCAGCTCGCCCTGCAGCGTGCCGCGGTCGACATGCGCCTCGCCCGCCGCGTCCGTGGTCGTGGTCTCGACCTGCCAGCGGCCGACCAGGCGCGCGAGCCGCGCGTGCGGTTCGCCCGGGGCGGCGAGCGCCGCCGTGCGCTGCAGCGCCGCGGCCTGGCCGGCTGGTTCCTGCGGGCCCGGCAGCAGCGGCACCAGGAGCAGGGGAACGACCAGGTGGCGGGGCGTCATGCCGGTCAGCGGAACCGCCACCGACCCCGCGCGCAAGCCGGCCGTGTCAGCGGGGGTCCGGCGCCGGCCGTTCGTGGCCGGTGCGCGGGTCGACGTGCAGACCGAGCGCCTGCTCCCGCGCCACCCAGAACACGAACAGGTACATCATCTCGTCGGTGGTCTCGAGGCCGAACCGCACCACGGCCGCCGGGTCGGGGTTGAACGGGTTCCACGCCGAGTTGTCGAAGTGCGCCAGCGCCTCGAACCGCGTGCCACCGGCGAAGGTGCGCGATCCCGGCGCCCAGCGGTACGACTGCTGCCAGTCGAAGTTGTAGTTCGGCACCACCAGCAGCCGCTCCGGGTCGCCGCCCGGCGCCGTCGCCGTCACCACCATGTCGCGGCCGCGCAGGTGCATGTGGACGAACATGCCGATGCCCTCGGCGTCGACGGGCACCTTGCGCGTGGCACGCACCGGATGGGCGCGCGCGCCCGGCGGGATCTCGAAGCGCTGGTTGGCGACGATCGCCACCTGCATCTCCTTCTGCACCACGACGCGCGGGAAGCGGAAGCCCACGCGCAGGCGGTCGATCTCCGGCTCGCCGGTGGTCACGTAGTGCGCCTGCAGCGCCAGCGCCGAGCCGGCCGGGATGCGCACCGCCGTGCCGGGCTCCATGACCATCGGATCGCCGCCGGGCACGTAGCCGGTGACGAAGCCGTCCTGCGAGAACGCCTCGCCGAGCCGGACCCTGGCCAGGTTGCAGTGGTGCAGCACGCGGGCGTTCGTCGGCCGGATCTCGACCGCCTCGACCCAGGTGTCGCGCTCGAACCGGTGCGGCAGCACGAAGTACTTGTAGGGCACGGTGCCGTCGGCCGGCAGCCGCACTGGCGCCTTGACCTCGACCACGAGGTCCGGCTCGCCGATGCGCCAGGCGCTGGTCGGCAGCGGCCGCGGCGGCGGCAGGTCGGCGGGGTCGCCGCCCGGCAGCCCGGCCTCCACCCAGCGCGCCACGGTCTCCCGTTCGCCGGCAGCGAGGCCACGGTGGTTGGCGAACACGTCGCGCGCCCCGGCGCCATACCAGGGCGGCATGCGTCCCTGCGCGACGACCTCGGCGAGCATCGCCGCATGCTTCTTCGCCTGCGCTTCGTCGAGCAGCGGGAACGGCGCCTCGCCGCCCGGGCGATGGCACTCCTGGCAGTGCCGCTGCAGGATCGGCAGGACGTCGCGCGCGAACGTCGGGGCCGGCCCGGGGGCCGGGGCGGCCGGCGGCGTGATGCGGCAGCCGCTGACCTCGGTCGCAGGCAGCGCGACCGGCCGGCCGGCGAGCACGTCGGCGAGCGCCTCGCGCAAGTCGTGGCGCGAGGCCTCCGGCCGCGCGCCCGTATAGCCGTGCTGGTCGTCGACGCGGCCGCGGTAGCAAAGGCGCCGGTCGCGGTCGAGCACGACGGCGGTGCCGGTGCGGTCGACGCCGCAGGCGCGCGCCAGCGCCAGGTCGAAGTCCTTGGCGAACACCGCCGCGGGCGCCGCCGTCGCCACCTGGCCCGCGGCGTCGACGAGCCCGTCGCCGGGGCCGACGTTGACGACCAGCACCACCACGCCACGCGGCTCGAACTCGCGCGCCAGTTCGCCCAGGCGCGGCAGCTGGCGCTGCACGATCGGGCACTCGATCGTCGCGAAGTAGAGCACCGTCGCCGTCGTGGCGCCGAGTTCGTGCAGGCGGCGCGACTGCCAGCGCAGGTCGGTGAACGGCGCATCGACGACCGCGCCGGGCGGCACGGCCGCCGCCGGCGGCGCCGGCGACTGGGCCGCGAGGGCGCCCGACAACCACAGCCCGACCAGGCGCGCACGACGCTGCATGGCCGCCCAGAGTCCAGGGCCCCGGCGCCGCTGTCCAGTCCCGTGCGGGCGTTCCCGCCGCGAACGACGCCGCGGCCATTGCCGTTCGCGCCGGCGCCGGCTCCGATGCCGCGGCATGCCCGCCGCGCCGGCGCCGTCGATCGATGCGATCCTGTCCGCGCTGCGGCGCGCGGCCCGCGGCCTGGGCGACCGCCCGCACGCCGAACGGGCCGCCCTGGCGCTCCGATGCGGCCACCGCGTCGCCGCCGTCGCCGACGACTGGGTCGCGGCCAGCCGAGCCGCCAAGGGCTGGACGGCGCTCGCCGCGACCGCCGCCGAGGAATGGGCGAGCGGGCCGCTGCCGGTGGCGCGTTTCCTGCGCCTTCTGGCCCGCCGCGAGCAGGACCTCGCCCGCGGCCGGCCACCGCAGCCGGCGGCGGCCGCCGGCAGCCACCTCGACGTGCTGCCGGCCGCGGGCCTCGGCGACCGCTGGTTGCTGCGCGGCGTGCGGGCCCGGCTCGTCTACCCGGATCCGCCCGCGCCGCGCCCGACCCGTCCGGCGGGCGGCGTGGCGCTGGTGCTCGGGGCCGGCAACGTCACCGCGACGCCGCTGCTCGATGCCCTCGACCAGATCCTGCTGCGCGGCCGCGCGGTGCTGCTGAAGCCGAGCCCCCTGCACGCGCCGCTGCGGGCGGTGTTCGCGCGGGCGCTGGCGCCGCTGGTCGAGGCCGGCCTGCTGCACCTCGAGGACGGCGACGCCGCCGCCGGCACGGCGCTGGCCGGCCATCCCGGCGTCGACGCCGTGCACCTGACCGGCGCCACCGCGACCGCGGCCGCCTTGCGCGCGGCCCCCGCCCTGGCCGGCAAGGAGTTCACCGCCGAACTCGGCTGCTGCACCCCGGCCTTCGTGCTGCCCGGCGCGTGGCGGCCGCGCGAGCTGCGCTGGGCCGCGACCCAGCTCGCCGCCTTCACGGCGTGGAACGGCGGCGCCACCTGCGTCGCGCCACGCGTGCTGCTGACCGCCCGCGACTGGCCGCAGCGGGCCGCGTTCCTGCACGAGGTGCAGCGCGCGCTGGGCGCGCTGCCGGCGCGGGCGCCGTTCCATCCGGCCGCGCGCACCGACTACGTCCAGGCGGCCGGCGCCGAGCCGCCCGGGGCGGAGCTGCCGCCGGTGCTGCGCCAAGGCCTCGATGCCGACCGCGACGCGAGTCTGCTGGCGCGCGAACACTTCGCGCCGGTGCTGCTCGAGCTGCCGGTGGCCGGCGCGACGCTCGCGGCATGGCTCGCTGCCGCCACCGCGATCGTGCGCGAACGCTGCTTCGGCAGCCTGGCCGCCTACCTGTGGGCGCCCGCGCACCTGCTCGCCGCCCACCAGCACGACGTCGACCTCGCGCGCGCGCGGCTGCCGCATGGCACCCTCGCCGAGAACGCCTGGGCCGGCCTCGGCTACGGCCTCGGCAGCGCCCCGTGGGGCGTGCCCGCCACCGCGCCGTGGCCGCACGGCATCGGTTGGGCACGCGACCTCTGGCAGGCCGGCGCCGTGCAGCGGGTCGAACTCGCGGCGCCGTTCGGCGCCTGGCCGCCGGCGCCTTGGCTGCCCGGCCGCCGCGGCGGCGCCGCGGCCCTGCGCGCGCTGACCCACCACTACGCGGACCCGTCGCCGCGCCACCTGCTGGCGACCGCCGTGCATGCCTGCCGCTGAGCCCGTCGTGCGTCCGGCGCCGCTCGCCGTGCCGCTGCAGATCGCCCTGCTGTGCGCGATCTGGGGCAGCACGTGGTGGGCGATCCGACTCTGCCTCGCCGACCAGCCGCCGCTGTCGTCGGCGGCGCTGCGGTTCGCGATCGCCGGCGCGGCGATGGCGCTGCTGGCGCCCCGCCTCTGCCGCCGCGAGGCGGCGCCGCCGCCGCCGGCCTGGCTGTGGGTCCTCGCCGCCGGCACCAACTTCGCGGGCTCCTACGGCGTGCTCTACGTGGCCGAGACGGTGGTGCCCTCGGGCATCGCCGCGGTGCTGTGGGCGGTCTTCCCGCTGCTGATGGCCGGCAGCGGCGTCTGGTGGCTCGGCGAACGGCTGCGCCCGCGGCAGCTGCTCGGCTTCGTGGTCGCCTTCGGCGGCATCGTCACGGTGTTCGCCGGCAACCTCGGCGGCGCCGCCGACCGCCCCGACATGGCGGCGCTGCTGCTGCTGAGCCCGGTGGTGTCGGCGGTCGGCACCACGCTGGTCAAGAAGTACGGCAGCGGCACCAGCTCGGTGCGGCTGAACCGCAACGGCATGCTGCTCGGCGCCGCGCTGCTGGGCGCAGCGGCGTGCCTGCGCGAGGACCCGCTGGCCATGGCCTGGACGTGGCGCGGCACCCTGGCCCTGCTCTACCTGGCGTTGTTCGGCACCGCGCTCGCGTTCGGCGTCTACTTCCACCTGCTGCGCACGGCGCCCGCCTCGCGGCTGTCCCTGATCACCTACGTGACGCCGGTGCTGGCGATGCTGCTCGCCGCCCTGGTCGGCGACGGCGCGATGGACGCCGCCGCCTGGCTCGGCACGCTGCTGGTGACCGCCGGCATCGCGCTCGTCGTGCGGAGACCGCGACCATGACCGACCGCCCCGAACGACTGCGGCTGCCGGCCTGGGCGTTGGCGTGGCGCCGCTGGCCGCGGCGCCGCCGCCTCGCCGCGGGTGCCGCCGCGCTGCTGCTCGGCGGCCTGTGGTGGACCGCAGGCGGCGACGCGGCCCGCGCGACCTGGCCGCGGCAGCAGATCCTGGACGCCATCCGCTTCGTCGAGAGCGGCGACCGCGACGACGTGCCCGACGGCGATGGCGGACTCGCCATCGGCCCCTACCAGATCCACCGCGTCTACTGGCAGGACGCGATCGAGTTCGAGCCCGGCCTCGGCGGCGACTACCCGGACTGCCGCCGCCGCGACTACGCCGAGCGCGTGCTCGACGCCTACATGCGCCGCTGGGCGCCGGCGGCCTGGCGCCTCGGCGATGCCGAAACGATCGCGCGGATCCACAACGGCGGTCCGCGCGGCGCCGCGAACGACGCGACGCAGCGCTACTGGCAGAAGGTCCGCGAACGGCTGCCCTGAGCCTCGGCGACGCCGCGCAGCGCCGCCTGCACCGCGGCGGGCGGCAGGCCGGCGATCGGCCCTTGCTGCGCGACCACGCGCACGTGCGGGCCCACCGGCGCCCAGACCCGGGCATCGGTCGGGCCGAACAGCGCCACCGTCGGCACGCCGAGCATCGCCGCGAGATGGGTCGGGCCGCTGTCGTTGCCGACGAACGCGCCGGCGGCGGCGAGCCGGCGCGCGAGTCCCACCGGCTCCGGTTCGACGACGAAGCCCGTGCCCGGCGGCCACGGCCAGCGGCGCGGGTCGTCGCGCTCGACCTCCGCCGGCCCGACGACGACCACGGGCGCCGCCGTCAACCGCTGCGCGAGCGCCAGCCAACCCGCCCGCGGCCAGCACTTCGTGGCGCCGCCGCTGCCGGGCGCCAGCAGCACCGGGCCCGACCGCGGTCCTGCGGCCGGCGGCAACAGCCAGGCGTCCTCCGGCCAGCGCGGTGCGAGGTCGAGCTGGCGCGCGAGCTGCAGGCCGAACGGCGCCTCGTCGACCGGACGGGGCACGAACGTGCGCACGACGACCCCGGGCGGCGCCGCCGCGGCCGCCGCCGGCTCGTCGGCGAACCCGAGGTCCCAGGCGGACAGACGCTCGCGCGCGGTGGCCGGCGACCACAGGGCCAGGTCCTCGCTCGAGCGGGCGGCGTCCGCGGCGCCGTAGGCCACGAGCACGGCGGCGAACTCGCGCACGCCGGCGACGGTGATCGCCGCTCCCGGGTGCCGGCGCCGCAGCGCCCGCAGCAGCGGCGCCAGCAGCAGCGTGTCGCCGAGGCCGCCGCGGCGCAGCACCAGGAGGCGCGGCGACGGTCCCACGGCGACGACCCGACTCAGCCCTTCATCGCCTGGTGCACGTTGCCGACCATCGCCGCGCTCGGCTTCAGCGACTTGTCGCCGGGCTTCTTCCAGTTCGCCGGGCAGGCCTCCTCGGGCAGCTTGCTGAAGTGGATGAAGGCCTGCACCTTGCGGGTCAGTTCCTCCATGTTGCGGCCGACGTTGAGGAAGTTGATCTCGCTGCCGTGCAGCTTGCCGTCCGGGCCGATGATGAACGTGCCGCGCAGCGCCAGGCCGTTGGGCAGGTAGACGCCGAACAGGCGCGCGACGTCGCCGGTGCGGTCGGCCGCCATCGGGTAGGTGACGCCGGCCAGTTCGCCCTCGTGCTTCTGCCACGCCAGGTGCGTGAACTTGGTGTCGGTGCTGACCGTCAGCACCTCGCAGCCCATCTTCTGCAGCGCGGGGTACTGCTCGGCCAGCGCCGCGAACTCGGTGGCACAGACGAAGGTGAAGTCGGCCGGGTAGAAGACCAGCACGGTCCACTTGCCGGCCTTCTTGGCCTCGGCGAGGCTGAACTTGCCGAAGTCCTTCTTCGTCGGCAGGTAGGTCTCCATCTCGAACTCGGGCACGATCTGCCCGACCTGGGTCGTCGTCACTTGGCTCACGGTGGGGTTCCTGGAAATGCGTCCTGAATTGGGGCTCGAACGGTAGCCCGCCGCGACGCCAGTTCCAAGCTGCGCGGGTCGGCGCCCGGGCATCCCGCCGCCGGTGCAGATCGAAGTTCCCCCGCCCGCCGCCGGCGGGCACCATGTTCGCCCCCCGATCCGCACCGCCGTGACCCTGCCCGAACCCTCCGCCTCCCCCGCCCCCGAAGCCTCGACCGCGGCGCAAGCGCTCGCCGCCGCCGGCGACGCCGAATCGGCACGCGACGTCGGCGCGCTCGATGCCGCCGCGCGGCAGGCCGCGGCCCGGCTCGGCCGCCAGAAGCGTGGGCTGGTCGAGCGCCTGATCTACGGCCCCGCGCCCGACACCGCCGAGCTGCAGAGCGGCGCCGCGGCCGCGCAGCGCGCCGGGGACCGCGGCCACGGCGTCGTCGCCGCGGCGCTGGGCTGCCTCGCGCGCGGCGAGGCGTTCACCGCCGACGGCAAGCTGTCGGCCGCGCTGCGGGCCGCCGTGGCCGCCGAGCGCGGCTACGGCTTCACGGTGCCGGCCGAGTTCGGCGGCCTGGACGGCCGCTACGTCGAACTGGCGCTGGTCGAGGAGGACCTGGCCGCCAACGGCCTCGGCCCGCTGGCGGTCGAGATCTCCGGCGAACTGACGATCGGCGCCGGCTCGCTGCTCGCCTACGGCACCGACGCGCAGAAGCGCACGTTCCTGCCGCTGGTCGCCGAGGGCCAGCTGATGGCGTTCGGCCTCACCGAGGTCGGCATCGGCGTCAACGCCAAGAAGGTGCGCGCCTACGTCGAGCCGGACCCGCAGCTCGACGGCGGCAAGGGCGGCTTCCGGCTGCACGCCGCCGGCGACCGCAACAAGCTGTGGATCACCAACGCCACGCACGGCGCCCTGGTCGGCATCGTCGCCCGGCTCGGCAAGGACGGGAAGCAGGTCGGCCTGTTCGTCACGCGGCTCCCCGACCACGACATCGCCCGCGGCGACCAGGGCCAGGACTTCGGGTTCCGCTGCGAGTCGTCGCGCACCGGCGCCTTCACCGCCAACCACAACTCGCGGCTGCACTTCGACCACTACCCGCTGCGCCGCGAGGAGCAGATCCAGGCCGATGGCGTCGAGGTGCTGTTCTACTGCCTGCGCATGGGCCGCTGCATGCTGGCGGCGATGGCGGCCGGCTACCAGCGCATGTTCGCCGCCGACGCCGCCGCCGACGCCGAGGCGCGCGACGGCGTCGGCGGCGCGGTGATCCAGCACGAGCTGCCGCGCCAGCACCTCGGCCGCATGCTCGGCGGCGCCCTGCAGTCGCGCGCGCTGAGCCACCTGTCGCTGCAGCAGGACGCCGACGGTCACGACCTCGCCGGCCTGCGCGACCTGACCAAGTCGGCGGCGGCGACCAGCGCGCTCGAATCGCAGATCGCCTGCGAGCGCGTGCTCGGCGGCCGCTCGTTCGACCAGGGTTCGCGCGTGCACCAGGCGCGCGCCAACATGCACGTGTTCGGCGTCGTCGAGGGCGAGGACGACCTGATCCTGATGGGCATGGTGAAGGACGTCACCGACGCCTTCACCAGCCGCTGCATGGCCGGCATGCTCGGCGTGATCCAGTCGATCAACCAGGGTCCCGACGGCAAGCCGTTGCCGCCCGACCGGCGGCTGCTGCGGCTCACGCCGTGGACGCTGTTCACCGACCCCGGCCGGCTGTGGACGGCGACGCGGCGGCTGCTCGGCACCGGCTCGTTCTGGCGGCTCGAGGGCTGGATCCTCGGCAACGGCCTGATCGAGGTGCTGCGGCTGCCGTTGCTCCTGCTGCCAACGCGCTGGATCCCGCGCTACCAGCTGCTGCCCGAGGGCCTGCGCCGCTACGCGCGCTTCGCCGAACAGCGGCTGCGCTGGCTGCGCTGGGCCTGGCTCGGCATCAACCTGTGGTTCCAGCTCGAACTGACGCGGGCGCAGATCCCGCTGCAGCGGCTCGGCAAGGTGATCGAACAGCTGGTGACGATGCTGGCGCTCGTCCACCACGCGGCCCAGCAGGACGCGAGCCAGCAGCGCGTCGCGGCGCTGCAGTGCGAGCAGCTGATGGCGCGCGTGCGCGGCACGCGGCTCCTGACCGGGCTCTTGCAGATGGAACGGCTGCGGCGGCTGGTCGGCGCGGTCGGCGACGACGTCGCGCACGGCCAGAGCACGCTGCTGGACGGCATCGCCCCCGAGCCGTTCGCGCACCCGTTCGAGCCGCGGCGGGCGAAGCCGGCGAAGGGGTAGCCCCCGACTGGACCCGCGCCCGCCGGCCGGCCGCCCGCTACCGTGCGCGCATGCCGCGCCAGCACATCACCTCCGGCTCCGCCTTCGAGGCCGAGATCGGCTACTCGCGCGCCGTCGTCGACGGCGACTGGATCTTCGTCTCGGGCACGACCGGCTACGACTACGCCACCATGCGCCTCGCCGCCGGCGTCGAGGCGCAGTGCCGGCAGGCCCTGGCCAACATCGAACGCGCGCTCGCCGCGGCCGGCAGTTCGCTGCAGGACGTCGTGCGCGTCACCTACATCCTGCCGGACCGGGGCGAGTTCCGTGCCTGCTGGCCGATCCTGCGCGCCGCGTTCGGCAGCGTGCGCCCGGCGGCGACGATGTTCGCCGCCGGCCTCGCCGAGCCGGACCTGCGCATCGAGATCGAGGTGACCGCGCGCCGCCGCGGCGCTGGCGCATGACGGCGGCGGCCGACGGCCCGCTCGACCTCCTGGCGACGCCGGGGGCGCGCGTCGCCGTCTGGGCGCTCGGCGCGCTGGTGACCCTGGTGATGGCCCGCGAACTCCGCCGCGTGCCGCGCCGCCTCGTCGTGCTGATGGCCACCGCCTTCCTCGACATGGTCGGCCTGTTCCTGGTCCTGCCGCTGTTGCCGTTCTACGTGCAGCAGTTCGCCGGCGACGGCATCACGCTGCCGTGGCTCGGCAGGCTCGGCGTCGGCGCGCTGACCGGGATGGTCGTGTCGGCCTACACGGTGGCGCAGCTGCTGAGCGCGCCGTGGTGGGGCCGGTTGTCCGACCGCGTCGGTCGCCGCCCCGTGCTGATGATCGCGCTCGGCGCCGCGGCGCTGGCGTTCCTGATCCTGGCCGCCGCCGATTCGCTGTGGTTGCTGCTGCTGTCGCGGCTGGTGCAGGGCGCCGGCGGCGGCACCGTCGCCGTGGTGCAGGCCTACGTCGCCGACACCATCGAACCGGCGCAGCGCACGCGCGCGCTCGGCTGGCTGTCGGCGGCGACCAACCTCGGCGTCGCCCTGGGCCCGGCGCTCGGCGCCGTGCTCGTCGACGTCGGCCACCTCGACCTGTGGCCCGGGGCGGCGACCGTGCGCCTGGGCGCCGCGACCCCGGGCCTCGGCGCCGCACTGCTCTGCCTGCTGAACCTCTGGTTCGCGGCGACCTGGCTGCGCGAGTCGCGCGCGGCGCCGGCAGGGCCGCGCACGACCGCGCCGCTGTCGGCGCGCGGCGCCGCGTGGCAGGTGCTGACCCGCGTGCGCGAACCGGCGTCGCGGCTGATCTGGATCTACGGCATCGCCATCGGCTCGTTCCAGGGCATCAGCGCCGTGCTGGCGCTGTTCCTGCACGCGCGCTGGGCGGTCACCGAGCAGACCATCGGCTACGTGTTCCTCTACATCGGCGCGATCTCGGTGCTCGCGCGCGTGCTGCTGCTCGGCCCCCTCGTCGACCGCCTCGGCGAGGCGAGGCTCGCGCGCGCCGGCATCGTCACGCTGGCGGCGGGCCTCGCCGGCATGGCGCTGGCCGGGTCGCTGCCCGGCCTGGCGCTGGCGGTGGCGCTGCTGCCCCTGGGCACCTCGTTCACGTTCCCGTGCGTGACGGCCCTGCTGTCCGGTCGCGTCGCGGCCGCGGACCGCGGCCTCTACCTGGGCCTGCAGCAGACCTTCGGCGGCGCCTCGCGCCTGTTGGCGCCGCTGGCCTACGGCTGGGCCTACGACGCGCTCGGCCGGACGGTGCCGTTCCACTTGGCCGCGCTGCTGGTGCTGAGCACGCTGGCGTTCACCGCCGGCCTGCAGCCTCCGGCCGCCCCGCCGCCGGCGGAGCCGGCGCGGTGACGCCGGCGCGCTATCCTTCCCCCACCGCCCCCACCACGCCATGAGCCTGCTCAACTGGATCTTCGACGCCTGGCAGCACACCCGCATCACCGACGCGCGCCAGGAAACCGAACGGCTGCGCCACGAGATGAACGCCCTCAAGGGTCGCGGCGGCCTCGACGAGGAACGGCTGCTGCGGGCGCTCGGCGAGCTGGCGCTGGCCTGCAAGACGGTGCAGCGGCTCTGCGTCGAGAAGGGCCTCTGCACCGAGGCCGAGTTCCAGCAGCGGGCCCGCGAGATCGACCTCGAGGACGGCCGCGCCGATGGCATGGCCCCGCCAGGGCGGTGACCAGGCCGGGCCGCTGGGGTAGGAACCCACCCGTGGCCGAAAGTGCCTCCGTGACCAACCTGCGCCACCGCCTGCCCCTGCTGCTCCTGGTGACGGCGACCGCCTGCACGGGGTTCCGCGCCGTGCGGCCGGACGTGTTCCGCTCGCCGCAGCCGGGCGAAGACCAGCTCGCGCGGCGTATCGCCGCCCACGACATCCGCACCGTCGTCTGCCTGCGGGGACCCAGCGACCCGGCCCGCGCCTCGGAGCGCGCCGCCACCGCCAGCGGCGCCGCCTTCTGGCACGTGCCGATGTCGGCGACGCGGCTGCCGCGCCCCGAGACCTTGCTGGAACTGTGGCACGTCGCCGATGCCGCGCCCCGGCCGCTGCTGCTGCACTGCCGCGCTGGCGTCGACCGCACCGGCCTCGCCGCCGCGATCGTCGTGCTGCACGACACCGGCAACCTCACGGCCGCACGCGCCGAGCTGCGCCTCGTGCCGCACGGCCACCTCGGCGCCTTCGGCACCGAGGCGATGGGCGAAGTGCTCGACCGCTACGAACGCCACGCCGCGCAGCTGTCGTTCCCGGACTGGGTGCGCGACGTCTACGCCGCCGAGTTCGCCGCCGCGGCGCGCTGACGCCGTGGCGGGCCGCCGACCGCCGCGATAGCGTGCCGCCGCTTGGACGCGGCCCTCGTCGTCTTCGCGCTGGTCTACGCGGTCATGCTGGTCGGCAGCGTGCCGGGGCTGCGGCTCGACCGCACCGGGGCGGCGCTGCTCGGCGCGATCGCGCTGGTCGCGAGCGGCGCGCTGTCGACCGCAGCGGCGTGGCAGGCGATCGATCCCGGCACCATCGGGCTGCTGTTCGGCCTGATGGTCGTATCGGCCCAGTTCCGCCTCGGCGGCTTCTACACCGCGCTGACGCGCGCGCTCGCCCGCCGGCCGGTGCCGCCCGCCCGCCTGCTGCTCGAACTGGTGCTCGCCGTCGGCGCCCTGGCGGCGCTGCTGACCAACGACGTCGTCTGCCTGGCGATCGCGCCGGTGCTGATCGACGTCTGCGTGCGACGCGGCCTCGACCCGGTGCCCTTCCTGCTCGGCCTCGCCGCCGCCGCGAACGTCGGCTCCGCGGCGACCCTGATCGGCAACCCGCAGAACCTGCTGATCGGCCAGGCGCTCGGCCTGCCGTTCGCCGGCTACCTGCTCGACGGCGTCGTGCCCGCGGGCCTCGGCCTGCTGCTGGTGTGGGCGATCCTCGCCCGCGCCTACCGCGGCCGGTTCGACCGCCAGCTCGCCGCCGCGGCGCCGCCCGACCATGCGTTCGACCGCTGGCAGACCGGCAAGGGCTTCGTCGTGCTCGGGCTCCTGGTGCTCGGCCTCGTCGCCTGCCCGCTGCCCCACGAGGTGCTGGCGCTCGCGGCGGCCGGCGTCGTGCTGTCGTCGCGCCGGATGGCGAGCCGGGAGATGCTGGCGCTGGTCGACTGGCACCTGCTGGTGCTGTTCGCCGGCCTGTTCGTCGTCAACCACGCGTTCCAGCAGGGCGGCCACGCGGCAGCGGCGTTCGCCGCGCTGCGCCAGCACGGCCTCGATCTGCACGATCCGGTGGCGCTGTTCGCGACCGGCGTCGTGGGTTCGAACCTGATCTCGAACGTGCCGCTGACGATGCTGCTGCTGCCGGCGGCCGAGCATCCGCAGGCCGGCGCCATCCTGGCCCTGGGCACGACCCTGGCCGGCAACCTGCTGCTGGTCGGATCGATCGCCAACCTGATCGTCGTCGAGCAGGCGAACCTGCTCGGCGTGCGCCCACGCGACCGCAGCTGGACGGCGGAGCACCTGCGAACCGGCCTGCCGATCACCGTGGCCACCCTGGCGGTCGCCGCCGGCTGGCTCTGGGTCCGCAGCTGAGCCTCGTATTGCCCCGCAGGACGGGGCACGATGGGGCGATGCGCGCGGCTCCCCTCGTCGCTGCCGGCCTCGCGGCGCTGCTGGCGCTCGGCGTCGGCTGGCGGCTCGCCGCCCCCGACGCGGACGAGCCGCCGCCGGCCGGGGCCGGCGGCGAAGCGCCGACCGCCGGCGCCCCGGCCGAGCCACCGGTGCCGGAACGCGAGCCGCTGCCCGCCGCGGAGCCGAATGACCCCGCGGCGGCGGAACCGCCCGCGCCGGCCGTGCGCGACGAACCCGCCGAGGCGGCCGCCAACGTCGAGCTGCGCGTGCGGCAGGTCGCCGGCCATGCGCCGGTCGCCGCGTTCGCCTGGCGCTTCCGCGCCCGCGGCGCCGCCACCACGCTGCGCGGCGACGGCCACGACGGACGGGCCGGGCTGCACCTGCCGCCGGGCGCTCGCGGCCAGCTGCTCGTCGAGGCCGCCGGGTTCGCGCCCGCGGCCAGCGAAGTCGCCGCGCCGCCCGCCGGCGCGCCGCCGCAGGTCGTCGACGTCTTCCTCGCCGCAGCCGCCGGCGGCGCCGGCATCACGCTCTCGGTGCGCGACACGGCGCTGCAGCCGGTGCCGCACGTGCGTGTCGACGTGTTTCCGCTGCAGCCCGGCGACGAGTCGACCGGCTGGCAGCTCGGCGCCGCGCTCTGGACACGCCGCGCCGCATCGGCCGACGGCCGCTACGAGCTGCCGGAACTGATGCCCGGCGAGTACGGCGTCCGCGTGCTGGCCACCGACGCCGACGGCGACGTGCTGCCGCTGCTGCCGTTCCTGCACCGGTTCGTGCTGACCGGCAGCAACGCCTACGTCGAGGACGTGGTGCTCGAACCGGCCGGCATCGCCGAGTTCGAGTTCGTCGACGCCACCGGACGCGCGCTCGATCCCGCCGCTCACGGCGCCGTGCAGCTGCGCTTGCACGAGCCCGGCGGCGACGGCCCGTCGCGCACCTGGACGACCCTCGGCGGCGGCGGGCGCCAGACGGCGCTCGACCGCCTGCCCGGCCCAGGACCGGTGGCGCCCCTGCAGCCGATGCCGGCCGGCAGCTACGAACTCCTGCTGGCGATCGACGGCCAGGATCGCCTGCGGCAGTTCCTCGCGCTGCGCGCCGGCGAACGCCACCGCCTGCGCTGCGTCGTGCCCTGATCAGCCGGCGTTGGTCGCGTCGAAGCCACCGCTGCGACGCATCTCGCCGTCGAACCCGACCAGGGCGGCGAAGGCGACCATCAGGATCGCATCCAGGAACAGCGTGCCGCCCGGCGGCCCGAAGGCGAAGCGCAAGGCCAGATGGCAGACACCGAGTGCGCCGACGGCGACGATCGGGTCGCGCAGGCGATCGGCACCCAGGCGCGCCCACAGCACCGCCGTCAGCGCGCCCGCCGCCAGGGTCGCCGGCCAGGCCGCGCCCGTCCCCAGCACGACCACCGCCAGCGCGACCGCGAGGGCGGCGATGGCGCGACGGCGGGCCAGCCGACGTTGGCTCGCGGCCGAACCCTCGCCGCGGGCCCGCTGGGCCGCCCAGACGGCGCGCAGGCGCTGCTGCTCGGCCGGCGGGAGGGCGCGGAACCAATCCTGGTCCTCCCGCGGGTCGCGGCCGTCCACCGCCGCCCCGTCGGGCGGGCCCGACGGCACCGGCGCGGGCACGCCCTGCGGTCCATCCCCCGTCGCGCCGCGTGGCGAAGCGGTTGCGGCCGGCCCGCCGGCAGACGCCGGGGCAGCACGCGCCGCCTGCCGACGCGCACGGTGCGAGGCCGCGGCGACGAGGCTGGTGCTGCGTGGCGCCGCCGCGACGCGTTGCTGCAGTTGCTGCCAGGCCCGCAGGGCCTCGGCATCCGGCGGCGCGGCGGCCGGCGGACGCACCAGTCCGGGGGTCGGCCGCGGCGTGGCGGCGGGCCCCAGTTCCCCCGGGTGCAGCCCTCGCTCCGCCTCCGGCAACGGTTCCCAGTCGGCGTCGACCATGGCTTCGTCATCGGCTCTTGCCGGCCGCGCGCTGCACCGGTGGGAGACAGGCGTGGGCCCCCGCCGGCTCGCGACCCCCGGCCGGACCACCGGCCGGGGCTTGGTGCCCGACGGGCCTGCCGTAGGCTCGTGACGCCGCCCATGCACTTCCTGCCGCCCCCCCTGCCGCGCGAACCACAGCCACGGCGGGACGAACCGGTGTGGCGCTGGCTGCTGTTCGCCAGCGCCGTCGCCGCGGCCCTCGGCTCCACCCTGCCGTGGGTCCGCGTGCGCTTCGCGACCCTGTTCGGTGACGTCGAAGGTCCACCGGGCTGGCACAGCTCCGCCGGGTTCACCTGCCTGTGCAGTTCGGCGCTGGTGCTGGTGATGGCGCTGGCAGAGAGCGGTTCGCCGGCCTCGCGCCTGGCGGTGCGGCCGGGGAGCCTGCTGCTGGCGGCGATCACCGCGCTGGCGGTCGGGCTCGAGTGGCAGGCCGGCCCCGGCCTGCTACGCGGCGTCAGCGCCCGGTGGACGGCCTGCTTCTACCTCGTCGTCGCCAGCCTGCCGCTGCTGGTCGCGGCCTGCGGCCGCCGCTGGCTGGCCGCCACCGGCGACGCGCCACGCTGAGCACCGGCTACAGCTCGTCGGGTCCGCCGATGTGGCCCAGGAAGGCGCTCGCGGCGACCACGGTCGGGCTCGCCAGGTAGACCTGCCCGGGCCCGGAGCGGCCGGGGAAGTTGCGGTTGATCGCCGACACCGTCACCTCCTCCGGCGTGAACGACACCCCGGGGCCCGCCTTGATGCAGGCGCCGCAGCTCGGGTCGATCAGCTCCACGCCGGCCTGCTCGAACAGCTGCACGTAGCCCATGCGCTCGGCGTAGTCGCGGATGCGCTGGCTGCCGAACTGGATGTAGGTCTTCGCCCGCAGGCTGCGGCCCCGATCGAGCGCCCGGCGCACGACGACCGCGTACATGTCCATGTCGGCCTTCTTGCCGCCGGTGCAGGAGCCGCCGTAGGCGATGTCGATCTTGACCTCGCCTTTGCCGGCCCGCAGTTCGCGCAGCGGCACGCCGTTGCGCGGGTCACCCGGCAGGGCCACCGTCGGCTCGACGGTCGCCAGGTCGATGGCGAACGTCTTGCAGTAGACCGCACCGGGGTCGGCCTTGACGATCTGGGCGCGCAGCCGGTCGCGGTCGGCGCCGCGCTGCCCGGCGATGTAGTCCACGACGACCTCGTCGGCTTCGATGATGCCGGTGAAGCCGCCGGCCTCGACCGCCATGTTGGTCAGCGTCGCCCGTTCGTCGAGCGGCAGCGCCATCGTGCCCGGTCCCGCGAACTCGAGCACCTTGCCGATGCCGGCGCCGCTCTTGAAGAACGGGTCGCTGAGCAGGTGCAGCATCACGTCCTTGGCGCAGACGCCGTCGCGCAGGGTGCCGGTGAGGTTCACGCGCACGGACTCCGGCACCTTGACGCGCACGTCCTTGGTGAACCAGCTGTTCGCCATGTCGGTCGAGCCGACGCCGAACGCGAAGCAGCCGAGCGCGCCGGCCATGCAGGTGTGGCTGTCGGTGCCGATCACCAGCTGGCCCGGCTCGGCGATGTCCTCGATGACGATGTTGTGGCAGATGCCCTCGCTGCCGACCGTGCGGCCATCGCGCTGCACTTCGCCGTAGAGCTTCACGCCCTGCGCGCGCGCGAACGCCTCCTGCACCGTCGCCAGCGACGCGGCCTGCTCGCGCAGACCCATCTTCACGTGCGCCTCGGGCATGATGCGGTCGAGGAACGTCAGGTGGTCCCGGAACGCGAACACCGACTGCGGATCGGTGACCTTGGCCTCCTTCCCGAGCCCCAGCTTGAACAGCGCCTCGGCCATCGGCGTCACGTACTCGTGCGAGAAGCGCACGTCGGTGCGCACGAACAGCGCGTCGCCGGGCTGCACGGCCGGCACGCCGAGCCGGCCGGTCTTCGCGTCGGCGATCGCGCGCCGGGCGATGATCTGCTCGCAAAGGGTCATCGGCCGGGCCTTCGTCGTCACTTCGGGCGGCTTCGTCCGGCCTGCGAGCCGCGCCTGGTTGTAGGCGAACAGGCCGCCGTGGCGCACGATCTCGGCGGCGATCGGGTCGAGGCCCCTGGTGAACTCCTCGATCGGGATCGCCTCGCCACGCTCGATGCGGGGCAGCAGCGAGAAGTCGGTCGAGGTCAGGAGGCCGATGTTCTGGCAGTTCTGGCCGTAGATCTTCTCGATGTTCTCGGCGATCACCAGCCGGATGCCGGCCTCGAGCTCGCTGTAGGGCGCGGTCTCGCGCGAACTGCCGCAGCCCTTCGACACGCCGCTGACGATCACCGAGGCGCGGCTGTTCTTGATCGCGTCCTGCTTGACGTTGCCGCCGCGCAGGCCGACCAGGCAGTAGCGCGCCAGGGTCTCGTCGTAGTAGTAGCAGACCCAGCCCGGCGTCAGCTCGTCGGTCGAGATGTTGTCGATCAGCTTGCGCCCCGGCTCGTAGGCCAGGGTCTCGTGGCCGTAGAGCTGCCGCTTCAGCAGCTCCTGGTCCTCGGTCAGGTAGAGCACGCGGCCTTCGAACTTCACGGTCGGGTCCCGCATCGCCGCCTCACATCCGCTCCAGGATCATCGCGATGCCCTGGCCGCCGCCGATGCACGCCGACGCGCAGCCCAGCGCCTTGCCGCTCTGCTCCAGCTCGCGCACCAGGGTCAGCAGCAGCCGCGTGCCCGTGGCGCCCAGAGGGTGGCCGAGTGCGATCGCGCCGCCGTTCACGTTGCACTTGTTCCGGTCGAGCTTCAGCTCCTTCTCGCAGCCGAGGTACTGGGCCGAGAACGCTTCGTTGATCTCGATCAGGTCCAGGTCCTGGACCTTCAGGCCGGCCTTGTCGCAGGCCGTCCGGATCGCCGGCACCGGACCGAGGCCCATGACCTCCGGCGGCACGCCGGCGAGGCCCCACGAGCGGATGCGCGCCTTCGGCCGCAGGCCCAGCTCCTTCGCCTGCGGCGCCGTCGTCACCACCAGCATCGCCGCGCCGTCGACGATGCCGGAGGCATTGCCGGCGGTCACCGTGCCGTCCTTGCCGAACGCCGGCCGCAGCCCGGCGAGCGCCTCGAGCGAGGTCTCCGGCTTGATGTGGTCGTCGGTGTCGACGACGACCTCCTTGCGACCCATCGTCACCGTGAGCGGGGCGATCTCGGCGGCGAACTTGCCGGCTCTGACCGCGGCGGCGCCGAGCTGGTGGCTGCGCAGCGCGTACTCGTCCTGCTCCTGGCGCGAGATCGACAGCTTGCGCGCCACGTTCTCCGCCGTCTGCGCCATGAAGAACTTGCAGAACGGGTCGTAGAGGGCTGCGAACAGCAGGTCCTCGATCTTCGGCTCCAAGCCGAAGCGGAAGCCCTCGCGCGCGCCGCGGATCACGTGCGGCACCTGGCTCATGTTCTCCATGCCGCCCGCGAGGCACAGCTTCGCCTCCCCGGCCAGGATCGTGTGCGCGGCGGAGACCACCGCCTGGATGCCGGAGCCGCACAGGCGGTTCACCGTCAGGGCCGGCTTGTCGATCGGCACCCCGGCCTTCAGCGCCACGTGGCGCGCGCCGTAGATCGCGTCGCTGCTGCTCTGCGCGGCGTTGCCGACGAACGTCTCGTCGACGAGTTCGGGTGCGACGCCGCAGCGCTGCAGCGCCGCCTTGGCCGCGTGCGCGGCGAGGTCGATCGCCGACACGTCCTTGAACCTGCCGAAACCGGGCGTGCCCGAGTACTCCGCCATCGCGGTGCGCGCACCGCCGACGATCACCAGTTCTGGTCGCATCCGCAGAGCATCGAGCAAGCCGCGGCGGTTGGCAAGTTTCGCGGGCCTTCGCGCGGCGCCGGCCGGGGCGACGGTCGCGGCGCGGTTCCGTTCGCCGTAACATCGCCGCGATGCGACACCTGCTGCGCCCGTTCCTGTTCTCCGTGCTGGCCCTCGCGCCGGCCGCCTGCGCGAACCTGAACCTCTATTCCGACGCGGAACTCGAGCCGCTGAGCGCGCAGGCCTACGAGGAGGCGACGAAGGACACCGGCGGCGCGATCACCAGCGGTCGGGACTACGAGATGGTGCAGCGCGTGGCCGGGCGCATCGCCGCGGCGTCGGACGAGACCTCGTTCCGCTGGGAGGCGCGGCTGCTGAAGGCCGACGACGTGCCGAACGCGTTCTGCCTGCCGAACGGCCGCATCGCCATCTACACCGGCATCCTGCCGATCACGCAGAACGAGAACGGGCTCGCCGTCGTCATGGGCCACGAGGTCGCGCACGCGATCCTGCGCCACGGCGGCAAGCGCATGACGCAGGGCACCCTGACCCAGGCGGGACTCGCCGCCGTGCAGGCGGGGCTCGGCATGGCGGACATGAGCAACGAGGCCCGGTCGGGCGTCATGGCTGCGCTGGGCGTCGGCGCCCAGGTCGGCGTGCTGCTGCCGTTCAGCCGCGACCACGAACGCGAGGCCGACATCGAGGGCCTGCGCTACGCGATCCGCGCCGGCTACGACCCCGAGGAGGCGCCGAAGCTCTGGGAGCGCATGGCCAAGCTCGGCAACGGCAGCACGCCGACGTGGCTCAGCACGCATCCGGCCTCGGAGGAGCGGGCCCAGAAGCTGCGGGAGATGATCCCGGTGCTGCGCGAGCAGGAGAAGGACTGGCGGCCGGCGACGCCCGCCGGCGGCACCAAGAAGGTCGATCCGGGCGCCGTCGGCCGCTGACGGCGCCGCGCCCCTAGCGCTCCTCGACCTTGCGGTAGGCGCGCGGCGTCGCGCCGATGTAGACCTGCCGCGGCCGCGTGATGCGCGCCTCCGGATCCGCCTGGTACTCCAGCCACTGCGAGACCCAGCCGGGCATGCGGCCGATGGCGAAGAACACGGTGAACATGTCGACCGGGATGCCGAGCGCCTTGTAGATGATGCCCGAGTAGAAATCGACGTTCGGGTAGAGCTTGCGGTCGACGAAGTAGCCGTCCTGCAGCGCGATCTGCTCGAGTTCCAGGGCGATGTCCAGCAGCGGGTCCTTGCGGCCGAGCTGGCCGAGCACCTCGTAGCAGGCCTGCTTCAGGATCAGCGCCCGCGGGTCGTAGTTCTTGTAGACGCGGTGGCCGAACCCCATCAGCCGCACGCCGCTGTCCTTCTTCTTCGCCAGCTCCATGAACTCGCGCGCCGTGCGCCGGCCGTCGCGGATCGACATCAGCATCTCGATCACGGCCTGGTTGGCGCCGCCGTGCAGCGGCCCCCACAGCGCCGAGATGCCGGCCGACACGCTGGCGAACAGGTTCGCGCCCGAGCTGCCGACCGTGCGCACCGTGCTGGTCGAGCAGTTCTGCTCGTGGTCGGCGTGCAGGATCAGCAGCAGGTCCAGCGCGCGCGCCATCACCGGGTTCGGCTCGTAGGCCTCGCACGGGTTGGCGAACATCATGTAGAGCAGGTTGCCCGCGTACGACAGGTCGTTGCGCGGGTACATGAACGGCTGGCCGATGCTGTGCTTGTAGCAGTAGGCCGCGATCGTCGGCATCTTCGCCAGCAGCCGGATCGCGTCGATCCAGTTCTGCTCGCGCGTGTTCGGCGAGGCCTTCTGGTAGAAGGTCGACAGCGCGCCGACCGCGGCCGCGCACACCGCCATCGGGTGGCCGACCTTCGGCAGGCTGGCGAACAGCCGCTTCAGGTCCTCGTGCAACATCGTGTGGTAGGTGATGTCGTGCGTGAACTGCGCCAGCTGCTGCGCGCTCGGCAGCTGCTGGTGCAGCAAGAGCCACATCACCTCGACGAAGTGGCTGCTCTTCGCCAGCTCCTCGATCGGGTAGCCGGCGTAGCGCAGCACGCCCTGCTCGCCGTCGAGGAAGGTGATCTTCGACTGGCAGGCACCGGTGTTGCCGAGACCGGGGTCGTAGGTGATCGCGCCGGTCTTGGCCCGCAGCTGGCGGATGTCGATCGCCACCTCGCCTTCGCTGCCCACCATCACCGGCAGGTCGATCTCCTGGTCACCGAGGCACAGTTTCGCGGTCTTGGGAACGGTCTCGTGGCTCATCGCAACGGCAAGGTCGGCAATGGTTGGCGGAATCTCGGGGGCGGAGGGCAGAGTAGGCTGGCGCATGCTTCGAGGCTCCCAAAAAACGGACCTCGAAGGCTCTTCGGCCAGCCGCGTGGTGGGAACTGAGCCGACCGCCCGCGCCGCGCCCCGGACGCCGCCCCGGTCGGCGACCGATCCGCCGCGGCCCCGTCTCGCGCCCCCCTCGTCCACCGGGGGCGCCGACGGCGCTACAGGACCGTCATGTGGCCGCTGTTCGTCAATCCGAGCGCGCCGTCGACGTCGATCCGGGCCGCCTGGAAGTAGAGCTGCAGGCCCTGCAGGCTGGGATCGCCCGGCAACGTCGCCGACCACGGCACCGGCGCACCCGGCACGACGTAGGTGCCGAGCGGGATCAGCGCCGCCGGATCGAGGTGCAGGTTGCGGTTCCAGCCCAGGTCGACGTCGACGGCATGGGGGCTCAGGAACAACCCCGCCACCACCAGACCGGGCGCCTCGAGCGAACCCGACAGGACGCCGCCCGGCGACACCTCCGGCGCGTCGACGGTGAGGCCATCCAGGATGCCGAGCGACCGGAAGATCGCGACCAGGTCGGGGCGCCGGCCGATCGCGTCCGGCGTCGATGGCCCGTGGTGGTGCAGCGCGTGCTGCACCTCGGCCAGGGTCAGGTTGCGGCCGAGCTGGCGCCGCGCCGCGCCCTGCATGGCGAGCACCACCCCGGTGATGTGCGGCGTCGAGGCCGAGGTGCCGGTGTAGGCGTCGGTGTAGGCCTGGCGCGGGTCGCTGTTGCCGAAGAACAGGTTGCCGTAGCCGGCGGCGACCACCTGGTTGCCCCAGCTGTGCGCGTCGATGCGCGAGCCCCAGTTGCTGTAGGACGCCCGCTGCAGCAGGCCGGCGTTCGACGAGGCGACGATGATCGCGCCCGAATCGCGGAACGTGCGGTCGAACCGGCGCAGCAGCTGCGGATCGTCGAGGCTGCGGTTGCCGTTGCCGGCGCAGACGACCAGGAAGCGATCGTTGGCGGTCAGCGTCAGCGTGGCGTCGAACACCGACTGGAAGAACTCGGCGGGCAACCAGGCGCCCGGTCCGAGCTGCGGGATCTGCACCATCAGCACCAGCATCATCACGTCGCCGGGCTGCGAGGCCGCGAGCGCGACCGCCATCGTGTTCTCGACGCCGCCGTGGAACTGCGTGTCCAGGAACCGCGGCTCCAGCTCGTCGACCATGCCGGTGATGCCGTAGGCGTTGCGGTCGGCCATCAGCAGCGAGGAGCCGGCGACGCCGTGGTTGGCCTGCTGCAGGTCGACCGGCGGCGGCGGACCGACGAAGTTGGCGGCCGTCAGTTTGCTGACGTCCTCGTGGTCGAGGATCCAGCTCAGCTCCAGCATCCAGTAGCCGACGCCGCGACCGCGACCGCCGAGGATGCCCTGGGCCAGGCGCACGCCGTGCCCGAGCGGCGACGGCGAGAACGCATGCTGCAGGGCCGTGAACAGCGGCGTGGTCGGCGGCAGGTCCTGCGCCACCGGTGCTACGCCGGCGCCATGGAAGCGCGGCTCGAGGTAGGCGTGCTCGACGGCCGGTTCGGCCAGCAGGTCGGCCAGCAGCGCCTCGGCGATCGCGGCGCTGCCGCAGCGCAGGCGGAACCAGAGTCCGAGGTGCCCGGGCCCACGACCGGGCGGCAGCCGGCGGCAGGCGTTCTCGTGCAGGGCGTCGAGTTCGTCCCACGTCAGCGCCGACACCAGCGGCTCCGCCGCGGCGCGCGCGAACAGCGCCGCCACGCGCCGCAGGTCGGTGCCTCGGCGCGAGCCGAGCACGCCGTCGCGCAGCCAGGCGCCCGAACCCTCGGCCAGCTTCACGCACAGGCGGTCGCCGTGCGCGACCGGCAGTTCGCTGGGATCGGGAGCGGCCTGGGCGGACGTCCGGCCGGCGGCCAGGACGATGGCCGCCGCCAGCAGGGTCGGGAGGGTGCGCATGGGGCCAGGGAGTCTACCACGCACCCCGGTGCGGCCAGGCCCCCGCGCCATCGGCCGGTCGCCGCGCGGCGACCGACGGCCGGCCCCCGATCCCTCAGGCGAAGCCGATCTGCTCCTCGCCGGCGATGCGCGGCCGCAGCGCCCGATCGCCGCCGGCGCCGACCGCAGTCCCTTCCTGGAACCCGTCGATCTCGTGCAGCGCCACGGCGATGCGGGAGCTGACGCCGCGCCGCTGCATCGTGATGCCATAGAGCACCTGGCACTCGGCCATGGTGCGCTTGTGGTGGGTGACGATGCAGAACTGCGTGTCGTGCGTGAACTCGCGCAGCACGCGCAGGAAGCGCTCGACGTTGGTCTCGTCGAGCGCCGCATCGACCTCGTCGAGGATGCAGAACGGGCTCGGCCGCACCTTGAACAGCGCGAACAGGATCGCCACCGCGGTCAGCGAGCGCTCGCCGCCGGACAGCAGGTTGATCGACTGCAGTTGCTTGCCCGGCGGCTGCGCCATGATCTCGATGCCCGCCTCGAGCAGATCCTCGGTGTTGGCCAGGAACATGTCGGCCTTGCCGCCCTGGAACAGCTTGCGGAAGATCTCCTGGAAGTTCTTCCGGGCCTCGTGGAAGGTCTGTTCGAACAGCTGCTTCGATTCGGCCTCGAGCCGGCGCAGCGTCTCCATCAGCGCCCGGCGCGCTTCCTTGAGGTCCTGCACCTCCTGCTCGAGCGTCGAGAACTGGCCCTCCTCGGCCTCCAGCTCGCGCACGGCCTCGAGGTTGACCGGGCCCAGCCGGTCCTTCTGGCCCTGCAGCACCTGCACCTCCTTGCGGGCCTCCGTCGGGTCGAAGTCGGCGTGTTCCCACAGCCGCTGCAGCGCGCGCCATGGCTCGACGAACGCCGGCGGCAGCGGCGGTCCCAGCAGCTCCTCGACGACGCCGAACGGCGCCGGCGGACCGGCGAAGCGACCGCCGTCCTCGAGCCCGATGCCCTGGATCTCGCCGAGGCACCGCCGCAGTTCGATGCCGGTGTCCTCGCGCAGCCTGTCCTCGAGCCGCGTGATCCGGTGCTCGATCTCGGCCTGCGCCAGCCGGGTCTGCGTGACCTCTTCGGCCGCGGCCGCGCGCCGCCGGTCCCAGGTCTGCACCTCGTCCTGCACGCGGTCGCGCTCGGCGCGTGCCGCGTCGACGACTTCCTGGCGGGCCTGCTTCGCCGCCTCGAGTTCCGCCAGGCGATCCTCCAGCGCCACCGCCAGTTCCTCGAGCCTTCCCTGCTCGGCCACGGCACGTTGCCGGTCGTGCTCGGCGTCCTGCTGCCGCGCCGCGAGCTCCTGCACGGCGCGCTCGAAGTCGCGCACGGCCTCCTCGTGCATGCGGATGCTGCGCGTCAGTCCCTCGCGCGCCTCGCCGGCCTGCACCTGCCGCAGCCGCAGTTCCTGCTCGGCGCGCTGCCGCGCCTGGGTCGCCGATTCGGCGGCGGCGATCCGCTCGTCGAGCTGCCGCTCGACGGCTTCGACCGCAGCCTCGTGGCGGGTCAGCAGGAACTGGTCGAACAGCGCCGTCGCCAGCCGCCCCAGCGCCCCGCACCGCGTGCGCGACAGCTCGGCTGCCTCGTGCGCCAGTTCGGCGCCCTCGCGGTCGAGGTCCTGGCCGCGCGCGGCGATGCGCGCCAGCTGCCCCTGCGTCGCCTGGGCCGCCCGCCGCACGGTCTGCAGCGCGTCGCCGATGGCCTTCAGCTCCCGCTTCAGCCGGTCGACCCGGCCGACCGCCTGGTCCTTGCCGGACTGCAATGCCTGCAGCCGCTGCTGCCGGGCCGCGGCTTCCTCGCCCAGCTGCACGATCTGCGACCGCCGCACCACCAGGCCCGCGTGCCCCTCGGCGGCCGCGCCGCCTTCCATGCGGGGCCCGCAGACGAGCGTGCCGTCCGGCGTCACGAAGCACAGGTCGGCGCGGCTGCTGTCGGCGATGTCGAAGTCGGCGACGACGACGCCGCGCAGCAGCCAGCCCAGCAGCCGGTCGCTCGAGCCGTTGGTGGCGACGTGGCGCACCAGCGCGGCCAGCGACGTCACGCCGGGCGGCGCCGGCAGCAGCGACTGCGCGCACGGCGGCTGGTCGCCGAACGCCTCCTCGACGAGCAGCAGCACGCGGCCGAGCCGCTTCGCCGCGAGTTCACGCACGATCGCCGCCGCGTGTTCGCGGGTGTCCACGACCAGCGCCTGCACGAACGGCCCGAGGGCCGCTTCCAGCGCCGGCCCGTGCGCGATGTCGATCTCGATCAGGTCGAGCAGGCGGCCGCGCAGACCGGGCGGGCGCTGCTCGAGCACCCACCGCGGCCCCTGGTCGAAGCCCTCCATGTGGGCCTCCATCGCCAGCAGGGCCTGCCGACGGCCCTCCACCTGCGACAGCTCGTAGCGCAGCGCCGATTCCTGTTCGGCCAGGGCCGCGGCGGCGGCATCGGCCCCCTCGAGGTCGCCGAGGGCGGTGCGCTCGCGCTCGACCAGGATGCGCTCGCGGGTGCCCAGATCCTCGGTCTCGGCCCGCCAGCCCGCCGCCTCCGTGCGCAGGCGCACCGATTCGTCGGCCAGCGCCGCCTGGCGCTCGCCGAGGCGCTGCTCGCGGGCGCGCGCCGCCCCGAGCCGCGCGGTCGCATCGGCGGCGCCGTTGCGCGCTCGCGTGCGGGCATGCAGCAGTTCGAGCTGCCGTTCGCGCGCCGCATCGCGCTCCTGCTGCAGCGTGCGCAGCGCGCCCACCGCCGCCTGCACCGCCTGCCGCTCGCCTTCGAGCAGCCGGTGCACCTCGATCAGTTCGCTCTCCTTGGCGACCAGGTCGTCACGGGCCGCGGCCAGCGCCGCGTGGCGCTCGTCGCGCTGGGCCACCAGCCCGGCCACGCGCTGGCGACCGCGCTCGATCTCGTCGAGCCGGTCGGCGGCGCGGTGCCGCTGCGCCTCGGCGCGCTCGCGATGGGTCGTCGCCTCGGCATGGCAGCGCCGCAGTTCCTCCTGCACCTGCTCGAGCAGGCGGGCACTCTCGGCGATCGTCGCGTCGGCGCGCGCCAGGGCCGCGGCAGCCGCGCCGCGGCCGTCCTCCGCGGCGCCGAGCGCCGACTGTGCCGCCTCGAGCCGCTGCCGCTGGGCGGCAAGTTCCTGCCGCAGCGCGCCGCCGTCGACCACCGCCAGCGCCGCCCGCAGGTCGCGCAGGGCGGCGTGCAGCTCCTGGAAACGACGCGCCTTGCCGGCCTGGATGCGCAGGCTGCGGATGCGTCGCGATCGTTCCTCGAGCAGGTCGGTGACGCGCGCCAGGTTCTGGTCGGTGCGCTCGAGCTTGCGCAGCGCCTCCTTCTTCTGCAGCTTGAACCGCGCGACGCCCGCCGCTTCCTCGAAGATCGCGCGGCGCGCGTCGGGGTTGGCGGACAGCACCGCGTCGATGCGCCCCTGCTCCATCACCGAGTAGCCGCCGGTGCCGAGCCCGGTGTCGAGCAGCACGTCGCGCACGTCCTTGAGCCGCACCTCCTGGCCGTTCAGCAGGTAGCTCGACTCCTTGTCGAGCGTCAGCCGGCGGGCGATGTCGATCTCCTGGCGCCCGTCGAGGCTGCCGCTCGGATCCTCGAACGTGATCGTCACCTCGGCCATGCCCATGGCCTCGCGCCCTTCCGCGCCCTTGAAGATGACGTCGGTCATCTCGGCGCCGCGCAGGCTCTTCGCCCGCTGGTCGCCGAGCACCCACTTGATCGCGTCGACGACGTTGGACTTGCCGCAGCCGTTCGGACCGATGATGCCGGTGAGCCGCTGGTCGAACTCGAACTCGGTGCGGTCGGCGAAGGATTTGAAGCCCCGCGCGACGAGTCGTTTGAGCCTCATGCGCTCACTCCTGGATCGCACGCCGGGCCGCGGCGGGCGCGCCGGCGCCGACCGGCAGGCCGAGGCGGCCGAGCGTCGCCAGCGAACGCCGCCGGCGGGTGCGTTCGGCGGCGACCGCGCCGTAGGCGACGGCGGCGGCCGGCTGGCCGGTCACGACCAGCAGGTGCAGGACGGCATCGGCGATGACGCTGGTCGGCAGCGCCGTCGCCGCGTCGGCGCGCTGCTCGCGCAGCGCCGACAGCAGCACGTTCGCCAGCTCCAGCGCCCGCCAGTCCTCGTCGACGCCGACGCTCTGCAGCGCCAGGTGGATCGACCGCGCGAGCTTCGTCGCCCGCAGGAACTCGGTGCGCCCGTCACGTTTCTCAACCAGATGTTCCGTCCGCCGCTTCATGACCACCCTCCCGCCGTTTCTCGAGCATGGGCTTCAGCTCGTCGAGGAACTGCGTGACGTCCTTGAACTCGCGATAGACCGACGCGAACCGGACGTACGCCACCTGATCGAGCTGCCGCAGCTCCTGCATGATGAGGTTGCCGACCACCTTGCTCGGCACCTCCTTGTCGAAGGCCTCCATGCACTGGCGTTCGATACGGTCGGCGATCGCCTCGAGCTGCTCGTGGGCGATCGGCCGCTTCTCGCACGCCCGCAACATGCCGCCGAGCAGCTTCTGGCGATCGAACGCGACCCGCTCTCCGTTCTTCTTGACGACGCGCAACGGCGTGGTCTCGGCTCGCTCGTAGGTCGTGTAGCGCCGACCACAGTCGGCGCAGACCCGGCGACGACGGATGGCGAACCCGTCGGCGCTGGCGCGCGAATCGATGACCCGGTCGTTGTCGGCCTTGCAGTACGGACAGCGCATGGCAGTTCGCTGCACGGCGAGCCACGCGCCAAAGCGTGCCCCGCCGTGCGGACTCGGCGGCCCGAACCGGCTGACCCCGGCTCCAGGCCTTGCAGACGGCGGGACCATACTGCCCCAACCCGTTGTGTGTCAAAGCCTCACGCTGCGGAAGATGATGCGCGTCGGCGCCTACTTGCCGAGGCAGAAGCGGCGGTAGATCCGATCGAGCAGTTGCTCCGGCGAGTGCGTTCCCCCGACGCCGTCGAGCGCCCCCAGCGCCGCGCGCAACTCCGTCGCGGCGAGCTCTGGCCCGGCGCCCGCCGCGACCCTGGCGCGTTCGACGGCCGCCTGCGCCTCCACCAGCGCGGCGCGCAACGGCCCACCGGCCTCGACGACCGCGCCGGTCGCCGCGCGCGCGAGCAGCCGCCGCAGGGACTCCAGCCCCTGGCCTGTGCGCGCGCTGGTCGCCAGCACCGGCGGCGGCTGGCCGGTGCGCGCGGCCAGTGCCGCGGCCAGCGCCGCCGGCACCTCGGGCGGCGCCGCCACCGCATCGCACTTCGTCCAGACGATGCCGAGGCACGGCAGCGGCGAGGCGAAGGCGGCCGCCGGCGCGACCGGCCAGGTCGCGTCGAGCACGCACAGCATCGCCGCCGCGCCGCCACCGAGCCGGTCGCGCAGCGCCAGGGCCGCCGCGTCCGCGGCGGCCGGCTGGTCGAGGTCGCCAGGGGCGTCCCACAGCACCACGCCCGGCTCGAGTTCCACCCGCAGCAGGTCCCGCGTCGTGCCCGGCCGTGCGTCGACGAGGGCCACCGGTTCGCCGGCGAGCGCGTTCGCCAGCGACGACTTGCCGGCGTTGGCCCGCCCGAGCAGCAGCACCTCGCCGCCGGGCGTCGCGGCGGGCAGCGACGCCAACAGGCGCTGCAGGTCGGCGGTCACGCCCGGCAGCGGCGCCAGCCAGTCGGCCGCCCCGGCGACCGCCGACTCCTCCTCGGCGAAGTCGAGACCGGCCTCGAGCAACGCCAGCGCATCCTGCAGCCGCGCGCGGACCGAGGCCGCCACCTCCGAGTAGCCGCCGTGCAGCCACTGCACGGCCGCGGCCGCGGCGGCGCCGTCGGCGGCCTGCAGCAGCAGCAGCACGCCCTCGGCCTGGGCCAGGTCCAGGCGACCGTTCTGGCAGGCGCGCGCGGTGAACTCCCCGGGCAGCGCTTGCCGCACGCCGAGCGCCCGGCCCGCGGCGAGCAGCGCGTCGAGCAGGTGGCGCACCAGCATCGGGCTGCCCGGCACGTGCAGTTCGACCGTGTCCTCGCCGGTGAACGAGGCCGGCGCCACGAACACCAGCGCCAGCGCCGGCAGCGTCCAGCGGCCCAGGCGCAGCGCGCCCTCGACCTGGGCCCGTTGGCGAGGCAGCGGCGGCGCGAACACGGCCGCGGCGGCGGCGATCGCCGCCGGCCCCGACAGCCGCAGCACCGCGCGCTCGGCGGCGCCGGGAGCGCTGGCCTGGGCCACGATCGTGTCGCCGAGCATCGCCGCAGTATGCCGCCGCCGGGCGCCGCGATCAGGCCGACGCGCCGGCGAGGCGCCCGGTCGCGAAGGCCGCCTGGAAGTTGAAGCCGCCGATCGGACCGTCGACGTCGAGCAGTTCGCCGCAGACGTACAGCCCCTCCTGCCGCCGGCTCTGCATCGTGCGCGGATCGATCTCGTCGAGGTCGACGCCGCCGCGCGTGACCTCGGCGTGGTCGAAGCCGAGGCTGCCCGGCACCGGCAGGCGCAGGTCCTTCACCGCGCCGAGCAGCCGCCGCCGCGCCTCGCGCGCCAGGTTGGCCAGCGTGCCGGCGGCGCCGGCCCTGGCCACCAGCGCCGTGCGCAGGCGTTCCGGGAGGTGGTCGGGCAGCAGCGTCTCGACGCGGCGGCCGCCGTGCGCGGCCGCCGCCGCGAGCCACGCTGCTTCCAGTTCCTCGCGCCCGGCCGTGGGCGCGAAGTCGAAGCGAACCTGCGCGCGACCCTGCAGCTCCTCGACGTCGCCGGCGAGGTCCATCGGCGCCGGTCCCGACAGGCCCTTGTGGGTGAACAGGATCGGCCGCTGCCGCCGCAGCCGTTCGCGGCCGTCGGCATCGAGCACGGCCAGATCGACGCCGTGCACGACGATGCCCTGCAGGTCGTGCACCCATGGCGCCTCGACGACCAGCGGCGCCAGCGCGGGCCAGGTGGCGGTGATCGTGTGGCCGAAAGCGCGGCAGATCGCATAGCCGTCGCCGGTGGTGCCGGTCTTCGGGTAGCTGAGGCCGCCGGTGGCGAGCACGACGCTGGCGGCGCGGTGCACGGCCGTCGGCGTCGCCACCTGGAACGCCCCCGCCTCGCGCTCGACGCGCAGCACCGGTTCACCGACCCGCCGCACGACGCCCGCGGCCGCGGCCTGCGCGAGCAGCGCCTCGAGCACGTCGCGGGCCCGCTGCGAGACCGGGAACACCTTCTCCAGGTCCTCCTCCTGCAGCGCCACGCCGGCGGCCTCGAAGAAGGCCCGCAACGCCGACGGCGGGAAGGAGCGCAGGGCGTGGCGCAGGAAGCGGCCGCGGCGCGCGCCGTACTGCCCCTCGAGGTCGCCGCCGCTCCGGGTCGTCGTCAGGTTGCAGCGGCCGCCGCCGCTGATCAGGATCTTCAGTCCCGGACGCTGGTTCTTCTCCAGCAGCACCGTGCGGCGGCCGCGGCCGGCCGCGACCAGCGCGGCCATCAGGCCGGCGGCGCCAGCCCCCACGACGACGACGTCGGCGTCGACCACCGGCCCGGATCCGGGTGGCCGGACCGCGGGCGGCGGATCCGCCCGGCCCCGGCCGCCGACGGCTCAGCCTTTCGCCGCGGCGTCGGCGTCCGGTTCGGTGATGCGCAGCACGGGCCGGCTGCCGGCCGGCTCCTTGCGCACGGTCGAGTAGCCCTTGCCGAGCTTCTTGCGGCGGAAGCGGCCGCGCGTGGGGCCGCCGTTCTTGCGTCGCGAACGTGCCATGTCCGTGTCTCCTTACTTCTTGCCGCCCTTCTGGGCCATCGCCTTCTGCGCCGCGTTGCGGACCACGAGACCCGGCTTGTCGGTGATCAGGCGCTCGTTCTTGACCGTCTTGCGCAGCACCAGGTAGCCGTTGTTGTGGCCGGGCACGGCGCCGCGCAGGTAGACCAGGTTGCGCGCCGTGTCGACCTTGACGACCTGCAGGCGCTGCACCGTGACCTTCTCGACGCCGTAGTGACCGGCCATGCGCTTGCCCTTCGGCACGCCGCTGCTGATCGAGTGCTGGCGACCGAGGCCGCCGCCGGTGCGGTGGTTGACCGAGTTGCCGTGCGACGTCGGCTGCCGGCTGAAGCTCCAGCGCTTGATCGTGCCGGCCCAGCCGCGGCCCTTGGTCGTGCCGGTGACGTCGACGTGCGGCACGCCCTCGAGCACGGCCACCGTCACGTCGTCACCGGGCTTCTGGGCCGGGGCGGCCGCGAGCCGGAACTCGCGCACGAAGCGCTTGCCCTGCTCGAGGCCCGCCTTGCGGGCGGCGCCCAGTTCGGGCTTGGTGCACACCCGGGCCGGCTTGTCGTCGAAGCCGAGCTGCACCGCGTAGTAGCCATCCGCCGCGCGCGGCCGGGTCTGCTTGCCGCGCTTCTTGCCGCCGTTCCCGGTCGCGGTCTTGTGCCCCTCGGGGTGCTCCGCCGCGGTCGCCATCTTGACCTGCAGCACGCGGCAGGGTCCGGCGCGGACCACGGTCACCGGCACCACGGTGCCGTCGTCTTGGAAGATCTGGGTCATCCCCAGCTTCTTGCCGAGGATGCCGAGCGTCGGGCTGGCGGTCATGGGAACTTGGCTCCGAAAGGCCCCGTGGGCCCCGATGGACCGTGCCGACCGGAGGTTCGCGGCACGAGGGGGCGAAGGTTCTACGGATCCCTGCCCCGTCGCGCAAGGGGCCGTCCAGGAACCGGTGGGCCGCCGACCGCGCCGGTCGCACCGGGCCGACCTCAGCGCACGAACGCGCGCGCGGCCAGCGCCAGGAGACCGCCCACCAGGCACCACGCTGCCAGGTCGACGTCGGCGGCGCGGAACGGCGGCAACGGCCGGTCCGGCCCTGCGGCCGGCTGGCGCAGGTCCTGTTCGCCGGGCGCCGCCGGCGGCGTCGCGACCTGCAGCTGCGCCGCACGGCCGTGGCAGCGCACGAACGCGCGCCGCAGCAGCTGCGGGAACGCGGCGAGCAGCGGCAGATTGCTGTCCTGCAGGCGGAAGGCGAAGTGCACCGATGCCGCCGCGTCGCCGTCGACGACCACCGCCAGCGGAACCCGGCCGCCGGCCGCCTCGGCCCACAGGAACGGCTCGCCGGCGGGCAGGATGCCGCGCAGCGCCGCCGCGACGCGCAGTTCCGACAGGTCGAGCCCCGCCGTCAGCGCCGACTGCCGGTCCCAGTCGGCGACGCGTGGTTCCAGCCAGGGCTCGACCTCGACCGACGGGTCGAGCCGGCTGCCGAAGCACAGGGCCCGCACGCGTCCGGG
This sequence comes from Planctomycetota bacterium, assembly GCA_019636245.1. Classification (GTDB taxonomy): domain Bacteria; phylum Planctomycetota; class UBA1135; order UBA1135; family UBA2386; genus JAEUHS01. Next base: position 62,809 of record JAHBXX010000012.1, on the reverse strand, counting down.
CACGACCGGCGCGACGCCGCCGTCGACCAGCAGCAACCCGACCTCGGCGCCGGCGACCGCGGTGACCACCGTCCCCCGCACCTCCGCCGCCAGCGCCTGCGCCGCCACCGCCGCGAACGGGCCGGCCTCGCCGTCCGCCAGCACGGCGATGCGCGGCGCCGGCAACGGCGGCAGCGCCGCCCGCCAGACGTCGTCGAGCGGCAGCACGTCCGCCGGCGCCACGAGCGCCAGGTCGAGCCAGCCACCGGCGGGATCGCGCTCGAGCTCGAGCGTCAGCTGCGTGACCTCGCCGGGCGGCAAGGTGGCCCGCTGCGGCGGCACGGCGCCGACCGCGCCGCGCGCGTGCAGTTCGACCTCGAGCGGCGCCGCCGCGAAGGCCACCACCGAAGCCGCCACCGTCAGCTGCGGCAACGGCCAGCGGTCGACCGTGCGCACGTCCAGCACCGCCGCATTGGCGCCCGGCGCCGCGACGACGGTCAGCGCCCCCACGGCCGGCAACGCCGCCTGGCCCTGGCCGTCGGTCAGCGCCCAGACCACGGTGGCCGGAGCCGCGACCCCGGCGGCGATCGCGGCGAGGTCGACGTCGAGGGCGCCGGCCGGCGAACCGACGTCGTGCAGATGGCGCGCCGAGGCGCCATGGCGGCGCAGCCGCGGTCCGCCGCAGCGCAGCAACGTGACGTCGACGTGCGGCGGCAGCGCCGCGAACGCCGCGTGCAGGCGCGCCGTCACGAGGTCGAACGCGCGGTCGCCGGACGGCGTGCGGGCCGCCATGCTCGCCGAGGCGTCGAGCAGCACGACGAGGCGATCGGGTCCCGCCGCCGACCGCCACGCCGGACCTGCGCCGGCCACGACCGCGGCGACGGCGGCCGCCGCGAGCAGCAGCAGGCGCAGGCCCGACAGGCGCGGCGGCCGGCGGCGCAGCGCCGCGTGCGCCGCCTGCCACTGGGCCAGATGCGCCGTCCAGCGCTGGCGCCGCGGGCGCGGCGGCAAGGCCAGCCAGAACAGGAGCGGCAGCAGCAGCAGCCACCCCAGGTGCGCCGGCTCCCGCAGCGTCAGCGCGAGCACCACGTCAGGATCTCCTGCCACGGCCCCCGCTGGAACTCGTGCTCGGCGGGCGCCGGCCAGCGCACCAGCAGGCAGCCGCTCTGGGCGAACAGACGGTCCTGCCGCCGCCGCAGCAGCTCCAGTTCGCGGCGCATCGCCGCCGTCAGCGCCGCGTCGACCACCGCGCCGAACTCGGCCCCGGTCTCGGGATCGCGCAGCCGCACGTAGCCGAGCCGCGGCACCTCCTGGTCCTCGGGCAACGACGGCAGCCAGCCGGTGATCGACGCGCCGCGCCGGCGCAGCGCCGCCAGCGGCAGCTCGAACCGTTCGGGCGCGGCGAAGTCCGAGATCCAGTGCAGCTGCGACGACATGCCGCGCTGCAGCACCAACTGCAGGGCGGCGGCAGGCGCGGCATCGGCCACCGGCAGGCCGTCGAGATGGTGCAGCAGGGCCTCGACGTCGCCGGCCCCGGCGAAGTTCACCAGCGACGAAGCGCCGGCGCCCGGCGCCACGACGGCGACGCCGTCGAGGTGCCGCAGCGCCAGGCCGCCGACGACGGCGGCGAGCCGCCGCGCCGCCAGCGCCCGCGGCGGCGTGCCCACCAGGAGGCTCGCCGACAGGTCGAGCACCAGCGTGACGGTGCGCCGCTGCTCCTCCTCGAACAACTTGACGAACAGGTCGCCGGTGCGGGCGCACGCCGCCCAGTCGATGCGCCGCGGGTCGTCGCCGCGCACGTAGGGACGGTGACCGACGAACGTGCCGCTCTGGCTCAGCGCCGCGCGGCGCGCGCGCTGCGGGTCGACGCGGCGCCCGCGCACGCGACCGCCGCGCGCCAGCAGGTCGTGCAGCAGGGTGCGGAACGCGGCCGGGAACGCCTCCGGCACCGTCGGCAGCGGCAGCGGCCGGCGCTTCACTTCGCGGCCTCGCGCAGCAAGGTGAAGAAGCGCTGCACCATCGGTCGTTCCTCGGCCGGCACGTGCCGCGCCCGCTGGGCCGCCTCGGCGGCGCGTTCGAAGGCCGCCGGCGTCGGCGCGGGCGGCGACGGCGCCTCGCCCGGGCCGGCGCCCGCGGTCGGCTGCGGCGCGGCGCCGCCGCGCCGCTCGAGTTCGGCGGCGTGCATGCGCACGCGCCTGGTCGGGCCGTCGCCGACGAACTCCGGCACGACGAAGCGCTGCTGCTCCGGCAGGTCGAGCAGCGGCGCCGGGGCCTCGGGCGCCGCCGGCGGATCGGCAGCCTCGGTCGGCGGTGGCGGCGGCGGGCGATCCGGCGGCGGCCGGTCGCCCGGCCTCCGGGCGACTCAGGCTCGGCGAGGCGGCAACGCCGCCTCCCCACCGGCGCCAGCGCCAGCGCCACCCGCCGCCGCGCCGCCGCGCGGCTGCCGCCGCCGCCCGCGACGCCGACTGGCGATTATAAACCACTCGGCGATCAGCCACACCAGCAGCACCAGCAGCACCACGGGCACGAGCCGCCGCCAGCGACCGAGCCCACGCTGGCCGACCCGGGCGATCGCCGCCGGCGGCACCTGCGGCAGCCGCGCCTCGACGTCGCGCGCGAGCCAGCCCAGCATCGGCTCGTCGCCGCCACGGCGACGGCGGTGCTCGAGCCAGGTCGCCAGTTCGTCGCCGAGCGCGTCGAGTTCGCGCGGCGAGCCGTCGGCGCGCAGCAGCGCCGCGTCGGCGAGCCGGCGTACGCCCCATGCCGCCCATGCCCCGGCGCAGCCCACCAGGAGCACGAACGCCGCCGCGATGGCGAACCGCTGCGGCGGCAGCGCCCAACCGGCCGCCAGGGCCGGCAACGCCAGGGCCACGCCGGCGCGCAGCGCCTGCGCCGCGAACGCGCGGCGGCGGTGCTGCTGGCGCAGCCGCACCGCCAGGGCCAGCAGCCGCTGGGCAGGCTCGGTCACGGCGACGGTGGCGGTCACGCCCACGGCGCGATCATGGGCGGTGCAGCGCGGGAAGAAAATGGCCGGGACAGGGGCACCGCACCCCTGCCCCGGCCGCCGGATCGCAGCGTTGGGCACGAGGCCCGCGGCCGGATCCCCAGAAGGAGGAGACACCGCAGGATCGGCGCCGGCGGCCGGGCGCGGCCGCTGCAACCGCCGCGCGGGCGCCGGCGGCGGCCGGCGGCCGCGGGGTGCCGCCGATGCCGACGACGCTTTCGCCGCTCGTCCCGCGGCGAGACCGCGACGCCTCTCCGCTCAAGGCCGGGCGCGCCGTCGGTCGGGGCCGTTCCCGGCCGCTACTTGGGCTCGTCGTCGCGCGCGCCGTCGGGTGCGGTCGGCGCCGGATCGAACAGCTGGGACCGCACGTCGAGCTCGAACGGCGTCACGCTGCCCGCCGCCCACGTCATCAGGAACGCGGACTCGGAGCTGGTCAGGTAGTACTCGTTGCGGCCCTCGACCTGGCCGCCGACCGCGAACGACACGACCCGCTCGTTGCCGTCCTCCTGCAGGCGCAGCTCCAGTTCGATCGCCGGCGGCTGCAGACCGAGCTGCGCCAGGTTCGTGGCCCGCGCCAGCGGCAGCCGGAACTCCTGCACCGCCACGAAGCGCAGCCGCTGCAACAGCGCCTCCACCTCGCCCTGGCGCACCGCGCCGACCTCCGGCGGCGCCTCGACCGCCTGCCACGACGCCTTGCCCTCCGGGCGCACGAAGGCGAACGTCGCGCCGCCGGTCGCCGTGTTGCGGATCGACAGTCGCCGCACCTTGTCGGGCTCCAGCCGCAGCAGCACGCGGTCGAGCCATTGGTTCTCGTCGACGTCGCGGCGCCAGTTGCCCTGCTCCGGCTCGTAGAGCACCACGTCGGTGGAATCGACCTTGCGCACGAACAGCCCGCGCACGGCCTCGGTGCCGGTCTGGCCGGCGCCGGCGTCGCGGCCGACGAACAGCTCGGCGACGACGTTCTTGCCGGCGACGTCGAGCGCGCGGACCAGGAACGCATGCCCCTCGTCGAGGCCGAAAGCGGCCAGCTGCTCCGGCGTCGCGTTCGGTTGCACCAGCGTCTCGCGGTCGGCGCGGATCGCGCGCAGGTGCGCGAACACGTCGCGTTCGACGCGGTCGCGCAGCACCGGCGCGCCCGCGCGATCGCCCGAGAGCGCGCCGAGCTGGAAACCCTTGTCGGCGCGCACGAGCAACAGCTGGTCGTAGGCGACCGGCCGCTTCTGGTCGGGATGCTGCGGCTCGGCGGGGGGCGGCTCGCCCTTCGGCTGCGCCAGCAGGACCTGGCCGACGTTCTCGGCGGTGAAACCGTCGAACAGCAGCGGGATGCGGCTCACGTCGGTGAAGACCTCCGCCTCGCGCTGCCATTGCAGCACGGTCGGAACGGCCAGCACGCCGGCGGCGACCACCAGGAAGAGGTTGGACTTGGCGAGGTTCATCGGTGGGGCTCCAGGATCTCAGCCCGCCAGGGAGGTCAGGAACGAGCGCTTCTGCGCCCGGCGCACCAGCAGCACCGCGAGCCCGAACAGGGCGAGCAGGCCGATCGGGACCACCACGTTCAGCGTGCGCAGCCAGGTGGTCTTGGCCCGCAGCGCCTGTTCGGCGAGCCGCGGGTCGCCGGCGGCCACCGGGTCGCCGTCGACGAACTTGAGCTTGCGATCGACCGGCACGCGCGACTGCAGCTCGAGCAGGTCCTGGTCCTCCGCCAGCCAATCGAGCAGCTGGGCGAAGAACACCGGGCCGAGGCTCGACCACGGACCGCCGCCCTGACGGTGGTCGCCGCGCACCAGATCGTCGCGCACGAAGTCGCTGTCGCCGATCATGACGATGCGCCCCGGCCGCAGCGCCTGCTGCAGCGGCTCGGCCTCGGCGGCCGGCGGCGCGGCCTCGTCACCGGCCTCCTTCGCCTTCGGCGGCGGCGGCCCCATCGCGTCCGGCGGGGTCTCCGCCGCGTCGGGTTCCTCCTCGCCCGCCGCCTTCGCCTCGGCGCGCCCGGCCTCCTCCTTGATCTCCGACGGACGCTTCGGGCGGGGCGCGCCGGCGAAGAACGACGGGAACGTGCCGCGCACGTCGACCATCAGCGGCGCCTGCTGCCGTGGCTCGGACTGGAAGCGCTCCATCAGCCGCTGCTGGAACTTCTGCAGACTGGCGACCCGGGCGCGCGCGTCGCCGCGCCCGAGCGGATCGAGCGACTGCGGCGGGTCCTCGGCCAGCACCGCCGGGCTCGACCACAGCACGACGCGGCCGCTGACGCCGGCCGGCAGGTCGGGCACGCCGGGCGCCCGTTCGCGCAGCCCGACCCACGTCGGCCAGTAGAAGCCGGGGCCGCGGCCGATCTGCTTGAACACCTTGAGCAGGAAGTCGTCCGTCGGCATGCCGGCCTTGAACTCCCGCCGGTAGGCCTCGGCGATCGCCTTGTCGACCTTGCCGTCGCGCGTCGCCAGCTGCTCGGCGGATCCCGCCCAGTCGGCGGCCACGGCGTGGAAGAAGTACGGGTAGAACACCGACGACATCTGCTGGCCGAACGGCGTCATCTGCGGGACGGCCAGGTACTCGAACGGCTGCGACAACCGGTCGCGCGGCGTGTGCGCCTGCGTCGCCATGTCGGCGAGCACCTTCGGCTTCCAGTCGACGCCGTAGGCAGCCAGCTGGTCGGTGAAGCGGCGTTCGCTGCCGGCCGCGTCCAGCGCCAGCGGCAGCTTCGTGAACAGGCGGTTCGGCCCGATCGCGTATTCCGCCGCGTCGGCGAACACCACCAGCGTGCCGCCGCGCAGCAGGAACTGGTCGAGCACGTACTTCTGCCGATCGGTCAGGTCCTTCGGTCGGAACAGGAACAGCGTGTCGAGGTCGTCGGGCAGCAGCGCCCCGTCCTCGTCCTTGAAGTTCTGGAACTCGAAGCGCTTCTGGATCTGCTCGTGCGTGCGCAGCATGTTCCAGCCGATGCCGCCCGGCGACTGCTGGCCGACGGCCGTCGCCGGCCATTCCATGAAGCCGAGCTTGCGCTTCTGCTCGGTCGCCACCTCCTTGATCGCCGGCGTCAGCTGCACCTCGGCGAGGAACCAGTGCCCCGGCGCGACCTGGGGCACGACCTTCTGCTTCTGGCCGCCGTAGACGAAGCGCAGCCCCTGCCAGTGGCGGTCGACCGACAGCGAGGTCGACGACTGGCTGCGCAGGTCCAGCGGCTGCACGCCGATGCGGGTGCAGCGATCGCTGATCGCCTTGTCCTCGTTCGGGTCGAAGCGCTGCACCACGACCTTGCCCTTGCCGATCTGCACCAGCTCGTCGAGGAAGTTGTCGAGCACCTCGCGGGTCTGGCGCAGGTTGACCGGCAGCTTGTCCTTCGGGCTGAAGTAGGCCTCGACGACGAGCCGCTTGTCGAGCTTGTCGACGATCGTGCGCGTCGACCCGGAGACCGTCGACAGCCTGTCGGCGGTCAGGTCGAAGCGCCGGTGGAAGCGCGAGCCCAGGTAGACGATCTGGCCGAGCACGAGCACCAGCAGCACGACGTGCAACGCCAGGGCGGCGACGGCACCGCGCTGCGCGGCCAGGGAACTCCGGATGGCCGGGGATGGGTTCGGCGAGGTCATCGGGTCATCCCTTCTGGCGCCGGTGTTGCAGCACCAGCGCGTTGCAGTAGAGGAAGAAGCCGCAGAAGCAGGCGAAGTAGAGCAGGTCGCGCGTGTCGAGCACGCCGCGGGCGATGCTGAGGAAGTAGCGGTGCGGGCTGATGCCGCTCAGCAGGTCGACGAGCATCGCCGGCATCCACGCATTGGCGAGTTCGATCGTCGCCGGCTCGCCGATCCGGTGCAGCACGAACAGCGTCACGATCGACGACAGGCTGGCGACGATCTGGTCCCGCGTCAGGCTCGAGAAGAACATGCCCACCGCGACGAAGCTGCCCGCGAACAGCAGCGACGCCAGGTACATGCCGAGCACCGGCGGCCAATCGATGCCGCCGAAGGCGTGCATCGTCAGCGGCAGGCCGAGCGTCAGCAGCAGCAGGAAGGCCAGGAACACCAGCGCCGCCAGGAACTTGCCCGCGACCAGCTGCGACACCCGCACCGGGAAGGTCATCAGCAGCTCGATCGTGCCCAGCTTGCGCTCCTCCGCCCACAGCCGCATCGTCAGCACGGGCAGGAAGAACAGCAGCACGTAGGGCAGCATCAGGAAGAATCCCTGCATGTTGGCCTGCACGCCGTTGGTGAGCAGCTCGACCGAGTGGTAGAGCAGCACGCCGAGGAACAGCACGCCGAACACGTAGGCGATCGGCGAGTAGAAGTAGCTCTTCAGCTCGCGCCGGAAGATCACCAGACTCTCACGCACGGGCCACCTCCGCCTCGTTGCCGAGCGTCAACGCCCGGAACACGTCCTCGAGGCTGGGCCGCTCGCGCTGCAGCTCGATCAGGTCCCAGCCGTTGCGCACCACCAGCCGCGCGAACGCCTCCTCGACCGGCGCCTTGGCGCCGCCGACCTCGACGCGATAGACGTTGGCGTCGCTGCCGCGCTCCAGCACCGTGACCGGACAACCGGGCAGCAGCTCGCCGCACTGGGCCAGCACCGCCGCCTCGGGCCCGCGTACGCGGGCCACCAGGCCGCCGGCCGGCTGGCGCGCGATCAGCTGCTCCCGGGTGCCGTCGGCGACGATCTCGCCCTGGTGCACGACGATGACGCGCGAGCACGACTTCTCGACCTCCTGCAGGTAGTGCGTGCTCAACACCACCGTGTGCTCCTCGCCGAGCCGCTCGATCAGCTTGCGCACCTCGACGATCTGGTTCGGGTCGAGGCCCGACGTCGGCTCGTCGAGGATCAGCACGGGTGGTTCGTGCACGATCGCCTGCGCGAGGCCGACGCGCTGCCGGTAGCCCTTGGAGAGCTCGACGATGTTCTTGCCGACCACGCGCGGCAGGCCGCACAGCTCGACGGCCCGGGCGATCGCCGACCGCCGGCGATCGCGCGGCACGCCGCGGATCTCGGCGCAGAACAGCAGGTAGTCGTCGACGCGCATCTCGCCGTAGAGCGGCGTGCTCTCCGGCAGGTAGCCGATCCGCCGGCGCACCGCCAGGGACTCGTCGACGACGTCGAGGCCGTCGACGCTGGCGCGCCCGCCGCTGGGCAGCAGGTAGCCGGTCAGGATCTTCATGGTCGTCGACTTGCCGGCCCCGTTCGGACCGAGGAAGCCGACCACCTCGCCCTTGCGCACCGAGAAGGAGATGCCCTTCAGCGCCTGCGCGAACCCGTACGTCTTCTGCAGCCGATCGACTTCGATCATCGCTCTCCGTCTCCGCTTCCGTCGCCGCCTCCGGATCCCGTTCCCATGCCGTTCCGGCTCACTCCTCGAGCCGGAACGAATCGAGGAACTGCTTGTTGCTGTCGGTCTTCATCAACCGATCGATCAGCAACGGCATCGCGTCGAGCGCGTTCATGCGCGCGAGCACACGGCGCAGGGTGTAGATGCGCTTGGTCACGTCGGCGCCGAGCAGCAGTTCCTCCTTGCGCGTGCCCGACAGCTCGATGTCGATCGCCGGGAAGATCCGGCGCTCGGCGAGCTGCCTGTTCAGCACCAGCTCCATGTTGCCGGTGCCCTTGAACTCCTCGAAGATCACCTGGTCCATGCGCGACCCGGTGTCGACCAGCGTGGTGGCCAGGATCGTCAGCGAACCGCCCTCCTCGCAGTTGCGCGCGCTGCCGAAGAACTTCTTCGGCACCTCGAGCACCTTGGCGCCGAGGCCGCCCGACATGGTGCCGCCGCCGCGACCGCCGAGGAAGCTGTTGTAGGCGCGCGTCAGGCGCGTGATCGAGTCCAGCAGGATCACGACGTCGCGACCGGTCTCGACCAGCCGCTGGGCGCGCTTGAGGCAGATCTCGCTGACGGCGATGTGGTGCTTGGGGCCCTCGTCGAGCGTCGATACCAGCACCTCGCGGTTCGGGCCCTCGACGCTGCGCTTCCAGCCGGTCGCCTCCTCGGGGCGCTCGTCGATCAGCAGCACGATCATGTGCACTTCGGGGTAGTGCTGGGCGATCGCGTGGCAGATGCGCTGCATCAGGACCGTCTTGCCGGAGCGCGGCGGGGCGACCACGAGGCCGCGCTGGCCGTAGCCGAGCGGACACAGCAGGTCGACGATGCGCAGGCTGATGTCCTCGTCGTCGCCGGGCGCCAGCACGAACATCGGCTGCGGGTCGACCACCGTCATCTCGCGGAACGGCTTGCATTCGCGTCGTTCCTCGGGCGGCATGGCGTCGACCGACTCGAGCGTCGTCAGCGTGTAGCGCTGCGGTCCGCGGTTGGGCAGTCCGGCCTGCCCGATGAGTTCGCTGCCTTCCTGCAGCCGGAACTGGCGGATCAGCGAGGACGGCACGAACACGTCGCCGTTCGGGATCGAATCCGGCATGAAGCTGTTCTGGCGCTTGCGCAGCCAGCCGTTGCCCTCCTTGGTGTACTCGAGCACGCCGGCGGCCTGCTCGGTGGGGCCTTCGACGATCGGGCGGAAATCGCCGCCGCCGCCGCCGCCATTGCCGACCGCGGTGTCGCCGCCGCCGTTGCCGGCGTAGCCGCCGCCCCCACCGCCACCACCACCACCGCCGCCACCACCACGCCGACGCCGACGCCGACGCCCGCCGCGCCAACGCTTGCGGTCGGGGCCGCCGCCATCGGAGGCCGACTCGAAACCACCGGTGAACTCGTTCTCGCTGATGCTCATGGATGCATCCCGACCGGCCAGCGAGGCTGGCACACGGTCTCGTCTCGACCCGCCCGTGGGCCGCGCGCGGCCCTGCCGACCGCCGGCGCAGCGCCGGACCCGCCCGGCATCGAGCGGCGGGCGACGGCCGATCCCCGCCTGCCGTTGCCGGCGGTGCCGATCGCGTTTCGCCCTGCTTCTCAGCTGCAGACCCGCCGCGGCATGCCGGCGCGAACCGGGCTGCCGCCGAAGGGGTTCCAGGCAGAGCACCGATCGGGACACTCCCGCCCGGACGCTTCCGTCTGGCTGCGACCGGGACCTCTTGCCACCCGATCGCCTCGCCCCACGGTGCGCATCCCGGCCGGGTTTCCACCCGGAGGATCGACCCGAACCAGCCATCGGCATTCCGCCAGCGGCTGGTTGGGAGCGAGGTCCGACGCCCAAACGGGCGCTACGGACGCGCGGAGGATAGCGGCGCCACGGTGCCGGCGCAAGCAGGCTGCGACTTTTCGCAGTGCCCGCGCCCAGCACGGCGTGTCGCCAAGGTCGCGGGCGCTCCCCGTCATTGCGAGCGTGCCCCCGCTGCGCTATCCACCTCGCCCTGCGATGGGACGTTCCGCTCAACCCCCGGCGGCGCGAAACCCGAAGCTATCCCGCGCGGGCGAACCCGCGGTCCACCCTCCACGACGCATGATGCCGAATCCCCTCGACTTCGATCCCCGCCGCCTGCACCCCGACGACGACGACGACGAGGAGCACGACGGCCCCTGCCAGCACGAGGACAAGGAGCGGGGCGGGGCGAGCCCCTACGAGAAGGCCCTGTTCGACTCGCGCACGCTGCTGATCAGCGGGCCGGTCGACGACAAGATGCTGCGCGAAGCGACCATCCGCTGCCTGGCGATGGAACAGAAGGACGCCAAGCGGCCGATCACCGTGTTCATCAACTCGCCGGGCGGCAGCGCCGACGCCGGCTTCGCGATCTACGACCTGCTGCGCTTCGTCAAGCCGCCGGTGACCACGGTCGTCAACGGACTGTGCGCGTCGGCCGGCATCCTGATCCATCTCGCCGGCGACAAGAAGCGTCGCTTCTGCCTGCCGGAAAGCCGCTTCATGATCCACCAGCCGTCGACGATGGGCCGCGGGACGGCCAGCGACCTCGACATCACGGCGAAGGAGATCCTGAAGCTGCGCGACCGCTACAACAAGATCATCGCCGAGGCCTGCGGCAAGTCGCCCGAGGACGTGCTCGAAGCGGCGCGCCGCGACTTCTGGCTGGATGCCGGCCAGGCGCTCGAGTACGGCCTCGTCACCAAGGTCGTGAAGCGGCGCGAGGAACTGCCCGAGTAGCCGCGGCGTGCGGCCGCGCGCGGCGTCGCCTTGAACCGGCGGCGCACGACCGCGTTCCCTTCCCCGATGCCCCGCGCCGCCCTGATGCTGTGCCTCGTGGCGGCACCGCTGGCCGCCCAGGGCCGGGATCTGGTCGTGCTGCTGCGCGACCCCTCCGGCAAGCCGGTGGTCGGCGCGCAGGGCCGCGTGCGGGTGGAGCCGGCGGCGAGGATGCCGGCGCTCGGCGACCACGACTCGGCATGGTCGCCACCCGGTGCGGCCGCCCGCGAGCGCCAGGCCAGCAGTGGTCCCGGTGGCCTGCTGCGCTTCCGGCTCGAGGACCACGAGCAGCCCGGCGCGGTGGCCAACGGCATCGTCTGGACGGACGACGGTCTCGGCGCGTTGCTCCTCGGCCTGCATGCCGGCGTGGCCGGACGCATCGAACTGCAGCCGATGGCGGCGCTGGCGACGGCGACCGGCACCGAGACCATCGCCGTGTTCGCGCGCGCCCACCTGCCGGGCGGCCGGACGGTGACGCTCCCCGCCCGGGACGGCACCAGCGTGCGCCTGCCGGCGGGCGACTACGAGTTGTGGGTGCAGGCCGAGGACGGCTGGCTGTGGACCCGTCGGACCCTGTGGTCCGGCAAGGGGTCGCTGCTGGCGTTCGATGGCCAGGCGCGGCGGCTGCTGCCGGCCGCAGGCACGGAGCGTGTGCACCCCGCCGGGCGGCCCGACGTGCTGCTGACCCGGGCGGAGCCCTGCGTGCTGCGGGGCGACGCACTGCGGGCGGCCCTGGTCGCCGTGCACCCACCGCGCGTGGTCGGCCCGCTGGTGCCGGCGGCAGCCGCGGGCACGGGCGAGTTGCACTGGCCGGTGGCCGACCGCACGCCGGCGATCCGCCTGCATCCCGCATCGAGCCCCGCGGCAGACAAGGCCATGGTGCTCTACGCCCTGGAGCGCACCGCCGCCGGCGCCTGGCGCGTGTTCGGCGCCAGCCGGCGCCACGCGACCGGCGCCGCGCCGGTGCCGTTCGAACTGCCGCCGCCGCCGGACGGCGACGTCTGGCTGCTGTTGGTCGCCGACGGCTTCGCGCCGCAGGCCGGACCCTGGCGCGGCGAAGGCGGCCCGCTGCCGTTCGCGCTCGCGCGCGGCGCCGACCTGCAGGTCGCCTGCCGCGACGAAGCCGGCCTGCCGGTGGCCGACGTCGCCGTCGACTACGTGCCGGACGGCATGGAACCCGCGACCGTGGCCGCCGCCACCGACGGGCACGGCATGGCGCGCTTCGGCCGCGTGCTCGGCCCGGGCCGCTGCCGCGTCGGCGACCCGAGGTTCGCCAACCAGGAGATCGCCCTGGCCACGATCCCGACCGGACCGCTCGCCGTGCGGCTCGCGCCCGGGGCGACCCTGCACGGCGTCGCGCGCTGGCCGGACGGTGCACCTGCCCGCGGCGTCGTCGTCGCGCTCCGCGACCCGACCGGTGGGCTGCGCCCCGCCGAGCGCGCCGAGGTCAGCGGCGACGACGGCGCGTTCGCCTTTCCGGGCCTGCCGCCGGACCGGCCGCTGGTGCTGTTCGCCACCATCGCGCGCGACGGCCGCACCTGGTCGTGCAAGGCCGAGATCCGGCTCCCCGGCGATGGCCCCGTCGAACTGGTCCTGCGAAACGAGGATCCCGAACTGCGGCCGCGGTGAGTCCGCGCCGCGCCGGTCAGCGCTTGCGCACGACGAGGTGGGCGCTCAGCCACTCGTAGCCAGCCCAGCCGTCGGTCGTCAGGTCGACGATGGCGCCGCCGGCGCCGTGCACGGCGGCCTCGAGGGCGGCCAGGGTCATGCCGTGCACCTCGATGCCGGACTCGTGCCGGTGCTGGCGGTCGGGCGCCAGGTAGACGGGGCGGGGCGGCGGCGCCGCGGCCCCCCCATGGCCTGGGGTCACGCGCACGCCGAGCACAGCCGGCACGTTCCCCGGATGCCCGCACCACGCCCGCTGCACCGCCGGCAGCGCGCTCAACTGGTAGCCGCCGGCCGTGGCCGGCGCCTGCACCGCCACGACCACGGCCGCGGTCTCGCCCGGGCCGAGGTCGTACGGCAGCGGCGTCCACGCCGCCGGCGCCACCGCCGAGCCGTCCTGCCGGAGCAGGCGCGTGCCGACCTCGACCGCACCCGGTCCGGGCCCGGCCGGCAGCACCTGCGGGCCCCGGTTGTGCACCTGCACCCGCACCCACAGCCACTCGCCGGCGGCCAGCGCCACGTGCGAGGGCACGATCGACGTGGCGGCGGCGAGCGCCGACGGCAGCATGGGCGGAGCGGCGCCGGTGGCGGTGCCGGCGCGCGGCGGCGGCGCCAGCGGCTCGATCGGCAACTGGAAGAACGCCACGCCGCCGGGCCGCAGCACGCGCAGGAACTCGCCGAGGTAGACCTGTGCGTACTCGTTGCGCATGTGCTGCAGCACCAGCATCGACAGCACGAAGTCGAACGACGCGTCCGGGAACACGGCCAGGTCGGGCCGCGGATTGTGCACGTAGCGCACGCGGTCGCCGTGCCGGTTCGCCGCCCGCGCCGCCGCCAGCATGGTCTCGGCGATGTCGACGCCAGTGACCTCGGCGAAGTGGTGGGCCAGCGCCTGCGTGAGGCGCCCATGGCCGCAGCCGAAGTCGAGCGCCCGGCCGAGCGTCGGCACGACACCCAGACCGGCGAGATGCGTGGCGAGCCACTGCACGAAGCCGATCCCGCTCTGCCAGAACGAGGCGTCGTCGCCGCCGCCGCCCTTGCGCCCCGGCTCCGACAGGATCGCCCAGCGCGGGTCGGTCGCGCCCAGTTCGTGCCACGTCTGGTGCAGTCGTTCGAAGTCCATGGTTGCTTCCCCGGCCTCTCGGGCCCGTCTCATTCCCACTCGATCGTCGCCGGCGGCTTGCTGGAGATGTCCAGGCAGACGCGCGAATAGCCCTTGACCTCGTTGAGGATACGGCTGCCGATGCGCTTCAGCACGTCGACCGGCAGCAGTTCCCAGTCGGCGGTCATCGCGTCCTGGCTGCTGACGAGGCGCAGCACGCACACGTCCTCGTAGACGCGCGCATCGCCCTTGACGCCGACCGACTTCTGCGGCACGTGCACGGCGAAGTACTGCCACAGGTTCCGGTGCAATCCCCGCTGCTCGATCTCCTCGCGCACGATCCGGTCGGCGGCGCGCAGCGGCGCGAGCTTGTCGCGCGTCACCTCGCCCAGGCAGCGCACCGCGAGCCCGGGCCCGGGGAACGGCTGCCGGTCCACGAGCGCGCTGGGCAGGCCGAGCTGCCGGCCGATCGCGCGCACCTCGTCCTTGAACAGGTCGCGCAGCGGCTCGACCAGCGTCATGTCGAGGTCGGCCGGCAGCCCGCCGACGTTGTGGTGGCTCTTGATCGTCGACGTCGCCCCGCCGTGCGCCGCCACCGACTCGATCACGTCGGGATACAGCGTGCCCTGGCCGAGGAACCGGGCGCCGCGCTTCTGGCGCGCCTTGTCGCGGAACACCTCGACGAAGATGCGGCCGATGACCTTGCGCTTCTGCTCCGGATCGGCGACGCCGCGCAGCTCGCCGAGGAAGCGCTCGCTGGCGTCGACGACCTCGAGGTCCATGTGGTAGTGGTCGCGGAACAACGCCTCGACGCCCTCGCGCTCGCCGGCGCGCAGCAGGCCGTTGTCGACGAACACGCAGTGCAAGCGGGCACCGATCGCGCGGTGGATCAGCACCGCGGCCACCGAGCTGTCGACGCCGCCCGAGAGGCCGAGCACCACCTCGCCGTGCTCGCCGACGAGGTCGCGGACCGCAGCCACCTTGGCATCGACGATGTTGCCCGGGTTCCAGTCGGCCCGGCAACGGGCGACGCCGAGCACGAAGTTCGCCAGCATGCGGGCCCCGTCCTCGGTGTGCGCGACCTCCGGATGGAACTGCATGCCATAGAAGCCGCGGGCGCGGTCGGCGACCACCGCGAACGGGCACGGCGCGCTCTTGGCCAGCACCACGAAGCCGGGCCCCAGCCGCGCCACCTTGTCGCCGTGCGACATCCAGACGATGCCGCCGTCGCGCACGCCGGCGAGCAGCCCCTCGGCGTCGACGACCTCGAGCTGCGTGCGTCCGTACTCGGCGCCGGACTGTGCCGGCGTGACCTCGCCGCCGGTGTGCTGCGCCAGCCACTGCAGGCCATAGCAGATGCCGAGCACCGGCACGCCCTGGCGGAGGATCGCCGGATCCAGGGCCGGCGCGTCGTGCTCGTAGACCGAGCGAGGTCCGCCGCTGAGGATCACCGCCGCCGGGCGCATGTGCTGCAGCGTGAACATCGCCCGTTCGGGCACGGTGATGCGCGAATAGACGCCGAGCTCGCGCACGCGGCGGGCGATCAGCTGGCAGTACTGGGCGCCGAAGTCGACGATCAGGACGCCGCCGCCCGGCCCGTCGGTGCTGTCGTGCTGGCTCATGCTTCGCCGCTGTAGTTCGGCGCTTCCTTGGTGATCTGGATGTCGTGCGGGTGCGACTCGCGCAGACCCGCCGTGGTGACGCGCAGGAACTTCGCCGTCGCCGCCAGTTCGGGCAGCGTGCGCGCGCCGCAGTATCCCATGCCGGAGCGCAGGCCGCCGGTCAGCTGGTAGACGAAGTCGGCGACCGGGCCCTTGTAGGGCACCATGCCCTCGACGCCCTCGGGCACGAACTTCATCCGCTCCTTGACCTCGCCCTGCGCGTAGCGATCGGCCGAACCCTGCTCCATGGCGCCCAGCGACCCCATGCCGCGCACGGTCTTGAACGAGCGGCCGCGGTAGAGGATCGTCTCGCCCGGCGATTCCTCGGTGCCCGCCAGCAGCGAGCCGAGCATCACGCAGGCGGCCCCGGCGGCCAGCGCCTTGACGATGTCGCCCGACTGCCGGACGCCGCCGTCGGCGATCACCGGCACGCCGGCGGGCGCGCACGCGCGCACCGCATCGAGCACCGCCGTCAGCTGCGGCACGCCGCACCCCGTGACGATGCGCGTGGTGCAGATCGAGCCCGGGCCGATGCCCACCTTGACGCCGTCGGCGCCGGCGTCGACCAGCGCCCGGGCGCCGTCGTAGGTGCCGACGTTGCCGGCGACGACCGGGATCGCGTGCGCCCGCTTGATCGCGCGCACGGTGTCGAGCACGTTCCGGCTGTGGCCGTGGGCCGTGTCGACGACGACGACGTCGACGCCGCTCTCGACCAGCCGGCCGACCCGCTCGAGGTCGTGCACGCCGACCGCCGCGCCGACCAGCAGCCGCCCGCGGCCGTCGCGGGCCGCCGCCGGGAACTCCTCGGTGCCGCGGATGTCCTTCATCGTGATCAGGCCGGCGAGCCGCCCGTCGGGCTGCACCAGGATCAGCTTCTCCACCTTGTTGCGGCGCAGGATCTGGCGCGCCTGCACCAGGGTCGTGCCGGGCTGCGCGGTGACCAGGTTCTGCGCCGTCATCACCGCCCCGACCTTGGTGTTGCGGTCCTCGACGAAGCGCAGGTCGCGGTGGGTCAGGATGCCGATCACGATGCGGCGGCCGTCGACCACCGGCAGGCCGCTGATCTTGTGCGCCTGCATCAGGTCCTTGGCCTTGCCGACCGTGTCCTCGGCGGCCACCGCCACCGGGTCCTCGATCACGCCGTTCGCCGAGCGCTTGACCTTGTCGACCTCGCTGGCCTGGCGCTCGACGCTGAGGTTCTTGTGCACGATGCCGATGCCGCCCTGCTGGGCCAGCGCGACCGCCATGCGCCACTCGGTCACCGTGTCCATCGCCGCACCGGCGATCGGCACCTGCAGCGCGACGCCGCGGCAGAACCGTGTGCTGGTGTCGACGTCGCGCGGCAGCGCCGAGGCCATCTGCGGCACCAGCAGGACGTCGTCGTAGGTGAGGCCTTCGCCGAGGAACTCCGCCAAGAAGCTTTCTCCGGAACGGACGCGAAAGCGTGGCGAGCCTAGCGGCCGGTGCGCGGGTCCGCCATGGCGTGCGCCAGTTCTTCCCTCTGCCGCGGCGGGCGCTCCGCGGCCGCCACCGGCGCCGGCCGCGGCGCCCCGGCCGGGCAGCCCTCAGCGGCGCAGGAAGCGCGCTCGCGCCGGCTCATGGCCGTGCACCACCGCCACCTCGGGCCGGTTCGCGGCCAGGTGCTGCAGGACCGGCCAGCAGTCCGCCGGGTCGGCGCCGGCCTTGGCCGCCAGCCCGCGCACGTCCTGCGCCTCGGCGCCCAGCGCCGCCAGGAGCCGCCCCTGCAGCGCCAGCACCTGCGCCGCCGCCTGCTTGCCGGCCTCGACGCCGGGCTGGTGGAAGGCGTTGACGTCGACCAGCTCGGCGTAGATCGCCACGGTGCGCTCGAACAGCGCGATCAGCGCCCCCAGCACGCGTTCGTCGAGGCGATCGACGCCGAGCGTCGCCGAGTGCCGCCCCTTGTCGAACAGCGCCCGGCGGGTGCCCTGCCAGAGACCGTCGAGGAAGTCCCCCGAGGTGACGCCGGGTTCGACCTCGAAGTGGCCGGCGCTGCGGTCCTGCAGCACGCGCACGAACAAGGCGAAGAAGTCGTGGCGGCCGTCGCGCAGCTGCTGCACGTAGGCGTGCTGGTCGGTCGAACCCTTGTTGCCGTACACGGCGATGCCCTGGTGGACGATCCGGCCCTGGCGATCGCGCTCCTTGCCCAGCGACTCCATCACCAGCTGCTGCAGGTAGCGCGACAGCAGCAGCAGCCGGTCCTTGTACGGCAGCACGACCATCGCCCGTTCGCCGCGGCCGGATCCCTCGTG
The DNA here is from genome assembly GCA_019636245.1 of Planctomycetota bacterium. Taxonomy (GTDB): domain Bacteria; phylum Planctomycetota; class UBA1135; order UBA1135; family UBA2386; genus JAEUHS01. The sequence continues at coordinate 45,068 of JAHBXX010000012.1, read as the reverse complement.
GTGCCAGAACGCCGCCAGCATGGCGGCCGGGTTCTGCCACACGTCGGCGCGACGCGTCGCGTCGTCCATCGCCGCCGCGCCGGCCAGGAAGGCGCGCAGGTCCATGCCGAGCAGGGCCCCGGGCAGGAGCCCCACCGCCGAGGTGATCGACGTGCGGCCGCCGACCCAGTCCCACATCGGCAGGGTCGCCAGCCAGCCCTCGCGCTCGGCGCGCTGGTGCAAGGTCGAGCCCGGCGTGGTGACGGCGATCGCGCGGTGCGCCAGCGAAAGCCCCTGCTGCCGGCAGGCGCGCTCGACCTCGAGCATGCCGTTGCGCGTCTCCGGCGTGCCGCCCGACTTGCTGATCACCACCACCAGCGCATCCTGCAGCGCGCCGACCCGCTCGAGCTCCCGGTCGATGCCGTCGGGATCGGTGTTGTCGAGCACGTGCAGGTCCACCCGCGCCTCGGGACCGCCGAAGACGTCGGCGAGCAGCATCGGACCGAGCGCGCTGCCGCCGATGCCGCACAGCACGACCTTGGTGAACGCGCCGCCCTCGGGCGGGGCCAGGCGGCCCTGGTGCACGTCGGCGGCCAGCCGCTCCACCTCGGCGAGCGCGCCCACGATCGCCTGCTCGACCTCGGTCGACGGCGACAGGCCGGGCGCACGCAGCCAGAAGTGCCCGACCATGCGCTGCTCGTCGGCGTTCGCCAGCGCACCCTGCTCGAGCCGCTGCATGGCCGTGAGCGCGCGTTCGAGCGCCGGCCGCAACGCCTCGACGTCGGCCGCTTCGAGTCCCGCGCAGCCGAGATCGACTTCGACGAACGGATCCTCGAGCACGCTGCGGAAGCGAAGATGGTGGGCGAAGCGGTCGACGGGGTGCGGATCGGCCATGGTTCCTCCGGGGCGCGCGGATGGTAGTCTCGCGGGATGGAGCGCTCCACGGCGATCCTGCTGGCGCTGGCCGCCTACCTGCTCGCGCTGCTGGGCCTCGCCTGGTTCGCCAAGACCCGCACCCGCGACGCCGCCGGCTTCTACCTCGGCGGCCGCACGCTGGGGCCGTGGGTCGCCGCGCTGGCCGCGAACGCCAGTTCGTCGTCGGCCTGGAGCCTCGTCGGCGTCAGCGGCTTCGCCTGCCGCGAAGGCCTCGCCGCGCTGTGGCTGCTGCCCGGCTGCCTCGGCGGCTTCCTGCTCAACTGGCTGGTCGTGGCCCCGCGCCTGCGGGCGGCGACCGGCGAGGCGATCACCCTGACCGAGTTCCTCGCCGGCCCGCCGGGCACGCCCGGCCGCAGCGCGGTCGCGATCGTCGCCTCGGTGCTGACCCTGGGCTGCCTGTGCACCTACGTCGCCGCGCAGATGCAGGCGGCGGGGCCGCCGTTCGTGCGCGCGTTCGCGACCACGGCGGCCAACGGCATCGTGCTCGGCGCCGCGGTCACGATCGCCTACACGCTGCTCGGCGGCTACCTCGCCGTCAGCATCACCGACACGCTGCAGGGGCTGGTGATGGTGCTGGTCGCGGTCGTCGTGCCGGCCGCCGCGGTGCTGCACTTCGGCGGCGTCGCCGGCTTCGTCGACGCCGTGGGCCGCGTGCCGGCGCCGAGCTTCACCACCGCCTTCGGCGGCCGCGAGGGCCTGGTCGCGGTGGGCTTCGCGCTCGGCCTGTGCGGCATCGGCCTCGGCTATCCCGGCCAGCCGCATGCCGTGAACAAGTACATGGGCATGGCGCCGGGCGCCTCGATGGCGGTGGCGCGCACGGTCGGCATCGCCTGGGCGGTCGTGCTCTACACCGGCATGGTCGTGCTCGGGCTGGCCGCGCGCGCCGCCTGGGGCGTCGCCGCCGCCGACAGCGAAGCCGTGCTCTACCTCGCCAGCGAACGGCTGTTCCCGCCGCTGGTCGACGGCCTGGTGCTCGCCGCCGTGCTGGCGGCGATCATGTCGACCGTCGACAGCCAGCTGCTGGTCTGCGCCAGCTGCGTGACCCACGACCTGCGCCTGGGCCGCGGCCCGTTCGGCCTGCTGGCGGCGCCGCGCGTCACCGTGCTGGTCGTCGGTGGGCTCGCCACCACCGGCGCCCTGCTGCTGCCGCAGCGGGTGTTCGACCGCGTGCTGTTCGCCTGGGCGGCGCTCGGTTCGGCGTTCGGGCCGCTGCTCTTGGTGCGCCTGTGCCGCGGGCCGGTGCGGCCCGGCTGGGCGCTGACCTCGATCGCCATCGGCGGCCTCGGCGCCATCGCCGGTTCCTTCTTCACCGTGCTGGGGCCGGGCTTCGCCGACCGGGTGCTGTCCTGGGCAGCCGCCGGATGGGTGGCCTGGACCGGTAACCGCCGGGCTTCCCGCGCCTAGAACCCACGCCTCGCTCCGGTCCAAGCCCTCGGACCGGCCATGCCTTGCCGTGGGGAATCGCCGGTGTCCCATGAACTCCCGCCATCGGGCGGCCGTGCCGATAACGACTCCGTGTCGACCACCTCGATCCGGGCCTCCTACCTGGTCTTCGGACAGCCGCTGCTCGAGCCGCCGGAGATGGAGGAAGTGCTCGACTGCCTGCGGCGGGCCTGGCTCGGCACCGGGCCGAAGGCGGCCGAGTTCGAACGGCGCATCGCCGCCTACAAGGGCGTGCCGCACGCCGTGGCCCTGAACTCGTGCACCGCGGGCCTGCACCTCGCCTGCCTGGTGCTCGACCTGCGACCGGGCGACGAGGTGATCACGACGCCGATGACGTTCTGCGCGACCGTCAACGCGATCGTGCACGCGGGGGCGACGCCGGTGCTCGCCGACGTCGATCCCGCGACGGGCAACCTCGACCCCGAACAGGTCGAGCGCCGCCTGACGCGCCGCACGCGGGCCCTGCTGCCGGTGCACTTCGCCGGCCGCGCGGCGCCGATGGCGGAGCTGATGGCGATCGCCGACCGCCACGGACTGCGCGTGATCGAGGACTGCGCGCACGCGATCGAGACCGAGTACCGCGGCCGGAAGGCCGGCACCATCGGCGACCTCGGCGTGCTCAGCTTCTACTCGACCAAGAACATCGTCACCGGCGAGGGCGGCATGGTGCTGACCCGGGACGCCCACTTCGCGCGGCGGACCAAGACCCTCGGCCTGCACGGCATGTCGCACGACGCGTGGAAGCGGTTCACCGACGACGGGCACCGCAGCTACGACGTCGAGGAGATCGGCTTCAAGTACAACATGATGGACCTGCAGGCGGCGATCGGCCTGCACCAGCTGGCGCGCATCGAGGCCTACTGGCAGCGGCGGCAGGAGATCTGGCAGCGCTACCTGCGCGAACTCGCGCCGCTGCCGCTGGAACTGCCGCCGCCGTGGCCGGCCGACGAACGCCATGCGCTGCACCTGTTCACCGTGCAGATCGACCCCCGCCGCTGCGGCCGCACGCGCGACGAAGTGATGCACGGTCTGCACCGCCGCCGCATCGGCACCGGCGTGCACTACCGCTCGATCCCGTCGTTCACGGTCTACCGCGACCGGTTCGGCTGGCGCCCCGAGGAGTACCCCGCGGCCATGCGCCTGGGCCAGAACACCCTGTCGCTGCCGCTGTCGCCGCGGCTCAGCGACGACGACGTCGGCGACGTCATCGCCGCGCTGCGGCAGGAACTGCTGGGCTGAGCCCGCCGGGCGAACGGCCCATGCCACGGCGGGGACCGGCGGCGGCCGACCGACCTGAAGGCGGGCTGCGCCCCGCGCGCGCCACCTGCCGATAGGACCGGGGGATGGATGCCCCGGATCGGGAATCGCCGCACGGCCTGTCGCCGCCGGCACGCCCCCAGGCCTGCGCCCAGCGCCTGCTGGCGCTGCTGCAGAGTCTGGCGATCTACCCGCCGGGACATCCCCGGGTGGCGGCGGCGGCCGAGGACTGCATGGCGGCGCTGCACGCGGCCAGCCGACCGGCCAGGCCCGTCGTGCTGCTGGCGCAAGCCGACAGGGTCGCGGTCGACGGCGAGGCCGTCGAGAACACGGGCCGCCTCGCCGAACGGCTGCGCCTCGCCGGCCTGCGCGGTGTCGCGCTCCACCGCGATTGCAGCCCGGCAGCCTTGCTCGCCTTCGCCGCGGCCTTGAACGGGGCGCGGCGACGATGCGGGACCGCCCCGGCGGAGCCGCCCGCCGCCGGTCCCGGCCTCGAACCGCTGCCCCTGGTGTTCCACGGCGTGCACCGCGAAGTCCCCGAGCCGGAACCGGCCGACGACTGGGGACTCGGCGCCGCCGGCGAAGCCCTGGCCGATCCACGCGGCGTTCGCGCCCTGGTCAGGACGGTGGCCGACACGCCGCAGATCGGAGACCGACTGCGCGCGATCGCCGGGCAGCTCGGCGGCGAGGATCCGGCCTCGGATCGGGAGATCGACATCCTGGCCACGATCGCCGACCTGCTGCCGATCGACGTCACGACCGACTCCGAAACCGTGGCGACCGCCGTCGTCACCGTGCTGACCCGCCTCGAGCAGGCCCTGCCCGAGCTCCTCCGCCGCAACGCCAGGGTCAAGGGCGCCGAGCTGCTGCGCGTTGCGCTGGGCATCGCGCGCCAGTACTTCCCGAGCGACGCTGCGGCGCAGCGGCCGCGCAACGCCCCTCCCACCGGCCGCCCCGAGGACGCGCGCATCACCGCCGACCTCCCGCTGCTGCTCGAGGAACTGGAGCACTTGCCCGACGCCCACGGCCTGTGCCTGCCGCGCGCCGACGACTTCGACGAGGATCGCTCGATCGTCGCCCGGCGGCTGGGCGGCATCGTGCTGCACTCGCTGGCGCACTCGACCGCACCGGGCATCGCCGCGGCGGCGGTCCCCCGCCTCCGGCGCACGGTGCCGCGCATCCTCGGCGAACTCGCGGACTGCTACCTCCGCCCGCCGACCGCCGACCGGACGCCGATCGGCACCGACGGCGGCACCCGCGTGCTCGAGGCCCTGGTCGCCGCCGGACACCTCGAGCTCGTCAAGCAGCAGCGCTACGTCGATGCCGCCTTCGTGGCCCGCGGCTTCCCCGACGCCCTGCCGGTCGCCGCGCGCGTGCTCGGCACCGATGCCGACAGCCGCCGGCTCCTGCGCGAGGCGCTGGCCGGGCTGGCGCCGATGCTGCGGCTGGGCGGCGCCGCGGCGGCGGCCCGCACCGGCGTACTGCACCGACCCGAGGTGCTCGCCACCCTGGTGGCGACCGGCGGCGCGGCCGCCCAGCACCTGCTGCAACAGGCGGCGGCCACCACCGCGGCCGACGAACGCCAGGCCCTGCTCGAGAGCTGCCGTCGGCTGCTGTTGCCGGCTCCGGAGGCGGCCGCGCTGCAGGCCGTGCGGCGCGCCGACGAACTGCCGCGCGATTTCCTGCCGCTGCTGCTCGACGCCGCCTGCCGCGGCGACTTCGACGGTCCGGTGCGCGCTGCCAGCGCCGCCGTGCTGCGCCAGGCCGTGGAGCGGCTGCACCAGCGCGATGGCCACGCGCTCGCGGATCTGCTGGCGGCCGTGGAGGCGCTCGCGCTCGTGCCCGGCCCCGAGACCCGTGCCCTCCTCCACCAGCTCGCCACCAACGGCCGCTTCACCCGCTTCGGCAAGGCACAGCGCGCGCTGCGCCGCTGCGCCCGCCGGATCCTCGAACAGATCACCGCCAAGGCATGAACCCGCACGGTATCGAACCCGTCGTCGACCTGGCCACCGCCGCCACCGTGCTGGTCGACGAACTCGTCGCGGCCCTGGTGAACGCGCGCATCTACGAGGCCCGCCATCCGCGCGTGCAGGACTCCCTGGCGGCGGTGCGTCGCCAGCTGGACGTGCTCGCCGACGCCGCGGGCGAGCACGGCGTGCACCTGGCGATCGCCGAGGGCATGGTGGTGTACGCAGAGCGGCCGCTGCTGGGCGCGAGCCTCGGCGCGGCGCGCCTGATCGCCGCGCTGCAGCAGTGGGGCGCCGGGGGCTTGCACTTCGACCGCGGCCTCGAGGCCACGGAGCTGGCGGAGCTGCTCGCGGCTCTGACGGCACGACCGCGGCCGGGCGCGGACTTCCAGCAGTGCAACGCGGACCTGCTCGCCCGCGGCTGTCGACGCGCGCGGCTGCTGGCGCCCTACGTGCCCGAGGCCGGCACCGCCGACGCGGCGAACCAGGCGGCCGGTCCCCTGCGCGTCGGCGTGCGCTCCTACCAGGCGGTGATCGACCTGCTGCAGAACGTCACCGTGTCGGTGTGCCGGGGCGGTCGCATCGACTTCGCGCCCGTGCAGGCGCAGGCCGAGCAGCTGCTGAAGCAGCTCGACGGCAAGGGTGAGCCGCTGCTCGGGCTGGCGCGCCAGGACCAGTACGACGCCTTCACGTTCGGCCACTCGGTGCGCGTCGCGATCCTCAGCATGCACTTCGCGCGCGCGCTGACCCAGGATCGCGACCTGCTGATCCGCATCGGCACCGCGGCCTTGCTGCACGACGTCGGCAAGTCGCTGATCCCGTTCGAGATCCTGCACTCGACGCAGCTCCTCACCGAGGAGGAACGCCGGCTGATGAACAGGCACGCCGAACTGGGCGCCGAGTGCCTGCTGTGCCACGACGACGCCGACCCGCTGGCGATCGCGGCGGCGTTCGGCCACCACCGCACGCCGGGCGGCGGCGGCTATCCGCGCACCGTGCATCCGCACGAGACGGACATGGTCACGGACATCGTCAAGATCTGCGACGTGTTCGAGGCGCTGACGGCGGCCCGGCCCTACAAACCGCCGATGTCGCCGATCCGCGCCTACCGGGTGATGCTGGCCATGGGCGACAAGTTGAACCGGCGGCTGCTGCGGCGCTTCGTCGAAGTGAACGGCATCTACCCGACCGGACAGCTGGTCGAGCTCGACGACGGCAGCGTCGCCTTGGTGCGCGAACAGGGGGCCGACCCGCTGCGGCCGAAGGTGGCCCTGCTCGACCAGGAACCGTGCCCGGACGTCGACCTCGACGTCGAGGCCGAGGACCCGCAGATCCTCGACCTGGCGGCGGTGCCCTGCGCCGGCGCGCGCGCGATCCTGCGCGAACTCACGCCCGACGAGGCGAGGCAACGGCTCGGCGGCAGGATGCCGACGTGAAGCCCATGGCTGGGCTCACAGGCCGCCCGCTGCCTCGGCCAGACGGGCGCGGGCGGTGAGGCCGGCGGCGTCGAGCCGCGCCACCGCGCGCGCGACCTCGATGCGCATCGCCTCCGCCTCGACCCAACCGTCGGTGCCGCCACGACCGGTGCTCCAGGCCGAGCGCGCGACGGCAACCGCCTGCTGCAGGCGCGGCAGCACGGCGTCCCGCAGCAGGTCGCGCTCGGCTGCGATCGCGCGCAGCGCCGCGGTCTCGCCGACGACGGCGGCCGTGGCGTCGCGCCCCGCCTGGCGCCGCACCGCCTCGGCGGCGCGCACCGCCGCCTCGGCCTGCCGCACCGCGGCCTCGATGGCGCTGCCGCGCAGGAACGGCAGCGTGACGGCACCGGCGAGCGTGGCCGCGCCGTCCCCCATCAGGAGACCCCGCAGCGAGAACTCCGGCACGCGGCGCCACTCGCGCTCGGCGACCTCGGCGAGCGCCGCGGCGTGTTCGGCGCGCGCCGCCTCCAGTCCGGGGTTCCGCGCCAACGCCGCCGCGAGCCAGCGTTCTTCGCCGTCGGCGAGGGCGATGAACTCGGCGAGCGCCGGCGCCACCGCGGCCGCCTCGCCCCCGGCCCCGGCGAGCGCCGCCAGCGCCGCGGCGAGCCCTGGCCGGTCGGCGTGCAGGCCGGCCAGCTCGGCGTCGAGGCGCAGCAGGGCGACCTCGGCGGCCAGCAGGTCGGCCTGCGTTGCCCGCCCCCCCGCCAGCGCCCCGCGCACCGACGCCACCTGCACCGAGCGCGCCGCCTGCAGCGCCGTCAGCAGGCGGATCTCCTCGTCGCGCAGCGCCAGCGCCCAGTAGGCGGCCGCGACCTCGCGCTGCACGCCCAGGCGCGCCCGGCCGAACTCGGCGGCGGCGACGCGCGCACGGGCCAGCGCTGCCTCGGCGCGCGCGCCGAGGCGACCGGGCACCAGCACGTTCGCCATCGTGTCGCTCATCAGCATCAGTCCGGTGCGGTCGAGTGCCGAGCCGCCGTCGAGCCGGTGCTCGAGGCCGAGCATCGCCGTCGAGTCCTGCGTGCCGGCCTGCGGCACCTCCTCCAGCGCCGCTTGCCAGCGATGCCAGGCCGCCTCGAGACCGCCGTTCGCCTGCTCGGCGTGGGCGATCCAGGTCGCCAGCGGCGAGTCCGCCCGCAGCGGCGGTAGGTCGCGTTCGGCGAACGGCGCCGCGAAGCCGCGACCCGCGGCCGCGGCGCGGTCGCGTTCCCGCGCCTCGCCGTCCGGATGGACGCTGCAGCCGGCCACGGCCCACGCCACGGCGGCGGCGATCGCGATCCTGGCGTTCATCGCGCGACCTCCAGCTGCCCGCGCAGCTGCCAGCGCTTCCACAGCAGGAACACGACCGGGTAGACGAGCAGTTCCATCAGGAAGCTGACCGTGATGCCGCCTATCAGCGGCGCGACCAGCCGCCGCGAGACGTCGGCGCCGGTGCCCGCGGCCCACAGCAGCGGCAGCAGTCCGATCATGTCGGTGGCGACGGTCATCGTCTTCGGCCGGATCCGCCGCACCGCGCCTTCGTGGATCGCGGCCTCGAGGTCGGCGATCGTGCGCAGGCGGCCCTCGCCGCGACGTCGCTCGTACTCGGTGTCGAGGTAGAGCAGCATCACCTGCCCGGTCTCGGCATCGACCCCGAGCAGGGCGATGATGCCGACCCAGACCGCGAGGCTCATGTCGTAGCCCAGCGCCCACAGGAACCAGAACACGCCGATCAGCGAGAACGGCACCGCCAGCAGGATCACGCCCACCCGGAACCACGAGCCGGTGCCCATGTAGAGCAGCAGCACGATCAGCAGGCCGGTGAGGGGCAGCACCAGCCGCAGCCGTTCCTCGGTCTGCTCCAGGTACTCGAAGGTGCCCGACCACTGCCGCGAGTAGCCGGGCGGCAGCGGCACGTCGCGATCGACCGTCGCGCGGGCCTCGGCCACGTAGCCGCCGAGGTCGCGGCCGACGATGTCGACGAACACCCAGGCGGTGCGCTGCGCGTTCTCGCTGCGCAGCATCGGCGGCCCCGGCGCGACCGCGATCGCCGCCAGTTCGCCGAGCGGCACCTTGGCCCCGGTCGGCGCGTCGACGAGCACCTCGCGCAGCGTCTCGACGTCGTCGCGGCGCTCGCGGGCGTAGCGCACCTGGATGGGATAGCGGCCGAGTCCCTCGACGGCGGTGGCGACCGGCAGGCCGCCGATCGCCGTCTGCACCACGTCCTGCACCGAGCCGGTGGTCAGCCCGTGGCGCGCCGCCGCCGCGCGGTCGACGGTCACGTCCAGGTAGAGACCGCCGGTGTTGTTCTCGGCGTACGCGGTCGTGGTGCCCGCGACCTGCTGCACGGCCGCAGCGGTGCGCTGCGCCAGCAGGTTCAGCTGGTCGAGGTCCGGTCCGAACAGCTTGATGCCGACCGGCGTCTTGATCCCGGTCGCCAGCATCGTCAGGCGGCTCTCGATCGGATACGGCCAGGCATTCGCCATGCCGGGCAGCCGCACGATCTGGTCGATGCCAGGGTGCGCCGAGCCGTCGGGCTCGTGCCAGCCGTACTTCAGTTCGTCGATGGTGATCGGGCGCTGGCCGGGGAACAACCAGCGCAGCGGTACCTTGGCCCAGTCGAGCCACGCCGGCCAGCCGTCGTGGAAGCGCTCGACCCGCCGCTGGCGCCACCGGCTGCGGTCCGGCTCGAGCTGCACGACGGTCTCGATCATCGACAGCGGCGCCGGATCGGTCGCCGTGTCGGCGCGGCCGATCTTGCCGTGCACGGTGCGCACCTCGGGCACCTGCATCATCAGGCGGTCGGTCTGCTGCAGCACCTCGCGCGCCTTGCCGACCGACACGCTCGGTTCGGTCGTCGGCATGTACAGCAGGTCGCCCTCGTCGAGCTTCGGCATGAACTCGCTGCCCAGCCTGGACAGGGGATAGAGCGCCGAGGCGCCGAGCAGCACGACGCAGACCAGCGTCGCGTAGGGGCGCCGCAGGCACAGCCAGAAGAACGGCTCGTACAGGCGTTCGCTGAGCCGGTTGACGGGGTTGCTGTCCTCGCGCGGAATGCGTCCGCGCACCAGGTAGACCATCAGCGCCGGCACCACGGTGATGCCGAGCACGGCGCCGGCCGCGATCGCGAACGTCTTCGTCCAGGCGAGTGGACCGAACATGCGGCCCGATTCGCCGCCGAGCACGAAGATCGGCAGGAAGCTGACGGTGATCACCAGCAGCGAGCTGAACAGGCTCGGCGCCACCTCCTTGGCCGCGGCCAGCACCAGGTCCGTCTGCGCCGGCATCGGCACCCCGTCGCGCTCGTGTCGTTCGCGCGCCAGCTGCAGGTGACGGTGCGCGTTCTCGATCAGCACGATGCCGCTGTCGACCATGACGCCGATCGCCAGCGCGAGGCCGCCGATCGACATGATGTTCGCGTTGATGCCGAGCAGCGTCATCACCAGGATCGAACACAGCAGCCCGATCGGCAGCACCAGCAGGGCGACGAGCGCGCTGCGCACGTGGGCCAGGAACACCAGGCAGACCACGCCGACGACGATCAGCTCCTCGACCACGGCGGTGCGCAACGTGTCGACCGCGCGCTCGATCACCTGGCTGCGATCGTAGGTCTCGACGATGCGCACGCCCTCGGGCAGACCGGGCTTCAGCTCGTCGAGCCGGCGCTTGGCGGCCTGCACGACCTGCAGCGCGTTGCTGCCGAAGCGCGCGACGACGACGCCGCCGACGGCTTCGCCCTCGCCGTTCAGGTCGCCGACGCTGCGCCGCGCCTCGCCGCCGATCGACAGGTCGGCGACCTGGCCGAGCAGCACCGGCGTGCCGTCGTCGCCGAGACCGACCGGCACCGTGGCGAGATCGTCGAGCCCGCGCAGGTAGCCACGGCTGCGCACCATGTACTCCTGTTCGCCGCGCTCGACCACGCTGCCGCCGACGTCGCGGTTGCTGCGCGCGATCGCCTCGCCGATCTGCGCCACCGACAGGTCGAACGCGCGCAGCCGCTCCGGATCGACCGTCACCTGGTACTGCTTGACGAACCCGCCGAAGCTGGCGACTTCGGACACGCCGTCGACCGAGCTCAGCGGGTAGCGCAGGTAGTAGTCCTGGATCGCGCGCAGCTCGGCGAGGTCGTGGCGATCGCTGACCAGCGCGTACTGGTAGACCCAGCCGACCCCGGTCGCATCCGGCCCGAGCTTCGGCTGCACGCCCTCGGGCAGGCGGTCCCGCAGCGTCGACAGGTACTCGAGCACCCTGGCGCGGGCCCAGTAGATGTCGGTGCCGTCCTCGAACAGCACGTAGACGAACGACTGCTCGAACATCGACAGCCCGCGCACGTAGGTGGCGCCGGGCACCGCCAGCAGCGCGCTGCTCAGCGGATAGGTCACCTGGTCGTCGACGACCTGCGGGTTCTGGCCCGGGAATTCGGTGGTGACGATGACCTGCACGTCGGACAGGTCGGGGATCGCGTCCAGGCGGATGTTGCGGTAGCCCCACAGGCCGAGCACCAGGAGGCCGAACGTGCCCAGCAGCACGAGCGCGCGGTGCCTGACCGACAGTTCGACGATGCGGGCGATCACTTGCCCGCCTCCGTCGCCAGCGCCAGCTCGCGGCGCACCTCGCCGCAGGCCAGCATCGAACTGCCGTAGTACGGGTTGCGGATCTCGGGCTCGAGCGCCAGCCAGTCGGCCTCGGCCATCGGGCAGTGCTGCACGTAGAGCCTCGCCCCGGCCTGGCCGGCGCGCGGTCGGGCCACCTCGAACAGCCGCTCGGCCGCGGCGCTGACGAGCTTGAACTCGACGCGGGCCGTGACGAGGTCCGGCTGCGCCGCCCGCTGCAGCGGGGCGGCGAACGCCGCCGCCAAGGGCTGCAGATCGCTCTCGGGGGCCGCGGTCAGGTCGGTCGCGACGGCGCGCAGGGCCTGCCACCGCGCGGGCTCGTGACGATCGCCGGCCATCGCCAGGCACACCTCGAGGTAAGCGGCCAGCAGGTCGTCGACCTGCTGCTGGGTCGCTGCCGAGAGGTCGAGTCGCCGCCGCTCGGGCAGGTCGCCGCCGGGCATCAGGCCGTCGTCCTGGAGCTTCGCCATGCCCTCGCGCAGCCGGCTCTCGCTGTCGATCAGGAACTGGCCGCTGACGACGACGCGGTCGCCGGCCTCGAGTCCATCGCGGATCTCGACCAGGCCGAAGTCGCCGGCCCGCCCCAGCACGACGCGGCGCGGTTCGAACCGCCCCTTGCCGACCGCGACCCAGGCCGCCTGCCGCAGGCCCGTGTCGAGCACCGCTTCGGCCGGCGCCAGCACGACGTCCTCGGCGAGCACCCGCATGGCGGCCAGCCGGGCGAACATGCCCGGCCGCAGGTCGCCGTCGGCGTTGGGCACTTCGACGCGCACGGTGCCCGTGCGGGTGCGCAGGTCGATGCGCGGCGCCACGAACACGATCCGCCCGGCGAGGGTGCGCCCCGGGGCGGCGTCGAGGGTCGCCTCGACCTCCTGGCCGACGGCGAGGGCGGCCAGGTCCGATTCGGCCACCTGCGCATCCAGCCACAGGACCGACAGGTCGGCGACCCGCAGCAGCACCTCGCCCTGCCGCACCGGCGAGCCCTGCACGACGTTCCGCTGCAGCAGCACGCCGCTGGTCGCACTGCGCCAGCCGAGGGTGCGCTCGGCGTGCTCGAGCCCGGCCAGCCGGTCGATCTCTTCGGCGGGCACGTCCCAGAAGCGGAGCTTCTGCCGCGCCGCGGCCAGCAGCAGCGGGTCGCCGCTGCGCCCGGCCGCGATCAGTTCCTCCTGGGCGACGATCAGTTCGGGCGCGTACAGCTCGAACAGCGGCGCGCCGACCTCGATGCGCATGCCCTCGGTGTCGGCATGCAGGCGTTCGACGAAGGCGTCGAACTTCAGCGCCACGTCGACCTGCCGGTTCTCGGCCGCGCGCAGCGCCGCGAACGCGCGGATCGAGCGCTGCAGGCGGCCGCGCGCGACCTCGTGCACGCGCACGCCCATGTTCTGCACCACCAGCGGGTCGATGCGCACGCCCGGTCCGGCATCGGCGCCCGCCGCGGCCAGCGGCACCAGGTCCATGTGGCACATCGGGCAGAGCCCGGGCCCGTCCTGGCGCACCTGCGGATGCATCGAACAGGTGTAGGTCTGGCCGGCACCGCTCGCGCCCGAGCCGCCGTGCCGCGCGCCGACGTGGTAGGCGAACTCGGCGGCGGTGCCGAGCAGCAGGAAGAACGCCCCCGCGGGCAGGGCTTGCAGCAGGAGGCGGCGGCCGCCGGCGAACGGCGCCAGCCCCAGCACGGCGGCGCCGACGGCCAGCGCCAGCAGGAAGTAGACGTAGGTCGGGAACATCGGCAGCGAGCGGTGCGCGGGGACGGTGGCGGCCGGGCCCATCGCGTCGTCCGGCGCACGGCGGTGCACGTCGACGGGCCCACGTCGGAACGGCGGGTACGCAGGGGTACCGCCGCGGCCCGTCAGCAGCGCCAGACCGACAGAGCCACCTGGCGCGAGCAGCCGGGCAGCAGCACGTGCGGCAGGCCGCTCGCCGTCGCCGCGCGCAGGCGCGCGGCCACGGTCGCGTCGGGCGGCACCGCGGGCGCGGTCGGCAGCCGCGGCTCGGCGCCGGCCGCCGGCGGCGGCTTCGGCAACGCCGGCACGGCCGGTTGCGGCTTCGGCGCGGGAGCCGGGCCGGTGCAGCCGCAGCCGCGCCCGGGTTGCTCCTCGCGGCAGTGGCAGCATCCGCTGCAACAGCCAGCCTCGGCCGCCGCCGCGTCGGCGGCGCCGACGACCGCCGACGCCAGCGCACAGCAGGCCTGCTCGCCACCCGCGTCCGCACGCGCCGGCGAAGCCAGCGCGGCGAAGCCGAGCAGCAGCAGCAGCAGCAGCAGCCAGAGCGTGCGCGGGGCGGTCACCACGGGAGCCGGCGGATCCTAGCCGCTGGCTGGCGCCCCGCCAGGGCCCCGGCGCCGGCGTACGTCACCGGGGCGGCCCCCAGGAAGCCGCGCTCGGCCCGACCGGCGCCTACCCTTCGCTGATGCGCTCGATGTCGGCGCCGATGTGCTGCAGCTTCTGCTCGATGCGCTCGTAGCCACGGTCGATGTGGTAGACGCGCCGCACGTCGGTCGAACCACGCGCGACCAGCCCGGCCAGGACCAGGCTCGCCGAGGCGCGCAGGTCGCTGGCCATCACCGGCGCGCCCCGCAGTTCCTGCGTGCCCTCGATGATCGCGCTGGGCCCCTCGCGGCGGATGCGCGCGCCCAGGCGCTGCAGCTCGGCGGCGTGGATGAAGCGCTCGGGGTAGATCTTCTCGGTCACCACCGACGTGCCGTCCGCGCAGGCCATCAGGGCCATGAACTGCGCCTGCAGATCGGTCGGGAAGCCCGGATAGGCCATCGTCGTGACGTCCACCGCGCGCAGCCGCCCGGTCGAGGTCGGCACGTTGCGGATCGAATCGGCGCCGAGCTCGAGCCTGGCGCCGGCGGCGCGCAACCGGTCGACGACGGCCAGCATGTGCATCGGGTTGCAGCCCTGCACGGTGACGTCGCTGTTCATCATGATCGCCCCGCACAGGAACGTGCCGGCCTCGATGCGATCGGGGATCATCGACCACTCGCAGCCGTGCAGCGTCTCGACGCCTTCGACCTGCAGCAGGTGGCTGCCGACGCCGCGGATCCGGGCCCCGCAGGCGATCAGGAAGTTGCACAGGTCCTCGATCTCGGGCTCCATCGCCGCCGACTCGATGAAGGTCGTGCCCTTGGCGAGCGTCGCCGCCATCAGCACGTTCGCGGTGCCGAGCACGGTCGAGCCCATGTTGCCGCCGAGGAACACCGGCCCACCGAGCGGCGGCCCGCTGATCGTCACGTAGCCGTCGGCCATCTCGACCTGGCCGCCGATGTCGCGGAAGCCCTTGAGGTGCAGGTCGACCGGCCGATGGCCGAACACGCAGCCGCCCGGATAGCTGACGCGGGCGACGCCGCGGCGGGCCCACAGCGGGCCGAGCACCACGAAGCTGGCGCGCATCGTACGCACGAGATCGTACGGCGCGGTGTAGACCGTCTTGTCCTTCGCCTCGAGCTCGAGCGAACCATCCTCGTGCCACTGGTAGACGACGCCCAGGCGACCGAGGATGCGCAGCAGGTTGTCGACGTCGACCAGCCGCGGCATGTTGCGCAGCCGGATCGGCCCGTCGACGAGCAACGCCGCCGCCAGGATCGGCAGCGCGCCATTCTTGCTTCCAGAGACGCGAACGGTGCCGCGAAGATCGCGGCCACCCCGAATGCGGATTCGATCCAAGGAGCCCCTCCAAGGGCCGTCGGGCACCTGCGCGGAGGACCGGCCTGGCCGGCTCCCGCCCGACGACGAGCCACGTAAAAACGAGACGGAACGAGTGCCGGCGATCGGGGCACCGCGACCCTGTCCGACCCTGTGGAAGGTTCTCCACAGGCAAGTCGGACAGCTGACCGGTCGCGGCTCCAGAGCACCGGATGGGCCCTTCTTACCGCGCGTTCGCAGCGGCGCAAGTTCGCTTCGCCAGTTCTTTGCCGACCTCGCCCCCTGGCCGCCCCCTCAACCGCGTTGGGGAAAGTCGTCGAGGTGCTCCCGCAGGTCGACCACCACCGCCTCGACGCCTCCCGCCGCGTCCAGCCGGACCACGCGTTCGCCGCCGTGGTCGAGCAGGTGGACCCGCCCGCCCTCGTCGGCCGCCAGCGCCACGGGGTCGACGATCCCCGCATCCGCCGCGGCGGCCAGCAGCCCGCCGTCGGGCTCCCGACGCAGCAGGCCGGGCTCGTCGCCCGCGTCGAGGATCCAGACCACGCCGGCCTGGCGCGCCACCGCGACCGGCCTGGCCAGCACGCCGGCGCGGGCGTAGCGCAGCGAGTTCACGTAGGTGCCATCGAGCCGGAAGCGCTGGATGCAGCCGTGCAGCGTGTCGGCGACCAGCACCCCCTCGGCATCGGCCCACACCGCCCGCGGGGCGCCGAAGCTGGCTTCGCCGTCGCCCTGCGACGCCAGCGGCCGCAGCAGTTCGCCGTGCCGGGTGAACCGCTGCACGCCGCGCCGGCGGGGCCGGTCGCCGCACGCCACGTACACCGTGTCGCCGGCGATCGCCACGCCGTGCGGCCGGTCGAGCACGCCCGGTCGGTCGCGGGCGGCGTCGCCCTGCGCCGGCGGCGGCAGGCCGAGGTCGCCGAGGTGGCGACCGAAGGCGCTGAAGTGCCGGACGCGGTCGTTGCGCGGATCGGCGACGAACAGGTGGAAGTGCTCGTCCATGGCCACCCCTGCGGCATCGGAGTAGCCTCGCGCGTCGCCGGGCAGCGTCCAGGCCGACATCGGCCGGGCCGCCTCGAGGTCGAACAGGAACACGTGCCCGCGCGCCGCCGACCACGTCACACAGAGTAGATTGGCCCGCACGGCCACACCGCCCGCCATCGGCGCATGCTACCTCCCCTGCTTCCTGCCGCCCGCAACTCCGCCCCGGTCACCCTGCCGGCCCTGCTGCTGCTGGCCTGCTCGGTGGTGCCGCCTGCGTCCTACCCGGCCTTCGCCGAGCACGCGGTGCAGGCCGAGTTCGTGGTGCCCGCCACCGGCATGCTGCGGCTGCCGGCCACCACCGCGGACCTCGTCGTGTTCGAACTCGGCGCCACGCCGGCGCCGGAGCGCGAGCTGTTCGGCGCCGACGGCGAACGCTGGTACGTCTACGCCGCCGGCACGCGGGTGCAGGTGCAGTGCCGTCTGCGCAGCTACGCCACCGGCGGCGATCGGCCGCCCGAGCCGGCGCAGCTGTTGCCCGGCGCGGCGCGCATCGCCGTGCTCGACGGACCATGACGGCGTCGACGTGGCTGCTCGACGACGTGCTCGTGGTGCCGATGGACGGCCCCGCGGACGCACCGCTCGGCGCCGTGCGCCGTGCCAGCCTGCGCGTGCGCGGCGACCGCATCGACGCGATCGGCGACCTGGCGCCCGGCCCCGGCGAACGCGTCGTGGCCGGCGCCGGCCGCGTCGCCCTGCCGGGCTTCGTGCAGGGCCACGTGCACGCGACCCAGACGCTGTTCCGCGGCCTCGCCGACGACCTGCCGCTGCTCGACTGGTTGCGGCACCGCATCTGGCCGCTCGAGCACGCCCACGACGCGGCCTCGACGCGCGCGAGCGCGCGGCTCACCTTCGCCGAGCTGCTGGCGGGCGGCACCACCACCGTGCAGACCATGGAGTCGGTGCGCCATGCCGAAGTGGTGTGCGAGGAGGCGCTCGCCGCCGGGCTCGGAGCCGTGATCGGCAATTGCCTGATGGACCTGCCCGACGGCGGCGTGCCGCCCGGCCTGCCGACCACCGCCGCCGCCGCGATCGCCACCACCGACGCGCTGCGGCGCGCGTTCCACGGCCGCGGCGGCCGCCTCGCGATCGCCGTGGCGCCGCGCTTCGTGCTGTCGTGCAGCGACGAGCTGGCGCACGCCGCCGCCGGCTTCGCCCGGCAGCACGGACTGCGCATCCACACCCACGCGGGCGAACACCCGGCCGAGGTCGCCGCGGTGCGCGCGCGCTTCGGCCGCGACTACGTCGAGGTGCTGCACGCGCAGGGCCTGCTCGGGGCGCGGACGTCGCTGGCGCACTGCGTGCACACGACGCCTGCCGAACGCGACCTGCTGGTCGCCACCGGCACGGCGGTCCTGCACTGCCCGAGCACGAACCTCAAGCTCGGATCGGGCATCGCCCCCATCGCCGCCTACGACGCGCTCGGGCTGCGCCTGGCCCTGGGCGCCGACGGCGCGCCGTGCAACAACCGGCTGTCGATGCTGACCGAACTGCGGCTCGCGGCGCTGCTGCAGAACCTCGCCGCCGGCCCCGGCGCGCAGCCGGCCGCCCGCATGCTGTGGCACGCGACGCGCGGCGGCGCCCGCGCGCTCGGCCTCGACGACGAGGTCGGACGCCTGGCGCCCGGCCTGCGCGCCGACCTCGTGCTGCTCGACCTCGACGACGCCTTCCTGCCCGTCGGCGTCGACGGGGCCGCGGCGCTCGCCGGCGCCATCGTCTACGCCGCCGGCGAACGCCACCTGCACGCCGTCGTCTCGGGCGGCGAGGTCGCCGTGCGCGACGGCGAACTGCTGCACTGCGACCGGGCGGCGCTGCGCGCCGAGGCGGCGGCCGCCTTGCCGGCGGTGCTGCGGCGCGCCGGACTCGCGCGCTGACGGCGCCAGGGGCGGCGGCTACATTGCGCCCCGATGCCCCGTCGCCCGGTCCCGCTGCTCGCGTTCGCCGCCGCCCTGCTCGCCGCCTGCGGCAGCACTCCGTCCCCTCCGCGCCCGGCGCCGACACCGGATCCGCCAGCAGCCGCGGCCGCTGCCGCTGCGCCGACCTGGGTCGAGGCGATGCGGGAGGTCGAGCGTCGCTACACGACGCTCGAAACGGCGCTGGCAAGGCCCGTGCTCGGCGACCTGCGCGCTGCCGCCGCCGCCGCCGACGAGGCGGCGGCCCGGATGCGGCTCGGCTACGGTCCGCACGAGGACCCGACCGTGCCGGGCTTCGCCCGCATGGCCCGCGACGCCGAGGCGTGGTTGCTGGAGATCGCGCTCGAGGCGCGGCAGGCGCACGGCGACATCGCCCGCGACCTGTTCCTCGGCCAGCGGCGACGGCACTGCGGCGACTGCCACGACGCCCACGACCGGGTGCACGGATGAGCAGCGACCCGCCCGAGCCGCCGCGCCGGATCGTCGACCCGACCACCGGGCGGCCGATCCTGATGGCGCCGTTGCGCCAGCGGCGGCCGATGCACACCGGCGCGCTCGCCGGCGCGGCGCCGTGTCCGTTCTGCCAGGGCAACGAGGCGGCGACGCCGCCCGAGGTCGACGCCGAGCGGGACCCCGGCGGCGCGCGCGACCGCGCCGGCTGGGTCGCGCGCGCGTTCGCCAACAAGTACCCCGCCAACGACCACCACGAGGTGATCGCCGAGGGCCGTGAGCACTGCGAACAGCCGGCCGATCTGGGGGTCGCGACCTGGCGCCGCTGCCTGGCCCTCTGGCAGCGGCGGGTGCGCGCCCTGGAGGCCCTGCCGGGCATCGCCTGCACCTACCTGTTCAAGAACGTCGGCGCCCTCGCCGGCGCGTCGATCGCCCACAACCACAGCCAGGTGCTCGGCCTCGCCGAGCTGCCGCCGCGGCTGCAGCTCGAACTCGACCGCCGCCGTGCGCTCGGGCACTGCCCCTGGTGCGCGACCCTGGCCACCGCGGCCGCCGAGCAGCGGCTGGTCCACGCGGCCGCGCACCACGTGGTGCTGGCGCCCGACCCGCCGAAGCTGCCGAACGAGACCTGGCTGCTGCCGCGCCGCTGCGACGACGACTTCCTGACCACCGATCTCGACTCGCTGGCCAGCGCGCTGCACGCGATGTTCACCGGCCTCGCCTGCGCCTACGACCGGCCGGCCTTCAATCTCTGGCTGCACCGCGTGCCGGCGGCGCCGTTCCACTGGCACCTCGAGCTGCAGCCGCGCACCGGGCAGATGGCCGGCCTCGAGCTCGGCGGCGACATGTACATCAACTCGATCCCCGCGGCGACCTCGGCCGCGCGCCTGCGCCAGGGCCTCGCTCAGGCCTCGGCGGCGAGCCGCGAGTAGAACACCAGCCGATAGCCGTCGGGATCGACGACGTGGCAGTCGCGCAGCCCGTAGAACTGCGACTTCGGCGGCAGCAGCGGCCGGACCCGCCGCCGCTTCAGGCGCCGCGCGAACGCGTCGACGTCGGGCACCTCGACGTAGTAGGCGACACCGACGCCCGGCGTGCCGCGCGCGAACAGGCGCGCGTCCTGCTTCAGCTGCTCGATGGCCGCGGGGTCCATGCCCATCTGCCGCGCCTCCTGCAGCGTCGGCAGTTCCCCGAGCATCACCACCTGACCGCCGAGCACCAGGCTGGCCCAGACCGGGCGGGCCGGATCCGGGAAGGTCTCGGTGAGGCGGAAGCCGAGCTTCTCGGTGTAGAAGCGCGCCGCGCGCGGCACGCTCGCCACCGTCAGATGGATGGAGTTGGGATGCGGCTCTCGCGGACGCGCCATGACGGTGGCGCCGGATTGGAGCGCGCCGGTCGGCGCGGGGGAAGGGCATGGGCGCCGCTTCCCACCTTTCCCCGGCGAGCCGGTTGCATCGCCCGGCACAGCGCGGGACAGTCCGCGCCGCCACTCGTCGCCCATGAAGAACCAGACAACCCAGCAGTGGGGCTCCCGCCTCGGCGTCATCCTCGCGGTATCGGGCTCGGCAGTCGGTCTCGGCAACTTCCTGCGCTTCCCGGGCCAGGCGGCCCAGAACGGCGGCGGATCGTTCATGATCCCCTACTTCCTGGCGCTGCTGCTGCTCGGCATCCCGATCGGCTGGGCCGAATGGACGATGGGGCGCTACGGCGGGCGCAAGGGATTCCACTCGGCGCCGGCGATCCTCGGCGTCGTCGGCAAGGGCGCCATCGCGCGCTACCTGGGCGTGATCGGCGTGCTGATCCCGCTCGCGGTCTACTTCTACTACATCCTGATCGAGAGCTGGTGCCTCTCGTACGCGTTCGACTACTTCAACCCGTTCACCGACGGCATCGGCATCGACAGCACCGCGCCGATCGCCGAGCAGACCCGGGTCTCGACCGAGCACTTCGACGAGTTCACCGGCGCGAAGTTCGACGGCCTGATGCTCGACGGCGCGATCCATCAGTCGGTCGTGTTCTGGGCGATCGTGTTCACGATCAACGTCGCGCTCGTCTACCGCGGCATCAGCAAGGGCATCGAGAAGTTCTGCCAGATCGCGATGCCGGTCATGGCGGTCTGCGCGCTGATCGTGCTGGCGCGGGTGCTGACGCTGGGCACACCCGATCCCGGCAACCCCGAGCAGAACGTGGCCAACGGCCTCGGCCAGATGTGGAACCCCTCCTTCGAGGTGCTCAGGAACCCCCAGACGTGGCTGGCGGCCGCCGGCCAGATCTTCTTCAGCCTGTCGGTGGGCTTCGGCGTGATCATCAACTACGCGTCGTACATGAAGAAGCGCGACGACGTGATCGTCTCCGGCATCACCGCGTCGGCGACCAACGAGCTGTTCGAGGTCGGCTTCGGCGGCATGATCACGATCCCGGCCGCATTCGTCTTCCTCGGCGCGTCGGGCACGATCGCCGCCGTGCAGACCGGCACCTTCGGGCTCGGCTTCAAGACCCTGCCGGTGGTCTTCGCGCAGATGCCGGCCGGCAACGTGATCGGCGGCTTCTGGTTCTTCATGCTGTTCCTCGCGGCGATCACCAGCTCGCTGTCGATGCTGCAGCCGACCCTCGCGTTCTTCGAGGAGTCGCTCGGCATCTCGCGCCGCCGGGCCACGACCATGATGGTCGTGATCTCCCTGCTCGGCTCGAGCTTCGTGCTGTTCTACAGCAAGGACCTGGCCGCCCTCTCCACGATCGACGACTGGGTCGGCACGCTCGGCATCTTCGTGCTGGCGATGGTCCAGATCGTCTGCTTCGGCTGGGTGTTCGGCATCGACCGCGGCTGGAAGGAAATGCACCAGGGCTCCCAGATCAGGCTCTGGGGCTGCTTCCGCTTCGTGATGCGCTACCTGACGCCGCTGTTCCTGATCGTCGTCTTCGTGGCGTTCTGCTACACCAACCTCGAGGATTGGATCCGCGCCGTCGGCAAGAGCCCCGTGAAGCAGATGTCGATCGGCTTGATCGGCGCGACGGTCCTGCTGCTGGTCGTCTGCACGCGCATCGGCGAGAAGCGCTGGCGGGCGATGGGACTCGACCTGGACGGCAAGCTGCCGCCGCCCGACGAGGTAGG
Source organism: Planctomycetota bacterium (assembly GCA_019636245.1). GTDB lineage: Bacteria > Planctomycetota > UBA1135 > UBA1135 > UBA2386 > JAEUHS01. The sequence goes on along the minus strand of JAHBXX010000012.1, from coordinate 23,259 downwards.
ATCCAACCCGCGCGGAGGCGTGCGATGACGACTGCCGGCCTGATCTCGATGGTGCTCAGCCTGACCTTCGTGGTCGCATTGGTGAGCTGGTGCTACTACCGCGTGCTGACCTCGCCGACGCCGCCGCCGCCGCAACTCGAGGACTTCCACAGCGCGTGACGACCCTGGCGAGCGCGGCCACGCGCGGCGCCCGCGTCAGAACGCCGCCCAGCCCGGCACGCGCGGATAGGGGATCGCGTCGCGGATGTTCGCCAGCCCGCAGACGTAGACGAGCAGCCGCTCGAAGCCGAGCCCGAAGCCGGCGTGCGGCACCGTGCCGTAGCGGCGCAGGTCGCGGTACCAGCCGTAGTGCTGCGGATCGAGGCCCATCTTCCGCATGCGCGCATCGAGCACGTCGAGGCGCTCCTCGCGCTGCGAGCCGCCGATGATCTCGCCGATGCCGGGCGCCAGCACGTCCATCGCGGCGACGGTCTTCCCGTCGTCGTTGCTGCGCATGTAGAACGCCTTGATCGCCTCGGGGTAGTTCATCACCACGACCGGCCGACCGACGTGCTCCTCGCACAGGTAGCGCTCGTGCTCGGTCTGCAGGTCCATGCCCCACTGCGGCGCGTAGTCGAACTTCTTCTTCGCGCGCTGCAGGACTTCGATCGCCTGCGTGTAGTCGAGGCGTTCGAACGAGGCGGCCAGGAACTGCTCCAGTCGCGCGACGACTCCCTTCTGCACGCGGTCCTCGAAGAACCGCAGATCGTCGCCGCGCTGCTCGAGCACGGCGCGGAAGACGTGCTGCAGGAAGCGCTCGGCGAGATCGGCGTCGTCCTTCAGGTCGGCGAACGCGATCTCCGGCTCGATCATCCAGAACTCGGCCAGGTGCCGCGTCGTGTTGCTGTTCTCGGCGCGGAACGTGGGCCCGAAGGTGTAGACCTTCGACAGCGCGAGGCAGTAGGCCTCGACGTTCAGCTGGCCCGACACGGTCAACCAGGTCTCGCGGCCGAAGAAGTCCTGCTTCCAGTCGACGCGGCCCTGCGGGTCCTTCGGCGGATCCTGCGCGTCGAGCGTGCTGACGCGGAACATCTGCCCGGCGCCCTCGGCGTCGCTGGCGGTGATGATCGGCGTGTTCACCCAGACGAACCCCTCGCGCTGGAAGAAGTCGTGGATCGCGAACGCCGCCGTCTGGCGCACGCGCGCGACCGCGCCGAAGGTGTTCGTCCGCGGCCGCAGGTGCGCCTGCTCGCGCAGGAACTCGAGCGTGTGCTCCTTGGGCTGGATCGGGTAGGTCTCCGGGTCGTCGACGAGGCCCAGCACGTCGATGGCCTCGGCCTGGATCTCGAACGCCTGGCCCCTGCCCTGGCTCGCGACCAGCCGACCGCGGGCGCGCAGCGACGCGCCGGCGGTCAGGTGCAGCACGCCGGACGGGTAGTTCGGCAGCGTGTTCGGCGCCACGATCTGCAGCGTGCCCTGGCAGCTGCCGTCGCTGACCTGCACGAACGAGATGCCGGCCTTGCTGTCGCGGCGCGTGCGCACCCAGCCGCAGACCTCGACCTGGCTGTCCGTCGCCACGGCGCCGGACAGGACCTGCTTGACGCTGACTCGCTGCATGGTGGTTCCTCGGCCGCGGCCAGCGGGCCGCGGGCGAGGATGCTTCCGAGACGCCGCGCCCGGGTCAAGGGCGGCTTCGGCTTCGCCGGCGATCAGTAGCCGAGCACGGTGTCCTGGGCGTTCGTCAGCACGAAGCTCAGGTCGATGCCGTCGAAGTCGAGCCGCAGACCCTGCAGCGCGAACTGCAGCCCCTGGAACGAGTACGGCAGCGCGATCGACGTCGGGATCGCGAACGCCGTCGGCGCGATCAGCAGCTCGCCGCCGAACAGCGGGAACGCCGGGATCGGCGTCGGGTCGGCGTAGAGGAACGTCGCCAGCGTGTTCGGGCCGCCGGTGAGTCCGATCAGCCAGGTCGAACCGACGACCGGCAGCGTCACGCACGACAGCGCCACCGGGTTGATGCCGCTGCCGTTGCGGAACGTGCAGCTCGCCGCCGTCGGCAGCAGCTTGAACAGGCCCTGGTCGACGGCCGTGCCGGCGCCGTTGCGCAGGGTCGCCGTGAACACGATCGAGCCGTCGTCGAGCAGGCGCACGTCGTCGTCGCCGAAGGTGTTGAAGAACCGGTCGTCGTCGAACAGGCCGTTGCCGTCGAGGTCGACCGGGTCGTTCTCGCGCACGACGACGTAGCGGCCGCCGAAGCCGTCGTCGAACACGATCACGCCGTTGGCCACCGCCGGCGCGTCGGTGACGCCGCAGATCAGGAACTGCCCGAGCGCATTGCCGTCGAAGGCGAAGAAGCAGGTGGCGAACGTCGCGTCGTCCCAGTGCTCGCCCGAGCCCGGCACGATCTCGTCCGTGCCGCTCGACTCGGCGACCAGCACCCCGTTGCGCACCATCCAGTCGTCGCCGGTCGTCTGGTTGCTGCCGCGCGCGTACCAGTTGCCGGCGCCGTCGATCCAGGCGTTGCCGATCGCGCTGACCGCGTTCACGAACGAGCTGCCGGGCAGCGGGAAGCCCTCCTGGATCAGCACGACGTTGTTGACGGTGAGCACGGCGTCGACCGAGGTCGCGGCGTTGGTGTCGCCGACGACGACGAACGTGCTGCCGTCCGGCGAGATCAGCACGCGGTTGATCGTGAAGTTCTCCCAGGTCGCGGTCCCGCCACCGGCCTGCAGCAACGGCACGTCGACGCCCTTCTGCAGCTGGCCGCCGCCGAGCACGACGACCGCGTTGCTGGCGGTCGGCAGGCCGACGATCGTGGTGCCGCGGTAGCAGGCCGTGCCGGTGTTCGACAGCGCGCAGCTGTCGATCGTCGAGCCCCAGGTGCCACCGACCGGCGTCGGCTGGCCTTCCTGCGCCAGCACCGTCCACACGCCGCCGGAGTAGAGGGCGATGTAGTCGTCGAGCGTGGTGGCCGGCGCGACGTTGTTGCCGAGCAGGATGTCGCCGGCGTCGTTGATCGCGAGTTCGGCGTCGATCGTGCCGACGTTCTGCCCCGGGGCCCAGGGTGCTGGCGAACCTTCGCGCAGCAGCACGGCCCCGTTCAAGAGCAGCACGTCGTCGTCCGCCGTGGTCGCCGCGGCGACGACATTGATCGCGAGGTGCAGGCCGTTGCTGCTGATGTAGGGCCGCTCGAACGCGGACGTACCCGTGCCGCCGGCGCGGAACGGGATGCCGAGGCCCGGCACCACGTTGGTCGGGTGGCCGGGCGTGTTCACGTGCAGGATCGTGACCTGGTAGGGCGACTGGGCCAGCGCAGGCCAGGCGAGGCCCAGGGTGAACAGGGGAGCGAGAGATGTGCGAAGGGGCAGCATGCGAGAGGCTCCATTTGCCGAAGTGGCTGCGGGAAGGAGGAGGGAACTCGCGCATTGTGCCAACCGGCGCCCCAGACCCCAGCGCCGTGGCCGAGGCACGCGCAATCTTCACCCGGATCGACGGTGCAGCGGAATCGGTCCGCCGGCGTGGCGCCTCACACCTCGACGTCGAGCGGCGCCTGGTGGTCGCCCGCGTGCACGACCCGCGCGAGCCGCAGGCGGTCCCCGACCTGCCCGTCCGGCTCGAACCCGAGCTCGGCGAAGAACCGCAGCGCCGGGGTGTTGCCGACGTCGACGATGGCGACCAGACGGTGCACGTGGCGACGGCGCGCTTCGCGCAGGGCGGCCGCGAACATCCAGCGGCCGTGGCCGCGGCGCCGGCAGTCGGGGGCCACCACCAGGGTGATCTCGGCCACGTGGTCGGGCCCGCAGTCGAGGCGCACGAGGCCGATCTGGCGCCCGGCGGATTCGGCGATGCCGGCGGCGATGCGGGCATCGGCCAGCAGGCGCTGCGGCCACTCGCGCGAGGCCCGGCCGACCGGCGGCGACAGCCCCGGCTCGTGCAGCCACGGCTCGACCACCGGCGCATCGGACAGCGCGAAGGGACGCAGGGTCACGGGGCCAGCGAGGTCGAGCATCGGTACGGCGCGGAGACGACGGATCCTAGGCGGAACGCCGAGGCCGGTAACCATGGCGCGGCGGACACTTCGCTTGACGACCGGTGCGCCCCAGCTACCATCTTGCCGCGAATGACGGCCAGGCCTCGGCCCGGTTCGTGATTCGCCCCACCGATCGACCCGGCTTGGCCCGGACAGTCGGCAGGAGTCTCCACCCACGGCATCGTCGCGGTCCGTCCGCCGCCGATACCAGGAACCCCGGATCGAGGTTCGGGGAGCGGGGATTCTGTCGCCTGCCGGGCTCTCGTTTTCTCCCCAGCGTCACCTGCCCACAACCCGCCCGCTCGCCCGAGGGCCATGGCCAACCACGCCGACATCCTCCGCTACATCGACTCGATCGCCCGCGACAAGGAGATCGACAAGGAAGGCCTGATCGTGGCCATCGAGCAGGCGATGACCCAGGCGCTGGCGAAGAAGTACGGCGTCGACGACGTCGAGATCCACCTCGACCGGGAGACCGGCGAGTTCGTCTGCAACTACGACGTGTCGATGGAGGAGCAGGGCCGCATCTTCGCGATGTCGGTCAAGCAGGCCATCATCGGCCGGGTGCGCGAAGCCGAGCGCGACGTGATCTTCGCCGAGTTCGAGCAGAAGCTCGGCGAGATCGTCAGCGGCACGATCGTGCGCTTCGAGGGCGACACGGTGATCGTCAACCTCGGCCGCAACATCGAGGGCATCCTGCCGCGCGCGGAGAAGGTGCGCAGCGAGAACTACAACGTCGGCGAGCGGATCCGCGCGCTGATCTTCGAGGTCAAGAAGGTCGGCCCGCGCGTCAAGGTGATCCTCAGCCGCTCGCATCGCGACCTGGTGCGCGCGCTGTTCGAGCTCGAGGTGCCCGAGATCGCCGACGGCACCATCACCATCCGGCGCATCGAGCGCGAGCCCGGCTACCGCACCAAGCTGGCGGTCGACTCGAGCGACGACAAGGTCGACTGCGTCGGCGCCTGCGTCGGCGTGCGCGGCAACCGCATCAAGTCGATCATCGACGAACTGAACGGCGAGCGCATCGACATCATCCGCTGGAACAGCGATCCGACGACGCTGATCGCCAACGCCCTGAAGCCGGCGGAGGTCGGGGACATCACGCTCGACCCGGCGACCAAGAAGGCCCTGGTGATCGTCAACGAGGACCAGCAGTCCCTCGCCATCGGCCGCAAGGGGCAGAACGTCCGCCTCGCCAGCAAGCTGACCGGCTGGGACATCGACATCATGACCCGCGCCGAACTCGAGCAGTCGGTCGCCGACGAGGATCGCTCCTCGGGCGACGGCGAGCCCGACACGGCCGAAGCGCCGCCAGCGGCACCGGACGGCGCGGGGGGCGAAACCACCCCCACCGACGACGACGGCGCCATGGCACCGCCCACCGACCCCCAGTCGGCAGGCGAAACCCACTGACCCGCGCCTCGTCGCACAGCGCCGAATGACCGGCAAACGCACCCAGGCACCCAGAGACCAGCACGCCGATCCGCGCGATGCGCGCCGAGCCGGGCAGGAGCAACGCGATTGAAAAAGGTACGAGTGTTCGAGTTGGCGAAGGAGTTCGGGATGAAGGGTCCCGACCTGGCGAAGCTCTTGCGTGAGATCGGCTTCGAGAACGTCAAGACCCACATGACGGTGCTCGACGACGCCGACCTCATGATGGTCGAGGCCCGGCTGTCGGCGCAGGGCCTGCGGCGCCGTTCGCCCGAAGAGGTCGCCGCCGAAGCGGCACCCGCGAAGAAGAAGCTGCCCCTGGCCGCCGCCGCCGAGGAGACGGAGGCGGCAACGGAAGCGCGCCCCTCGCGCAAGGAACTGCCGAAGAAGGCCCTGCCGAAGGCCCCGGCCAAGCGGCCACTGAAGAAGGACCTGGAGACGGAGGCCGGCGCCGAACCCGAGGCCGAACCCGCCGTCGCCGAGCCGGCCGAACCCGAGGTCGCCGCCCCGGCGGACACGGGTTCGCCGCCCCCCGCGGCCGTTCCCCCGGCCCCCGTGGCGGAGCCCCTGCACCCGGCCGCCGAACCGGCCGCGGCGATCGCCCCGCCGTCGCCCCCGCCCCCGCCGCCCCCCACGCCCAAGCCTGCGCCGCCCGCCGCCGAGCCGCCGCCACTGCCAACGCCGGCGGCCGCCCAGGGCGGCACCGAACTGGAGCTCGACCCGGTGCGCAAGCTGCTGGTGCCGCAGCAGAAGGCGACCGTCGTCGGCCGCATCGAACTGCCGCAGGAGACCATCCGGGACGCCACGCGGCGCAGCGCTCCGGCCGCACCGCGGGATCTGCGCCGCGCCGCGCTGCAGAAGATGCAGCAGCGCGGCACGGGCGCCCGCTCGATGCCGCAGACGGCGGCCCGCCGCGGGCCGGCAGGGCCCGGCAGCCGGCCCGGCCGCGACCAGATGCGCGGCGGCCCCGGCCGCAAGACCCGCGTCGCCCCCAGCGTCGACCCCAACAAGGTCGTCGAGGTGCAGGAGCCGGTGTCGATGAAGGCGCTGTCGGAGGCGCTGGGCATCAAGGTCAACGAGCTGATCGCGACGCTGACCTTCAAGCTGAAGATCCCCGGCAAGAACATCAACTCGCTGCTCAGCAACGAGGAAGTCGAGCTGGTCGGCCTCGAGCTCGAGCGCAACATCAAGATCGTCGAGCACAAGGCGGCGATGGACGAGCTGATGGAGCAGCTCGTCGAGGAGAGCGAAGCCGAGGAGGAACTGCTGCGGGCCCCGGTCGTGACCTTCATGGGTCACGTCGACCACGGCAAGACGTCGCTGATGGACGCGCTGCGCCAGAGCGACGTGGCGAGGCACGAAGCCGGCGGCATCACGCAGCACATCGGCGCCTACAAGGTCACCAACGACCAGGGGCAGTCGATCGTGATCCTGGACACCCCCGGCCACGCCGCGTTCACGGCGATGCGGGCCCGCGGCGCCCAGCTGACCGACATCGTCGTGCTGGTCGTCGCCGCCGACGACGGCGTGATGCCGCAGACCGAGGAGGCCATCGCGCACGCACGCGCCGCCGAGGTGCCGATCGTGGTCGCGGTCACCAAGTGCGACCTGCCGGGCGCCAAGCCGATGCAGGTCAAGCAGCAGCTGATGATCAAGGGCCTGCAGTCCGAGGACTTCGGCGGCACCACCGGCGTGGTCGAGGTCTCGGCGGTCAAGCGGCAGGGCCTGGAAGCACTGATCGAACGCATCCTGCTCGAAGCCGAGATCCTCGACCTGCGCGCCCGACCGGATGCCGCCGGCAAGGGCGTCGTCGTCGAATCCAGACAGTCCCCCGAGCAGGGCGTGGTGGTGACGCTGCTGGTCACCGACGGCACGCTGCGGCTGAAGGACCAGATCGTCTGCGGCGAGAGCTTCGCCCGCGTGCGGGCGATGATCGACGACCACGGCCGCAACCTGACCGAGGCGGGCCCGTCGACCCCGGTCACCGTGTTCGGCCTCGACCGGCTGCCGAGCCCCGGCGACAAGCTGTTCGTCGTCGAGGACGCCAAGAAGGCGCGCGAGGTCGTCGAGGAGCGGCAACGCCGCGTGCGCGAACTCTCGCGCGCCGAACGCTCCGCGGTGACGCTCGAGACCCTGTCGGAGAAGCTCGCCGAGCGCAACATCCAGGAGATCAAGATCATCCTCAAGGCCGACGCGATGGGTTCGCTGGAACCGCTGCGCAAGTGCCTCGAGGAGCTGTCGACGCCCGAGGTGCGGGTCAACCTGGTGCATTCCGCGCTCGGCGGCATCAACGAGACCGACGTCTCGCTGGCGCACGCCTCGGGCGCGGTCATCGTCGGCTTCCACACCATCGCCGACAGCAGCGCGCGGCAGGCCGCCGAGCGCGAAGGCGTCGAGATCCGCTACTACGACGTGATCTACGAGCTGCTCGACCAGGTCAAGGCCGCGATGGAAGGCCTGCTGGCGCCGCAAGAGGTCCAGTCCGTGATCGGCCACGCCGAGGTCAAGGCGACGTTCAAGTCGAGCAAGTTCGGCACCATCGCCGGCTGCCGCGTCACCGATGGCGTCGTCAAGCGCAGCGCCACCGCCCGCCTGTCGCGCGACGGCGCCGTCGTCTGGACCGGCAAGATCGCGAGCCTGCGACGCGTCGAGGAGGACGTGCGCGAGGTCAAGACCGGCTTCGAGTGCGGCATGACCCTCGACGGGTTCCAGGACATCAAGGTCGGCGACCAGCTCGAGTTCGTGCAGGTCGAACTCGTCAAGCGCACCCTGGGGGGCTGAGGCCCCGTGCACGCCGTCCGGCAACAGGTCCTCGTACGCCCGGCCGTCGCGGCCGCAGGCAGGCCATTCCGCGCGCCGACCTCGCCGCTCGCCGGCGTTCCCACGGCGCGCGCGACCGGCGCCCGTCCAGGCTCGTTCGCCCGGCGCCGACACCCTGGCGCCGCATGCGCCCCTTCCCCGTCGCCGGCCATGCTGCACATCGGCATCCTCCAGTTCACCCTCGAGATCCCCTACGCCGAGTCGCTGAAGGACAAGCGCAGCGTCGTGAAGTCGCTGAAGGACCGCCTGCGCCGCTCGTTCAACGTCTCGATCGCGGAGATCGAGGACCTGGACGACTGCACGATCGCGACTCTGGGCGCCATCGTCGCCGGCAGCGACACCGCCCACGTGAACAGCACGATGGACCACCTCGTCAACGAGCTGCAGGAGTGGCGCGACGGCAGCCTCGTCGACCACCAGCTCGAGATCATCTCGCCGCGATGAACGAACGCCGCATCGCCCGCCTGCAGGAACAGCTCAAGCAGCGGCTCGCCGAGATCCTGCTGCGCGACCTCGCCGACCCGCACCTCGGGCTGGTGACGATCACGCGCGTCGAGCTCGACCCCGAGTTCACCGTCTGCAAGGCCTACTGGTCGGCGCTCGGCGACGAACGCGCGCGCCGCGACAGCGCCGCGGTGCTGCGGCGCGCCCGCGGCTACTGCCAGCGCGAGATGGGCAAGGGCCTGCACACGCGCACGGTGCCGGCGCTGGAGTTCGTGTTCGACGACGGCATCGCCGGCGCGATCCGCATGGACACGCTGCTGCGCGAACTGCGCGCCGAACGGGAAGCGCGCGGCGAGCCCCCGCCGCCCCCGGAGGGGCCGGAAGCGCCGCGGTCGTGATCGCCGCGGCCGGGCGCTCCGGCTAGGATCCCGGGCATGGCCACGCGCTGGCTGCCGCTCCTGCTCGCCACCTGGTCCTGGCCGGCCGCGGCCGCGCAGCAGGACCATGGCGAGGCGGCGCAGCGGGCGCTTCGCCGGGCCGCCGACGACGCGCTCGCCGCCGCGCAGAAGCTGCTCGCCGAACCGCACGCCTTCCACGGCGACTGCACCTTCCGGGGCGGCCCTTGGAGCGAACCGGAGCCGATCCCCTTCCGCGCGGCCCACCACCACGGCCTCGACCACCTGCACCTGCGGCAGCACACGCTCCTGGTGCACGGCGAACGCCAGCTCGTGCGCACCGGGAACGGCGACTGGACGCTGCCCCAGGGCGACGCCGGCGAGCTGCCGTTCGCGCCGCGCGTGCTCGCCCATCACCTCGCGGCGGCGCAGGTCGAGTCGGCGACGCCGGTGTTCGTCGACGACCGACCGGCCGTGCGGCTGCACGTGCGCTGGACGGCCGCCGCCGCCGCCGCTCTGCTGGACACTGCCGCGCACCCGGATGCGCCGGCGCAGCGCTGCCTCGAACGGCTGTCCGACTCGGTCGTGCGCGCAGCACCCGGGCAAACCTGGGTCGATGCGGCGATCTGCTTCGACCCGTCGGCCCGCACGCTGCAATCGGTGGTGCTGCGCGCCGCGTTCCTGCCGGCCGACGAACCCCGGGAACGCGACGAGCCGCCGCGCGCGCCCGCAGGCCTGCCGCCCCTGCCCCGCCCGGCAACGGCGGAGTTCACGTTCGTGGTCGCGATCGTGCCCACGAAGGACGTGCCGCTGCCCGACCTCGACGAGGCCCTGTGCCGGCGGCTCGGCTGGCGACCGCTCAGGTGATGCGCAGGTGCGGCGCGTCGAGGTCGCGCGCCAGGAACCGGCCGATGGGAACCTGCGCCAGGGCGCCCGCGTCGGCCAACCGCCGGGCGGCGGCCGCCGCCAGCCGTTCGGGCACCGCCAGCAGCAGGCCGCCGGACGTCTCGGCGTCGAACACGAGGTCGGCCAGCGCCGGATCGACCCCGGCGGCGATCTGCACCCGCGGGCCATAGAACTGCTTGCCGCGGTTGCAGCCGCCAGACGTCACTCCGGCGCGCACCAGATCCAGCGCCCCGGGCAGCAGCGGCAGGTCGGCGGCGCGCAGCTCCAGATCGAGCCCGGCGCCCGCAGCCATCTCCAGCGCGTGGCCGACCAGGCCGAAGCCGGTGACGTCGGTGGCCGCGTGCACGTCCAGGTCGACCATCGCCTCGCACGCGGCCTTGTTCAGCGTCGCCATCGCCGCCACCGCCGCCTGCACCACGGCCGGAGCGGCGCGCTCGCGCTTGATCGCCGTCGCCACCGGGCCGGTGCCGAGCGGCTTGCTCAGCAGCAGCACGTCGCCGACCCGGGCGCCGGCGTTGGCCCAGAACCGCCCTGGGTGCACGAGTCCGGTCACCGCCAGGCCGTACTTGATCTCGGCATCCTGGATCGAGTGGCCGCCGCACAGCACGGCGCCGGCCTCCTGGACCTTCTCGAGCCCGCCGGCCAGCACCTCGCCGAGCAGCTCCAGGTCCAGGTCGCGCGGCCAGCCGACCAGGTTCAGCGCCGTGAGCGGCCGCCCCCCCATCGCGTAGACGTCGGACAGCGCGTTCGCGGCGGCGATGCGCCCGAACCAGCGCGGGTCGTCGACGATCGGCGGGAAGAAGTCGACCGTCTGCACCAGCGCGCGTTCGGCGTCGACACGGAACACCCCCGCATCCTCGAAGCCCGCCGAACCGGCGAGCAGATCGGGATGCACGATCGGCCCGAGCTTCTGGAGAACCTGCCCGAGGCTCCCCGGCGGCAGCTTCGCGGCTCAACCCGAGCCGGAGGCGTAGCGGGTCAGGCGGCGGTCGGGATGTTCGGCCATGGACGTTGCATCAGCTTGCCTTCGCTGGCCACGCCTGCCGCACGGCGGCAGCGACGGCGGCCAGATCCTCGTCGTGGAGCGTGCGGGCGTCGAGCTGCACGCGCCCACCTTCGACGCGGGCGAACACCGCGACCGGTCGGGCGGCCCGCAGCGCGGCGAGTTCGGCGTCACCACCGGGCAGCGCCACCGCGAAGCTCGGCAGCGGCCGGGCCGGATTGGCGCCGGCGCCGGCGAACGAGTCGCTGGCGACGACCTCGGCGCCGAGCCCGGGCAGCAGTTCCGCCAGCGCCTCGCTGCGCGCGCGCAGCACCGCCGGCGGCGCCGACAGCAGGCGCAGCGTCGGCACGTCCCGCAGCGGTTCGCCATCGCGGTGGATCGCCAGCGTCGCCTCGAGCGCCGCCAGCACCAGCTTGTCGCAGCGCAGCGCCCGGTAGAGCGGGTGCGCCCGGCACCGCGCGATCAGGTCGGCGCGGCCGACCAGGATGCCGCACTGCGGGCCGCCGAGCAGCTTGTCGCCGGAGAAGCAGACGACGTGGGCGCCGGCCGCGACGCTGTCCTGCACCCGCGGCTCGTGCTCCAGCCCGGGGATCGGCGCCTGGCCGAGCAGCCCCGAACCGAGGTCCTCGAGCACCAGCGGCCCCTCGGCGGCCGCCAACCGCACGAGGTCGGCGACGGACGGTACGCCGGCGAAGCCCTCGATGCGGAAGTTGCTCGGGTGCACCTTCAGCCATGCGGCCGTGCGCTCCCCGGTGGCGGCGGTGAAGTCGCGTTCGTGGGTGCGGTTGGTGGTGCCGACCTCCACCATCGTGCAGCCGGCGCGGCGCATGACCTCCGGCATGCGGAAGCCGCCGCCGATCTCGACCAGTTCGCCGCGCGAGACGACGACCTCGCGCCCCTCGCCGAGCGCGGCGAGCATCAGCGTCGTGGCGGCGGCGTTGTTGTTCACCACCAGGGCCCCGCCCGCGCCGGTCAGGTCGACGAGCAGGCGGGCGACGGCGGTCTCGCGCTGGTCGCGCGCCCCGGTCGCCGGGTCGACTTCGACCACGGCGTAGCGCGCGGCGGCGACCAGCGCGGCGACGGCGGCGTCGGCGAGCGGCGCGCGCCCCAGCCCGGTGTGCAGCACGATGCCGGTGGCGTTGAACACGCGGGCATGGCGCGGCCGGGCCGCCGCCGCGCACCGCTGCCGCAGCACGTCGGCACAGGCCTCCGGGCGCCCCAGCGCGGCAACGGCGCCGGCATCGAGCCGACCAGCCAGCACCCCGGCGCGCAGCTCCTCGAGCCACGCGCGTGCCTCGCGGCGCAGGATCGCCCGCGGCAGCGCCAGCAGCCGTTCGTCGCGCAGGATCTGGTCGACCGCAGGCAGGTGGCGCAGCGCGCGAGATCGGTCGGACTCGGAGGTGGGCATCGGCAGGAGGCCGGCTACCATACCGCAGCCGACATGCAGCGCGCCGCCGCGAAGATGCCCCCGCCCGACCCCCGCGAGCGCGCCCTGGCCAGGACCCTCGGCCTGCCCGACCTCGTGGTCCGGGTGCTGCTCGCGCGCGGCTACGACGACCCCGACCGCGCGCGCCGGTTCCTGCGGCCCGACCTCGGTTCGCTGCACGACCCGTTCCTGTTCCGGGACATGGAGCGCGCCGTCGGCCGGATCCGGCAGGCGCTGCGCGCCGGCGAGCCGATCCTGATCCACGGCGACTACGACGTCGACGGCGTCACCGGCACCGTGCTGCTGCACAAGTTCTTCTCGCTGCTGCACGCGACCAGCAAGCCGTACGTGCCCGCGCGCGGCGACGGCTACTCTTTCTCGCGCGCCAGCGTCGACGCCATCCTGGCCGGTGGCCACCGGCTGGTGATCTCGGTCGACAACGGCACCAACGCCGTGGGCCCGATCGCCGAACTGCAGGCCCGCGGCGTCGACGTGATCGTCACCGACCACCACGGCACCAGCGAGAACGTGGCCGCGCCGTTCGCCCTGCTGAACCCGCGGCTGCCCGACGCCGGCTATCCCGACCGCGAGCTGGCCGGCTGCGGCGTCGCCTTCCGGCTGGCCGCGGCCCTCGCGCGCTCGTTCTCCGGCAGCATGCTGCAGAGCCCGGAGTTCGCCGACTTCCTCGGCGACGCGATGACCTACGTCGCGCTCGGCACCATCGCCGACGTCGCCCCGCTGCGCGGCGAGAACCGCACGCTGGTCTTCCACGGCATGCGGGCCCTGGCGCAGAGCCGCAACCCCGGCATCCGCGCGCTGCTCGACGCGGCCGGCCTGCTGCACCGCGGCGCCGATGTCGAGGACATCGCCTTCCGGATCGCGCCGTTGTTGAACGCCGCCGGCCGCGTCGGTCACGCCAACGACGCCATCGCCCTGCTGTGCGCACCCGGCTACAGCGAGGCGCAGGTGGCGGCGAAGGTGCTCGAGCGCCACAACGAGGAACGGCGCCGCGTCGAGCGGCAACTGCAGGACGACGTGCTGCAGCGCGCCGCCGCCGAGCATGGTCCGGCGGTGGTGCTCGCCAGCGACGACTGGCACCCCGGCGTACTCGGCATCGTCGCCGCCCGCGCCGCCGAGTGGACGGGCAAGCCGGTGTTGCTGGTCGCCTTCCGCGGCGACGTCGGCCGCGGCTCGGGCCGCTGCAATACCGGCCTGCACCTCCGCCACGCGCTCGCCGACTGCGGCGAGTTCCTGGTCGCGCACGGCGGCCACGCGGCCGCCGCCGGCCTCGAGGTGCGGCGCGACCGGTTCGACGCCTTCCGCGACCGCTTCCTCGCCGTCTGCCGGCGAAGCCCGGCCACCGCGGACGAGGCGCCGATCGACGGCGCCGCGACCTTCGGCGAACTCGACCCGCACACCGTCCGCCGGCTCGACATGCTCGGCCCGTTCGGCAGCGGCCATCGCCGCCCGCGCTTCGCCACCCGCGGCGTGCGCACCGTCGGTCATCCGCTGACCGACGTGCGCGGCCAGGACCTGCGCCTGCGCGTGGCCGGCGACGGCCAGATCCTGCCCGCCCGCCTCGTGCGCGGCGGCGCCCGGTTCGAGGAGGTGCGGCGCAGGAACGGCCCGTGGACGCTGGTCTACTCGCCGCGGCTCAACCCGCGCGGCGAGGACGGTCCGGTGCAGCTCGAGGTGCACGAACTGCTCGACGACGACACCCCCTGACCTTGCGCTGCCCGCCGTGACGACCTCCGCCCCTCCCGCCGCCCCGCCCCCGCCGCAGCGCCGCGGCCCGTTGCGCCGCCTCTACGACTGGGTGCTGCACTGGGCGAACACGCCCTTCGCCGTGCCGGCGCTGGTGCTGCTGGCGTTCGCCGAGAGCAGCTTCTTCCCGATCCCGCCCGACGTGCTGCTGATCGCGCTCTGCATCGGCGAGGTGCCGAAGAGCTACCGTTTCGCCGGCTGGTGCTCGCTCGGCTCGGTGCTCGGCGGCATGGCCGGCTACGCGATCGGCGCCTTCTTCTGGCACGTCGACGCGGTGCGCGAGTTCTTCTACCTGATCCCCGGCATCAACGACGCCAACGTGCAGAAGGTGTCGGCCTGGTACGAGCAGTACAACTTCTGGATCGTCTTCGTCGCGGCGTTCACGCCGATCCCCTACAAGGTGATCACGATCCTCGCCGGCGTCTGCGGCATCGCGTTGCCGATGTTCGTGCTGGCCTCGGCGGTCGGGCGCTCGGCGCGCTTCTTCCTCGTCGCGTGGCTGTTCCGGCACTTCGGCCCGCCGATCAAGGACTTCATCGAGCGGCGGTTCGCGCTGGTCACGTTCGCCGGCGCCTTGCTGCTGGTCGGCGGCTTCGTGGCGATCAAGTACGTGATGTGAGGCCGCGCCGGACGCGCGCCCCGGCCGCGGCGACCGCGTCGCCACCCCGACCGGCCCTGGCCCGGTCGTTCGCCTGCGGCCCGCCTGCCGCTACAACGGCGGCATGCCGAAGCGCCTGTTCCTGATCGACGGCACGGCCCTGGCCTACCGCAGCTTCTTCGCCTTCCAGGGCACGGGGCGCACGCCGCTGTCGACCAGCACCGGCCACCCCACCGCGGCGACCTACGGCTTCTGCACCACGCTGCGCGCCCTGCTCGAACGCGAGCGCCCCGATGCGATCGCGATCGCCTTCGACGGTCCGCGCGGCGACCTGGCGCGCACCAAGGTCTACCCGGAGTACAAATCGACGCGCGACAAGATGCCCGACGAGATGCGCGTGCAGCTCGACGACATCCGCGCCGCCACCGAGGGCTTCGGCATCCGCATCGTCGAGAGCGAGACCGCCGAGGCCGACGACGTCATCGGCACCCTGGCGGTGCAGGGCCGCGACGCCGGCATGGACGTGTTCGTCGTCACCGGCGACAAGGACTTCCTGCAGCTGGTCGACGACCGCGTGAAGCTCTGGAACCTGCGCAGCTCGACCAGCAAGCCCGAGATCCTCGATGCCGCCGCCGCCGAGGCGAAGTGGGGCGTGCCGCCGCGGCGCATGGTCGACCTGCTGGCGCTGATGGGCGACAGCTCCGACAACATCCCCGGCGTGCCGAAGGTCGGCGAGAAGACGGCGGTCGAACTGCTGCGCCAGTTCGGCTCGCTCGACGAGGTGCTGGCGCACGCCGACCAGGTGAAGAAGCCGTCGGTGCGGGCGGCGTTGCTCGAACACAAGGACCTGGCGCTGCTGTCGCGCCAGCTGGTCACGCTGCGGCTCGACGTGCCGCTGCCGGTCACGGCGACCGAGCTGGGTCCGCCCGAACCGGACCCCGAACGGCTGCGGCCGCTGTTCAAGCGGCTCGAGTTCAACAACCTGCTGGCGATGCTGGCGGCGAAGGCCCCGCCGACGGCCGCCGTCGAGCGGCACTACGGAGTCGTGCGCACGGCCGCCGACCTCGAGGCGTTGTGCGCCAGCCTGCAGCAGGCCGATCAGGTCGCCGTCGCGATCGAGACCGCGGGCGCGCAGCGCCGCAGCAGCCGGCTGGTCGGCATCGCCTTCGCCCTTGCGCCCGGCCGCACGACCTACGTGCCGCTCGACGTCGAACGGGCGCCGGTGCCCGGCGGGCGCGCGGCGCTGCTCGAGGCGCTGCGACCGGCGCTGACCGGCGAGCGGCCGGCCAAGGTCGTGCACGACGGCAAGCGCGTGCTGGCGGCGCTGCGCGGCGCCGGCATCGACCGCATGCCGATCGCGGCCGACGTCCTGCTGGCGTCCTACTGCTGCGAGCCGGGCGTGGCCTCGCACTCGCTCGAGGCGCTGGCGCTGCGCCACTTCGACCTGAAGAAGGCGTCGGCGAAGGACCTGGTCGGACGCGGCCGCAAGCAGCTCACGTTCGATCAGGTCGATCCGGCGCTGGTCGGCGACTACGTCGGCGAGGAGGCCGACCTCGCCCTGCGTCTCCATGCGCCGCTGCGGCGGCAGCTCGCCGAGCTGCGCGTCGAGGCGCTCTACCGCGACCTCGAACTGCCGCTGGTGCCGGTGCTGCTCGACATGGAGTGGGAGGGCATCCGCATCGACCACGAACAGCTCGGCCGGCTGTCCGCCGAGCTGCAGCAGCGGCTCGACGCGATCGTCGCCCGCGTGCACCAGCGCGCCGGCCGGGAGTTCAACCTGGGATCGCCGCAGCAGCTCGGCGCGGTGCTGTTCGACGAGCTCGAGGTCCACCGCGCCGCGAACCTCGGCAAGCCGCGGCGCACGCCGACCGGCCAGTACAAGACCGACCACGAGGTGCTGGAGAAGCTGGCCCCGCACCACGAGGTCGCCCAGCTCGTGCTCGAGTGGCGGTTGCTGTCCAAGCTGAAGGGAACCTACGTCGACAGCCTGCCGCAGCTCGTCGACCCGACCACCCGCCGCCTGCACACGACCTTCAACCAGGCGGTCGCGGCGACCGGCCGCCTCAGCTCCGAGGACCCCAACCTGCAGAACATCCCGATCCGCACCGAAGAGGGCCGCCGCGTGCGGGCCTGCTTCG
Source organism: Planctomycetota bacterium (assembly GCA_019636245.1). GTDB lineage: Bacteria > Planctomycetota > UBA1135 > UBA1135 > UBA2386 > JAEUHS01. The sequence continues at coordinate 6,325 of JAHBXX010000012.1, read as the reverse complement.
TGGCGCGCGGGCCGGGCTGGGTGCTGATGTCGGCCGACTACTCGCAGATCGAGCTGCGCATCCTCGCCCACCTGTCCGGCGACAAGGCGCTGCTGGAGGCGTTCCAGCGCGGCGAGGACATCCACGCGCGCACCGCCGCGCTGGTGCACGGCCTGCTGCCGGCGATGGTCACGCCCGAGCTGCGCAACCAGGCCAAGGTGATCAACTACGGCCTTATGTACGGCATGGGCGCCTCGCGGCTGGCGAGCGAGACCGGCCTGCGGCCGCCGGAGGCGAAGAAGTTCATCGACAGCTACTTCCGCGCCCTGCCCGGAGTGAAGCGCTACCTCGACGAGTCGCTGCAGCAGGCCCGCGCCCACAAGGAGGTGTGGACGATGTTCGGCCGCCGCCGGCCGCTGCCCGACATCGACTCGACCAACGCCATGCAGCGCATCGCCGCCGAGAACATGGCCGTCAACACGCCGATCCAGGGCGCCGCCGCCGACATCGTCAAGCGGGCGATGCTGGCCGTGCACGCGCAGCTGGCGGCGCGCGGCCTGCGCGCCCGCCTGCTGCTGCAGGTGCACGACGAACTGGTGCTCGACGTGCCGGAGGACGAACGTCTCGAGGTCGAACGGCTGCTGCGCGACGCGATGAGCGGCGCGGCGACGCTGCGCGTGCCGCTCGACGTCGCGATCGGCCACGGCCCGACCTGGCTGGCCGCCCACTGACGGCCGGCCAGCCTCACAGCGTGCCGATCGTCAGCTCGATCGCATTCGCGGTCAGGCCACCGAAGCTGTTGACGCCCGCGGTCAACTGGCCGCCCTGGCAGGCCACCTTCGACCCCGTCAGCGCCGGGTCGACCGGCAGGAACAGGTTCCAGAAGTAGGTCGCCGACGGGGTCAGGAACGAGAACAGGATGTCGCCCGTCGTGTAGAGGAAGCACTCGGGCATGCCGATGACGGCGAGGTCGACGCCGGGCAGGCGCGGCCCCGCCAGCACCAGGCCGATGCTGGCCGTCGGATTGACGATGTTCTGCAGCAGGAACTGCTGCGTCGTGCCCTGGATCGGCCGGCCGAGCGCCGTGAACGACAGCGGCGGCCCGTCGATCGTGACCTGGAAGGGCACCGTCGCCGACAGGTCGCGCGGCGCCGGCACCGCGGTCGCGCCGCGGCTCCAGCCGACCACGGCGCCGCCGGGGTAGTTGGTCACCGAGCGGTAGCGGTACTCGACCGTCTGGTTCTGCCGCAGCACCAGCTGGAACGTGTTGCCGGCGCCGGGCGCGCCCGACGACCAGGCCGGGACGTTGAGCCACGTGAAGTAGACCGCGGTGCCGCTCGGGTCGACGTCGTAGTGGCAGCTGCCGCCCTGCTGCGCGTTGAGGTCCATCCAGTAGGGCGCGAAGCGCCGCGGCCCGGCCGCCAGTTCGGCGCCCGTCGGCGTGTAGTCGCCGTCGGTCGCGCCGCCGGTGAGCCACACGAAGCCGTTGCCGCAGAGCGTGACCTGGCTGACGCCGCCGCCGGGCGCGAAGAACAGGAACGGCAGCGTGAAGGTGATCAGGCCGTCGTCGACCATCGCCAGCGGCGTCGAGGTCGGCGCGAACCACGCGTCGGGCCCGTCCTGCACCTGGTAGCCGTTGGTGATCGGCGTCAACGCCAGGCTGCGCGTCGAGGCCGGCGTGCCGGCGAGGTCGAAGGTGCCGGCCGCGAAGGCCTCGAAGAAGGTGCCGGTGCGCTGGTAGCAGCCCGTGCCGTAGACCTCGTTGGCGGCGTAGGCCGGCACCAGCGTGTCGAGCACGGTCGGCGCGGTGCCGAGCGGGTCCAGCCAGTTCGACAGCCGGCTGGCATTCGTGCCGCCGCCCGCCCAGCAAGCGCCGAACTTGCCGTACCAGTCCGACTGCGTGTTGCCGCACGCCGAGCCGCCGCCGCTGAGCTGGCCGATGATGCGGCGGTTCTGGTCGAACAGCGGCGAACCCGACGAGCCCGGCTCGGTCGAACCCTGCTCCCAGTTGATGACGCGCACGTAGTTGCCGTTGCCCGGCGAACTGGTGCCGCCGTACGAGGTCGTCACCGACGGGTTGTTGTCGAACGAGATCTTCTTCACGTCGCCGCTGGGATGGTGGATGCCCACCGACGACAGCGACGGCGTGATCGCCGTGGTCCGGTTCCAGCCGGCGTAGGTGACGCCGTAGAGCGGGTTGATGGTGCCGTTCAGTTCCAGCAGCGTGAAGTCGCCGGTCGCCCAGGTCGCGCGCAGGGTCGCGCCGGACGTGAACTGCCCGAGCGAACCGTTGTCCGGGCCGCCGCAGACGGTGTTCTGGTAGTTCCAGTAGGCGACCACGCTGGCCGGATTGCCGGCGGCGCCGCAGTGGTCGGCGGTCAGGAAGTAGTTCTTGCGGTCCTGGGCGGTGTTGTTGACCAGGGCGCCCGAACAGAGGCTCGTGCCGCCGATGGTGATGCGCGCGACGCTGCGGATCTCGTTCGCCCAGGCGGCGGCCTGCGGACAGACGACGTCGATCTGGCAGCTGCCGCTGCCGTCGGTGCCGTCGGCGCCGAAGAAGCGGTAGCCGGCGCCGATGTGCTGCAACTCGAGGGCGACGTCGCGCCGCTGGCCGGCGAGCACGTAGAGCTCGGCCACGATCTCGGCGCCGTGCACCACGGGCGTCCAGAGCTGGCCGGACTCGTGGTGGTCGCTCTGGTCGAACGGCCGCACGACCATCGTGTAGTCGGCGCTGTAGACCATCAGCCGGCCGCTGCCGGGCAGGTGGAAGCGGCGGAAACCGAGGTTCACGTGGTTCGCGCCGGGAGCGCGGAGGCGCAGACGCCACAGCGACCACTCGCCGTCGAGCGCCTCCCAGGTGCCGTGCGCGTCCGGCGTGATCGCGACCGCGTGCGGCACCGCGAAGCGCGCCGGCAGGCCTGCCGCCTGCCGCTGCAGGTCCTCGGCGGCGAGCGCCTGCCGGTCGAACGCGGGCACTTCGACCACGTCGACGTCGGCCAGGGGACGCGCCTGCGGGTGCACGCGGCCGACCGGGTCGATGCCTTGGGCGGTCAGGCCGGCCGCGAACAGGAACACGAAGGCCGTGACGAGGGCGCGAACGGGCGTGGGCATGGTCGTAGGACGAGGGGCGCGCGGGCGGAGGCAGGTGGGTTCCGCGCGGCGGGCAGGATACCAGGGTCGGACGCCGCGGCAGCCCCCCCGTCCCGGTCCTGCCCCGCCACCGGGCGCTGGCCTGGCGCCGGGGCCCCTTCGATGATGGCGGCGATGATGTCCGTCCGATCGCCCTGGCTCGCCGCCGGCCTGTGCGCCCTGGGGGCCGCCACCGCAGCCCAGGAACCCTCGCCGCCCGCCGCCGAGGCGTCGCCCGCGCGGCAGCTGTGCGTGCAGAACCTCGCCCCCCACGCCCGGCGCGAGGGGGTCGCGGTCGTCGTCCCGTTCGCCCAGGGCGCCGTGCCGACCCTGCCCGACCTGCACGTGCGCGGCACGCCGACCGCCTGGGAGCCGTTCGGCGCCCGGTGGCCGGATGGGTCCCTCCGGCAGGCGCTCTGCCTGTTCCCGATCGAACTCGCGGCGCTGCAGGAACGCACCGTCGAACTGGTGCCGGGGCCCGGCCCCGAGCTGCCGGCCGGACCGATCGAACTGCCGACGGCGACGATCGAGTTCGTCGCCGTCCAGGGCGGCACCGAGAGCCGCGTCGAGCCCGTGGCGGTCGCCGACCTCGAGCACAACGCGCTGCGCCGGGTGCAGCTGCGCCGGGCGAGGATCGGCACCACCGGCCTCGTCGCGGAGCTGCTCGTCACGGCGTGGCGCGACCAGCCGCATGCCGCGATCGACGCCGCGGTGTTCTTCTCCGATCCGGCGACGCCAGCCCTGCAATGCCCGCTCGACGAGCTGGCGGTCGAGTGCCGCGGCATGGCGGTCGTCCTCCGCCACGCCGGGCGCTTCGGCATCGTGCAGGGCACCCACAAGGACGGCAGCCGCAGCGTCCTGCTGGCGAAGCTGGCGCTCGGCGACGGCCAGGGCATCCGCCGGCCGGGGGCGCTGGTGCCGCGGCTGCGCGGCGACGGCGGCCTCGGCGACCAGACGCTGCTCGCCGCCTGCACCGCGCCGCTGCTCGGCGCCACGTCCTGGCGGGACAGCGGCGCGTTCGGCGCCTTCGGCCTGGTGCCCGAACTGCCGCCCTGGCTGCGCGGACAGGCGCTGCGCGCCCACTTCGCCCTGCGCCACCGTGCCTTCGCCGAGGCGGAGCAGCGTCCGGGTCACCCCTTCGGCAGCGGCCCGCACGGCATGGCGCGCATGGCCGGCCAGACGGGCGACCAGGCCGACTTCGGCACCGTCAAGCTGTCCGCCGTCGCCGCTTCGGGCCTGCCGAGCTTCCTGCTCGAGGTCGAGGCCTCGGTGCTGCAGGAAGCGTGTCGGCCGGTGCACTTCCACGAGGCCGACGGCAGCCCGGTGGAACCCGCCGACCACCCGCAGTGGGTCGTGTGGTCGGGCCGCACGCACTGGCATGCCGGGATCTCCCCGGACCGTCTGGGCAAGCCGGCGCCCGAGCCGCCGTTCGAGACCCACGGCTGGACGGGCAAGGACCGCGAGCACTGGAGCAGCAACCACCTTGGTGCCTTCGCCCTGCTGACCGGCGCGCACTGGGCACGGCAGGAACTGGCCAACGAGGTCCGCCTCTACCTGGCCGGCCAGACGATCTCGCCCGGGCTGTCGACCTCGGGGGCCGGGGCGCCGCGCGGCGCCGGCCGCACCGCGCTCGCCGCCTCCTGGATGCTGCTGGCGACCGGCGACGAACGGTTGCGCGAACGCATGGACGCGCGCGTCGACCGCGTCTACCACCCGCAGTGGGCCGGCCGCACGCTCGGGGTCGACCGGGTGCGGCCGATGGCGGTGAGCGGCCCCGACGCGCGGCTGCTGCAGGGCAAGGTGCGGTTCTGGAACCCCTGGCAGGACGCCCTGTCCGCGGTCGGCTTCGGCGCCTCGTACCGCCTCACCGGCAATGCGCGGGCGCGCGAACTCGCCGAGGAACTGGCGGCGAACGTGGTGCGGCACGGCTGGCTGCTGGATGGGCCGCGCTGCCAGATCGCGACCGCCATGCGCTGGCAGGACGGCGAGCCGCTGACCGCGGCGCAACAGCGCGGCGACGACCCGACGGCGGTGCTGTGGGCCGACGGCACGGCGTTCGCCGAATGGGCGATCGGCGCCGTGGAGATCGCCCGGGTCGCGGCGCTCGCACGCGGCGACGCGACGCTGGCCGCCCGCGCCGCCGCGATCCAGGACGCGGTGCGCCGCGGTCGCCGGCAACCGCCGCCGGGTGCGCCCGACTTCGGCGGCATCGATCGCCTCACCGAGTGGGACGCGGTGCGCTGGGAAGCGCCTTGAACGGGGCCCTGCGATCCCCCCGGGCGAAGCTCGACCGGGTCACGCTCCGCCGGACACGCTCGGCCCAGTCACGCCCCGGAATCGCTGCTGGCCCGCCCGCGCCGCAGGCGCGGTCGGGCCATGCCCGATGCCGCCCGGGCTTGCCATCGGCGGCGCGGCGCGCTGCCGGATGGCACGCCCGGGAGGAATCGAACCTCCAACCTCCAGATCCGTAGTCTGGCGCTCTATCCAATTGAGCTACGGGCGCCCGGTTTTGGGCGCGGGACGCTAACGGTCGCGACGCCCCGGCGCAAGCGCTTTCCGTCGCCCGAAGCGCGGGCGCTGGACCACCCGGGGCGCCATCGGTACCCTCCCCGCCCCGCATCCCGCGGCGACCCTTCGCGCCCCCGACCACCCATGTCCACGTTCGATCTGTCCCAGTACGGCATCAAGGTCCACCACGTGCTCCGCAACGCGGCGCCGGCGATCCTCTACGAGCAGGCGCTGAAGCGCGGCGAAGGCGAGATCGTCAGCAGCGGCGCGCTGGCCGCCCGCTCGGGCAGCAAGACCGGCCGCTCGCCGAAGGACAAGCGCATCGTCGAGGGCGAGCCGTCGACCAAGGACATCTGGTGGGGCGACGTCAACATCCGCCTGTCGGACAAGACGTTCCTGGTCAACCGCCAGCGTGCGATCGACTTCCTCAACACCCGCGACCAGATCTACGTCGTCGACGGCTTCGCCGGCTGGGACCCCGCCTACCAGATCAAGGTCCGCATCGTCTGCCTGAACGCCTACCACGCGCTGTTCATGCACAACATGCTGATCCGCCCGACGGCCGAGCAACTCGCCAACTTCGGCGAACCCAACTACGTCATCTTCAACGCCGGCTTGTTCCCGGCCAACCCGCTGACCAACGAGATGAGCAGCTCGACCTCCGTCGACCTCAGCTTCGAGCGCGGCGAGTTCGTGATCCTCGGCACAC
>JAHBXX010000011.1 GCA_019636245.1 Planctomycetota bacterium | reverse complement strand
CGCCTGGGCCCTGTTCGCGGCAGGGCCAGAAAATCCGCCCCAAGCCAGGGGGGAGGGGGCCTCAGCCCCCGCTCGCCGGGAGGCGGCCAGCGCGGCCGTCCGGCGCACACCCACCCAGCAGGCATGTTGCCCGCCGGGCCAGCCGACTCAGAACAGCTGCAGCACCGGTGTATTGCCGAATGCGCCGATCGGGCCGGGCGCAGGCTGCAGCGGATCGAAGAACGGGTTCGTAGCCGCATCGCACTCGGACACGCCGGACAACTGGTCAGTGCCGTCGCAGGCTGCCACGACCGTCCGGAACTCCACGGCCTGAGGGGACGGCGCCGGACCGATCATCAGTTCGTAGATGCCCGAGAACTCGGTCTCGGCAGGAGCCAGGAGATCGTAGGCCGCGAACTGCACGCCAACCTGCAGGCCCACGAGCCACGGCACCGCAGGGATCATGCCCCAGGTGTGGGACACCTCGGTGTCGGTTGGATTCGGATTGCTGCAGTTTGGGTTGGTCCAGCAGCTCGGGTCATTGCTCTCACCCAGGAAGACGATCTGGCCACCGGGATCGACGAATGCCTCACAGGAAACGCCCGGGAAGAAGAACGGGGCCGGCACGATGGCGCCGATCCAGGCGAACATCAGCATCTGCCCCTTGCCCACCCGCAGCGCGGTGGTGAACTGCCCGCCAATGTGGCGGTCGGAAGCCTGACCACGATCGAGGCACGGAGCCGCAGCACCCGAACTGTCGTAGCACGAACGCGCGCCCGCCGGCAGGCACGAAGGACGATAGAGACGGTAGCCGCCCGTGAACTGCTGCGAACTGCCGACCGCAATCTCCTCCGGCCACCAGACCGGGTTGCCGTTGTCCCATGCCGATCCGGGTGGGTTTGCCACTTCGATGTCGAGCACGACCGTGTCCGCGTCGGCGGGCACCTGCAGCGGCGTCGTGAAGGTCACGGTGACCGAGTTCCCGTCACCGGACCGCACCGGTACCGCCATGTTCTGGTAGTAGCTCAGCAGGCGGGAGTTCCATGGACAGTGGAAGGGACCATCGTAGCAGAGGGTCGGTTGCGCATTGCCGTGGTTGGCATTCAGCGCCGTCACCGCGTTCTGCGCACGCGGACCGGTCGGTGTCGTGCCGCCCGGCGACTCGCGCGTGGCCGATCCGCGCACGCGGATCGTCTTCTGCGTGCCCGCCATCGGCACCAGCACTCCGCCGGAGCGCCGCAGGCGGAACCCCTGAATGACCCCCGGATTGCCGGCACCCCAGGGGAACTGCGCTCGATCGATCAGCACGACGCGCCGCGATTTCTCGGCGTCCCAGATGGCGCCGGTGCCATACCCGGCCAACGACCCGTAGCCGCGCGGCACGAAGCCGTCAGGCAGGGGCGCCTGCGCCACCAGGCTGGCGAACGAGCCGATCACGAACGCACCCAACACGCATACACGTGGCATCGGAGGACCTCCTTGCTTCCCGAGAGAACGGCCATGGCACTCGATGCCACAGCGCGATTGCCAACGCTACTCCCAGCCGCGCCGACAATGCAAGTCGGGAGCCTGTTAACCTGCTCCCCATGGGGTGTCCGCATCGTGGGTACAGAGCGTCGTCCTGGTCCGGGGTCCTCGTCGTGGTGCTGGGATCGGGGGTCGCAGCCCAGGGCGACGCGCTCGCCGAGTTCGAAGCCCGCGCGCAGGCATCGCTGACGGCGGCGGCGACGGCCTGGATCGACTTTGCCCATGCCTGCGCGGACTTCGACCGGGACCGCGGCATCGCGGTGCTGGGACGCGCCCTCGACCACCTGCGTGGCTGTCCCGATGCCGTGCAAGCCCTGCTGTACAGCGCGCGCGGCGAGCTGTTGTGCGATGCGGATCGCCCGGCGGAAGCGCTCGCCGACCTCACGCGGGCGATGCCGTGGCTGGCCGCGCACGGCCCAGAGGCCGTCGTCGTCGCTCGTGCCAACCTTGCCGCGACCTGGCGCCGGTGTGGCGAGTACCTTCTGGAGAGGGAGGAACTGGAGGCGGCAGTCGCGATGGCGCGCGCGAGCCAGAGCGCAGTGCTCGCCGAGGTTCTCGCCTGCCTGGCCAGGGTACGGTCCGTGCTCGGCGACCATGATGGCGCCCTCGCCGCACTCGACGAGTCGTTCGGCGCGCGAACCAGTGACACCTCCCCGCTGACAGCGGTGCTGGCCACGGCCGAACGCGCCCGGATCCTCTATGCGCGAGGAGAGGCACGTGGCGATGCGGCGGATTGCGCCGCCGCCGAAGCCGCGCTGCGCGGCTGCCTGCGACGGATCGACGAGGATGGTCTGTTGCCGCCGAACGACCGCGAACGCCTCCTCCTGGTGCAGGCGCTGGGAGCCTGCTGCCATCGCCGCGGTGCCCTGGCCGAGGCGCTGCGTTGCTCACGAGACGCCGTCGACCAGCTCGACCTCGAGACGCTGGGACCAGCCGCGTCTACCATCCTCTTCGGCCACGCCAGCCTCGTCGCATCCACTGGCCTAATCGCCGAGGCCCGAGTGTACATGTTGCGCGCCATCGACATGGCTGCGCGACGCGTACGGGACGCCTGCGCCTCCGGCTCCTCGCGGTCGGTCGCCGCGCACCATGCCGAACTGCGCAGCCTCCTGTCCTCGGTGCTGTCGTGCCGCGACTTCTCCACCAACGACGCCACCCGGGACGCCGAGGATCTCGCGGCCTGGCTCTGTGGCCGCGGCCTGTCCGAGTGGCGCAGTCGCCGCGCCCGTCGCCTGGCCGAACTGGCCCATGAGGACGCAGCGTGCCGTGAGTTCCTGGTCGGGCAACGCCGCCGCAACCTGTCCGCGCCGGGTGACGCGACCGCGGTCGCCCAACGCATGGCCCTCGACCGTGCCGAACGCCTCCTCGCACCCCGGCTTGCCGTGCCTCCCGTCGAATTGCCACCGGACCTGCACCGGCTTGCGGCCATGCTGCCGCCCGACGCGGTGCTGGTGGTCAGTGCAACCTACCAGCGGGCGACGATGGCCCGCGAGGGCAGCCCGACGCCGCCAATCGTGCCGCACGTCGCCCTCTTCACGTTGACTGCCACCGGTGCCGTGCGACGCCACGAATTGGGTCCGGCCGACCTTGTGGCGGCCGCGGTCGACGAGGAACGCCGCCTGATCCAGTCGAACGCACCCCTACGCGGTCGGAATCCAGATGAGGTTGCCCCGGACAAGCCGACCTGGGTGCTGGGTCGCCTGCTGGCGCCGGCACTCGAAGCACTGCCTGACGCAGTGCGAACGCTGGTTGTCTGCCCGGACGGCGCCCTCGCAGCGGCGCCCTGGACCGCCATCGTGTTTCCCGCATCAGGCCGTCTGGGCGATCGCTACCACATCACCTACGTCGACCATCCCTCGGCGTTGACGGACACGGCCCCGCGCCACGGCGAACCTTCGCTGCTGCTGATTGGCGGCATCGACTTCGACTGCGGTCCGGGCGAACCAGTGCCGGCCATGGCCGGCGTGCCAGGGGACCGGCGCTGGCAGAACTTGCCCGGCTCGGCCGCGGAGATCGAACTGGTGGCCGAGGTCTTCACCGCGGCCTTCCCGGCCGGAGCCGTGCATGTCCTGCGGCAGCATGCCGCAACCTGGGAAGCTCTCGCCGCAACCGTGGCCGGTCGCCGCTACCTGCACCTGTCGACGCACGGATTCGCCGCCGAGACGCAAGCCGGAACGGCAACGGTCTCGCCACTGGCCGAGCTGGTCGACCACGAGCCCCTCGCGCGATGTGGCTTGGCCCTGGCGGGCGCCAACCGCGACCCCGCCGCCGGCCACGCCAGCGCGCTCGATCTCTCGCGGCTCGACCTCGCCGCCTGCGAACTGGCGGTTCTGGCGTGTTGCGAGAGCAACGCCGGCGCCCGTGCCTTCGGCGACGCACTCGCTGGCCTGGCTGCCGCGGTGCGGCAGGCTGGCGCCAGGGCGGTCGTCGCCACCCTCTGGCCGATCCCCGACCAGGAGTCGTCGCAGTTCCTCCGCTGGTTCTACCAATCACTCTGGCAGGCCGGGGCGACACCGGCCGAAGCGCTCGCGCACGCGCGGACACGTGCCCAGGAAGCCGGGCTGCCACCCGCCTGCTGGGCGGCCTTCGTGCACTACGGCCCGCTCGGGCGTCGCTGACGGCCGCCCCTCTCAGCCGCCCGCCCACGACCGCAAAGCCAGCACCGCCGCCTGCTCCGCAGCCGGCAGCCGCTCGGCAAGGAACGGATACAGCGCGTTCCGCTCGCGCAGGTCGTGGTGCAACAGCAGGTTCTTGAACACGGCCTCGCGGTCGAGCAGCGCCAGCAGGGCGCGGTCGTCCGCGGTGTGCGCGAGCGCGGCCGTGCTCCGCGTGAACTCGTCGACGAACTTGCGCAGGTTGCCGTGTTCGCCCAGGAACAACCGCACCGGCGCATCGGTCGTCTCGCCGCCGAGCGCTTCGTAGCGCGGCAGCACGTGCTCCTCCTCGTCGGCGATGTGGCGCCACAACCGCTCGCGGTAGTCGGCCAGCGCCGCGGCGGCGCCGCCGAAGTCGCGGTCGAGCAGCGCCCGCTGGTGCGCGAAGAAGCGCGCGTCGAGCTCGGCGTGCAACGCCATCATGCTGACGACGAACGAGGACTCGGACGGCGGAGTTCTCATCGCCACACGGTAGCCGCGCGACCTCGGGGCACCGCATGCCCGAGGGCGTGGGGCCGGGGCCGAGCCCAACTGCCGGCCCGACCTACGCAAAGGAGCGGATGGCCCGGATCGGCCCTGACGTCGAGGTCGGGCTAGCGTTGTTCGGGCCAACCCGGTCCACGCTCCGCCCGCCATGCTCTCCCGACCCGACCTCGCCGGCGTCGCGCGCACCCTGCGCCCGAACGCGTTCCCGTCCCGCTTCGCCGTCGAGCTGTGCGCCGACTGCAACCTGCGTTGCTCGATGTGCCACCACCCGTCGATGCGGCGGCCGAAGGGCGTGATGCCGTTCCCGCTGTGGCAGAGGTGCGCCGACGAGATCGCCGCCACGGCGCCGCAGACGCAGTGCTGGTTCTCGTTCTGCGGCGAGCCGCTGCTGCAGCCCGAGCTGCTGCTGCGCTGCCTCGCCTACGGCCGGTCGGTCGGCCTCTCGGCGCAGTGCCTCAACACGAACGGCATGCTGCTGACTCCCGATCTCGCCGATGCCCTGCTCGGCGCCGGCCTCGGCCAGTTCGTGATCGGGCTCGACGGCTTCCGCGCCGAGACCTACGCGAAGATCCGCGTCGGCGGCGACCGCGACGTCGTCTACGGCAACGTCGAGTACCTGCTCGAGCGGCGCCGGCAGATGGCCGCGGGCCCGGAGGTCATGGTGCAGTTCATCGCGATGGCCGAGAACGAGGGCGAGCTGCCCGCCTTCCGCGACCACTGGCTGCCGCGCGGCGCCACCGTCAAGGCGAGGCACATGCTGAGCTGGGGCGGCAGGTTCGGCACCCAGCTGTGCGTGCCCGACGAGGAGCGCATCGCCTGCCCATGGGCGGTGACGATGCTGCACGTGTTCTGGGACGGCCGCGTGCCGCGCTGCCCCGGCGACACCGAGGGCGACGAAGGCGTCGGCAATGCGTGGCAGGAGTCGCTCGCCGACCTGTGGGCGAAGCTCGGCCGCTACCGCGAGCTGCACCTGCAGCACCGCTTCGCCGAACTGCCCGAACGCTGCCAGACCTGCCGCGACTGGATGGTCGGCCGCGCCGAACGCATCCGGCCGGGCGCGGGAGGTGCTGCGTGACGACCCTCTACCTGTGCGGCGCCGGCAACTCCGAAGGCGTGCGGCTGGCGCTGACCGTGCAGCACCACGACCACGCCTGGGACCAGATCGTGCTGCTCGACGACGACCCGCAGAAGCACGGCCAGGCGCTGCTCGACGTGCCGATCCTCGGCTCCCTGGACCTCCTGGCGTCGGCGCCGCCGGGCTGCCAGGCGGTGAACCTCGTCGCCCGCACGACCGCCGGCCGCGCCGCCGTGCACCGCCGCATCGCGGCGACCGGCGTGCCGTTCGCGAACCTGGTGCATCCGGGGGTCGAGGCGGCCGACTGCGCGCTCGGCAAGGGCGTGCTGGTCTACGAGCAGGCGGTGCTGTCGCCCGAGACCAGGCTCGGCGACGGCACCTGCGTGTTCATGCGCGCCGTGGTCGGCCACGAAGCGACCGTCGGCGCCGGCTGCGTGCTGGCCGCTGGCTCGGTGCTGAATGCGCGCGTCGTGCTCGGCGAGCAGGTCTACGTCGGCTCCAACGCCTCGGTGCTGCCCGAGGTCCGGATCGGCGCCCGCGCCACCGTCGGCGCCAACACGATGGTCGCCATGGACGTCCCGGAAGGCGCCTCGATCGTCGGCGTGCCCGGGCAGATCCTCGAAGCGGTGCCGGCCGTGCCGCCAAGCACGGGGCCACCGGCAGGGCCCGCCGGCGGCGAGGCCGCGGCCGGGCTCGAGGCGAAGCTGATGGAACGCCTGCACGCGGTGCTGGGCCACCGCAACGCCGGCCCGACCGACCGCTTCTTCGACGTCGGCGGCAACTCGCTGCGCGCGATCCAGTTGCTGGCCGGGATCCGCGAGCACCTGGGCATCGATCTGCCGCTGGTCGTGCTCTACGCGCGCTGCTCGATGCGGGAACTGGCTCTCCACCTGGCCGGTGCCGGCTCGCCGGCCGCCGCCGCCGTGCAGCAGGCACGCTCGCGGGTCCTGGCCAGGCGACGCCTGTCGGCCGCTCCGGGCGGGCCTCGCCCGTTCTGATGGCGCAGGTTCAGCGCGGCGGTGCCGGCGGCAGTCCGCCGGCGAGGTCCCGCGCGAGCTGCTCGTAGCGACCGTGCACGCCCTCGCCGAGGTCGTCGTGCTCGACCCGGGCGAAGCCCGCCTGCAGGCGCGCCACGGCCGCGGCGTCCAGCATCGATCTCGCCAGCGGGAACAGCACGTGGTCCTCCTTGTCGATGTGGTCGCGCAGCAGGGCGACGTAGCCGCCCGCAGCCTCGGCGAGCCGGGGGGCGTCGTGGTCCTGCAGCGCCTCGACCATCGCCTGGCGGGCCTGGCGACCCATGTCGTGCTCGGCCCGCATGCAGGCCGTGGGCCCGCGCTCGCGCGACATGCCGGCCTGCTCGAGTTCGGCGAACAGCAGCTGCTCCTCCTTGCCGTGGTGGCAGCGGTCGGCGTAGCCGGCCAGGAACTCGAGCGCCGCCTGCCAGAACGGCTCGCGCACCGGGCCACCGTCGAACAGTGCGCGCTGCTCGGCGGCCATCGCCGCGAGTACGGCGAGGATCGTCTGGTGCTCGGCCGACAGCACGTCGACCGGATGCAGGCCGGCGCCGGCGCACCCGCAGCCGCCGCACGCCCGGTTCTCCGGGGCAGCCGGAGGATCTTCCTGGAGGTTCATGTCCACCATGTTGCGCTGGCGGCGATGTGGCGCCAGCGGGCCCTGGTGCGCACGACCACCGGGCCGATCGACCCCGGTGTCAGCCGCGCAGTCCGGCCGGCTCCCGCACGGGCAGCGGCTGCAGCCTGGCCGTGAACGCGCGCAGGAACGGCGCCTCCTCGACGATCCGCAGGCCGCGCAGGGCGTCCCGACGCCCGTGCACCTCGCGGAACGCCTCGACGACCCAATCGATGTGGCTCTGCGTGTAGACGCGCCGCGGCAGACACAGCCGCACCAGGTCGTGGTCGGCCACGACCGGCTGCCGCGTCGCCGGATCGGTGCGGCCGAACATCAGCGTGCCGATCTCGACCGTGCGTATGCCGCCCTGCAGGTACAGCTCGCAGGCGAGCGCCTGCCCCGGCAGTTCGTGCGGCGGGATCTGCGGCAGCATCGCTCGCGCGTCGACGTAGACCGCGTGCAGGCCGAACGGCCGCACCACCGGCACACCGAGCCGATCGAGGTGCTCGCCGAGGTAGTGCGCGCTGGCCTCGCGGTAGTGCAGGTAGTCGGGGTCGAGCACCTCGCGCAGGCCCTGCGCCAGGGCGGCGAGGTCGCGGCCGGCGAGGCCGCCGTAGGTCGGGAACCCCTCGGTCAGGATCAGCAGGTTGCGGACCTTCGCCGCCAGCGCGTCGTCGTTCAGGCACAGCAGGCCGCCGATGTTGACGAGACCGTCCTTCTTGGCCGAGATCATGCAGCCGTCGGCGAGGTCGAACATCGCCCGCGCGACCTTCGGCAGCGGCGCCTCGCGCCACTCCGGGTCGAGACGGTGGATCCACCACGCGTTCTCGGCGAACCTGGCCGCGTCGAGGAAGAACGGGATGCCGTGCCGCCGGTAGAGGGCGCTGACCTCGCGCAGGTTCTGCATCGACACCGGCTGTCCGCCGACGCGGTTGTTCGTGATCGTCAGCAGGCCGACCGGCACGCTGCCCTTCGGCTGCAATTGCAGCCACGCCGCCAGCTTCGCCGTGTCGAGGTCCCCCTTCCACGGCGCCGGCTGGCGCAGGTCGGCCGCCTGCGGGGCGACGAAGTCGACGGCCGCCGCGCCCAGGTACTCGACGTTGGCCCGGGTGGTGTCGAAGTGCGCGTTGTTGGGCACCGCCTGGCCGGGCATCACCATGCAGCCGAACAGGATGCGCTCGGCGGCGCGGCCCTGATGCACCGGAAAGACGTGCCGGTAGCCGGTCAGTTCGTGGACGACGTGCTCGAGCTCGTAGAACGACCGGCTGCCGGCATAGCTCTCGTCGCCGGTCATGATCGCCGCCCATTGCTGCGCCGACATCGCCCCGGTGCCCGAATCGGTCAGCAGGTCGATCATCACGTCCTCGGCGCGCAGCCTGAACAGGTTGTGGTGCGCGGCCTCGAGCAGGTGCACGCGCTCGGCCTCGGTGGTGATGCGGAACGGCTCGACGGCCTTGATGCGGAACGGTTCGAGGACGGTCTTCACGCCGTCAGCATCGCCCCAGCGGCCCGGCCGGCCGAGCCGCACAGCGGCGTAGTCGCCGCGGCGACAAGGGCGATGCCGCCGGGCAGCGGCACCGGCCGCCCCCCCCGGAACGCAAAGCGGCGAGGAGTCGCCTCCTCGCCGCTCGCGTCGACGGATGTCGCGCCGGCGATCAGTTCGCCGCCGCCGTCTCCTGCGGCTTGAACGGCTCCGGCTTGCTGATCCAGTTGTCGCCGGTCCAGAACTCGACCGAGTTGAAGATCAGGTAGTCGCCGAACAGGAACAGCCCGTAGACCGGGATGATGTTCAGGCCCAGGAACACCAGCTCGTTGACGTACTTGGAGTCGCTGAGCTTCGAGTTCCAGATCGACAGCGAGTTGTAGGCGTTGTTCGGCCCGATGCACGACGTCGCGGTCAGGCAGAGGCCGAGGGTGAGCGCCGCGGCGGCCTTCTTCGTGGATTGCTTCATGGTTTGGTTGTGGATGCCCGAAGCGGGCACGCGCAATCTCCCGTTGGCATGGGCGCGTTGCAAGCGTCGTCTGGGCGAACGACCGAGAAGGACGCCATGGGCTGCGGGCGGGATCCGCTACCTGCCCGCCGTCAGCACGCCCTGGAAGAACAGTCTGGCGGTGCCGAGCGGCTGGCCGCGGTAGGTCACGTCGGGCCCGTAGAGCAGCACGCGACCCCGGCCCACGCGCGCGCACAGCACCGCCGCCTTGCCGGCCAGGTGCTGCTCGCCGATCGCCCAGCCGCTCAGCAGCGGGTCGCAGCGACGGTAGCGGGCGACGACCTCGATCGGTGCAGCGGGATCGACGACCTCGAGCATCGCCGAGTTGCCGGTCACCATCGCCGCCAGTTCGCCCGAAGACCCCCGCGCCAGCTCGTGCCCGCGGTCGATCTCGAGCGCCAGCAGCGACCCGGGCACGTAGAACTCCTCGCGCCGCGCGCGCCGTTCGCCGCCCTCGGCGAGCGGGTCCGGCACGTAGGTGCCGACCCTGACCGGCAGCGCGAAGTGCCGCACGACCTTGTCGCACTCGCCGCCGAGCGCGACCAGCGTGCCGCCCTGCTCGACGAACTCGCGCAGCGCCGGCAACGACCTCTCGCCGGTGAGCCGCACGGCACGTGCCTCGAGGTCGCTCCAGTCCTCGAACGGCGGCAGCGCCGCGCGCAGGGTCGGCAGGTCCTGTTCGTCGACGCGCCGCGCCGCGCGCTCGAGATCACGCGGACCCGGCAGACCGGTGTGGAACACCAGCACGTCGAAGTCGCGGCCCAGGTCGCCGGCCTCGACGCGATCGCCCCACACCTGCCGCACCGGGAAGCCGAACTCGCGCAGCAGCCAGTGGTCCCAGCCGGTCGGCATGTGGCCGCCGAACACGTCGAACAGGCCGAGGCGCGGCGCGCGTACCGGTTCGCGCGCCTCGCGCGTCGCCACCTCGCGACCGAGCGCGCGCAGCCCGAGTTCGTCGGCGGCCGCGCGCAGGACCGCGAGCGCCCGGTCGCCACGCGGCACCCAGTAGTGGCCGCGCGGCGACCACTCGACGGCCGCGCCGGCCGCCAGCAGGCGGTTGACCGCGACCAGCGCGTGGCTGTCGCGCGGATCGAGCTGCCAGCCGGCCGCCGCCGCCGCCAGCGGCTGCGGCGCGAACCGTTCGCCGTCGGCGACCGGCGCGAACGGGCCGTGCAGCGCCGAGAAGCAGCGCTCGACCTGCACGTCCATCTGCAGCGCCAGCGTCCAGCCGGCGGAGTCGTACGGCGGCACCGGCCTGCCGTCCTGCACGTCGTCGGGATGCCACTGCGGCTCGAACTGGTCGAGCACGTGCGCGCGGTAGGCCTGGTCGCAGCGCACCACCAGCGAACCGGCCGGCATCGTCGCGCCGCCGAGGTCGAACGGCGCGGTGGCGCGCTGCACCTCGACGCCGCAGCGCCACAGCGCCCGCGCCAGCCGCTGCGCCGCGCCCCAGTCCTGCTGGTCGCTGCGCAGCACGTAGGCGCGCGGGTCGCGCAGCAGCGGATCGGCGAACACCGATTCGGGTTCCGACCGCCGCGCGGCGGCCGCCAGCAGACGCGGCGTCGGCGTCCAGTGGTCGCGCGAGCCGCGTTCGATCGCGCGGCTCGCCATCGTCCAGATGCCCAGCAGCAGCTCCTCGCGGTGCCGCGCCGCGAAGTCGAGGATCGCGAAGTTCGCCGTCTGCAGGTAGTCGATCGTCTGCCGCGCCCGCCAGGTCTGCGCCGGCACCGGGTCGGGGTGGTCGCCGGACGGCAGCCGGCGGGCCAGCGCCGGGCGCAGCGGCGTCGGCTCCGGCCGGCCGAAGGCCTCGGTCAGGATGCCGATCACGTTGTGGAAGTAGCCGGTCGAGCGCAGGCCGCCGTTCCACCAGCCCGAGTAGGGTGCGCCGCTGCGCGAGATCACGCCCGGCTTGCCTTCGAGCGCGAAGCGGTGGTTCATGTGCGCGGCGACGATCTCGATGCCGCGGATCACCAGCGGATCCACCAGGTAGTTGTGCGGATCGCGGAACGGCGGCGTGAACAGGATCGTGCCGGCCGGCGCGCTCTGGTGGTGGTTGTAGACGATCTGCGGGCACCACTCGCGGTAGAAGACGCGGTTGACGTTCTGCGCCTCGGGCTGGTTGCAGGCGTAGAAGTCGCGGTTGTTGTCGTGGCCGACGAAGCGCTGGTAGAGCACCGGGATCGTCATGCTGCGCGTCGCGCGGTAGGCGTTGGCGACCAGCTCGTAGCCGTCGGGATTGACCGGGCAGACCAGCAGCACGACCTCGTCGAGGATGCGCCGCACCTCCCCGTCGTCGCGCGAGGTCATCTGCCAGACCAGCTCGAGCACGTTCTGGCCGGCGATCGCCTCGGTGGCGTGCAGACCGCCGTCGATCCAGACCACGGCGCGGCCCTCGACCGCCAGCTCGCGGGCCGCCGCCGCCGGCATGCGGCCCTGCGCGAGCTGACGGCTGATGGCCTGCAGCCGCTCGAGGCGCGCCAGGTTCGCCGGCGCCGTGATCGCGGCCATCGTCATGCGCTGGCCGTAGCTCGTCGGCCCGATGTCGACCAGCCGCACGCGGTCGCTGCCGCGCTCGACGGCCTGCAGCCAGCGCGCGAGGTCGGTGTAGTTCACCAGCCGGTGGTCGGCGCCGATCTCGTGGCCGAAGAACGCCTCCGGGCTCGGCACCTGGGCCGCCGCAACGCTCAGGAAGCCGAGAACGGCCAGGGAAGCGACGGTCGGCGCGGCGGCGGGCATGGGCGCCATGGTAGACCTGGACCCCTCGCCGATCCCGTGCAGTACGACCGCCGCCAGCACACAGCCCGCCACACCGACGACTACGTCTTCCACCAGCTGCTGCCGTACCTCGGCAACAAGCGGCACCTGCTGGACCTGATCGGCGCGGCGCTCGACGCGACCGGGATCGAGCCCGGACGCGCGACGTTCGTCGACGCGTTCGCCGGCAGCGGCGTCGTGTCGCGCCTCGCCAAGCAGCGTGGCTTCGCGGTCGTCAGCAACGACTGGGAACCCTACGCGGAGGTGCTGAACACGGCGGCGATCGCCTGCGAGGGTCCGCCCGCGTGCGCGTCGCTCGGCGGCTACGAGGCGGCGATCGCGGCGCTGGACGCGCTGCCGGGCACCGACGGCTGGGTCACCGCGCACCTGTGCCCGGCCGACGACGCGGCGCCGGATCCGACGCGCGAACGGCTGTTCTATCGCCGGGCCACCGGTCGCCGCCTCGATGCGATCCGGGCGCAGATCGCGGCGTGGCGGGAGTGCGGCGCCATCGATGCCGAAGGCGCCGCCTGTCTGCTGGCGCCGCTGCTCTACCAGGCGTGCTGGCTCGCCAACACCAGCGGCGTGTTCAAGGGCTTCCACGCCGGCTGGGGCGGGCGCAAGGGTGCCGCGCTGCAGCGCATCCTCGCCGACCTGCGGTTGCGGCCGCAGCGCTTCCTCGCCACCGGCCGGCGCCATCGGGTGCTGGCCGCGGACGCGCTGGCGCTGGGCGCCCAGCTGGGCGCCGCCGACGTCGTCTACCTCGACCCGCCCTACAACCAGCATCCGTACGCCAGCAACTACCACGTGCTGAACTCGCTGGTGCTCTGGGACCAGCCGGCCCTGCCGCCGCCGACCGAACGCGGCTTCAAGGCGGCGATCCGGCCCGACTGGCGCCGCCGCCGGAGCCCGTTCAACGAACGCCGGGCGGCGGCGCCGGCGTTCGCGCGGCTGCTCGACTCGTTCGACGCGCCGTGGCTGCTGGTCAGCTACAGCACCGACGGCACGATCCCGCTCGAGCGGCTGGTCGGGCTGGCCGCCGCCCACGGCGCCGTGCGCGCCTTCTGCCGCCGCTACAAGCGGTATCGCACCAGTCCGACCCGCCCGTCGCCGCGGCCGCGCACGGTCGAGTTCGTGCTGGCGGTCGACCGGCGCCGGCGCGCCGAGGACGGCGGCGAGACGGCGCTCGCCGCGATCCGCGCCTGCGCCGAGTCCGACCCCGCGACCGGCACGACCCCCGTCCCGTGACGCGCCGGCCGCCCCCTAGCGCGGCTTCCTCGGCGCCGGCAGGTAGTGCACGCCGTTCTCGCTGCGTGTCGTGTCGAGCGCGAAGGCGTCGCGGTTGTCGAGGAAGTCGATCACGTACTTGGCCGGGATCGCGAAGTTCAGGCCCTGGAAACCGCGGTAGCCGGCGCTGTTGACGCCCACCACCTCGCCGCGCAGGTTGAACAGCGGGCCGCCCGAGTTGCCGGGGTTGATCGGCGTCGTGATCTGGAAGTGGCAGCGGCCCTCGAACGTGCGGTTGGTCACGCTGACGATGCCGCTGCTGACCGTGCGGTCGAGGCCGATCGGCGCGCCGATCGCGTAGACGGTGTCGCCGACCTGCATCGCGTCGCTGTCGCCCAGGAACACGGTCTTCAACTGCAGGTCCGCCGGCGGCTCCATCCGCACCAACGCGAGGTCCATCGCCGGGTTGATCGCCGCGACCCGGCAGCGCCGCACGGTGCGTGGCTCGAAGCCGTTCGCGGTCACCGCATAGACGACGACGTCGACCTCGACCTCGCGCTCGACGACGTGGAAGTTGGTGACGATCCAGCCGTCGGCGTGGGTCACGAAGCCCGAGCCCTGGCCGCCGGCCGCCTCGATCTTGACCACCGCCTCGCCCATCGCCTTGGCGCCCTCGGCGACCGAACGTTCGGGCAGTTCGGCGCGGGCCCACAGCGCGCGGCGCTCGATCCGGCCGGTGCGCGCGCCGTCGGGCGACTCGCGCCGCAGCACCGCGGCGACCGGCACCTTCAGCACGTCGTAACCCACGTCGAGGAAGATCGTGCTGTCGGTCGTGCGCAGCACGCGCCCCTGCAGCCGGCAGCCGTTGCCGAGGTCGAGCGCCTCGACCTCGGCGGTGGCCGGCGGCGGCGGCACGACGGCCTTTGCGGGATCCTGGCAGGCGAACACCAGAGCCAAGGTTGTCAGCAGCATCCCGGCAACCATAGATTGCGCCGGCGATGCCTGCCATTCCCCACCGCCTGCCGTTCCTCGCCCTGTGGACCGCCGCCGCCGCGGCCCAGGCGGCGCCGCCGCCGATCCCCGTCGAACTGCGCGCCCGGTTCGGCTTCGAGGGCCCGCGCATCGTCAAGGTCGGCGACGGCATCGCCGACCTGCGCATCGGCGACCTCGACGGCGACGGCCGGCCCGAGGTCGTGGTCGCCGACGCCCGCCGCGCCCGCCTCGTCGCGCTGCGCATCGACGGCGACGAGACCCGGATGGAGATCGTGCCCACGCGCGGCCAGATCGCCGGCTACGCGCTCGCCGACGTGCACGGCGACGGCAGGTCGGACCTGCTGGTGGTCGACGGCCGCGGCCGCCTGACCGTGCAGCACCCGGGCCGCGAACCCGGAGCGCCGCTGGACCTGGGCCTCGGCGGCCGCGGCCTCGGGCTGTGGACGGGCGACCTCGACGGCGACGGCAAGGCCGACCTCGTGGTCGCGGCGCGCGGCAGCCTGCGCTGGGTCACCCGCCTCGCCACCGAGCCGAGGCTGTCGCCGATCGAGCCGCTCGAGGACAACCTCGGCAGCCTGCACCTCGTCGACGTCGACGGCGACGGCCGGCTCGACCTCGTCGGCGCCGCCGCCAGCGCGAAGATGAACCTGCGGCTGCGGCTCGGCCGCGGCGACGGCACCTTCGGTCCGTGGCGCATCGCCGGGGTCGACAACCTGCTGCGTGTGTTCCCGGCCCGGCTGGCCGCGGGCGGCGCGGCGCTGGCGACGATCGAAGGCCCGCACCGGCGCGTGGTGCTGCGCGACCATGCCGACCACGGCGGCGACGCGCCGCTCGAGTGGTGGGCGTTCGGCGAGGGCGGCCAGGGCCCGAAGCAGCCTCCGTTCGCGATCGGCGACGTCGACGGCGACGGCGACGACGACGTCGTCGTGGTGCAGGCCGAACGCGCGCAGCTGACGGTCTACGAGTGGCGCGACGGGACCTTCGTCGCGCAGACGGCGCCGACGCTCGCCGGCGTGGCCTCGGTGGCGATCGGCGACGTGGACGGCGACGGCCGCGCCGACCTGGTGCTGGCCAGCCCCGAGGAGGAGACGTTGGCCGTCTGCTCGGGCAAGGAGGCGCTGACGCGGTTCCCGGTGCAGATCGCCTGCGTCGACAAGCCGGTCGCCGTCGCCGTGCACCCGCAGGGTGGCGTGCTGGTGCTGGCGCGCGACGACAAGCGCGAGGCGCACCTCGACCTGGTCGTGCCCGGCGCGGCGCCGACGCGCCTCGTCGACCTGGGCCGCCTGCCGGCGGATCCGGTGCGCCTCTTGGTCGCCGACCTCGGCGACGCCGACGGCCTCGAGGCCGCGTTCGTCGTGCCCGGCGAGGGCCTGCGCACCGTGACGCTCGGCGCCGGGACGAAGAAGGTCGCCAAGGGCGAGGGCCTGGCCGGCTTCACCAAGAAGATGGAAGACGGCGCGCTGGCGCTCTGCCTGCACGAGGGCCGGCCGGCGCTGTTCGCGGTGCGCGAACGGTTCGTGCGCCGCTTCCGCGTCGACGCGCAGGGCCAGCTGCAGGTGCTGACGCAGGACAACGGCCCGGCGGGACTCGCCGGCATCGACCTCGCCGCCGAACTCGCCGACGGCGCGATGCTCTACCTCGACAAGAAGAACGACAAGCTGGTGCGCACGCGGCCCGGCGCGCCGGCCGTGGCGACCGAGGTGCCGCCGTTCGACTTCACCCGCCTGGTCGCGCACGGCGACGCGGCGCTGCTGGTCGGCGGCCGGGGCCTGTTGCGGGTGCCGTTCGGCAGCGGGCCGTCGCTGCGCGCGATCGCCGTGCACGAACCGCCGACCGACCGCACGTTCTACTGGCACGGGGAAGCGGGCGACTTCGACCACGACGGCCAGTGGGACCTGCTGCTGATCGACCGCCGGCTGCCGGGCGTGCAGATCCTCGCCGGCGGCGACGGCCGGCTCGACCGCGCGCTGGCCGTGCCGGTGTTCGAGACGCCGCCGAGCAACGAGCCCGACAACGAGCCGCGTGAACTGGCCACCGGCGACCTCGACGGCGACGGCCGCACCGACTTCGTGCTGCTGGCCCACGACCGTGTGATGATCTACCTGCAACAGAAGTGAGAACGACGATGCTGCGCTCCGCCCCGATCCTGCTCCTCGCCGCGGCCCTGGCCGGGCAACAGACCACCAGCGAACCCAACGCCAACCGCTTCGTGCCGGCCGACGCCTGCCTGATCGCCCGCGTCGCGGCGCCGGCGCGCTGGCAGCAGCAGTTCGCCAAGACCCAGGTCGGCCGGCTGGTGGCCGCGCCGTCGGTGGCGCCTTGGGTGGCGAAGGCGACCGCGGCCTGGGACGCGGGCCTCGCGCAGCTGCGCAGCCAGGGGCTCGACGCCGACGCGGCCGAGGCGCTGCTGCGCGACTACACCGGCGACCTCGTCGTGTCCGTGCAGGTCGACTGGCAGGACTTCGCCGCGGCGGCCGGCGCCGGCCGGTCACCGGCCTTCGCCGTCGCCCTGGCGCTGACGCCGGCCGCCGGCTTCGACCTCGCCCCGCTCGCCGCGGCCATCGACCAGGCGATCGAGAGGGCCGACGACCAGCGGCGTCCGCTGCGCGAGGTCGGCGTCGGCGACGTGACGCTGCGGGTCACCGGCGACGACCCGGAGCCCACGGTGTCGGTGCCGCAGCTCATCGACGGCCACCTGCTGATGATCGTGGCCGGCGGCCAGCCGTTCGAGGCCGCGGCGGCGCGCCTCCTGGCCGCGGACGACCGCTTCCAGGGCTCGGGGGCGCGGCGCCCCCTGCAGGTCGAGATGGCCCTCGGCGGCGCCATGGCCGCGCTGCTGCCGCTCGTGGAGCAGGGCGCGGGCATGGCCCCGTTCGACGTGGGCGCGATGCTGCGCCGCCTGGGCCTGGCCGCGCTCGATCGGCTGCGGCTGGCCGTCGACGCCGACGGCGCGCACGCCACCGCCGACGTGGAACTGCTGCTCGGCGACGGCGAGCCCGGTCTGTTCGGCATCGCCTGCCGCGAGCAGACGCCGAAGCTGCTGCGCCTGGTGCCGCCATCGGCGGAGTGGTTCTCGGTCTCGGCGTTCGACGGCCAGGCGCTGTTCCGCCTGGTGCGCGAGCTGTGGAACGAGTTCGAGGACGTCGCGCCGCTGTCGTTCGAGGCGGCGATGGCGGCGTTCGCCGAGGCGACCAAGGTGCAGCTCGAAACGGACCTGATCGCGCACCTCGGCACCGAGCTGCTGATGCTCGAGGACATCGATCCCGCGGCCGACGCCGCCGACGAGGACAGCCTGGTCCCCGCCCAGTTCGTGGGCTCGTGCCTCGGCCTGTCGCTGCAGGACGGCAAGGCGTTCGGCGCCGCGCTGGAGCGCGCGCTGCGCAGCCGCGGCCTGCACGCCAGCCGCAAGTCCGAGGACTACGCCGGCACGCGCATCCACCGGTTGAACCTCGGCGGCCTGTTCCCGATCGAGTACACGGTCACCGACGATCTGCTGCTGCTGGTGTTCGGCGACCGCGAAGGGGCGCGGCGCAACCTGCGCGCGGTGCTCGACGCCCACGCCGCCAGCGACAAGGCGGCGACGCTGCCGGCGGCGGTCGAGAAGCACGTGCAGTCCCTGCCGGCCGGCTGGAGCGGGCTGTCGGTGACGCCGGTCGGCCAGGTGCTCGACGGCCTCGGCGCGGTGGTCGAGGCCATGGCGTCGGCGCAGGGCCTCGACTTCGACGAGGTGGACGAGGAGGACGAGGAACTGGGCGCCTTCCTGGCGCTGCGGGCGGTCGCCGCCGACATCCGGCGGCTGGGCATCGACCACCTGGTGCAGGCGACCTACACGACGAAGCGCTCGCTGCGCGTGCACATGCGCTGGTGAACCGCCGGCACGCGCCCGGCTACCAGCGGTAGAAACCCTGGCCGGTCTTCTTGCCGAGCTTGCCCTCGGCGACCATGCGCCGCATCAGCGCGGGCGCGCGGAAGCCCGGATGGTCGAGTTCGGCCGCCAGGTAGTCGGCGATCGCCAGCCGCACATCGAGGCCGACGAGGTCGGTGAGCCGCAACGGCCCCATCGGATGCCCGTAGCCGAGCACCATCGCCTTGTCGATGTCCTCGGCGCTGGCGACGCCGCCCTCGAGCATGCGGATCGCCTCGAGGCCGAGGCAGACGCCGAGCCGCGAGCTGGCGAAGCCCGGACTGTCCTTGACCAGGATCGGCTCCTTGCCCAGTTCGCGGCCGTAGGCGGTCACCGCGTCGATCACGGCCGTCGCCGTCGCGTCGGTGCGCACCAGCTCGAGCAGCGCCATCAGCGGCACCGGATTGAAGAAGTGCATGCCGATGCAGCGCTCGGGTCCGGCCGTGCCGGCGAACACCTTCGCCAGCGACAACGACGACGTGTTGCTGGCCAGCACGCAGTCGGCGGCGACGACGCCGCCGAGCTCGCGGAACAGGCGGTTCTTCAGATCGAGCTGCTCGGGCACCGCCTCGACCACCAGCTGCGCGCCCCGCGCCGCGGCGACGCAGTCGGTGGTCACGGTGATGCGCGCCAGCACGGCGTCGCGCTGCTCGGCGGTGGTCTTGCCCTTGTCGACGCCCTTCTGCAGGAAGTCGCGGATGCGCGCCAGCCCACGCTGCACGAACTCGTCGGTGACGTCCTGCAGCACGACGCTGGAACCGGCCTGGGCGCAGACCTGGGCGATGCCGGCGCCCATCGTGCCCGCGCCGAGCACCGCCACGTTCGGAAACCTCGGTTCGCTCATCGGCTCAGCCCTTCTTCTGCTGGTGGAGGAACGCGTCCATGCGCGTCCGCTTGTCGTCGCTGTCGAACAGTACCGCCTGCACCGAACTCTCGAACGCGACGGCGTTCTCCTGGCCGGGCCGCGCCAGCGCGTTCAGCGCCCGCTTGGCGCCGCGCACCGCGAGGCGCCCGTTCTGCGCGATCGTCTCGGCGAGCTGCAGCGCGCGCGCCGTGACCTCGGCGTCGGGCACGACCAGGTTGGCGAGGCCGATGCGCAGCGCCTCGTCGGCGTCGACCATGCGGCCGGTGTAGACCAGCTCGCGCGCGCGGCCGAGGCCGACCAGGCGCGGCAGCCGGTAGGTGCCGCCGGCGGCCGGAATGATGCCGAGCTTGACCTCGGGCTGGCCGAGCTTCGCCGACTGGCCGAGCACGCGCAGGTCGCAGGCGATCGCCAGTTCGCAGCCGCCGCCGAGCGCGTAGCCGCGGATCGCCGCGATCACCGGCGCCGGGAACTCCTCGATGCGGGCGAAGATGCCGCTGTTGATCGCCTTCAGCGCGTCGCGCGAGGAGCGCTCGCGCAACTGCGCGATGTCGGCCCCGGCCGCGAACGCCTTGTCGCCGGCGCCGGTCAGCACCAGCGCGGCGACCGTCTCGTCGTGCCACAGCGCGTCGAGCACGGCGTGCAGACCGTCGACCATCGCCTGGTCGATGGCGTTGCGGCGCTCGGGCGCGTTCAGGGTCACGAGCACGGCGTCACCGCGCCGTTCGTGCAGGACTCGGGGCTCGCTCATGGGGGCAGGCATCTTGCCGCACCACCGACGGCGAAGGAACCACGAGGTCGACCGGCAGGGCGTTTCGCGGCGCAGGCGCGGCGGGTCAGATCGCCTGCCCGCACTCCTGGCAGAACTTCGAGTCCTCCTCGTTGAGCTTGCCGCAGGCGCGGCACTTCACCATCACGACCCGCTCCTGGCCGCCGCCGAGCTTCACGTCGGCCTCCTCGAGCGCGTCCTTCACCATGCCGCCGCCCATGCGGCTCCAGGGCTCGAGGTCGCGGCGCGCCCGCTTGGGATCGAGCACGACGCCCGAGCCGGCGATGCCACGCGCCCCGACGGTGCGCAACACGCTGCCGCCGACCATCAGCGCCATGCCGCCGAGGGCGCGGAACATGCTCGACTGCGCCCGGCCGTGGAAGTCGGTGAAGTCGCCGAACTGCATCGCGCCGGTGACGAACACCGAGACGAACAGCAGGAAGCCCACGACGATCAGCGCCATGCCGGCGTAGTAGGCGAACTTCCTGCCTTCGGAGATCTGGGTCATGGCATCGGCCGCGCGCGCCCCTGCGGCGCGGCAGGGATTCTATTCGCACGGCAGGGCGAAGGCACGGCGGCGGCCCTGGCCGGGCCGCGCGCGGCTCAGGGCCGGCCTTCGAGCGCCGCGGCGAGCGCCTTCGGCTCGAACCAGCCGGTGCGCGCCAGGACGGTGCCATCGGCAGCGACGGCGAGGCCGAGGTGCGGCGCGCCGCCGAGCGCCCGCCAGCTGCGGTCGTCCATGGTGTCGACGAACACCGGCAGGCCGTGCGCCCACTCGGCCGCGTAGCGCCTGGCCAGGGCCAGGCGCTCGGCCAGGCGGCGCGGCTGCGGCACCAGCACGCCGTCCTGCGCGTTCGCCGGCGGCACCCACTCCTCGCCGGTGTAGGGGCACGGCTCGCCGGCGGGGTGGGCGTCGATGGTGTAGACGAGCGCCACCAGGACGCCATCGCCAAGCCTGTGCTGCAGGGCGGCGGCGTCCTTCGCCTGGCGGCGCGCGATGTTGCAGGTCAGGGAGCAGGTCACCAGCACGAGCGGTCGACCGGCTCGCAGCGACGTGAGATCGACGGGGCCGCCGTCCTGGTCGACGAGCGACAGCGCGGGCAACGGCTGGCCGGGCTGCACGCCGGCGCGGTCGAAGTGCTCGGCGGCCTCGGCCATGGTCGGCCGGCGGCCGGCGAACGCCGGTTCGATCGGTGGCGGTGCGGGCTCGCCCGGGGCGGCGCAGGCGGCGGCCAGGGCGGACAGGAGGAGGGCCAGGCGGCGGCGCGGCATGCGCGCAGGTGAGCCGCTGCAGCCGCACGCGGCAAGAGCGAACGCCGCGGCCGGTGCGTGCGCAGCGCCGGGGTGCCCGGCGCGCGCATGGCTCACCAGTGCCCGACCACGCCCTCGGCGGCATCGCCCGGCCCATGTGCCCCGACCGCGCGCCAGCAGCCAGGCTGGCGCGGTCAAACGGTGCCTGACAAGGGCAATGGACCCCTGCAGCGCCACCCCACCACCGCTCACCGTGCGCGCCGCAGCGTCAGGTTGAGCCGACACCGCCCGCACTGCGGATGCACCCCTTCCTTCACCGGCAGCACGCCGTGGAAGAACCGGCGCGACGGCCCGCCCCACACCACCACGTCGCCGTGCTCCAGCCCCACCCGCAGCGCCTTGTCGCCGCGCCGCGCCCCGCCGAACCGGAATCCCGCCGGCAGCCCGAGCGACACCGACACGATCGGCTGCGTGAAGTCGCGTTCGTCGACGTCCTGGTGCGGCGCCATGCGGCTGCCGGGCTCGTAGCGATTGACCAGGCACGCATCGGGCACGAAGCCCGGGTAGCCCGCCGCCGCCGCGGCCCGGGCGGCGAGGTCGGCGAACACCGGAGGCAGCGGCGGCCAGGGCCGCTGCGTGGTCGGATCGAACGGTTCGTAGCGGTAGCCGCGCGCGTCGGCGATCCAGCCGAACGCGCCGCAGTTCGTCATCGCCACGCTCATGGCCCGCCCGCCCGGCGTCATCATGCGGCGGAACGGCGCCGCCGCCGCCACCGCCTCGACGGCCGCGAGCAGCGCCCCAGCCTCGCCGCGCGCGAAACCCACCAGCAGCACCGCGCCCGGCCCCAGCTCCTGGCGCCGCACCTCCGGATCGGGCTCGAACAGGGACTGCTGCATCGTCGGGACCGAACCCGCGCCGCCGGGGCGCGGACCCGTTCGCCGGGAGGCTACAGCACCAGGAACTCGGCGACCGTCGCCGCCGAGACCGACTCCGACAGCGCGTAGACGACGACGTCGCCGAGCTCACGCCGGGCGAGGTCGTAGCGGCTGCCCGCGGGCAGCGCCGGCCGCGGATCCTCGGTCCGCGGCAGCACGAACACGCACACCGGCGTGCCGTCGTGGCGCACCAGCAGCGTCATGCAGCCGCCGGTCGGCAGGCCGCAGTAGCAGCCGAGCATCCGCACCGGCCCGGCGGCGATGTCGAGCTGCGTGGCGAACCGCTCCTGGCAGGCCTGCGGCAGGTCGCCGACGAGGTCGCAGCACGGCCCGCCCTCGAAGCCCTGCCCCATCGCGTGCTCGTAGGCGGCGACCCACAGGGCACCGAGTTCGACGCCGCTGCGGGGCGTCGGCCGACCTGGCTGCAGGGCGAGGACCAGCGCACCAACCAGCAGCGCCGCGGCCGCCGCCAGCGCCCACGGCCACCGACGCCACGGCGCGCGGCGGCCGCTGGCGCGGCGGGCCAACAGCGCGAACGCCGCCGCCGGCGGCGGCGCCAGCGCCGCCCGCAGGGCCTGGTCGATCGAGCGGTCGAGGTCGGTGTTCATCGGCGGTCCCGTCGGGGTGCATCGGCCAACGGCGTCGCCAGCGCCGCTCGCAGCCGCTCGCGGGCGCGCCGCACGTGGCTGGCGACGGTGTTCTCGGACAGCTCCAGCATCGCGGCGATCTCGGCGAAGGTGAGTTCCTGGATCACGTGCAGCAGGAAGCAGGCGCGCGCCGCCTCGCCGAGGCCGGCGAGAGCCCGCGCCAGTTCGTCGGGCAGACCGTGGCGATCGGCGTCGAGCGGCCAGGCCGGCCGCGCCGGCTCCGCCGCCGGTTGTTCGTCGAGGTCGTGGGCGCCCACCGGCCGCAGCCGACGACGCCAATTGGCTCCGAGGTGGCGGGCGATCTGCGCCAGCCACGCCCGCAGGTTGGTGCCCGGCACGAACTCCTGCCGCCGTTGCCAGGCGACGCGGGCCGTCTCCTGCACCAGGTCGGCGGCATCGCCGCGGCCGACCCAGGCCGCGGCCAGCACCCACAGGCTGCGCCCGTGCTCGGCGAACGCGTTCTCGAACTCGTCGGCGCCGAGCTGCGGAGCACTGGCCACGACAGCAGGGTAGCTGTCAGCGGCCGCAGCAGGCACCGGCCGTGCAGCATTCGTCGGTCTTGCCGGCCGGGGCCACGGGAGCCGCCGGGGCGGGCGTGCTGCCGCAGCAGGCATCGGCCTTGCCGGCGGCAGCCCCAGCCGCGGGAGCCGCGGCGGTGCCGCAGCAGGCGCCGCCGTCGCAGCAGTCGGCGGTGCCGCAGCAGCCGTCGCTGCATTCGTCGCAGCAGTTGTCGCAGCAGCCGGGCGGACAGTCGGGTCCGCAGGCGTCGTCCGGGCAGCAGGTGCAGCAAGGGTTGGCCGGCGTGGGCGTCGACGCGGGCGCGGCGACGAACGGCACGACGAACAGAAGGGTCAGGACACCACTCCAGAGGATCTGCATGCGGGCCTGATGTCGCCGGCCGGGCCGATTCGTGCAGGGCCGTGACGGGCACCCGCCCGGAGATTCCGCAACCATCTGTCCTGCAACATCTTGCAGGCGTCCGTCGTCGGGACACTCAGCCCGCCGCAGCCCGCCGGCGCCGCCGCGCCACCACCTTGTAGACCTCCATCACCAGCAGCACGACGAGCGCCGACACCACCAGCACCCCCCAGTCGGCCACCGGCACCGGCTCGACGCCGAGCAGGCGCTGCAGGAACGGCACGTGCATCGCCAGCACGTGCACGCCGAGCGCCGCCGGCACCGCCAGCGCCAGCAGCTTGTTGCGCGCCAGCGGCACCGCGAACGTCGACTCGTACTCGGAGCGGCAGTTGAACACGTGCACGTTCTCGAGCAGCACGAACAGCAGCAGCAGCTGGTTGCGGGCCACGGTCTCGGCGAGCCCGGCCGCCAGCGCCGCGCTCCAGAACGTGGTGGCGATGGCGCTGATCGCCACGCCCGACACCAGCGTCTGCGCCAGCATCTTGCGGTTGAAGATGCCCTCGCGCGGCGACCGCGGCGGCCGCCGCATCGTCCCCGGTTCGCCGGCTTCGAAGGCGAGGGCGACGTGCTGGATGCCGTTGGTGACCAGGTTGAGCCACAGCAGCTGCACGGCCAGCAGCGGCAGCGGCAGCCCGACCGACAGCGCCGTCAGCAGCAGCAGCACCTCGGCGAGACCGGTCGACACCAGCAGGTAGGTGACCTTGCGGATGTTGTCGTAGGCGAACCGCCCCTCCTCGACACCCGCCTCGATCGACGCGAAGTTGTCGTCGGTCACGATCAGCGCCGCGGTGTCCTTCGTCACCGCCGAGCCGGAGCCCATCGCCACGCCGATGTTCGCCGCCCGCAGCGCCGGGGCGTCGTTGACGCCGTCGCCGGTGACGGCGACGAAGTGCCCCTGCCGCCGCAGGCCCTCGACGATCTGCAGCTTCTGCAGCGGCGCGACGCGCGCGAACACGCGCCCGCGCGCGACGAGCTCGTCGAACCGGGCGCTGCCGGGCTCGCCAGCCTGCGCGAGCTGGTGGCCGGTGACGATCTGCCGCTCCTCTTCGGCGATGCCGACCTCGCGCGCGATCGCGAACGCCGTCAGCGGATGGTCGCCGGTGACCATGCGCACGCCGATGCCGGCATCGCGGCACTGCCGCACCGCGGCCACGGCCTCGGGCCGCGGCGGATCGATCAGGCCGATCAGGCCGAGCGCGGTCAGCGGCGGCAACGTGGCTTCGTCGAGCGTGGCCGCGGCGCCGGCCGGCAGCGTGGCGCCGGCCACCAGCAGGAAGCGGTGTCCCGTCGAGGACAGCTCGTGCGCCTGCTGCTCGAGCAGGGCCGCGTCGATCGGCACCACGCCGCCGTCCGTCCGCATCGTCGCGCAGCGCGGCAGCAGCCGCTCCAGCGCGCCCTTGACGGCCACGTGCCGCCGGCCGTCCTGCTGGTAGAGCACCGCCGCGAACGCCCGCTCCGACTCGAACGGCAGCTCGGCTTCGATCTGGACGCCGCCGCGGACGACGTCGGGATCCAGCCCGACCTTGTGCGCCAGCGCCAGCAGCGCCACGTCGATCGCGTCGCCCTGCGGCCACCAGGCCCCGTCGCGCCGCACCAGCGTCGCCTCGTTGCAGAGCACGCCCGCGCGCACCAGCTCCGCCAGCCGGGCGGCCGCAGCCGGCGACGGCGGCTCGCCGGTGTCGTCGGTGACGGTGCCAGCACCGTCGTGCCCCTCGCCGCTGACGCCGAGGTGTTCGCCGCCGGGCAAGGTCACGTGGCGCAGGGTCTGCCGGTTCACGGTCAGCGTGCCGGTCTTGTCGCTGGCGATCACCGTGCAGCTGCCGAGCCCCTCGACCGCCGCGAGCCGGCGCACGATCACCCGCCGGCGGGCCATGCGCACGGTGGCGATCGACAGCGCCACCGTCACCGCCACCGGCAGACCCTCGGGGATCGCCGAGACGGCGAGCGCCACGGCGAGGAAGAACACCTCGGCCGGCGCCATGCCGCGCGCGAGCCCGATCGCCGCGACGACGAGGCACGCCGCCAGCACGCCGAAGCTGACGTGCCGCGCGAACTGCTCGAGCCGCACCACCAGCGGCGCCTTCTGCGCCCGGGTCGCCGCGACGGTGTGCGCGAGGCGGCCGATCTCGGTGGCGGTGCCGGTGGCGACGACGATGCCGCGGCCGCGGCCGCTGGTGACGACGGCGCCGGCGAACGCCATGTTGCGGCGGTCGGCCACCGGCGCGTCGGCGGCGAGTTCGTCGCTGGCCTTGGCCACCGGCATCGATTCGCCGGTCAGCAGCGATTCGTCGACGTGCAGATCGCGGCAGCGCACCAGGCGCAGGTCGGCCGGCACCCGGTCGCCGGACTCGACCAGCACGACGTCGCCGGGCACCAGCTCCTCGGCCGGCAGCGTGCGTTCGCGGCCTTCGCGGCGGGTGCGCGCCTGCACCTCGATCAGCCGCTGCAGGTCGGCGGCGCTGCGTTCGGCGCGCCACTCCTGCCAGGCGCCGAGGCCGGCGTTGATCGCGATGACGATCAGGATGAAGCCGGCGTCGGCGTAATCGTCGAGCAGCACGGCGATCGCGGCCGCGGCGAGCAGCACGTAGATCAGCGGGCTCAGGAACTGGTGCAGCAGGATCTCGGCCAGCGTCACCGGCCGCGGCGGCGGCAGGCGGTTGCGGCCGACCCGGGCCAGGCGCGCGGCCGCCTCGGCCTCGGCGAGGCCGCGTTCGGCCTCGTCGAGCCCGAGCTGGGCGGCCACGGTCGCCGGCGGCAGCGCGTGCCACGCCGCCGGGGCCGCGCGGTCGCCGGCACCACGCCCCGACTCGCCGTGCCGCGTCATGCGCGCCGCCTCGGTCCGGTCGTCATGGCACCAGCACCAGCTTGCCCATCGCCGTGCGCGCCTCGAGCAGGCGATGCGCCTCGCCGACCTCGGCCAGCGGCAGCGTGCGGTCGAGCACTGGCCGCAGGCGGCCCTGGTCGAACAGCCGCAGGATCGTGCGCAGGTCGCCCTTGCTGCCCATCGTCGAACCCAGGATCGACAGGCTCTTGAAGAACACGGCGTGCAGCGACAGCTGCACCTGGCCGCCGGTCGTTGCGCCGCAGGTGACGAGCCGGCCGCCGCGCTGCAGACACTTCAACGAGCCGCCGAACGTCGCCTCGCCGACGTGCTCGAACACCACCTGCACGCCGGCCTTGCCGGTGAGGTGGCGCACCTCGGCCGTGAAGTCCTGCGTGTGGTGGTCGATCACGTGGTGCGCGCCGAGCGCCTTCACCCTGGCGCACTTCTCGTGCCCGCCAGCGGTGGCGATCACCTGCGCGCCGAGCAGGTTGGCGATCTGCACCGCGGCGCTGCCGACGCCGGACAGGCCGGCGTGCACGAGCACGGTCTCGCCGGCGCGCAGCTCGGCCCGGCGCACCAGCATGTTCCAGGCGGTCTGGAACACGAGGCCGATCGACGCGGCCTCGGCAGCCGCCAGCGCGCGCGGCTTCGGCGCCACGTTCGCGGCCGGCACGCAGACATACTCGGCGCAGGTGCCGTCGCCGCTCTCGCCGAGGATGTGGTAGCGGCTGCAGAGCTGGTCGAGGCCGGACTGGCAGCGCTCGCAGGCGCCGCACGAGACGCCCGGCAGCACGACGACCGGATCGCCGACCACGCAGCCGGACGCGCCCGGGCCGAGCGCGTCGACGGTGCCGCAGGCGTCGCTGCCCGGGATCAACGGCAGCGGGAACGTGTGGCCGGGCACGCCGCGGCGCACCCAGGTGTCGAGGTGGTTCAGGCCGATCGCCTGCACGCGCACGCGCACCTGCCCCGGCCCCGGGTCGGGCACCGGTCGCTGCTCGAGCCGCAGCCGGTCGTAGCCGCCGTGCTCGCGCACGACGATGCAGCGCATGGAGGCCATACGCCACCGATGATGGCGGCGGCCATTGGGCGCGGCAAGGTGGCCATCGGGCTCAGTCGGCGAGCGTCGCGTGCAGGAACCAGGCGTGCTTCTCGAACATCGTGACGATGCCGGTCAGCACGTCGACGGTGTCGTCGTCACCCTGCTCGACGGCGACCGCGCGCGCGGCGCGCACGCCGGCGAGGTAGGCGCCGATGCGTTCGGCGAGCAGCTTCACGTGCTCGAGGTCGCGCGTGACGTGCTGGGGATAGTCGGGCAGGCGCGAGTGTCTGGCGACGTGGCGCGCGGTGCCGACCGCGAGGCTGCCCAGCGTCAGGATGCGTTCGGCGAGGCCGTCGTTCTGTGTCTGCAGGTCGGTCGCGAACTGGTCGAACAGCGGGTGCAGCGCCGCGAACTGCGGTCCCTTGATGTTCCAGTGCGCGACCTTGATCTGGGAGAACAGGTCGATGCCGTCGATCAGCACCGGCAGCAGCGCATCGCAGATCCTCTGGCGGGTCTCGGGGGGGAGCTGGCTCGGGGAGGGCTTCATCGGTTCACCTTGGGTTCGTGGGGATTGCGGGAGCACCGGGCGACCCGTCAGGCCGGGACCGGCTGGGACCAGGACAGCGCCACCGCGGCGGCATGCACCACCGCCGCGATGCGCACGGCGTCGTGCACGTGGGCCGGGGTCAGCCCCCCGTCGACGACCACGCGCTCGTGCGCCTGCACGCAGGTAGCGCAGCCGTGGACGGCGCTCACCGCCAGGGCGAACAGCTCGAAATCGACCTTGTCGCCCTGCGGGGCGGCCAGCCGCTGCATGCGCAGGCGGGCCGGCAGCTGCGCGTAGTCCGGCCGGTCGACCATGTGGCGGAAGCGGTAGTAGACGTTGTTCATCGCCATCAGCGCCGCAGCGGCCTGGGCGTCGGCGGCGGTCGCGGCGGTCAGCTGGTCGCCGGCCGCCGCGCGAACGGCGGCCGCGAGCGCCGGCTGGCGGCATGCCCACGCCACCGCGAGCGCGGTGCCGAAGCGCTGCGCCGGCGACAGCACCGAGGCCTGCAGCACCGACGCCAGGTTGAGGCGGATGTCCTTCGCCGTGTCCGGCAGGCCAGCGGCGAGCTGCTGCAGGGCGTCCATCACGCCACCTCCAGCGTCTTCTCGCCCGGCTTCCAGTTGCAGGGGCAGAGCTCGCCGGTCTGCAGCGCATCGAGCGTGCGCAGCACCTCGTCGACGTTGCGGCCGACGTCGAGGTCGTGCACCGAGACGAAGCGGATCGTGCGCTGCGGGTCGACCAGGAAGGTGGCGCGCAGGGGAATGCCCTCCTGCGGGTGCAGGATGCCGAGCGCCTGGCACAGTTCGCGCTTCTTGTCGGCGAGCATCGGGAAGGGCAGCGCCCGGAGGTCCGGGTGGTGCTCGCGCCAGGCCAGGTGCACGAACTCGCTGTCGCACGAGAGGCCGAGCACCTGCGCATCGCGGTCGGCGAACTCGGCCTGGCGGCGGCCGAACTCGGCGATCTCGGTCGGGCACACGAAGGTGAAGTCGAGCGGCCACGAGAACACCACCAGCCACTTGCCGGCGTAGGTGGTGTCGTCGATCGCGGCGAACTGACGGCCGGACTCGAGCGAGACGGTGGCGGGGAGACGGAAGCTGGGGAATCGACTGCCGACGGTGAGCATCGTTCGGGTCCTTTCTGGTTGGATGGTTTCTTGGTTTGGACTTCGTCCAATGTGCGCCCATGTTCGGCGCCCAGGGAGGCAGGAGAGAAGGTCACGGCCGGCGGCGACGACCGCGCACCACGACCATGTACTCGCGCACGTCGACGCCCTCGAGTTCGTCGACCTTGCCGACCCGCAGCGCCGACCAGGGGATGTCTTCGATCGCCCCGGTCTCGTCGTCGACGAAATGGTGGTGCGGCTCGACCATCGGGTCGAACACCACCTTGCCCTCGGCGAGCACCAGCTGGCGCAACAGGCCGTGCTCGGTGAACAGCTGCAGCGTGTTGTAGACGGTCGCGCGCGAGACCATCGGGAAGTCGACCTTCACCCGCTGCCAGACGTCGTCGGCCGACGGGTGGTCGGCGGTCGACAGCACGTAGCCGGCGATCGCGACGCGCTGCGCCGACGGACGGATGTCCGCGCGTTCGAGGCGGTCGATCAGGGCTTGGTTGCCGGAGCGGCGGGTCATGGCGCAGTTAGACTATGTCTAAATATCGGCAGTGTCAAGCCGCGTCCAGAAGCCCTCGAACGGCGCGTTCGCAACCCGATGCCAATACGCATCTTGCGCCTCCCCTTGCAGACCAGCGCCCGGTCACTGCCGCAGCCGCTGCGCCACGTGCAGCACCCGCTGCACCACCTTCTGCAGCGCGGCCGCCTGCTTGCCGTCGGCCAGCCCCCCCGCGGGGGCGAACGCCGACCCGGCGTTGCCGAGCGCGAACTGCTCGGTGACGACGAGGCAGCCGAGGTTCATCAGCACCTGCCGCAGGTGCACCAGCGCCCGCTGGCCGCCCAACGCCCCCGGCGAACTCGCCAGCACGCCGGCGACCTTGTCGCGGAACGCCGACACGCCCGGTTCGGCGGGGTCGGGGCGCGACAGCCAGTCGAGCGCGTTCTTCAGCACGGCCGGCAACGACGCGTTGTACTCCGGGGTCACCACCAGCAGCGCGTCGTGCTGCCGCAGCAGGGCCCGCAGCCGGAGCGCCGGCTCCGGCAGACCGTGCGCCGCCTCGAGGTCGCCGTCGTAGAGCGGCAGCGGGAAGTCGCGCAGGTCGATGCAGGTGGCCTCGCCGCCGCTGTCGCCGACGAGGGCGCAGGCGGCGCGGGCAAGGCGCTTGCTGAACGCGTCGGTGCGCGTCGAACCGGGGATGCAGAGCAGCCTGATCATGGGCGCGGCATCGTAGGGCCGGCGGCGGCCGCGCACAGGTCCGGTGCCCGCCACGCGTGGAACTTCAGCCGACGCTCCGGACCCGCGTCACGGGCTCGATCGGCGCATGCAGATCCACGGCGATCGCCGGTTCCACGGGGAACGTGCGCGTGCCACGAGCGCTCGGCGCAGGTCACGACGACGCCCGGCCCGCCCGTCGGCGGCCAGTTGTCGACGGTGCCGCGGATGCTGCCGCCCTCGGTGAGCACCAGGTCGAGGGTGCTGTCATCACCGACCCGCACCATCGCGGCGGCAGTGCCGCCGCCGGGTGCGCGAGCGCTGCAGTGCACCCGACCGACGCCCCCTCAGGACGGCGCCCGCCCGGCCACCTGCAGGCACAACTCCCGCACCGCCCGCAGGTCGAGCTTGCCGGTGCCGAGCACCGGCAGCGCGGCAACGCGCACGAACTGGTCCGCACGCGGCACGAACAGCGGCGGCAGCCCGCGCGTCGCCAGCTGCCGCAGGCACGCCTGCAGCGCCTCGACCTCGAGCGTCGTCAGCACCATCAGCCGCTCGCCCTTCTTGTCGTCGGGCACGCCGCAGACCGCGAACGCCCGCTCCTCGAGCCCGCTGCACGCCTGCAGGTGCTCCTCGACGGTGCCGTGCGGCACCATCTCGCCGCCGATCTTCGAGAAGCGCGACTGCCGGTCGGTCAGGAACAGGAACCCCTCCTCGTCGACGTAGCCGATGTCGCCGGTGACGTAGCTGCCGTCGTGCATCGCCGCGGCGGTGAGGTCGTCGCGGCCGAGGTAACCGCGCATCACGTTCGGTCCGCGCACCAGCACCAGCCCCGAGGCGCCGAGCGGCAGCGGCTGCCGCGTCTCCGGATCGACGATCGACACCACGACGCCGGGCAGCGGTCGGCCAACCGCTCCACGCCGCGATCCGGCCTGGTAGAAGCCCGGCGCGCGGTAGCCCGGCGTGCTGACCGCGACCACCGGCGCGCACTCGGTGCAGCCGTAGCCCTGCACCGGCCGGATGCCGAAGCGGTCGGCGAAGGCGTCCGCCAGCGCGTCGGTCAGCTTCTCGGCGCCGGTCAGCACGACGCGCAGCGAGCCGAACTGCCCGGGCTCGCACCGGCGGTGGTAGAGCTGCAGGAACGTCGGCGTCGCCACCAGGATCGTGGCCGCGTGCCGGGCGACGAGTTCGCCGACGGCGGCGGCATCGAGCGGATTGGGATGGAACACGATGCCGGCGCCCTGCTGCAGGCCGTACCACAGCGCCATGTTGCCGAACGAGTGGAACAGCGGCAGCACGCCGACCAGCCGGTCGTGGCGGTCGAGCGGGATCACCTGCGCCGTCGCCTCGCAGTTGGCCTGCACGTTGGCGTGCAAGAGCTCGACGCCCTTGGGCTCGCCGGTGCTGCCGCTGCTGAAGATGACCACGGCCAGATCGCCAGCCACGACGCGACGCGGGGCGCCGCAGGCCCGTTCCAGCCAGGCGATCGGCGCCAGCAGAGCGCGCAGCGCCGCGCTCCACCGCTCGCGACGGGTGACCGCACCGAGCAGGTCCTCGAGCGCCACGACCTCGAGCCCGGTGGGCAGTTCGAGCGGCAGCCGGTCGCGGAACGCGCGCGAGGTCACCACCGAGCGCACCCCGGCCTGGCGCACCGCCGACGCCAGCGCCGCGGCCCCCACCGTGTAGTTCAGCGGCACCGCGACGCGCCCGGCGAGGCTCGTCGCTATCGCCGCCAGCGCGCCGCCGATCGACGGCGGCAGCAGGATGCCGATGCGCGGCTGGTCGGTCCAGACCGCGCGCAGCCGGCGCGCCAGCACGACCGCCGCCGCCAGCGCGCCGAGCCGCGACAGCCGCCGGCCCTGCGTGTCGGCGAGCGCCCGCCGCCACGGGGCGCGGCGCACGGTGCGCACGAACGCGTGGTGCAGCGGCCGCAGTTCGCGCGCGCGCAGTCGCCAGGCGCGCTCGCCCAGCGCATCGACCCGGCGCCGCAGTTCCTCGGGCGCGATCGTGTTGTCGGCCGGCGCGCCGAACGACACCGTGACCGGGCACGGCACCTGCGTCGGCCACCAGCGCACCCGACCCTGGCGCGGGCTCAGGAGACCGCCGTAGACGCGGTCGAGGTGCACGGGCACGACCGGTGCGCGGCGACCCTTGACGATGCGCTGCAGGCCGCGGCGGAAGGGCAGCGTGCTGCCCATGCGGCTGATCTCGCCCTCGGCGAACAGGCAGACCAGTTCGCCGTCGTCGAGCGCCTGCCCGGCGTCGCGCAGCGCGCGCAGCACCACCCGTGGCCCTCCGCTGGCGCTGATCGGGATCGCGCGCAGCGCGCGCAGGAACGGCTTCAGGTACGGCCGTTCGTACCAGTACTGGTCGACGACGAAGCGGATCGGCCGGTCGATCGCCGCCAGCAGGAACAGGCCATCGAGGAACGAGACGTGGTTCGGCACCAGCAGCGCACCGCCGGACTCCGGCACGTGGCGGGCGCCGAGCACGCGCACGCGGTAGAGCGTGTGCGCCGCCAGCAGCACGAACGAGCGCAGCAGCGCCTCGGGCAGGAGCCACACCGCCCACGCGGTGCCGGCCGCGGTCGCCAGCGCCGCCACCAGCAGGATCGCCGCCGAACCGAGCCCCAGTTCGGCGAGCCCCGTGCACAGGAAGGCGCCGCCGAGGATGCCGGCGAACGACAGACCGTTGACCAGCGCGATCACGGCGCCGCGGCGCGCCGCCGGCGCCCGCCACTGCACCAGCGCGTTCAGCGGCACGACCACGAAGCCGCTGGCGAGGCCGAGCCCGAACATCAGCAGGAGCGTCAAGGCACGCCCTGGCTCGATCAGCCCCATCGCGCCGACGCCGACCGCGAGGCCGATCGCGCCGAGCGGGATCTGCCCGGTGTCGACCTTGCCGCGCGCCAGGCGCCCGGCGAGCAGCGCGCCAGCGCCGACGCCGACCGCGAACAGCGCGTACGGCAGGCCGGCCAGTTCGTCGCCGAAGCCGAGCACCTGCTTGCCGTAGACGAGCACGTCCTGGCCGAGCAGGCTGGCGACCGTCCAGAACACGACCGTGCCGAGCGTCGCCAGCCACAACGCGCGATCGCCGCGGATCGCGGCCCAGGCGCCGCGCACCACCACGCCGAACGGCGCCGCGGCGCCGCTGGCCGGCACCGCGGGCACCGCGACGGCGGCGACGAAGCCGGCCACGGCGAACGCCGTCAGCACGGCGCCGGCGACCCAGACCTCGCCGCCGACCGCCGCCAGCAGCGGTCCCGCACACGCGGTGCCGAGGATGATCGCCAGGAAGCTCGCCGCCTCGAGCCGGCCGTTCGCCTCCGCCAGGCGATCGTGCGGCAGCAGTTCGGGCAGGATGCCGTACTTCGCCGGCGCGAACAGCGCGCTCTGCGCGCCCATGCCGGCCAGCACGACGAGCGGCAACCAGCCGGACGGCGCCAGCGCGAACGCCAGCGTGCCGAGCGCCATCAGCACCACCTCGGCCGCCTTCGTCCACAGCACGATCCGGCGCTTGCCGACGCGGTCGCCGAGCGCCATCGCCGGCAACGAGAACAGCAGCAGCGGCAGCGTCAGCGCCACCATGCCGAACATCGTCGCCCGCTGCCGACCCGCCTCGTCGCCCGCCGGCAGCGCCGCCATCGCCAGCAGCACGACGAGCATCTTGAACGCGTTGTCGTTGAAGGCGCCGCAGAACTGCGCCACCAGCAGGCCGCGGAGCCGCGGTGCGGCGGCGGGGAGGTCGGCGGGATCGGTCTCGGGTGACGGTCCGGGCACCGCGGCAGTATCGCCTCGTCGCGCCCGGACGCCGCGTGGCATGTCGCCGCATCGATCGCGGTCGGGGTGCCGGCGGCGGCCGACGCTACCATCGGCGGCATGCCGAAGGACCGCCGCCCGCTGCTCGTCGCGACGCTGTGCGCCCTGCTCGGGGCCAGCGCCGTGGCCTCGTGGTGGCTGTGGGCCACGGGCGCGCCAGGCCTCGCCGCGGCGCTGACGCCGCACCCGGCGACCACTGGCCGGACGGAAGGCGCCGCGGCCTTTGGTGACGACGAGGCGCCGGCCGGCGAAGCGCCGACCACGGCCGAGGCCCGCATCGCCGCCTCGCCGGCCGGCAGCGGCCGCCCATGGCCCACGGACGCGCGGTGGGTCGCCGTTCGCATCGTCGACGAGGCGGGCGACCCGGTCGCCGGCGCCGACGTGGGCTGGTTCGACGAGTCGCTGGAGACGCTCTACGAGCAGTTGCACCCCTACGAACCCGCCACCGCGATGCTCTGGCGTTCGCCCGAGGCGCAGGTCGAACGCATCGGCTGGCGTACGCGCAGCGACGACCAGGGCATGGCGCGCGTCACCTGGCGCCGCTGGACCTCGGTCGTCGCGGCGGACGCCACGCGCTTTGGCCGGCTGGACCTGCCCGAGCACGCCGCACTGCCCGCCGATGGGCTCGTGCTCACGTTGCGACCGGAGCACTCGCTGCAGGTGCGGGTCGTCGACGACCGGGGGCAGCCCGCCGCGGGCGTTCCGATCGGCATCGCGGTGCTGGAAGGCACCCAGGTCTCCCGTTTCTGGGACTGGACGCCCGTCGCCATCACGGGCGCGGACGGCGAGGCCACCGTGCGGCACTTGCAGCATCTGGCCGCCGACGAAGGCGACGCGGCGCCGGGAGCCGAGCGCCCCTGGCGGGTGCAGACCCTGCTGCCCGGTTTCACCGACGACCCGGGTGTGACCTTCACGCTGGCGACGCTGCCCCCTTCGCCGGTCGAACTGCGCCTGCCGGCCTGCGGCCAGGTGCGCGCCCGGGTAGAGGTCGGTGGCCGGCCCGCCAGCGGCTGCCGCGGCGCCGTGCTGATGGCCCAAGGCGAGACCGAGGAATGGCAATGGCAGCAGACGGCACAGCTGCAGCAGCCGACCGAAGGCGATGGCTGGGTGCGCTTCGCCTGGGTGCCGATCGGCCAACGCTACGCGATCACCACGCACGACAACGGCTTGCTCACCACCGACTTCCAGGGCCCGGCGAGCCGCGACGAGGAGGTCACGGTGGTGCTCCGACCCTCCCGCGACAGCATCGTGCTCACCGGCCGCCTGCTCGCCCCGGACGGCAGGCCGCTGGGGGATCGCCACTGGTGGCTGGAGGCCCGCGGCAACGACTCCCGGTACAGGTCTGGCCTGCGCACCGACGAACGAGGGCGCTTCGCCGTCACGCTCGGAGAACCCGGAACCGAGGAGCCCCTGACCATGGTGTTCGAGCACCGCTGCCACGGCCAGCGGCCGCTGCGCGTCCGCGTGCCGCCGCGGATCCTGCGGCCGGGCACCGAGGATCTCGGCGACCTCGTCGAAACCGGCGGCGCCCTGCTCGCGACCGGTCGCTTCGTCGCCGAGCATGGCCCGTGCCCGCGGCACGTCTTCTTCCGGGTGGAGCGCTGCCTGCCCGCGGTGCTTGCCGACCAGCCCTGGCGGCCGGTGCACGACCTGCTCGAGCACCAGGACGGAACGGGCAACTTCGAGCTGCGCGGCGAGGTGCAGCCCGGTCGCCTGCGGCTCGTCTT
Source organism: Planctomycetota bacterium (assembly GCA_019636245.1). Classification (GTDB taxonomy): domain Bacteria; phylum Planctomycetota; class UBA1135; order UBA1135; family UBA2386; genus JAEUHS01. The sequence goes on along the minus strand of JAHBXX010000011.1, from coordinate 81,141 downwards.
CGGGACCGACGATCTGCTGCCGATGCCGGCCTTCGAGTTCGACGTCGGCGCCCGCGACCTGGAGGTGCCTCTCGCGACCGGCTACCGGCTCGCCGCCTCGGCACAGCTCGCGAAGGGCCTCGACGAGGACCACTTGTTCGCCGTGCTGCAGCCCATGGCCGAAGGTGCCCGCGCCACCGAGGACAGGCAGCGCTACCAGACCGCGCCCGTGCGCGACAGCGAGACTCGCCTGGACCTGCAGTGGCCGGCGCTGCCGGCCGGCCGCTACCGGCTGGCGCTGTACAGCTGGAGCGCCTTGGCGCCGTTGCTCCGCATCGACGACGTGGCGGTGCCCGCACCCGAGGGCGGGGATCCGCGGCTCGTCGACATCGATCTGCGCGGCCTGGTGCGCCGCGTCGACCTGGTCGTGCACGGCCCGGACGGCACACCGATCGAGGACTTGTCCGGGGTCGCGTTCCCCCTCGGCCAGGAAGCGGCGGCGGAGTGGCGCGGAGCGGCGCTGTACGGCGCGACCAGCCAGCTGCTGCTGCCGGCCGCGGGGCCGCAGGAACTGCTGGTGGCGGTGTACGGCTTCCGGCCGCAGCGCGTGCGCTGCGACGGCGACCGGGTCGCGATCCGGCTCGATCCGTGGCCCACCGTCGAGGTGCAGTTCACGCCGCCCGAACCGCTGCCGGCCGGCGGGACGATGGAGGTGAGCCTGGTACCGGAGGCCGGCGTCGACACCCCCTACCGGCTGCGGTTCTGGAACGGTGGCTCGATCGCAAGCCTGCTGGCCGCGCCCGCCGACGGCGCCGACCTGGTCGCGGGACGGGCCTTGCTGCCGATCGGCGACGGCCCCCACCACCTCGAACTGACCCTGGTCGCCGGCCAGGCCCGTTCGCTCGTCCGGGTCGCGCAGCCGACGGTGGTGCTGCCGACCAGCGGCCGCTTGCAGATCTCGGTCACCCAGGCCGCCTGGGCCGCGGCGCTGGCGCGGCTGCAGCCGCCCGAGCCGCCGCCGAACCAGCCGAAGTGACCGCCGGCCGCGGCCGGGGCGCCTTGCGCCGCAGCCCGGCTCGTCCCACGATGCGCCGCGCCCCGTGACCGACCGACCGATTCGTTCCGTTGCCATCGAAGCCGGCTGCATCGCCTGCAAGCTGTGCCAGGACATCGCGCCGCGCGTGTTCCTGGTCGAGGACGACCGCGACTGCGTCGTGCGACCGGACGCCTCGCAGCACTTCGCCGCGCTGCGCGAGGACATCGAGCAGGCGGCGCGCGACTGCCCGGTCGAGGTGATCAAGGTCGAGCACGGCTCGACCCCGGCGCCGGCGCCGCGCGCCTGAGGCCGCGCGTCAGGCGTCCGGCGTCGTCACCGAGACGTTGAAGTACTTCGCCGCCGGGTGGTGGCAGATCACGGCCGAGGTGCTCTGCTCGGGCACCAGCTGGAACTCCTCGCTGAGCGCGACGCCGATCCGCATCGCCTCCAGCAACGGCAGCAGCTTCGCCTGGTCCTCGAGGTTCGGGCACGCCGGGTAGCCGAACGAGTAGCGGCTGCCCTGGTACTTCTGCTTGAACAGGTCGTCGATCGCATCCGCGTCGTGGTGGGCGATCCCGAGCTGCTGCCGCATGCGCTTGTGCCAGTACTCCGCCAGCGCCTCGGCGCCCTCCACCGACAGACCGTGGAAGTGCAGGTAGTCGTCGTAGCGGTTCTCCCGGAACAGGCGCTCGCTGACCTGCGTCGCCACCGCGCCCATCGTCACCAGCGAGAAGCCGACGACGTCGACCCGGCCGCTGTCCTTGCGGGCGAAGAAGTCGGCGAGGCACAGCCGCCGCCCGCCGGGCTGGCGCGGGAAGTCGAACCGGCACAGTTCGCGGGCGTGGTCCTGCGGGTCCAGCACCACCAGCGAGTTGCGCTCGCTGTGGCAGGGCCACCAGCCGTAGACGACGCGCGGCTCCAGCAGGCGCTCGTCGCGGGCCCGCTTCGACCACTCCCGGAAGCGCGGCTCGACGAAGTCGGCGACGAACTTCAGGTACTCGGCCTCGCTGCGCTTGCCCTGGCGGTACTGCCACTGCAGCCGGAACAAGGCCTTCCGGTTCACGTACTGCAGCACCGTGCCGAGGTCGAGCTCCTCGGGCCCGACCACCGCCGGACCCCAGAACGGCGGCGCCGGGATCGTCGTCGCGGGCGCGACGCCGCTGTCGGCGTACTCGGCGAACGCGTGCTCGAGCAGCTTCTCCTTCTCGGCGCGCGTCATCCGCCGGTGGCTCGTGACCCGCTTCTGCGGCGTCGGCGTCTGCGTCAGGACCTTCGCCTTCGCGCGGCCCGTCAGCTCGTCCATGATGTGCAGGCCGGAGAACGCATCGGCGCCGTAGTAGACGGGACCCGTGGTGTAGGCGGCGCGCAGGTCGTTCTCGACGTAGTGGCGGTTCAACGCCGCGCCGCCGCAGATCACCGGCGTCTGGATCTGCCGCAGGCTCATCAGCTCGAGGTTCTCCTTCATCACCACGGTCGACTTGACCAGCAGGCCGCTCAGGCCGATGGCGTCGGCCTTGTGCTCCCGCGCCGCCTCGAGGATCTGCTCGACCGGCACCTTGATGCCGAGGTTGACGACCCGGTAACCGTTGTTGCTGACGACGATGTCGACCAGGTTCTTGCCGATGTCGTGCACGTCGCCGCGCACGGTGGCGAGCACCATCGTGCCCTTGGCCTCGCCTTCGACCTTCTCCATGTGCGGCTGCAGGTAGGCGACCGCGGCCTTCATGCACTCGGCGCTCTGCAGCACGAACGGCAGCTGCATCTCGCCGCTGCCGAACAGTTCGCCGACCACCTTCATGCCGTCGAGCAGGATGTCGTTGACGATCTCGAGCGGCCTGTAGCGCTGCATCGCCTCGTCGAGGTGCTTGCCGATGCCGTTCTTGTTGCCGTCGACGATGCGCTTCTTCAGCCGCTCCTCGACCGGCAGCGCGTTCTCGTCGGCGGCGGCGCCCATGTCGACGCGCTTCTTGCCGGCGAAGCGCTCGATGAACGCGAACAGCGGGTCGTAGCCGTCGCGGCGCCGGTCGTGGATCAGGTCGAGCGTGACCTGGCGGTCGCCGTCGTCCAGCTTGTGGGTCGGGATGATCTTGCTCGCGTGCACGATCGCCGCGTCGAGGCCGTAGCGGCGGGCCTCGGCGAGGTAGACCGAGTTGAGGATCTGCCGCGGGTAGGGGTCGAGGCCGAAGCTGATGTTCGACAGGCCGAGGATCGTACGCACGCCGGGCAGGTGCTGCTTGATCAGGCGGATGCCCTCCAGCGTCTGCACGCCGGCGTCGCGCGAGGCCTCGTCGCCGGAGCCGATCGTGAACGTCAGCGGATCGAAGATCAGGTCGCCCGGCCGCAGCCCGTGGCGGTTCACGACGATGTCGTGGAGCCGCCGCGCGACCGCGAGCTTGCGCTCGGCGGTCTTCGCCATGCCCTCCTCGTCGATCGTCAGCGCGACGAACATCGCGCCGAAGCGGCGCGCCAGCCGGCACAGCGCGTCGGCCTTCTCCTCGCCGTCCTCGAGGTTGATCGAGTTGACGATCGCGCGGCCGGGGATCGCCTGCAGCGCCTTCTCGACCACGTCGATCTGGGTGCTGTCGACCATCACCGGCGCGGTGACCTGCTGCACCAGCGGCCGCAGCAGCTGCAGCATGTCGCCGGCCTCGTCGCGGCCGACGTAGGCGGTGCAGACGTCGAGCACGTGCGAACCCTCGTGCACCTGCTCCTTCGCCATCTGCAGCATGCCCTCGACGTCGCCGGCGAGCATCAGCTCCTTGAACTTGCGGCTGCCGTTCGCGTTCGTGCGCTCGCCGACGATCAGCGGGCCCGAGTCCTGGTCGAGCGGCACGGAGTGGAACAGCGATGCGAGCTGCGGCTGGTAGTCGGCCGGCCGCTCGGTCGGCACCAGCCCCTGCATGGCCGCCGCCATCGCCTCGACGTGCGCCGGCGTCGTGCCGCAGCAGCCACCGACCACGCCGACGCCGAACTCCTGCACGAAGCGGGCCTGGAAGCGCGCCAGCTCGGCCGGCGTCAGGTCGTAGACGGCCTGGCCGCCGACGTTGCGCGGCAGGCCGGCGTTCGGCATCACCATGATGGTGCGTGTGGTCGTCTGCCCGAGGTGGCGCACGGACTCCTGCATCAGGTCCGGTCCAGTCGCGCAGTTGAGGCCGATGACGTCGACCGGCAGCGCCTCGAGCGTCGTGATCGCGGCGGCGATGTCGCTGCCGACCAGCATCGTGCCGGTGGTCTCGATCGTCACCGTGCAGAAGATCGGCACCTCTCGGCCCTGCTCGGCCATCGCGTCGCGCGCGGCGAGGATCGCCAGCTTGACCTGCAGGATGTCCTGGCAGGTCTCGATGTTGAGGCAGTCGACGCCGCCGGCCAGCAGACCGGCGCAGTAGACCTTGTAGCCCTCGTACATCTGCTGCGTGGTGACGTGCCCGAGCGTGACCAGCTTGGTGCCCGGGCCGACCGACCCGGCGACGAAGCGCGGTCGTTGCGGCGTGCTGGCCCGGGCCGCGGCACGGCGCGCCACCGCCGCGGCCATGCGGTTCAGGTCGAACGCGCGGTGGCCGAGCTCGAACTCGTCGAGCACGTACGGCAGGCCGCCGAACGAGTTGGTCTCGACGACGTCGGCGCCAGCCGCGAAGTAGCGATCGTGGATCGCCTCGATCACGTCGGGGCGCGTCTCGACCAGCAGCTCGTTGCAGCCCTCCTTGCCGCCGAAGTCGGCGAGTTCCAGGTTCGCAGCCTGGATCTGCGTGCCCATGCCGCCGTCGAACACGAGCACGCGTTCGCGCAGCACGCGCAGGATGGGGAACTGCTCGAGGCGAGCGCGCGGGTCGAAACGGGGGGTCATCAGGCCGGAGGCGGCGGGGCAGCATAGCCCGCGAGGCGCGCCCACGGCGGCGTTTTCGGCGCTAGCGGCGCGGCAGCTCGACGCGGATCGGCCCCGGCGCGGTGCCGACCTCGGCATCGACGGTTGCCGACCGGTGGCCGGGCGCGCCGATGTGGAGCCGGGTCGGCCCTGGCCGCAGTCCACGCAGCCGGATCCGGCCCACCTGGTCGAAAGCCTCGTGGTCGCCGACCACGACCGTGGCCGCGAGGGGGTTGCCCTCGGCGTCGACGACGGCGAGTTCGAGTTCGCCGTCGGGCGGCACGATCGTCCACGGCCCTTCGCCCTGCAGCACGGTGCGGAACGGCACGGCGTCCTCGGCGCGCCGCACGGCGATGGCATCACCTTCGCGCAGGTCCGGACCACGCCAGCCGCCCGTGGCATCGAGCGGCCACACCTCGTGCTGCCCGGGCTCCTGCCATCCTGGGCGCGCGAACGCGACGATCGCCGTCGCCAGCGGGGCGCCGTCGACGTCGCGCACCGCCAACTGCGGCGGGCCGCCGACCACGAGGTCGCCGAGATCGACGTGCTCGCCGCACGCCGGCGCCAGCACCCACAGCAGGCGGGACGGCGCGCTGCGGTCGCGCGGCTCCAGTTCCAGCAGGCGCCAGCGGCGCACTTCGTCGCGGTCGTCTTTGACGGCGAGTGCGAAGCCCGCGCCTTCGCTGGCGTGCCAGCCGCCTCCCTGCATGGCGTCGGACCACCCTTCGCGCCACCGCACGCGCGCCTCGAGCCGAGCCCCGGCCGCGTCGACCGCGCGCCCGGTGACTCGACCCGCCGGCAGCCAGCGCACGACCAACGGATCCGGCACCTGCGCGCCGTCGGCGAACCAGAACTGGCGGGAACGGCTGTCGTCGACGGTCACGCGCAGCACGAACGGCGCCCCGCGCGGCACGTCGACGTGCCCGTCCACGGACTCGGTTGCGTCGTCCTGGCCGCGGCAGGTCACGGCGAGCCACACGAAGCCGGCGGGCGCCTCCTCGACGACGACGCGCAGGCGCCGCAGGACCGGCCGCGCCGGCGCCGCCTGGTCGGCCACTTCCACCGTGCCGTGGCGGGCCTCGGGGTCGGACAGGTCGGGCAGCCGCAGCGTCACCGGGTAGGGATCCTCGCCGTCGACAGAGAAGGAGACCTCGCGGCCGTCGGGCAGCACCACCTGGTGCGGCGAATCGCGGGGCTCGCAGCCGAGCACGGCGAAGGTCCCGTCGGCAGCGGTGCGCGCCCAAGGTCCACGATGGATGCTGCCCGCGCACACGTAGGCGCCTTCGACCGGCATGCCTCCGGCGTCGAGCACGCGCCCGGTCACGGTCGGGGCCATGCCGCACCGCACGACCCGCGGTGGCTCCCCCGGCCGCCAGTCGACGGATTCGTAGAAGATGTGCAGACCCGGGTGCTGCACGTAGAGGTCGGCGATGCCCTGCTGCGGATCGATGCCGCGCAGTACGGCGACGCCGTCGGCGTCGGCCACCGCCGAGGCGACGTCGGGCGAGTGACCGCAGCCGCCACAGAAACCGATGCGCGCCCCGGGTGCCGGCCGGCCGGTCCAGTCCTGGATCACCAGGGGCACGTCGAACCCGCGCCCGAGCCGCCAGATCGGCTCCATCGCGCTGCGCACGGCGACGCCGCGCGTCGGGTGCTTCGCCACCTGCCAGTGCCAGCGACGTACCGGATGCTGCCCATCGATGCGCACGAAGCCCTCGGCGTCGCTCGTGCCGCGGTGCTCGAACCAGAACTCGCCGCACATCGGCGTCTTGTGCTCGGCGACCAGGAACACCTCGGCGCCGGCGATCGGCTCGCCGCTGAGGTCGTCGACCAGCCGGACGAGGTAGGGGCCACGCTCGCCGGCGACCGCGCCCGGATGGAGCAGGTCGGCGATCGTGACCTGGGCCTTGGCGGCGGCCCCAGCCGCCAGCGCCACGAGACCGGCGAGGAAGGGGGTGGTGTAGCGCAGGGACGACAGGTTCATGGTGAAGGCGGCGGCCTCAGCAATCCCCGCACCAGCGGCCGCCGCTTCGCTTCCGGCTCGACGTCGAGCGGCGGCGGCACCAGCACGCCCGCGAACAGCAGGCCGGCGACGATCGCGCCACCGACCAGCAGCATGCGGAACGCGAACGGCGCGCTCGACGCGAAGTCGCCGGTCAGCGCCGTGGTCAGCCCGCTGAGGCCGAGGCTGCCCGGCACCAGCAGCAGGAGGCCCGGCGTGCGCACGACCGCCGCCGGCTGCCGCCGCCAGCGGGCGTGCAGGTTGGCCAGCGCCGTGACCGCGAACGCACCGATGCTGGCGCCGAGTTCGCCGCCGAACAGGCCGCTGCCGGCGCGCGCGCCGCCGAAGCCGGTCGCCATCGCCAGCAGCACCCACGGGGCCTGGCGACGCGTCGCGCGCAGCAGCACGACGAATCCCACCCAGCTGGCGGCGATGCCGAGCAGCAGCCAGCCGAGGCCGAGCCGCTCCGGCGCGGCCACCGGCGCGACCCCGAACACCAGGGCTGCGCAGCGATCGCCGATGCCGATGCCGATCGCCATCGTCAGCAGCACGGCCAGGGTGCCGAGCAGTCGCGCGCTGCCGGCGGCCAGGTGCCGCATCGCCAGTTCGGCCAGCGCGGTCGTGAACGACAGCCCCGGCAGCAGCACGACGATCGCGGCCACGGTCGCGATCGGCGCGTGCACCGGCGGCCACAGCGCCGCCGCACCACTGACCAGGAAGGCCACCACGGCGCAGGCGAGCGATGCCTGCACGTCGCCCAGGCGCGGCCGCCGGCTCGCGGCGATGGCGATGCCGGCGACCGCGGCCCCGGCGAACGCGGCGACCGCCGCCTCGCGCCAGCCGCCGCCGAACAGCACCGCGGCGCCACCGCCGGCGGCGGCATGGGCCATCAGGTCCGACCACCGCGGGACACCGACGCCGGAGTCCAGCACGCGCCGCACGGCGTCGAGACCCTGCGCCGGCGACGACTCGCCGCGCACGACGCGGTCGCGGATCGCGTAGAGGTCCGCGAGGCGGCCGAGGTCGTGGTCGTCGGGCGGCACGCGTGTCAGCACTGCGTTCGGCGAGCTGCCCGCAGGCCCGATCGCGCTGAAGATCGCCGTCGGCGTGGCGAAGAAGCTGCCCTCGAGCCCGAGCGCGCGGCAGCAGGCGTCCATCGTGTCCTCGACGCGGTAGGCCGGGCTGCCGAGCGCGTGCATGGCGCGGCCGAGCTCGAGCACGAACTGCTGGGCGGTCACGCCCGGCAGCGTAGCTGGCGCGGCCGCCGGATCGGGCAGCGCTCGCGCCGGCGCCGACCGAGCCCTGCCGCGTGGCCGCAGGTCCGCGCGCCAGGTCGGCACGCTGCCCTGGCGGCGTACGCACCATTCCTGTGGGCCGTAGTGCTGCGGCTCCCGGGCCCTTTTTTTGGCGCGGCCTGCCCCGCCTCGATCCTGCGTAGGGACTCCTGGCCCCGACCCATCACGAGTCCTTCCATGCATTCCCCATTCGCAGCGATCGCGGTCGGGTTGTCCCTGCTCGCGCCGTCGTTCGCCCAGAGCTCGACCTTGGCCGTGGCCGGCACCCTTGGGCCCGGCCAGACCATCACCCTCGACCTGACGGGCGCCACCCCAAGTGCCGCCACCTTCCTGTTGTTCGGCCCCGTGCCGGGTACGACGGCGATCCACCTGGGTCCGTTCGGCAGCTTCACGGTCGGGTTGTCGTGGCCGTTTGCCATCCAGCCGATCGGCCAGACGAACGGCAGCGGCCACCTCTCGTACTCGGTCGCGATCCCGAACTTCCCCGGCACTGCGCTGCTGCCCTCGTTGACTCTCCAGACGGTCACGGTGGCGCCTGCGTCCGGGCTGCCCCTCCTGTCCTTCTGCGTTTCCAACACCGCGGCGCTCGTCGCCGCACCGTTCGGCGCACGTGCGGCGCTGCTGCATTGGCACCGGACGGCGCTGGGCGCCAACGCCCTCGACCACACGCCCTCCACCCAGGGGCCGCTGCATCTGTCCGGGCAGCAGATCGGACCCTGCCGCACGGCGCGCGCCTTGGCGATCGTGCACATCGCCATGTTCGAGGCGCTGATCGCAATCGAAGGCGGCTACCAGAGCTACGTTGGTCTCGCTCCGGTCACCGCGCCGACCTCGCGCCCGGCCGCCATCGCCCAGGCGGGCCACGACGCCTTGGCGGCGCTCTACCCGTCGCAGGCCTGGATCTTCGATGCCGAGCTCGCGACCGATCTCGCCTCGATCCCGAACACCGCCGCGAAGTCCGCCGGCATCATGCTCGGCCACGCTGCCGCTGCGGCCATCCTCGGCCAGCGAGCGGCTGACGGCTCGAACCACGCCGAACCGCTGGTCAACACCGAGTTCGTGTGCAGCAACCTGCCCGGCCACTGGCGGCAGGATCCAATCGTCGCGCATCCGCTCGCCCTCGGCGCCGGCTGGCCGCAGGTCGCCCCATTCGCCATGACGTCCGCGGCGCAGTTCCGCGTGCCCGCCCCGCCCGCCATGACGAGTCCCGCCTTCACCGCCGCGTTCGGCGAGGTGAAGGCACTCGGTGGCGACGGCATCACGACGCCGACCGTACGGACTGCGGACCAGACGCGAGCCGGGATCTTCTGGAGCTACGACGGCACGCCGTCGTTGGGCACCCCACCACGCCTGTACAACCAGATCGTGCTGCAGATCGCGCTGCAGCAGGGCACGAGCGTCATCGGCCTGGCCAGGCTCCTGGCCCTCGTGAACATCGCGATGGCGGACACCGGCCTCGCGGTGTGGGACTCGAAGTACTTCCATCAGTTCTGGCGACCGACGTCCGGCATCCGCGAGGCGGATCCTGCGACCGGTCCGACCGGTCTGGGCGACGGCAACCCGGACACCATCGGCGACCTGGCGTTCTCGCCGCTCGGGGCCCCTGCCAGCAACACAGCGAACCCCAACTTCACACCCCCGTTCCCTGCCTACCCTTCCGGCCACGCGGGCTTCGGCGGCGCGGTCTTCCAGACGTTGCGCCGGTTCCTCCACACCGATGTCGTCCCGTTCACGTTCGTGTCCGACGAGTTGAACGGCGTGACGCTCGACAACCAGGGTACGCCGCGCCCCCTGGCGCCGCGCAGCTACCTCACGCTGTCACAGGCCGAGGAGGAGAACGGACAGAGCCGGATCTACCTCGGCATCCACTGGAGCTTCGACAAGACGGCGGGCATCGTCCAGGGTCGCTCGGTCGCGGACTGGGTGATCGACCACGTCTATCGCCCGATGCCGTGACGGCCGGGCAGGGACCGCAGGTCGATCGCCTGTGGCCCGAGTTCGTGCGAAGGCCTCACCGCGCGCGCTGTCCTGCCCTCCGTGCGAGTTCGCTTGCGTCGGATCGGCCGCGAGCGGCGCGAGCTCGGCGTGCCGCGGCCGTGACAGGCGCGAGACCGACCGGTAGCGTCGCGACATGGCATCGAACGTCGAGGTCGGCATCCAGGGGATCCTGGAGCTCTACCGCAGGTTCGCCGACGACCTGCGCTCGACGAAGGCGCGCCTGCGCAAGCTCTACCGATCGCGTTGCATTCCCTGGCGCAACCGATCGCTGCTGCACAAACTGGCCGCACGGGCGGTGCAACCGTTCGCCGGCGCCGTCGGTCTGCAACCGCGCATGCTCGCGCAGAGCGATGACGAGACCTGCGAGATCCTCTACCTGCTGCTGCGCGCCGAGCAGCCGGAACGGGTGCTGGAGATCAGTCCGTTCCACGGCTGGTCGACCTGTTGGATCCTGTCCGCATTGCGCGACAACGGACGGGGCAAGCTGGTCTCGCACGACCTGATCGACGCGGCGAGCAAGAACGTCCCGCCCGAACTGGCCGACGGCCGCTGGCAGTTGGTGCTGGGCGATGCGCGCAAGGAGGTGGCGGCATCGGGCGAGCCGGTCGACTTCCTCCTGATGGACTCGGACCACAGCGCCGAGTTCGCGCACTGGTATCTCGACCATGTGCTGCCACGTGTGCGCGAGGGTGCGGTGGTGTGCGTCGACGACGTCTTCCACCAAGCCGACCCTGCGGCCTTCGACGGCGAAGGCCCCGTGGTGCTCGACTGGCTGCAGCGCCGCGGCATTGCCTACTTCACCTGCTCCAAGGCCAAGAACCCCTCGGCCCTGAACGCCCTGTACGGCCAGAAGGTGTCGCTGGGCCTCGCCGAGCGCATCCACACCAGCGACAAGAACCCCGCGATCCTGTTCCGCAACCGGAAGTGACGCCGGCGGCGTGGACCGGTCCCACCCGCCCCGGACAGCAGGAGCAGGCACACTGTTCGCTGGGGACGTGAGTCGCTGCTCTGCCCCGCAGGGGACGGCGTCCGGCCCAGGCGGGCCATCGCGCGCACCCGTCGATGTCCCGTCATTCACGTCGGACCGCCGTCACCCGCGATGCGGATCGCTGGTCCACAGGAGGACCTCGACGGCGGGGCGGCGGTCGCCAACCATTACCATCCTCCCGAGTCCTGCTCGGTCCCCTCCCCGGTCGTTGCCATGTCCAGACTCGCTGTCCTCGCCGTCTCGCTGAGTCTCCCGCTCGCCGCCCAAACGACGCACCTCGTGGGTCCCGGTGGCTTCCCCCAGATCCGCGACGCGCTGGCAGTGGCCGTGTCCGGTGACGTACTGCACGTGCAGCCCGGCACCTATGCCCACTTCACCTGCGATGTCGGCGTGACGATCCGGGCGCTGGTACCGGGCACGGTGTTGGTGGAGTTCGACCCGGCCTTCATGCCGCCCGGCTGCGCCACCAGCTTCGCCTGCCTGAACGAACAGGGACCGACGCGATTCCAGCCGGCGCCCGGCGAAGCGGTGCACGTCACCGGCGTCGACTTCCGACCCAACCAGGTGAACGTCCTGATCTTCCAGCTCGTCCACCGGGTCGTCGTCACCGGCGGCACGGTCACCTTCGACTCCTGTTCGATCCAGGCGACCGGCCGCATCGCACTCGAGGTCAGCGAATCGAACGTGCACCTGCAGAGCTGCGTCGTCGCCGGCCAGGGGGGCCTCGCGACCGGTCTCGTGGCCAACACGGCACACGTGATCGCCGTCGACACCACGTTCTCCGGCAGCCCGTTGACGGGTGGCGGACTCGGCGGTCAAGGTGCCGTCTTGCACCACTCGACCTTGAAGGCCAGTGGCTGCGCCTTCACTGGCGGCATCAACGAACCCGGGTTGTCGGTGAACCCGTGGGCCCGCGTCTGGCTCAGCGATTCGACCCTTGCCGGCGGCAGCGGCGGCTGCGGGTTGGTGGGCACGCCCGCGGTCGGGCTGATGGCGCGCAGCACCATCACCGCGTCCAGCCCCGGCTGCCCCACGCTGACGACGGCTCCGCTGGTCGGCGTCACCCGCCCCACCGCGATCCAGAACGGCATGACGTTCTCGCTGCTGATCCGCACCGAACCGAACACGCTGGTCGCGATCCACGCCAGCCCGCGGCTCGCGCACATCGAGATCCCCGACCTGTTCGCGCAGCCGATCGCGCTCGACCTGTCGGCCTTCTTCCTCGCCGGGGTCTACGTGTCCGACGGCAACGGCGACCTCACGGCGAGTTGGACCATGCCGCCCGGCCAGTTCGTCGACGAGACCCTCTGGCTCGAGACGATCGCGTTCGTGCCGTCGTCGCCGATCGAGATCGGCGCCGCGGTCGGCGGCCTGATCCGATGAAGCCGCCGCGCCGCCGGACCCCGCGTCAGCGCACGTGCCGCGGGTACTCCCAGCGACCGAGGTTCGCCAGCGACCAGGCGTAGAAGAACCGGATGCCGCGATCCGCAGCGCCCGTGCCGTCGCCGCCCATCTCCAGGTTCGGACCGGTTCCGGCGCGGCCGCGCACGTCCTCGGCGTAGCAGCTGCGGAACAGCATCGCCACCCGCGGCTCGGCCGCGTAGCGCGCCCACATGGCCTCGAGCCGCCGCCGGCTCTGCACCGTGAACACACCCTCGTTGCCGCTCGAATCCTCGTCGGGAGTCTCGGTGTTGACGACGAAGCCGCTCGGTGGGATCGGCAGTTCCTCGTGCAGCATCTGGATGTCGCAGCCCGGGAAGTCGACCGGCGATCCGTTCTGGTGGTTCGGCACCAGGCCGACCTCGATCGCCGGCGCCTTCGCCTTCCACCACGCCGCCAGCTGCGCCTTCTTCGCCGCGCCATCCGGCTCGCGGAAGATGTCGTGGTCGATCCGGGTCGGATGGTGGAACTCCTGGAACAGGTTCACCATCACGTTGCGCAGCCGACGACTCTCCAAGAACTCGGCCGTCGACTCGACCGCCCGCCGCACCGCGGCCTCGTCGCGCAGCAGCTGGTCCTTGCGCGGCATCATCAGCACCACGAGCACGACCATGCCGCGCCGGTCCGCCTCGCGGACCACCCGCTCGAGCCGTCTGGCGAAGCCTGGGATCAGGCGACCGTCGGAGGTGTAGGCGTTGGGCCCGGCGTCGACGTCCGGGAAGCCGCCGTTGGTGCCCTGCAGCGCCACGCTGATCAGGTTGATCCCGTGCGCGGCCATGTTGTCCAGGTTGTTGCAGAGCCGTTCGGTGACCGCCGTGCTCACCAGCGAGTTGTTGCAGCGCAGACCCCACAGGCGCACCGGCTCGCCGCCGAGGAACGCCTGCTCGCCGCGCACCTCGAACTCGCGGGTCGCAGCCGTCCCGGCCGCCGACGCTTCGACCACCGCCCTGTCCACCGGCACGTGCCGCGGATACTCCCAGCGCCCGATCTGGTCGCGGACCCACTCGTAGTAGAAGCGCACGCCGCGGTTGCTGGCCGAACTGCCGTCGCCGCCGATCTCGGGGTGCGGCGCCGTGCCGCTGGAGTTGCCGATGCCCTGGATGTAGGCGGCATGGAAGAACATCGCCGCGTGTGGCGCCGCGCGGTAGCGCTCGCAGTCGGCCAGGATCGCCTCGATCTGACCCGGCGTGAACACGCCGTCGTTCTCGTACGGATCCTGCTTCTGCGTCTCCACGTTGACGACGAAGCCGTCGCGCGGGATGGGCATCGACTTCTGCACGATGCGCACGTCCATGCCGGGATAACCGTCGGCGGTCGACGACTTCTCGTACGGGCAGACGCCGACCTCGATGCCGTCGCCGAACTCCTTGAACCACCCGGTCAGCCGGGCCTTCTTGGCCGCGCCGTCGGGTTCCCGCAGCAGATCGTGGTCGACCCGATCGGGATGGGCGTACTCGTGCATCAGGTCGACGAAGACGTTGCGCAGCCCTTCGGCGACCAGGAACCGCGCGGTCTCCTGCAGCGCCCGCTGGATCGCCGCCTCGCCGTCGAGGTACTCGTCCTTGCGTGGCGACAGGATGCCTATGCAGACGACCATGCCGCGGCGGTCGCACTCGCGCACCAGCCACGCCAGCCGCTGGGCGACGGCGCGCTCGAGCCGGCCGTCGCGCGCGAACCCGTTCAGCCCGGCTTCGGCATCCGGCCAGCCGCCGTTGCTGCCCTGCAGGTAGACGGCGATCGCGTTGATGCCGTGGGCCGTCATCGTGTCGAGCGCGCGCACGTGCCGCTCGGTGACGGCCTGCGAGCAGAGGGCATTGCCGCAGCGCAAGCCCCACAGGTCGATGGGCTGGCCGCCGAGGAAGGCGCGGTCGGACCGGATCTCGAATTCGCGCGTCGGCGGCGGATCCTGAGCCGGGAGCAGCGAGGCGAAGAGGGCAGCGAAGGCAAAGGCGAAGCGCATGTTGCGGTCCTGGCTCATAGGCGGTGGGTGACACCGAGCTGGAACACCATGCTGGCGGGTGGGCCAGGGTAGATGCCGCGCGCGGTGCGGGGTTCGAAGTACTCCTCGTCGAGGATGTTGCGGCCGCCGACGAGCGCCGAGACCTCGGTCTTGTCGCCGAGGTCGTGGTCCCAGCCGACGGCGGCGTTCCAGACCACGTAGGACGGCCGCTCGCCGCGCGTGCCCTGGGCGTTGAGTTCCCTGGTGTTCTCGGCGTCGCTGAACGCCGCGCCGACGTAGGTGCCGTCGACCGAGAGCCACAGGCCGCTCGGAGCATGGCGGTAGCGCGCCCCCCACGAGGCCAGCCACTCCGGAGCGCCCGCGAAGCGATTGCCGTCGAACTGCCCGTTGGTGAACCGGGAGTCGTTCCACGAGGTGTTGCTCCACAGCGAGACCCCGGTGAGGCCGACGGCCGTCAGGTCGCTGTCCAGCGCCAGTTCGACGCCGCGATGGCGGCTGCTGCCGGCATTGACGAAGACGTCGAACTGGTCGGGATCGGGGACCAGCCGGTCGGAGTAGTCGATCTGGTACAGGGTGAGGTCGGCGCCGAACACACCTTCCCGATGCCGCCAGCGGGTGCCGACCTCGTAGTTCCAGGCGTACTGCGCGCTGATGTCCTGCGGGTCGCTCGAGATCTCGATCTGCGGCGCCTGCGGCGCGGCGAAGGTGCTCTGCACCCCCGCGTAGGCCGCCCATTCGGTCGTGAACTGGTGGGCGATGCCGAGCGCCGGCAGCACCTCGACGAAGTCCTCGTAGGCGGTCTCCCCGCTGATCCGGTTCCTGGCGTCGATCGCCACGTACTCGAAGCGCAGGCCGGGCGTCACCGTCCAGGCGCCGAAACGGAACCGGTTCTCGACGAACGCCGACGCCGTGTAGTAGTCGTACTGTTCCTCGGAGCGCAGCGTCGAGGTGCCGTCCGGGAAGAAGCGCGTCACGTTCCGGACGATGTCCTCCTGCAGGTAGCGCAGACCGAAGAGCAGTTCGCCCTCGCCGCCGCCGATGCGGTAGCTGTGCGTGATCTGCGGCTGCACGGCGACCGTGCGGATCGGCCGCGGCGTCGCCTGGATGAAGGTGGGCACGGCGTCGCCATAGAAGGTCGGGCTGCCGAGGAAGAAGGTGCGCGTGCCGTCGAACCAGTACGTCACGACCTCGAACAGCGTGTCGGCGTCGATGTCCCACTCCAGCTTCAGGTTGGCGCGGTCCTGTTCGCCGCGGAAGCGGTTCTGCGGCGACAGCGTCTGCGACGGATCGGCCTGGTAGGCGGCGGTCGTGAGGCCGTCGCTGAGCCGGCTGTCGTCGTCGAACGTCTCGATCTGCCCGAACAGGCGCACGTCCTTCGCCAGCGCGTAGCTCGCCTTGATCGCGTAGTTCTGGATCGTGTAGTCGCCGTTGTCGCGGAACGACTCGCCGTCCTTGTAGACCGCTTCGATCAGGAGGCCGAGCGGGCCCTCGGTGGCGCCATAGGCCGCGTAGTAGCTGGTGTTGGCGAACGTGTCGACGCGCACGCGGCCGACGACCGTCGGTTCGACCGGGATCGGCCGCGTCAGGAAGTTGACGACCCCGGACACGTTGTTCGGTCCGTAACGGACCGCACCGCCGCCGCGCTGCACGTCGATCGCGTAGACGCGTTCGAGGGGGAACGGGAACAGCGAGTTGCCGGGTTGGCCGTACGGCGCCGGCGCCAGCGGGATGCCGTCGGCGTACATGCCCAGGTTGATCGAGCGCCAGGCGCCCTCGGCGCCGTTCGTCACTCCGCGCACGGCGATGTTCGGCAGCGAGTCGGAGCCCGTCTCCTCGCTGATGTGCACGCCGGGCGAACGCCGCAGCAGTTCCTGGAGGTTCGTCGAGCCGGCCTGGCGGACCTCCTGCGGGCCGATCAGGTCCCGCCCGCCGATGTTGTCGATCGGGACCTGCTCGAGCCGGCGTCCGTCGTCGGCCGACTCGCGGATGACGACCTCGGGCAGCCGCGACGAAGGGGGCTTCGCCGGCCCCTGTTCTCCCTGCGGCGGCGGGTCCTGCGGACCTTGCGCCCGGGTCCCGGCGGTGGCGCGGTCCGTCGCGCCCAGGGCCAGGGTCGAGAAGATCGAGATGCGCGCCACTGCGCCGGCCGCGGCGCAACAGCGGGAGAGGTGGGATGCCATCGGGGACAGCGAGAGGGGGGACGCCGAGCAGCTACGCCCAGGCCCGAGGCAACAGCTGTGCCTCGGGCGGTGCCACGTCGGCCGGCCACCGGAACCCGCCCCCCGACCGTCACCGATCGTGTACGCGTCGTTTCGGAACGGGCGCAGGAAGGCACCGACGGCGGGAACTCACCAGCGGCCGGCGACGAGGCATGCCAGTTGCCGGCACACCTTGCGTGGCCACGCAACGAGGCAACCTGCAGCGACCGCCGATGCGCCGGGGGGCCAGCCTCGCCCTGTCCGCCGTGCTGCACCTGACCGTGGTGGCCGCGATGGCGGCGACGGCGCAGAGCCTCGCCGCGCCCGAACGGACCGAAGTGCGCTACCTCGTCGCCCCGAGCGAGGCGCGGACGGCCGCCCGTGAGCAGCCCGCCGCCGAGCCGCCGCCCGTCGCCACCGCCACCGAAACGGAACCGCCACTGCCGCCCCCCCCGGTCGACGACGCAGCGGAGCCGTGGCCCGAACGGCCAACCCCGCCCGATGCCGAGACCCGGACCCCGCCCAGGCGCCTCGACGAGGTGCTGGCCGCCAACGTCATCCTGCGGCCGTTGGAGCGGGCCCCGGTCGCCGAGCCGCCGGCCGCCGCGTCGACCAGCGAAGCCCGGCCCGAGGTGCCGGTCGCGTTGCCGGGGTTCAACCTGCCGCCGGACTACCCGGCCGGCGCCATCCGCCGGCGCATCGAGGGCACGGTCGTCGTCCGGATCGAGATCGACGCCGCGGGCTTCGCCAGACACTGCAGCGTGGCCCTGGGCAGCGGCTCGGTGCTGCTCGATGCCGCGGCGCTGACCGCCGCCGGCAAGTGGCGGTTCGACCGCGGCCCCGGGACCGTCGAGGTCCCGTTCGTGTTCCGCCTCACCGATCGTGGCTGAGCCGCCGGCTCAGCGCAGGCTCTCGAGCCGGCCCGCCGCATCGACGATCTGCGTGATGCGCAGGCCGTAGGAGTCGTCGACGAGCACCACCTCGCCGCGCGCCACCAGCTTGCCATTGACGCGCAGGTCGACCGGCTCCTCGGCCTTCTTGTCGAGCGCGATCACGCTGCCGGGCACCAGCCGCAGCACTTCGTCGAGGCTCATCTGCGTGCGGCCGACCTCGACCGAGACCGGGATCTCGACATCGAGCAGGAGGTCGAGGTTGCGCGCCGCCTCGGCCCGGGCGCCGGTGCCGAGCTGGCCGAAGGCGATCGGCTGCACGGCCGCCGCCGCGAGTTCCGCCCCCGCCTTGGCGACGTCGGCCGCGTTCCACGCCGGCTCGCCCGAGAACTCGTTGCCGTCGGTCATGCCTGGTCGGCGATCACATCGGCCACCTGCAGGCCCAATCTGTTGCCGATCCGGCCGACGTGGCCGGTGAACTTGGGCCGGCCCTGCACGGGCACCACGGCGGGCGCGCCGAGGCGCGTCGCCAGCGGGATCACGTCGCCCGGCTGCAGGTCCAGCAGTTGCCGCAGGCGGATACGGGCCCCGCCCAGCTCGACGGCGAGGTCGACGCCGACGTCGCGCACGGTCGCCGCGACCCGATCGCGCAGCGCGCCGGGCTCGAGGCTGGCCACGGTGTCGCGGCCGAAACGATCGAGCAGGGGCTCCAGCGACGCGAACGGGATCATCAGCCGCAGGTCGCCCAGCAGGAACTCGCCGGTCGCCTGGAAGTAGACCGCCAGCGCCACGTCCTGCGACGGCAGGATCTGCGCCATCGACGGGTTGCAGAACCGGTTCTGCAGCGTCCACTTCAGCTTCACCACGTCGCCGAGGCTCTCGCAGATCCGATCGAGGCAGGGCCCGACCAGCGCCTCGGCGACGGTGTGCTCGGCGGCGGTGAAGTCCTTGGGCACCTTGGTGACCTTGCCGGAACCGCCGAGGATGCGGTCGACGGCGCCGTAGAGCAGGCTCGTGCTGGCGGTGAACAGCACCGGCAGCCGGAACGGCTCCATCTGCAGCACGTAGATCGACACCGGCCCGGGCAGCTGCTCGAGCCAGTTGCCGAACCGCAGCTGCTCGACGGCGACGCAATCGCAGCGCGTGTCGAGGCGCAGCTTGTCGCTGATGGTCGCCGACAGCAGCTTGCCGGCGCTCTCGAAGTAGCGCTCGAGGCCGCGCAGCTGCTCGCGACCGAGCCGGTTCGGCTTCAGCAGGTCGACGGGACTGACGACCCGATCCTCGACGGCCAGCAACGGCGCCACGGCCGGCTTGCCGGCCAGCGGGTCCTCCTCGGCGGCGCCGCCCTCGCTGCGGAACATCTGCAGCAGGGCATCGATCTCTTCGTTGCTGAGGATGTCGTTCACGCAGCCGTTCTCCTCACTGCATCAGCCACTTGCTCCACATGACGCGGCTGACGCGGGCCAGCTTCTGGCCGCCGTGCTCCGGGAACAGCGTGCGGTCCAGGTCGTCGAGCAGGTCCTTCTCCAGCATGCGCACGCCGGCCTCGGACTGCAGCTCCTCCATGGTGCGCGTCTTCAGCAGCAGCAGCGCGTTCGAGTTGGCCAGTTCCCAGTGCTCCTTGATCTGCGCGAACGCGGCCGCCTCCTGGTCCTCGCGCACCCGGTAGACGAACTTCAGCGCCACGCGGCCGATGCCCTTGCCGGCCTTGGTGCGCGGGTTGAACTCGTGCTGGATCGGGTCGGGATGGGTGACGTCGATCGTCTCGTAGACCTTGACCGGCGCCGCGACCTCGATGGTCTTCGGCGGTACGGCGAACACGACCCCGGCGCCGCCGAGGACGGCGCCGATGGCGATCAGGACCAGCGGCGACGGACCCTTCTTCCTGGGCGCCGCCGGCTTGCCGTCCGCTTCCTTTGGTTTCTCTTCGGCCACTGTTGCTCGCTCCGCGCCGCCCGATCCCCGCCCGGCCGTTCATCGACCGATCGGCATCCCGGTGTTGAACCCTTCCACGCCTGTCGGCCGCCGCGGCAGCTCAGCCCGAACCGCCCGGTGACGCCGACTCCTTGCCGATGCGCATGCGCTTCTTCAGCAGGTCCTGCACCATCGCGTTCGGCAGCTCGGCGAGCAGCTCGTTGACCTTGTCCTTGTCCATGAACTCGAGCACCTTCAGGATCTCGTCCTGGCCCTGCTCGGTCTTCCACTGGTCGAGCACGATCTCGGCGGCCTTGGCGACCTCGAACGCGGCCAGCGTCTGCGCGTTGCGCTTCAGCGCCGCGACCTCGTCGTTGCGCACCAGCTTGACCTGGGCCTGGAACTTCTGGATGCGGGCGTCGAGCTCGCGGTGGCGCTGGTCGATCTTGTTGCGCTCGGCGCCGAGCTCGGCCTGCCGGCGCGAGACGTCGTCGGCCAGTTCCTGCAGTTCCTGCTCGCGCAGATCGAGCGCCACCTTGCGGCGGTCGAGTTCGGCGACCACGCCCTGCACGCGCTGCCAGGCCTCGTTGATCTGGTCGGGGGACAGCCCGGCGGGCATGCCCTCGAAGCGGAAGAAGCCGCCGGGGGCGTACTTCGCGTGCCGGTCGCCGGCGAGGTCCTGGGCGATCCGCTGCAGGTCCCGTTGCACCGCCTGCTCGCCGGCCGGCGCGGCCGGCGGCGGCTGGGCATGGGCCCGCGCGGTGCTCGGCGCCGGCGCGGCGGCGCCGTGGCCGTCGCCCGGGCCGGCGGCGGCGTGGCCGTCGCCGTGGCCGTCGCCGGCCGGCGGATCGGCGGCGAACAGCGAACGCCCCGTCTTGCGGCGGGTCGGCGGGTCGGTCGCGGCGGCAGCCGCCGCCGGCGAGCTGGCCGCATCCTGGGCCACGCCAGGGCCGCCGGCGTGCGTCGCCTCGTGAACGGCGGCATCGCCCGGCGTGCCGCCCGCGTCGACCGCGGCCGGCGCCGGGAACAAGGCGTTCAGCAGCGGGATGTTCGCGGTGCCCTCGTGGTTGAGCCGCCCGGTGGCGGCCAGACCGCCGACCAGGGCACCCGTGAACAGCAGCCCGCCGAGGGCGCTCTGCAGCAACAGGGTCTTCATGCCTCCTCCCGCTCGGCCGACGGCCCGGCGTGGTGCGCCGCCTGCCGGCCGAGGCTCGCCAGTTCGTCGAGTTCGCGCTGCTCGGCGCGGGCCGTCGCCAGCCGCCAGTGTGCCTGCCGCTGGTCGCGCAGTTGCCGCAGGGCCTTGGCGTCCCGCGCCCGGCCGGCGAACTCGGCGCGGGCGAGGTCGAGCTGCCGCTGCGCCGCCTGCTGGCCCTGGCGCAGCCGCCATTGGTGGCGGCGCAGACCGGTCTCCAGGGCCCGGGCCAGCCGGCCGACCGGACCGTCGCCGGCCGCCTGCGCAGCGCAGTCGGCCAGACCGCGGTCGGCGGCGGCCAGGCGCTGGTCGAACGCCGCGACGTCGGCGACCGCCACGGCCAGGTCGCGACGGGCGCCGCGCTCGAGCTGGGTGCGCAACCGCAGCAGCGGCGCGAGTCGGAAGCGGAATCGTCGCATGCGGCCCGTATCGGCCGTGGCATGGGCCGATGCTGAGCCGATTCCGCTACGGCCCGGCGATCGCCTGCAGCGCCTTCAGGGTGTCGGCGGCGGCGCGCGGTTCGGCGCCGTGGAACAGCAGTCCCTCGATCGCGCCGATCTTGGCGATCGCCTGGTCGAGCAGCGGATCGGCCCCCTTGCGGTAGGCGCCGACCGAGACCAGGTCGCGGTTCTCCTCGTAGTGCGCCAGCCACTCGCGGATGCGCCGCGCGCGGCGCTGCTGGTCGGCCGACGCCACCTTGGGCATCAGGCGGCTGACCGACGCCAGCACGTCGACGGCGGGGAATCGGCCGCGCTCGGCGATGCGGCGACTCAGCACCACGTGCCCGTCGAGGTAGCCGCGCAGGGCGTCGGCCACCGGCTCGTTCATGTCGTCGCCATCTACCAGCACGGTGAACAGCCCGGTGATCGTGCCGTGCGCGTCGCTGCCCAGGCGCTCCACCAGGCGCGGCAGCGCCGCGAACAGGCTCGGCGGGTAGCCGCGCAGCGTCGGCGGTTCGCCGGCCGCCAGGCCGACCTCGCGCACCGCCATCGCGTAGCGCGTGACCGAGTCCATCATGAACATCACGTCGCGGCCCTGGGCGCGGAACGCCTCGGCGATCGTCACCGCGCACAGCGGCGCCTTGGCGCGCAGCATCGGCGCCGCATCCGAGGTGCAGGCCACGACGACGCTCTTGCGCAGCCCTTCGGCCCCCAGCGCCTCGGCGACGAACTCGCCGACCTCGCGGCCGCGTTCGCCGATCAGCGCGATGACGTTGACGTCGCCGGCGCCGCTGCGCGCGATCGCACCCATCAGCGTCGACTTGCCGACGCCCGAGCCGGCGAAGATGCCGATGCGCTGGCCCTTGCCGCAGGTGAGCATGCCGTCGATCGCGGCGATGCCGGTCTCGATCGGCTCGCGGATCGGCGATCGCTGCAGGGGACCAGGTGCGTCGCCGGTGACCGGGCGCAGCGGCCCGACCGGCGGCGGCCCGCCGTCGAGCGGCCGACCGAGGGCATCGACGACCCGGCCGAGCAGGCCGTCGCCGACCGGCACGGCGACGGCGCGGTGCTCGTTCTGCACGCGGTCCCAGGGCGCCACCCGGTGGTGGTCGCCGAGCGCCATCACCACCGCGTCGCTGCCGTCGAAGCCGACCACCTCGGCCGGAATCCGCAGGGCGCCCGCCTCGGCCTCGATCGTGCAGACGTCGCCGATCGCCGCGCCGAGGCCGGTCACCTGGATGGCGATGCCGCGGATCGCCCGCACGCGTCCTTCGGCGCGCGGCCGGTTGACGGTGCGCGCCGCATCGAGGGCGCGCTGCAGCGCCGGCGGCAGGGTCACGACGCCGCCTCGCGCCGCAGTTCGGCGGCGAGCCGTTCGAGCGCATCGCGCGGGTCGTAGCGCAGGCGGCCGGTCTCGGTCTCGGCGCGCACGCCGCCGCGCGGCACCGACGGATCGGCGACGAACCGCGCCGCCGCGACCTCCTCGCGCAGCGCCTCCATCCCGGCGAGGCGCTGCTGCACCAGGGCCAGGTCGTCGGGATGCAGGCGCACGACCAGGTCGGCGCGCGAGGCGCCGTGCACGCAGTCGCGCAGGCAGCGGGCGACGGTCGGCGTCGGGTCGACGAGGCCGCGATCGAGCGCGTCGCCGACCACCTCGCGCGCGACCGCGAGCCCCAGTTCGACCGCCAGCGCGGCGACCTGGTCGAGGCGGTCGGCGACCAACGCCGGCAGGGCCGTGAGCGCCGCGTCCGCGCCGGCGACGAGCCGCTCGACGGCCTGCCGCTCGGCGCGGCGGCCGGCCTCGCGCGCGCCGAGGTCGAGCAGCGGCCCCACGACGCGGGCCGCCGACGTGCCCGGCCGCGGGTGCCGCGGCAGCAGGCGCAGGCCGATCAGCGGCGCCGGGCGGCGTGGTGGCGTGGTGACGGTCATCGCCGGCTCACACCATCTGCTCGGCCGCGTTCGCCGGCTTGACTTCGCCCTTGTCCATCATGTCGCGGATCATGCCGAGGATCTCGTGCTGGGCCTGCAGCACCTCGGACAGCGGCGTCGGCCCGAGGTTGTCGCGTTCCTCGCGCACCATGTCCGCGGCGCGCCGGCTCAGGTTGGTGAGGATCGCCTGTTCGACGACGGGAATGGCCGCCTTCAACGACACCGCCAGCTGGCGCGAGTCGACGGCGGCGAGGATCTTCTGCATCGACTTCTTGTCCAGCTTGGCGATGTCCTCGAACGTGAACATCTCCTCGCGGATCGCGCCGGCGATCGTCGCGTCGGTCGCCTCGATGCGTTCGAGCACCGACTTCTCGCCGCCGCCGAGGTTGTTCAGGATCGACGCCGCCGCCTTGATCCAGGCCTTCGGTTCGCTGCGCAGCGTCGTCAGGCCGAGGTCCTTGACCTTCTTGCGCATCACCTCCAGCACGCGCTGCACGACGTCGGCCGGCGTGCGGTCCAGCGTCGCCACGCGCAGCACCAGGTCGGCGCGCACGTCGTCGTCGAGGTGGTTCAGCACCTCGCCGCCCTTCTTGCGGTCGAGGTGGGCGATGAACACGGCGGCGATCTGCGGGTGCTCCTCGGTCAGCAGGTTGGCGAGATCCTCCGCCGTCAGGGCCTCGAACATCGCGAACGGCCGCTTGGCCAGGATGTCGCTGTTGGCGCGGCGGGCGAAGTCGCCGCTGCGCTCCTCGCCGAAGGCCCGGGTCAGCACGCCGCGCATCAGCCCGCCGACGTCGCCGAGCGCCATGCCGCCCTGGCGCAGCCGCTGCACCACGGCCTGGTGCACGCGGCGGATGCTGTCGCGGTCGATGGCGACCTCCTGCAGCTCCTGCATCGCGCGCGTGACCTTGTCGACGGTCTCGTCGGAGAAGCTGCGCATGACCTTCGCCGCCAGCTCCGGATCGATCGAGAGCAGCAGCATGGCGATGGCGCGGTCGACCCCCATCGGCAGACGTGCTTCGTCGCTCACCGGTGGCCTCCGCTCACGCCTTCTGCTCCGTCAGCCAGGTCTCCAGCAGGCGCGCCAGCGCCGCCGGATCGTTGGCGATCGTGCGCTCGATCTCGCGCCGCATGCGCTTCTGCTGCTCCTCCGGCGAGAGGTCGTCCTCGCGGCCGTCCCCCCTGGCCCCGAGCCCGCCCGCCTCCGCCGCGGCCGGCTTCGCGGCCGGCGAGGCACGGCGGAACAACCCGCGCAGGAACAGCACGACGACCAGGACGCCGAGGATCTGGCCGACGGTCGGCCCCCAGCGCAGCGCCAGGTCGACCATCGTCGGGCCGGCGACGGCGGCGACCTCCGGTTCCACCGGCGCGAACTCGGCGGCCAGCGTGCTGAACGCCTCCGGGCGGTCGCGCTCCGGGACCCAGCCGACGATCGCCTTGACCGCCCGTACGAGGTCGTCCTTGTTGAAGCCGGCCGCCTGCTCGAGCGACCGGTCGTAGAGGACCGCGACGGCCATGCGGCGGATCTCGGGTGCCATGCGGCCGGCGCGCCGTTCGCCGATCTCGGTGACGAACTCGCGGTCGCGGGTCTCGTTCCGGCTGGTGTTCTTGTCGCGCTCGCCGTCGCCGGTCGGCTTGCCGGTGCTGTCGGTGACGTCCTTGGAGAACTTCTCCGACCGCACGATCTGGTCGTTGGGCAGCACCTTCGAGCTGACCACCTCCCAGGACGGGTCGAGCTCGACGATCACCGACACGCTGGTCTTCCCCGGCCAGAGCTGGTCGAGCCGCTCCTGGGCGATGCGCGTGCGCTCGTCGCTGAGGCCGCGCTGCAGGTTGAGGAACTCGGACGAGCCGCCGCCCGAGTCGCGGTCCGGGTCGTAGCGCCAGCGCTGGTTGCCGGACGAACTGACGACCTCGACGTTCTCCAGCGGCACCGTCAGCTGCGAACTGGCGACCGACGCGGCGCTGCGCGCCAGCGGATCGAACGGCACGCCGGGCTTGAGCCGCAGCACCACGGTCGCGCTCGGTCGCACCTCGCCGTCGCGGTCGCGGAACGCGGCCACGCGCCGCGGCCGGCTGGCGGCCACGGTCACCGAGGCGACGCCATCGAGCATCGCGATCGCCGCGGCGGCCTGCGCGCGCGACGCGGCGTCGAGCTTCCACGCCTTGGTCTCGGCATCGTCGATCAGGCTGGTGCCGCCGCCGAGCGAGGGCGCCGAACCGCCCTGCAGACCGGCCTGGCGCTTGGCCATGTTGGCGAGCCCCACCTTCGAGCGCTCGACGCGGAACGTGCGGCCGTCGTCGTCGACGACGTACGAGATGCCGCTCTTCTGCAGCGCCTGCTGCATCTGCGCGATCTCGTCGTTGGTCGAGGCCGTGAACACGGTCTCGTAGCTCGGCTGGCCGGCGAACCACACCACGACGCCGAGACCGACGACGGTCGCCAGCACCACGGCGCTGACGACGAGCCGCTGGCCGCCGTCGAGGCGGTTCCAGATGCCCTTCAGCTGGGTGAGGATCTCGTTGAGGAAGAAGCGCATGGATCAGACCGCCGACCTCGAGAGCTTCTCCCACGCGTCGACGAGCTTGTTGCGCACCTCGAGCAGCAGGTTGAACGCCACCTCGCTCTTGTTCGCGGCCACGAGCACGTCGTGCAGCTCGACGCCTTCGCCGAGCGCCATGCCGCGCGTCTTCGCCTGCACGTCGCGTTGCAGCGCATCGACCCGGGCCAGCGAATCGGCCAGGATGCCGCCGAACGACTCACCGGCGTGGCGACGCCCGCCGCCGCCGTCCGGCGCCAGGAGGCGCTCGGGGTCCTGCACGCCCGGCGCACCGTCGCCGAACGACGCCGGCAGACGCCCGGCCAGCTCCGGGAGGGACGCCGGGTCGAAGCCCATCGGCCTCTTCAGGTCGAAGCCGGACAGCGGGGGAAGATCGAAGCCGCTCATGGGGTCACCTCACCGGATCAACGGCTCATGTTGCTGATCGTGTTCTGCAGCATGTTGCGGTAGGTCCGCAACGCGGTCAGGTTGGCGTCGAAGCTGCGCTCGATCACCGACATGTCGACCAGCTCGCGGAACAGGTCCACGTTGCTGCCGAGCACCTGCCCGCTCTCGTCGGCGTCCGGGTGACCCGGCTGGTAGAAGACCGGGAACGGGGTCGAGTCCTCGACCACGCGGGCGACCTGCACGCCGCCGGCGACCTTCGCCACCTCGTCCTGGCCGGGCTCGGCGCCGCGCGCGCCGGCGAGCAGCTCCTCGAACACCAGCGTCCTGCGCCGATACGGCTCGTTCTGCGCGTTGCCGGTGCGGTGCATGTTGCCCAGGTTCGCGGCGACGACCTCGGACCGCTGCAGCTCGGCGCGCAGCCCGGAAGCGGCGATGTCGAAGCCGCGGAACACTCCCTGCATCGCATCGTCCATGTCGTCACCTGCCGAGGATGGCCTTGTTGAGGGTCGCGAAGTAGCTGCCGGCGCGGCGCGTCATCACGTCGTGGAGCAGGGACGCCTTGCCGAGCAGCGCCAGCTCCTCCATCAGCACGACGTTGTTGGTGCCCGGCGCGCCGGACTGGTCGCGGCGCACGACCGGCTCGACCGCGGCCTCGTCGGCGCCCTTGCGCCGCGCCTCCTGCAGCAGGTCCTCGAAGCGCACTTCGTAGCGCTTGAAGCCGGGCACGTTCTGGTTGGCGATGTTGTGCAACGCCGCCTTGGTGCGCCTGCTCAGCACGTCCAGCATGCGCTGCGTGAACGCCGTGTCGCGATCGAACTCGATCATGGATTCGCCACTTGCCACTTCAGCATCGACGCGGACCGGTGTCGGCCTTGAGACCGGCGGATGGAGAACACGACGACGTCGCCGACGCGGTCGCTGTCGCGGATCGCAGCACTCCGGCGACGCGTCCATCAGCGCACCGCGACGGGCACCGGCCGCGGCGCGGCCGGCAGGGTCACGCGCGGCAGTTCCCGCGGCGCCGACGGCTGGCCGGCCGCCGCCGCCTCGCCGACCGCCGGTTCGACCCCCGCGAGCCGCTCGATCGCCGCGGCCGCGTGGTGCCAGCCCGCCTGCCGGCGCACGGCCGGCGCCGCGGCGAGCGCCGCGGCGCGCCGTTCGCCGAGGTGGGCCAGGGCGTCCACCAGCAGCAGGCCGGCATCCGCCGCCGACGGCTCGTGCACCCAGGGCTGGCCCAGGTACGCCCCACCGGGGTCGACCGGCCGCCGCTCGCAGGGGATGCGCGCCACCGCCGGCCCGCCCGCCCAGCGCGCCGCCACGCCGCCGGGTGCAGCCACGACCGGCAGGCCACAGGCCATCGCCTCGAGCACGGGCAGGGCGGGGCCGTGCGCCCGCTGCGGGTGCAACAGCACGTCGCAGGCGCGATAGAGCGCGGCCAGGCCGTCGCGCGACAGCTCCTCGTCGACCAGCAGGAGGGGCGGCGTGCCGGGGGTGCACCGGAAGCGGCGCACCAGTTCGCCGAGTGCGGCGCGGTCGGGGTCGACGGTGCGCGCCATCGCCTTGACGACGACGGCGAAGTCCTGCCCGGCCTGGCGCGCCGCCAGCACCGCGCGCAGGAACACGTCGAAGCCCTCGCGCCAGGCCAGCGCGCCGCAGAACAGCACCGCGGGGCGGCGGCCCTTCCAGGCCACGATGCGGGCGTCCGCGGGGACGTGCTCGTGCATCGCCTCGTCGACGCCGGGCGGCGCCACGACGATCGCACTGGCCTCGCGGCCGGCCGCGGCGAGCACGCGCGCCGCGGCCTCGTCGTCGACGACGACGGCACAGGCGTCGTGCAGCAGGGCGGGAACCAGCTCCCAGGCCAGCGCGCCGAGGGCACCGTCGCCGGCCAGGGCGTGCGTGCGGCAGGCCGGCCGCGCGGACCGGGGCGGCACGCCGAGCGACAGCCACAGGTCGACACGGCCGGGGTTGCGGCACAGGGCCGACTCGAGGTCCGGAGCGCGCCGGCGGAGGCAGCCGAGATCGCCGTGGAACGGCGGCCGCGGCACGAGCCGCAGGTCGACGCGGCCGCGGCGGCGCAGGGCCTCGGCGAGGCCGAGCGCGCGTTCGCTCGCGGACGACACCTCGAAGATCGGCGCTTCGACCACCACCGTCGGCCGATCGGCGCCCCGACGCGGCACCGCCGGCGGCGGCGCCGCGGGCCGACCGCGCGTGAGTTCCTCGACCACGTGGCACCGGGCCCGGCGGCCGACCGCCGCGCCGGCGGCGACGTCGGCCAGGGCGCGACGGACCGCTGCCGCCACCGCCGCGGGTTCGGGCGCGAACGGCAGCGGCGCCGCCGGCGGCGCCACGCGGCCGCCGATCGGCACGCAGATGCCTTCCCGCCCGAGCAGCGCGGCGGTGCCGGCGTAGCGGCTGGCACAGACCGGCCGCCCGGAGGCGAGGGACTGCACCAGCACCCGCGGGCAACCCGGCCGCCGCCAGGGCAACACGATCGCGGCGGCGTCGCGCAGCTGACCGGGTTCGAAGGGCGACCGCAGGATCTCGACCGCGCCGGCGCCGGCCGGCAGCTGGCGTTCCAGCGCCTCGATCGCGGCGTCGTCGGCGGCCGGCAGGACCAGCCGCAGGCCACGGCCCGCGGCCGCATGGTCGGCGCGCCAGCAGGCGACGACGAGGTCGGTGCCGTCGGCGGCGCCGTTGCCGATGTGCACGATCGGGCCGCCGGCGGCAGCGCGCGGCAGCGCCAGCCACGGCGCCAGGTCGCGCTCCTCGAGCGCGTGCGGCGGGTGCTCGCAGCCGGCCCAGCGCAGTTCGGCGCGCACGCGCTCGAGCAGTTCGGCGGCCGGCGTGCCGTCGCGCACCGCCAGCACGATCGCGGCCTGGGGCCACTCGAGACCGGCCAAGGCCGCCGCGTCGGCCCGCGCGGGCCCCGGCGCGAACACGATCACGGGTGCGGTCGCGGCGGTGACGTTGCCCGCGGCCCGCAGCAGCAGGTCGACCTCGGCCGGCGGCAGCCGCGTGCCGACGGTGAACGGGCGCACGCCGTCGGTCAGGTGGACCTCGCGTTCGCCGGCCGCCGCCGGGCGCGGCCGGACTGCCGCCAGCGACAGGGCGCAAGCCATGCCGCTGCCGAGCGCGAGGCGCAGGAAGCTGCGCAGCTGGGCCGCCATCGCGTCGTCGCCGAACGGATCGCCGTGGAGCCGTACCTGGTTCATCGTGCGCTCTCATCGGCAGTTCCGCGCCAATGCTGAAACCATCGACACCGCTGTGGCGGGCCGCGACAGCGGCGGCCAAGATCGCGCGATGCCCCCGCAGACGGTCTCGCACCCCGATCGCGCCGCCGCCACGCTGGCGAACGTCGACGACCAGCGCGCGGTCCGCGGCGCGGGGCCGTTCCCCCCACCCGGCGACGGCGCGGCCGACTGCCGCATCGACCTGAAGCTGCTGCTGTGGCGGGCGCACGCCGCCGCCGCGCGTTCGCCGCGGGCCAGGCAACGGCTGCTGGCGCTCGACCTCGGGCAGCGGCCCGACCTCGTCGCCGGCACGGTGCGGGACGGCACCGCCCGTGGCCTGATGGCGGCGCTCGAGGAGGTCGTGGCGCTGGCGCCCGCGGCGGCCGAGGCCGTGCCGCCCGACGACCCGCTGCACACGCAGGAGTTCCGCGGCCGCGAGCTGCGCCGCAAGAAGGACCTGCTGGTCGCCAGCGGCGGGCCGCGGCTGCGCTTCTCCCGCCGCGAGGGTCTGCTCTACGTCGACCGCGACGGCGGCCAGCACAGCAGCAACTGCCTGCGCTTCGAGGCGCGGCGCGACCTGGGCACGCTGGATGCCTTCGGCGCCGATCCGGCCGAGCGGCCGCGGCTGTTCTCGGCGCAGTTCCTGCAGCCGCAGCGCTACCTGCAGACCGCCGGGGCCACCGAACTGCAGCTCGCCGGCCGCCTCGGCCGTGGCCCGATCGGCTGGCCCTGCGAACTGACGGTGCTCGGCCGCGCCGACGAACCGACGCTGCGGCTCGTGCTGCGCGTCGACAACCAGCTCGCCGGCTGGCGCCTGCGCGCCCGCTTCCTCGGCCTGCCGCCGGCCGCGATCGCCCATGCCTGCATGCCGGTCGTCGAAGCGGTGCAGAGCGACGCCGGCGGCTTCGTCGCGGTGACGCTGGTGCGCAGCTGCACGACGCTGCTCGTCGACGGCCGGCCCGAACCGGTGCCCGCGGCCGCCTGCCGCGGCTGGATCGAGCACGAGTTCCGGCTGGGACTCACCGGGTCTTGAAGTCGAACACCATCGCCCGCGAGCCGTCGAGCTGGCAGGTGGTCGCCTTGATGCCGTGGTCGGTCTTCTCGTAGCGGATGCGCTGCGGGTGGTCGTGCTCCGGATCCTCGAACTCCACCACGCCGTCGGCCAACCGCGCCAGCCGGAAGGTCGCCGCCACGCCGCCGCCCGGGAGCGCGACGTAGGCGACCTGGTCGCCGACCAGCGTGATGCGCAGGTACTCGAAGAAGCGCGTGCGGCTCGCGTCGTAGGTGTGCGAGGTGCCGAGCAGCGTCGTGCCCTGCAGCGGTCGCCAGTGCTCCTCGGTGGTGAGGGGCCCGTCCTGCAGCACCCAGGTGCCGGCGAGCCAGCCGAGCTGTCGCAGCTGCGCCAGCGCGCGTTCGCGCGGCGTCGGCACGGCGGGCTGCGGCGCGGGATCCTGCGCGGTGGCCAGCCAGGCCGCGAACGGGAGGAGGAACGGCAACGAGTGGGTGATGCGCATCGGTGGGCCCGGGCCGGATCGTCGGTCGACCGCGGCCGGCTGGGCGCGGCGGCGACCTCGACAGGTCGCAGCGGCAACGCTAGGTTGGCCCGGCTCGCCGCGCCACGCCCTCCCCCACCGCCGTGCTCGAACTCCTCTGGTTCGCCGCTGGCGCCGCCATCGCCGGCGCTGCCTGCCTCCTGCACCGGCGGCAGCGGTCGCCGGCTTCGGCAGCGCCACCGGCACCGGCACCGGCCGAACCCGCCACGCTGGCACCGGGTCCGGTGGCGCTCGAGGCCAGGCGCCTGGCACGCCTGCTGGGCGAGGAACTGGCCAACCTGGTGTCCGGCGTCGAGGGCCAGGCGCAGAACCTGATCCGCATGGCGCCCGACCGCCGGCAACTGCCGCGCGCCGCCGAGTCGCTGCTGGCCGCGGTGCAACGCCTGCGCACGCTGCACACGAAGGTCGTCGCCTTCGGCCAGGGCCGCACCCCGGCGGCGGGCACCACCTGCGCCAACGCGGTCGTCGGCAGCCTCGGCGACGACCTGCAGCAGATGCAGCTGGGGCTCGAGGTGCGCTGGGAGCCGGCGCCGGCCCTGCCGCCGCTGCGGGTGGCCCCGGACGTCGCCCGCGACGCGCTGCTGTTCGTCGCCTCGGCGCTGCTGCGCGCGGAGCGCGGCGCCACGCAGCTGTCGATCCAGACCGAACTCTGCCTCGACGACGACGAGCCCTGCGTGCAGATCGAGCTGGCGCTGGAGTGGGTCACGGAGGCCAAGGCCGTGCCCTCGGACCCCCTGGCGGAGCCCGCGTTCACGCTGGACCTCGAGGCGGCGAACAATCTGGTCACCGGCCAAGGCGGCGCCCTGTCCCTGTCGCACCTGCCTGGCCACACGGTGCGCGCCGTGGTGCGCTGGCCGGCGGCGCCCGCGGCGAGCGAGGCGGCCCCGGGCACAGCGGACGCGCTGCGGCCGGGCGCGCCCGTCCACCGCTACGGCGGCGCCCTGCTGCTCGAGGCGGATCCGGCGATCCGCGCGATGCTGGCCAGCGAACTGAAGGCGACCGGACGCGCGGTGTTCGCCTGCGCCGACGTGGCCGCCGCGCGCGCGCTGCTCGAGGCGACGCCCGACCGCTTCGAGCTGCTGGTCGTCGACCACGCGCAGCGCCTCGACGCCGACGCGGACCTGCTGCCGACGATCCGCTGCCAGGTGCCCGACCTGAAGATCTGCGTGCTGGGTCCTGGCGACGCCGCCACCGCCCGCGGCGGGCCGCCGCTGCACCGCATCCACAAGCCGTTCGGCGTCGACGAACTGCGCCGCGCGCTCGCCTCGGTTCTCGCCTGAGGGTAGGGTGCGGGATCCGGAGGAACCCCGCTGGCCCGCAAACTCAACCGTCCGCCGGACGCGACCCGGCCCATCAAGTTCACGCGCTCCTACACCGACCTGCCCGGCTCGGTGCTCGCCGAGTGCGGCAAGACCAAGGTGCTGTGCACCGTGTCCGTGCAGGACCAGGTGCCGCCGTGGATGTACAACCGCCACGCCGGCGGCTGGCTGACGGCCGAGTATGCGATGCTGCCCGGCGCCGGACAGCCGCGCAAACCGCGCGACGGCCGCACCGGCCGGCCGCTCGACGGCCGCAGCTTCGAGATCCAGCGCCTGATCGGCCGCGCGCTGCGCTGCGCCGTCGACCTCGCCGCGCTGCCCGAGGTGACGCTGTGGGTCGACTGCGACGTGCTCGAGGCCGACGGCGGCACGCGCACGACCTCGATCAACGGTGCACTGGTGGCGATCTACGACGCCCTGCTGTGGATGGAGGAGCAGAAGCAGCTGCCGAAGTGGCCGCTGCGCGGGCTGGTCTCGGCGGTCTCCGTCGGCATCGTCGGCGGCGTGCCGATGCTCGACCTCGACTACGAGGAGGACAGCACAGCCGAGGTCGACCTCAGCGTGGTCTGCGCCGCCGACGGCCGCCTGATCGAGGTGCAGGGCGCGGCCGAGAAGCGGCCGTTCGCGATGGAGCAGTTCCAGACCATGCTCGGGCTCGCGCAGGGAGCCTGTGCCCGCATCGTCGAACTGCAGCAGCAGGCGCTGGGGATCTGATGGCCGGCCGCGAGCTCTGGATCGCCACCAACAACGCGAAGAAGCTGGCCGAACTGCGGCGCCTGCTCGAGCCGCTCGGGTTCGTGCTGCGCACCCCGGCCGAGCTCGATCGCCCGTTCGCGCCGGTCGAGGACCAGCCGGACTTCGCCGGCAACGCCCGGCGCAAGGCGGAACTGCTCGCGCGCCTCGCCGGCGGCCCGGCCCTCGGCGACGACAGCGGCCTCTGCGTCGACGCGCTCGACGGCCGGCCCGGGGTGTTGTCGGCGCGCTACGGCGGCCCCGGGCTCGACGACCGCGGCCGGTTGCTGCGCCTGCTCGACGAGCTCGCCGGCGTGCCGGCGGATCGCCGCACGGCGCGCTTCGTCTGCAGCCTGTGCGTGTGCGCCGCCGACGGCCGCGTGCTGGCGGCCGTCGAGGCCGACTGCCCGGGCACGCTGCTGACGGCGCCGAGCGGCGCCGGCGGTTTCGGCTACGACCCGATCTTCGTGCCGGCCGCGTTGGGCGGCGAGCCGGCGCAGTCGTTCGCGACGCTCGACCAGGCGACGAAGGACCGGCTCAGCCACCGCGGCAAGGCGCTGCGCGAACTCGCGGCCCGGCTGCCGGCCGTGCTCGGCAGGTGACGGTCGCCGGCGCCCCGGCGGGCGCCGCCACGGCCGGTCCGCGGCTCAGGCCGCCGCGCGCCCGCCGGCGCGCAGGCCCAGCACGCCCACGGCGTAGACCGCGCCGGCGGCGAGCAGCACGTTGGTGAAGCCGATCCCCATGCTGAGCACGATGCAGAAGATCGAGCCGAACACCGAGAAGAAGGCGTTCACGGCCCAGCCCCACGGCAGCAGCTGCGGGCACTGCGCCTCGACGATGCGCATCCCGGACGGGAACGGCATGCCGAGCACCAGGCCGGTCGGCACCAGCAGCGCGACGACGACCAGGATGCGCACGGGCAGCGGCTGGCCGAGCAGCAGCGGCAGCAGCGCGTTGACGGCCAGCGCGTTCGCGACGACGACGACGACGATGCCGAGCAGGATCAGCCGCAGGTGCCGGGTGCGCACCTCGGCGATGCGGCCGGAGAGCCACGAGCCGACACCGGCCGAGGCGAGCAGGCTCACCAGCACCACCGACAGCGCGTAGGTCGGGTGGCCGAGGAAGATCACCAGCTTCTGCATCAGCGCGATCTCGAGCAGCATGAAGCCGAGGCCGAGCGCCGCGAAGTAGCCGAAGACCCGCCAGGCGCCGGGGACCCGCAGGCCGTCGCGCGCCAGCTTGCGCAGCGGCAGGAAGATCAGGGCCGCCGCCAGCAGCGTGATCTGCAGCAGCGACGCCAGCAGGATCAGGTGGCCCACCGGGAAGTCGGTCTGGTAGGTGAACACACCCGGGTCGTGGGCGCGCGACCTGCCGCCGAACAGGCTCGACCACTTGTAGTAGTTGAAGAAGAACGGCCTGTCGTCGGTCGCCGGCGAGACGTCGTAGTCGTAGCCGGACAGGAAGGCCGCCCGCTGCGCCGCGTCGCCGCGCAGCAGCGTGGCGTAGTCGGCCATCGCGTCGGCCATGTAGGCGGCCTCGCGCGCGATCGCCGCGCGCACCTGGGCGTCGGCGAGCACCTTCAGCGCCGGTCCGGCGAGCGCCTCGGCGCGCAACTCGGCCGGCAGCATCGCCGCGTCGACCGCGGCGCCGGCGGCGAGCGCGACCGCGGCCTGCTGCAGGCCCCAGACCACCGCGTTCTGCGCCGCCGGCTCGGCCGGGAACCCGCCGGCCCGCGCCATCGCCTGCAGGAAGGCCGGCCGCAGCTTGGCGAAGTGCACCGCCTCGAGCGCCGGCGCGACCCCGGCGGGCGCGAGCGGGTCGTAGACCAGACCGACGAACCCCTGCCGCGCCGCGAAGTCGCGCAGCGCCTGCACCTCGACGGCGGTGAACGGCCCCTTCTTGACCATCGTCGACGCCCAGGTGAGGCCCTGGAACACGGCGACGTGCGTGTGCGCGTCCGGGACGCCGAGTTCGCGCAGGGCGGTGCAGGCGATGTTGGCGAGCCGCAGCGTCTCCCGCGGCCGCGACGGCGCGCTCTCGATGAACCGCGACCAGTTGACGATGCCGTGCTCGTTGAGGCGCGAGTAGAAGTCCTTCACCGCGCCGGTGGTGTAGAGGTAGCTCTCCGACAGCGTGTAGGCGCCGGTGCTGAGCGCGGTGTAGGAGTCGACGCCGCTCATCTGCACGACGTCGAAGGTCTGGTCGTGCGAGCGCAGCCAGGCGCGGCCCTCGCTGTTGACCAACGTGATGCGGTCGGCGTGCGGACTGGTCGGCAGGAACAGGCCGCCGAGGTAGTCGGCGTAGCGCTCCGTCACCATCGCCACCATCGCCGTGTTCAGCTCGACCGCGGTCACGTGTCCGGCGCCGCAGGCGAGCGCCATCATCACGTCGACGCCGCCGCCGACGCCGATCACCATCACGCGGTGGCCGGTGCGGCCGGACGCCGTGTGCGCGACGTAGGCCGTCGCCGGCTGCATGTCGTCGAGGAACGGGAACCGCTCCAGGTCGGCGGCGTCGCGGAACAGGAACGTCGGCGCGGTGCCGTCCTGGCCGACGGAGCGGGCCTGGATCACGCGGTCGTCGACCAGGCCCTTGTCGCCGCCGATGCCGGGCGGCGCCGGCAGCTCGGGGCCGACCTGGACCTCCGCGGTGGCGCTGTGGATCCGGTCGATCGACAGTCCCGGCACCCCGCGCACCGTCAGGTCCTCGATGACCCGCTCGAGCACCTGCCCTTCCTTGCCGGGCGCGAAGGGCACGCGCCAGTCGACGGCCGGGATGCCGAAGCCCCCGCCGGCGAAGGCGATCACGGCGGCGAAGCCCACGCCGAGGCCGGGCACCGTCAGCAGCAGGTAGCGCCGCGGCGCGCCGAGGCCGAAGCAGAACGCCGCCAGCAGACCGCAGGCGCCCGCGGCCATCACCGTCGCCGAGCTGCCGATCGCCTTCAGCGACACGACGGCGAGGCCGGCGCCGAGCGCCGAACCGCACAGGTCGCCGCAGTAGAGCCGGTCGACCTGCTGCACGTAGCGCGTCAGCGCGAGGCCGATGCCCATGCCGCCGAGCAGGAACGGCACGCCGACGATCAGGTAGACGAAGAACAGCGCGACGAAGGCGTCGGCCTGCTTCCAGATCGCCAGGCTGTCGATGCGCACCAGGGTGGCGAAACAGAACGCCAGCATCACGCTGATGCCGTAGGCGCCGCTGATCCAGGTCAGCGCCTTCGCCGGCGAGGCCACGCGCTCGGCCAACCGCGTGGCCGTCATCAGGCTGCCCGAGGCGCCGAAGCCGAGCAGACCGATCGAGATCACCATGTAGGTGAAGTGGTGCCACATCATGATCGCGAAGACCCTGGTCAGCGCGATCTCGAACAGGATGATGGACAGCCCGAGGAAGGCGATCCCCGCGAGCGTCGACCGGGAGCTGGCTTGCATGCAGGTGGGGCGCGGCGAGACGGGCATCGGCGACGCTGGCGCGCGGCGCGATTCTCGGCACGGGCGAGAAGGGTATCCAACCAAAACCACGTCGGCGCCGAGGGCCGCGCAGAGGTCGGTGCGACCGGATCTACGCGTCCACGGCTGCCGCCGCGCCGGCGGCGCCGGCGTCGGCGTCGTCGGCCGGCGCCGGCTCGGCGAGCGCCGCCGCGGCCATCTGCTCGCGCTGGCGCTGCCGTTCCTCGTCGGCGGTGATGCCGGCGAGGATCTGGTCGGCGGTGACGTCGTCGTCGCCGCGGAACGCGAGCTGGATCTCGCCGAAGCAGACCTCCTGGTGCGCGCGCAGGTAGCCCTGCTTCATCATCTCGAGCAGGGCGATCAGCGTGCCGATCAGGCCGTAGCGCCCCTCGCCCGGGTCGAACACCTCCCGGAAGCTGCGCTCGCGGCGCTCGCGGAAGCGCTCCAGCAGACGCCGGGTGTAGAAACCGACGTCGCGCTTCTCCACCTCGATCGTCATCGTGCCCTGCTGGCCGATCTCCTCCAGCAGCCGCGCGAACGCCGAGGTCAGGTCCCACAGGCCCAGGTTGCCGAGGTCGAGGTGGTCGTCGTCGTCCTGCTCGGCGAGGTGGGACGGGGTCGGCAGCACCAGCGGCGCCTGCCGCGCCCGTTGGTCGGCGAAGGTCTCCAGCTGGCGTGCCAGGTCGCGGTAGCGCTTGTACTCCAGCAGGCGCCCGATCAGGTCGTCGCGCGGATCGAGCTCCTGCTCGAGCTCGATCGCCTCGTTCGGCAGCAGCTCGCGCGACTTGATCTCCATCAGCGAACTCGCCATCACGACGAAGTCGCCGATGTCGTGCAGGTCGAGCTGCTGCAGGATGCCGAGGTGGCGCAGGTAGTCGTCGAGGATGCGCGCGATCGAGATCTCGTGGATGTCGACCTCCTGCTCGCGGACGAGGTGCAGCAGCAGGTCCATCGGACCGGAGAAGACCGGAAGCTCGACGCGGTAGCCCACCGGCCGGCAGCATAGCCGCGCCGCGGCGCGAACCCAGGGCCAGGCCGGCAGGCCGCGCCGCGTGGCGAGGGCCGCCGCCGCCCGCCTACGATGGACCGCGTGAGCCAGCCCGCCCCTTCTCCCCGACCGCGGCCCCGCCTGTCCCGCCGGCGGCGGCTCCTGTTCGCCCTGGTGCCGATCGCCGTGCTGCTGCTCGGCGCGGAGCTGGTGATCCGGCTGGTGCGCGCGCCGCTGCACTTCGGCAGCTTCCGGGAACTGCGGCTCGACCTGATGAGGCGCAACTACCCGGCCGAGCCGCACCCGCTGCTCGGCTACGCACCGCGCCCGAACTACCGCAGCCGGGACAACCACTGGGGCACGCTGGTGACGATCGACGGCGATGGCCTGCGCCGCAACGGCGACCGCCCGCCCCCCGACGGCCCCTGCGTCGCCACCGTCGGCGACTCGTTCACCTTCGGCGACCAGGTCGACGACGACGCGTCGTGGCCGGCCCAGCTCGAACGCGTGCTCGACCGGCCGGTGAAGAACGGCGGCGTGTTCGGCTACAGCCTGACCCAGGCCGTGCTGCGCGCCGAGTGGATGCTCGAGCGCTTCCCCGTCACGGCGCTGGTCGTGAGCTTCATCGCCGACGACCTCACGCGCTGCGAGTACCGCAAGCGCTACACGCCGGTGCCGTGGTTCGACCTCGTCGGCGACGGCCTGGAGCTGCACCCGGTGCAGGCGCCCGAGCGCGAACCGCCCGACCCGGCCAGGTGGTGGAAGGACCTGTTCGGCCACAGCGCGCTCGTCGACGCCGTGCTGGCCAACACCTGCCGCGCGTTCTGGTTCGAGGACGAGAAGCAGGTGACCGTGCCGCACCTGCGCGGCCGCGGCCACGAGATCGGCAAGGAGCTGGTCGAACGCCTCGACGAGGTCTGCCGCGCCCGCGGCGTACGCCTGCTGCTGGTGCTGCAGGGGGAGGCCGCCGACGCGCGCGCCGCCTCGGTGCTGCGGCACGCCGAGGCGCTCGGGGTGCAGACCCTCGACCTGGTCGCCCGCTATCTGGCCGCCCGGGCGGCGGATCCCACGCTCGAGCAGCGCTGGTTCGACGGCCACATGACGCCGGCCGGCAACCGCTGGGTGGCCGAGCAGGTCGCGGCGGCGCTGCGCGAGGTACGCTGACGGACGGCCGCGGTCAGAGCTGGCTCCAGTCGATCGTCGCGGTCTGGTCGGTCGAGCCGTTGCCGTCGAGATCGACCAGGATCTCGACCGTCGAGGTGGACTCGACCATGCGGGCCGTGATCACGCTCGCGCCGGCGCCGCGGATCTCGAGCCTGCCCGTCCACGGGTTCGGGAAGAACGTGAAGCCGGTGAAGAAGACCTCGGTCGAGAACCGGATCTGGCCCTCGAACCCGGTCGCCTCGACGGCGCCGTTGCCCGACAGCGCGAACTG
This sequence comes from Planctomycetota bacterium, assembly GCA_019636245.1. Lineage (GTDB taxonomy): Bacteria > Planctomycetota > UBA1135 > UBA1135 > UBA2386 > JAEUHS01. The sequence goes on along the minus strand of JAHBXX010000011.1, from coordinate 42,364 downwards.
GAACTCGAACGGATAGGTGTTGTAGCCGATGCGGTTGCCGGGCTGCAGCACGCCGGAGCCGAAGGCGAACGGCGTGTCGATCGCGAGCTCGGACAGCATCACCGTCGCCCGCCGTTCGCGGCGGTAGCGTTGCGCGCCGCCGAGCAGCACGCTGTCCGCGCCCTCGGTGACCTGCAGGTTGGCGAACGTCAGCAGGGCGTCGACCGTCCAGGCCTGTCCGGTCGCCACCTGGCCGGTCGTGTCCAGGACGTCGGCCAGCACCACGCCGTCGAGCCGCAACCCCAGCCGACCGTAGTCGGCGAACGTGTAGACGAACGAATCCGCGGGCGAGGTCAGGCCGTTGCCGTCCTGGTCGGTCCACGTCACCAGCACCTGCCCGCCCTCCGGTCCCGGCAGCGTCGTGGTGGTCGTCGCCGCCAGCGCCGTCGCGGGGGCCGGCGGCGGAGCGAGCGGCACGTCGAACAGGGCGCCGACGACCTCGCCGGTCTCCGCCAGGCCGAACGCCGCCTGCAGGGCGATCGTGGCGACCTCGACCGCGTTGTCGGCGGTGATCTCCACGCCGGGCGGCGGTGGTGGCGGAGCGTCGCCGCTGCAGGCAGCGGCGAAGCCCACGCACAGGAGCAGGGCGGCGGTCGGGATCTTCACGGTCGTCAGGGCGGGCATGCTCGCACAGCCGAGACCCCGTGGCGCGGCTCCGCCGAGACTTCGCCGGTCCTTGACCCGGCCTTCATGGAGCGGGCCCCGGCTCAGGGCCGGTGCATCCACCAGTCGACGAGCCGCAGAGCGGGCCCGAACCAGCGGCGCCGCAGCCGCTCGCTGTTGGCGCCCAGGTACTGCCCCCACGCCGTCCAGCGTGCGTAGCCTGTCGCCCAGCGTTCGAGTTCCGCGCGCGCCGCGGCCGACAGCCCCGGCTCCTCGGCGACCTGGCGCCGGAAGTGGGCGCCGCCGTCGCGCACCGCGCGCCGGCAGTGCGCCAGATCGGGGATCACGCGCAGGCCGAACAGGGCGAACAGGTTCTGGTGGTCGCAGTAGACGCGCTTGCCCTCCTGCCGGGGCGTGGTGCGGTGGCTGTGCACCACGGCCGAGTCGGGCACGAAGGCGATGCAGCCGCCGTTCTCGACCACGCGCTTGCCGAAGGTGACGTCCTCGCCGAACAGGCGCCAGCCGAAGCGGTACTTGGCCCAGGTCGTGCGGCGCACGCTGCTGGCGACGTTGTCGAACGCCGACAGCCGCAGCCGCTGCATCGGCTCGAGGTCGCCCCAGGCCGTGCCCGCGGGCAGGCGCTGCAAGGACAGCGTGCGGCGGTCGCCCATCCACTCGTCGATGCGCCGCCGCAGCAGCGGGTTGCAGTCCGGCCGCGGGATCTGGCGGCACCAGGCGGCGTCGACGGCGGGGTCGTCGTAGGCGGCGAGCAGCGCCGGCAGCCAGCGTGCGTCCGCCGGCGTCGCGTCCTGCGTCAGCAGCACGATCACGTCGCCGCCGCTCGCCTCGATGCCCAGGTCGCGCGTGGCGCCGTGGTTGAACTCCCGCTGCGGGATCGAGCGCACGGCGAAGCCGTGGCGCTCCAGCACCGCCACCGTGCCGTCGGTCGAGCCGCTGTCGATGGCGATGCGCTCGAGCCGGTCGGCGCCCGGCTGCGCGTCGACGGCGGCGAGCACCTCTTCGAGCAGCGGGCCGGCGTTCCAGGTCGGCATCACCAGGCTCGCCTTCATGCGGGCGCTCCGACGAGTTCGGCGTAGAGGGCGCCGAGCCGGTCCAGGTTGTCGTCGATGCCGGGCGGCCGCGCCGGCCGCAGCGCCAGTTCGCGCGCCGGATCGGCGGCGATGCGGTCGAGCACCGCCGCCAGCGCGACGGCGTCGCCGGCCGGGAACAGCATGCCGGTGGCGCCGGGCACCACGATCTCGGCGATGCCGCCCAGGTCGGAGGCCACGACGGGCACGCCGGCGTGCAACGCCTCCAGCACCGAGAACGGGGTGTTCTCGTACCACAGCGACGGCACCACCAGCACGTCGAGCCCGGCCAGCACGCGCCCGAGTTCGATCGGCGCGAACGCGCCGTGGAACGTCACCCGCGGGTCGTCGATGCCGTCGACGAGGGCCTCCGAGTAGCCGGGCTGCGAGTCACGGCTGCCGTGCAGGTGCAGGTGCACGTCGCCGCGGTCGAGGCGCCGCATCGCGTCGAGCAGCACGTGCACGCCCTTGTGGCGCGAGATCGAGCCGACGTAGCCGACGTCGAGCCGCGGCCGGCCGGCCACGGCCTTGCGCGGCGGCATGCCGGCGAAGCGCTCGGGGTCGAGCCCGTACGGCAGGTGCACGATCCGGGCCGCCGGCAGGCCGTGGTCCTGGTAGACGCCGGCGAGGAAGCGCGACGGCGCGACGACGCGATCGGCCTGAGCCAGCCGCGCCATCAGGTGCTCCTTCCGGCCCAGCAGCGCGTGCGCCTGCCGCACCGCCGAGGCACCCTGGTTGCCCGCCGGCGTCGGTCGTGCGCCGATGCGGCGCACCTGCCGCTCGATGCGCCGTTCGGCGACCGCGGCCCCCAGCCGTTCGTCGACGCAGGCGATGCAGCCAGCCCCGCCCTGCGGCGGACCGTCGCACAGGCTGCCGTCGCGGCGCCACAGCAGGTAGTTGGGGCAGATCCACCAGAAGTCCATCAGGTGCACGACCAGCGGCAGCCCGCGCAGCTTCGGCTCCTCGATCGCGCCGGTGCCGATGTTGCGCGGGTGGAACAGGTGCACGAGGTCGAAGCCGACTTCGTCGAGGTGGCGCGCCAGCAGCTGGCCGGCGAGCGGGTTCTCGTAGTCGCGCAGCTCGGGGTTCGGCGACTGCCGATGGTGCACGCCGATCCGCCGCACCGGCACGTCCTCGACCACCTCGTCGCGCTCGACGAACAGCCGCTCGGGACTGTCGAACTGCACCAGCGGCTCGTAGGCGAGCACGCGCGCGTCGACGCCGCGGCGTCGCAGGCCGCGGGCCAGCGCCCGCACGTACTGCTCGGTGCCGGTGATGTGCCGCGGCAGGTACTGGTGCAGCGCGAGCAGGACCTTCACGGCAGCCGTCCGACCCGGTCGACGAAGGCGCGCTCGTGGTCCTGCAGGGCGCGCGGGAACAACCGCCGCGAGGTCACCTCCTGCAGCAGCAGCGCGATCCAGCGCTCGCGTTCGCGCAGCGTGCGTTCGCTGTCGGCGAGCTGCCGCGCCAGCCGGTCGAGGTTCGCCAGCAGCGCCCGTTCGTCGGCCGCGCCGGCCTGCTGCAGGGTGCGCGCCAGTTTCTCCGCCTCCTGGTGCAGGAACTGCAGCCGGTGCTGCAGGCCATCGCGGTCGCTGCCGCCCGCCAGCCCGACGATGCGCGCCAGCTCCGCGGTGTGTTCGTGCAGGCTGCGCAGGTTGCGGTCGGCGGCCAGGAACTCGCGCTCGAGCTCGCGGTGGCTCTGCAGCTGCGCCGCCAGCCGCTCCTCGGCCTGCCGGGTGCGGGCGCGCTCCTGCTCGAGCTGCGCCGCCGTCTGCTGCACCTGCTGCTGCAGCCGGGCCCGCTGTTCCTCTTGCTGATCGCGCTCGCGCTGCAGCCTGGCCAGCGCCTCCTCCTGCTGCTGGCGCTCGCGCTGCAGGCGCTGGGCCTCCTCCGCCGCCCGCTGGCCGGCCAGGCGTGCCTCGGCGATCTCCCGCTCCGCGTCGACGCGCCGTTCCTGCACCCGCTTCAGCTCCGCCTGCGCCTCGCGCAGCCACGTCTGCACCTGCTCGAGCTGCTGCGCGGTCGCCGCCCGCGCGCCCTCGGCGCGCTCGGCGCGGGCGGACTGCGCGTGGCGCTGGGTGTCGATCTCGCGCCGCTCGGCGCGGGTCTGCTCCAGGGTCCGGGCCGTCGCCAGCGCGGCGTTGCGGCACAGGGCGATGTCGCGGCCCAGGGCCTCGAACGCCGCCGCCGCCGGCGTCACCAGGGGGCCCTCGGCGCGCTGCAGCGCCGCGGCCAGTTCGTCGCCGTGGGCGAGCCCGGCCTCGACGGCGCTGCGCAGCACCGCGACCCGGCTCGACTGCACCAGCGCGCACATCGACGCCGACGGCAGGGCGTGCCCGACCAGCCCGGCGGCGAGGCGTTCGAGCACCGCGCGCTGCACCGCGACGTCGCCCGCCGGCAGCCGGGCGAGCACCGCCGCCACGTAGCCGGCGAGTTCGGCCGGCGCCAGGCGCCACAACTCGTCGTGCTCGGCCAGCGCCCGCCCGAGCTGCTCCGGGCGATGCTGCGCCAGCACGAACAGGCGCTCGCGGTCGTGTTCGTCGGCGGCAGCTCCGGCGCCGTCGTCCTCGACGGCGAGACCGGCGAAGCCGACGACGTCGAAGTTGGCGCGGCGCGCGCGCAGCGTGAAGTCGAGCAGGCTGGCCGCGCCGAGCAGACCTTCGTCGAACGCGCCGAGGCGCTCGTAGGCCGCCCGCCGGACGACGAACGCCCGCGGTGCCACCCAGGGCACGGGGAACGGCGCCTCGGGCGGCGGCTCGGGCAGCGGCCTCGGCACCAGCCGCAGCGCGTCCAGCTCGACGCAGCCGACGGCGGCCGCACCCTCGGGCTCCAGGCGCGGCGCCAGCAGGGCGACGTTCGGCGCCAGCTCGGGCAGCGCCGGCACGGCGGCGAGCCGCGTGCCAGGGCCCACGAACAGCACCGCCGCCGCCTCGGTGCCGACCAGGCCGAGGTTCCAGCACTGCGCCGGCGTGTGCGCGTCGCGGTGCACGAGCGTCGCGACTCCGCCGAGATCGGGGTCCGCCGGCACCGCCGTCGGCGGCCCGACCCAGCGCACCGGCACGTCGCCGCAGGCGGCGCGGCAGGCAACGGCCCGGGCCAGCGAGCCCTCGCCCCAGAACACCACCTCGAGCGCCGGCACCCGGCCCTTGCCGGAGCGCTTCGACGGCGCGCAGCCGCCGGCATGCTGCAGGCGGCTGCGGGCATCCGCGATCACCCGCTCCAGTTCGCCGATGCGCGCTGCCAGTCGCTCGCGGTCGCCGTCGAGCCGCCGCGCCTCGGCCAGTTCCTCGAGGAAACCCAGCGCCTGCTCGGTCAGGTCGCGCAGCTGGCGTTCGCGGTCGGCGAGATCGCGCTGCAGCCGCGCCACGAACTGCGCGTCGGTCGCTGCCTCGGCGGGCCGGCTGGGTTCCTTCTTGGCCATGCGCTCCGCGGCGAAGCCCTCGTCACGGTTCCTGGCGACGGCGCAGACCGTCGCGGATCTTCTGCAACCGCCGTTTCAGCGACCAGCGTGGTCGCTTCGGCGGCGGCGGCGGTGCCGCCCACGGCAGCGACGCCACCGGGGTGCGGCCCAGCTCCTTCAGCTGCGCCTCGAGCTTGCCGGCGTGCAGGCGGGCCTCGTGCAGTTGCGTCTCGGCACCGAGGCAGCGCTGCTGCCACGCCGCCAGCTCGCGTTCGAGTTCGTTGAACTTGTAGCGCGCGGCGATGGCCAGGCTCTCGGCGACCGTCGGGTCCAGCGGCCGGCGCGGGCTGGTGCCATCGCGCGCGCTGGCGATCGCCCGCTCGTAGCAGGCGAACGTGCGTTCGGCGGTGCGGCGCCAGGAGAACGTCTGCTCGCGCGCCTTGCCGCGCGCGATCAGCTCCTGGACGTCGGCGCCGCGGCGCAGGCACTTCTGCAGCAGATCGGCGAGCTGCCGCTCGTCGCCCGGCCGGTGCAGCCAGGCGCCGTCGCCGCAGACCTCGGGGATCGACATGGCCGCCGCCGCGACGACCGGCGTGCCGAGCGCCATCGCCTCGATCGGCGGGATGCCGAAGCCCTCCTCGAGCGACGGATACGCCATGGCGCGGCAGCCCTGGATCAGCGCCTTCACGTCCTGGTCGTCGAGCCCCTGCACCCACTGCACCCGGTCGCCGAGGCCGAGCTTGGCGATGATCTCGTCGCTGGTCTCGCCCGGATTCTTCCAGATCTTGGTGCCGGCGATGCAGAGTCGCACCGACTTCGGCAGCCGCGCCAGCGCACGCAGCAGCGTGGCGTGGTCCTTGTGCGGGTAGTCCTTGCCGACGGCGAGCAGGAAGTCGCCCTCGAAGCCGATGCGGCGGCAGCGGCGCTGCACCTCGTCGGCCGGCAGCGGCGCGTGGAAGTCGGGGTCGACCGCGAGCGGCGCCACGTCGGCGATCGACGGGTCACCGTGCAGGTCGCGTTCGATCTCGCCCTTCACCGACTCGCTGTGCACCAGCAGGCGGTCGCAGTTGCGGATCAGCCGCTGGATGTAGCCGTTGTACCAGCGCCAGTGCTCCTGGTCGGGGAAGTACTCGGGGTGGCGGTTCAGGATCGCATCGTGCACCTCGACCACCGAGGCCGGCGCGAGCAGCGGCAGGAACAGGTCGCGCGGCGTCGTGTCGGGAAACCACGACATGTGGTAGACGTCCGGCCGCTGGGCCGGATCGGTCAGGACCTTGACGATGTCCTCCGTGGTCCACACCTCGCAGCGCTCGACCCGCTCGGGCAGCGGCTTGGCGGGGTTCGTGTGCCTGATGACGATCACACGCAACCTCTTCACCTGCGGCAGGTTGGAGAGTTCGCGCAGCACGTTGAGCTGGACGCGTTCGAGGCCCGACAGCGGGCGGTTCAGCATGCGGGCGTCGAACAGGATGTCCATGGGCCGGTGCGGGGCGGCGAGGCGTGGGGGCGGATCCTATCGACGCATCCTGGCCCTGTCATGGAACCGATGCGATCCGGGGCCCGGCGGTCAGCCGGCGACGAAGCCGGCGGCGAACACGCGCGCGCCGAGTTCGCGCCGGTCGCCGCCCTTCAGCGCCGGCGGCAGCAGCTGGTTGACCGCCAGCTCGACGTCGAGGCGCCGGTGGCGCGGCAGGTGCGGCGGCAGCTCGAACACGAACGGGCGCGGGCCGTGGCCGAGCAGCCCGGTGCCGACGACGGTGCCGTCGATGCGCGCGATCAGGGTCACTGTCTGCTCCGGCAACGGCGAGGCGGCGACGACGCGCAGCGCGCGGTCGCCAGGACGCGGTCGCAGGTGCAGCGTGCCGCGCCGCATCATCCAGCGGAACGCGCCCTCGGGCGGCCGCTCCAGGGCGTGGAAGCCGTCGTCGAGGCCGCGCTCGTCCTCGCCCATGCGCACATCGGCGGGATCGAGCCCGTCGTCGGCGACGACGCGCTCGAGGATCGCCAGCGTCTCGCGCGCCGCCCGGTCCCAGCTGAAGGCCGCCGCCTGCGCCATGCCACGGTCGCGCAGGCGCTGCCGCAGCGCCTGGTCCTCGAGCACCTGCTGCAGCGCCTCGGACAGCGCCTTCGCGTCGTGCGGGTCGTCGACGTAGCGCACGGCGTCGCCGCCGACCTCGGGCAGCGAGGCGACGCGGCTCGTGACGACGGGCGCACCGCACTGCATCGCCTCGATCACCGGCAGGCCGAACCCCTCGTAGAGCGTCGGATAGCAGAACAGCGCGCAGGCGTTGTAGAGCGCCACCAGTTCGGCATCGGTGACGAAGCCGAGGAAGCGCACCCGGTCGCCGAGGCCGTGCCTCTCCACGGCGTCGAACACCGCCGAGTTCTTCCAGCCGGAGCCGCCGGCGATCGCCAGCCGGGCCGGGTGCCGCGTGCGGGCCTGCAGCTCGGCGTAGGCCTCGACCAGCGTCGCCAGGTTCTTGCGCGGCTCGACCGAGCCGACGTAGAGCACGAACGGCGCGCCGCCGAGCAAGGCCTGCAGGCGCGGCGGCAGGACCGCATCACCCAGCCGCCGGAACAGCGGATCGGCGGCCTCGTGCACGACGTCGATGCGGTCCGCGGCCACGCCCATGGCGCGCACCAGTTCCTGCTTCGAGAAGTGCGACACGGTGACGAAGCGATGCGCGAGCCGCAGCGACCGGTCGAACTGGTCCTCGCAGTAGACGCGGTTCGCCTCGGTCGAGAACTCGGGGTGCACCCGGAACGACACGTCGTGCCAGACGCAGACCAGGCGCGGCAGCCAGCGGTCGGGCGCGTTGTGGAACGGGCTGAAGTAGACGTCCGGCGGCGGCCCGAGCAGACGTTTGCGGTCGCCCTGCTGCCAGCGGCGGTCGAGCCAGCGCTTGGGCCAGCGCCCGCAGACGCGGTGGAAGTTGCGCGCCTTCGGCAGCACCGAATCGCGGTGGTTCGGCGGCAGCGAGTGCCAGGTGATCGGATACAGCCAGTACTCGTTGCGCGGGTCGACGCGCGCCAGCGCCTCCACCAGCGACCGCGTGTAGGACGGCAGGCCCGTCTTGCTGTCCGCGGTCATGGAGACGTCGATGCCGATCCGCATCGGCGGATCAGACGCGACGCCCTGGCAGGGCGCAACGGAGCGCTCGCGCGCCGACCTGGGCACCGGCAGAATCCCGCCGATGCCGCCCCTGGCCCTGGTCCTCTGTCCACTGCCCGCGGACCGCGCGGCGGCGCGTCTCGTGCCGACGCTGCTCGCGCGGCTGGGCGGCGACGTGGTGCTGTTCTGCCCCGAGCCCTACCAGGCGCCGGCCGCGTGGAGCCGGTCGCATCGGCTGCTGCCGCTGGCCGACCTCGCGCACGAGCGCGCGCGCGGCGCCGTCTCGGCGCCGGTGTTCCTGCTCGATGGCGGCCCCGGGGAAGCGCGGCTCCGGCGCGCCGCGGCCGCGGTGCCGGGCACGCTCGTCGATGCCGCGGCGGCGCCGGACACCGCCGCGCTGCGCGCCGCCGCCGCCGCGATCACGGCGCTGCCGCAGGGCCGCGACCCGGCCAGCGCGCCGTCGGTCGAGGCGATGGTGCTCGCCTACAAGAGCAAGGACTACGTGTCGCCGTGCCTGCAGTCGCTGCTCGACCAGGACTGGCCCAACCTGAGGATCACGGTGCTCGACAACGCGTCGGGCGACGGCACCGCCGACTTCGTGCGGCGCACGTTCCCGACCATCGACGTGCTCGAATCGCCGACCAACCTCGGCTTCGCCGCCGGCCACAACGTGCTGTTCGACCGCACGCGCGCCGACTTCGTGGTGCTGCTGAACCACGACGCCGTGGCGCGCCGCGACATGGTGTCCGAACTGGTCGCCGCCGCCGAGGCGCTGCCCGCGGGCGCGGCGTTCGGCGCCAAGATGCTGATGCGGCGCTGCCCGACGATCCTGAACAGCACCGGCATCGTCATGGGCGAAGGCGGCTTCGCCGCCGACCGCGACATCGGCCGGCCCGACCTCGACCCGCGCGACCAGCCCGAGCGCGTGTTCGCGGTCTGCGGCGGCGCGCTGCTGCTGCGCGGGGCGGCGCTGCGGCGGCTCGGCGGCTTCGACCCGACGTTCTTCATGTACGTCGAGGACGTCGACTGGTGCTGGCGCGCGCGGCTCGCCGGCCACGAGATCTACTACGTGCCGAGCGCGGTCGCGGTGCACGACTGGCACGGCGACATGGCCGCGGCCGGCAAGCCGTCGGCGCCCGAGGCCGAGGACGTGGTCGCCGAACGCGAAGGCCGCCGCCGGGCGATGGTCGAACGCAACCGCCTGCAGGCGGTGTGGAAGCACTACGAACGGTCCCGCCTGCGCCGCATCTGGCGCGGCATCCGGGCGCACGACCGCGGCCGCATGGAGGCGCTGGCCGAGCACATGCGCCAGGGCGGCGGCCCGATGGCGCTGCGCGTGCTCGAGGCGGTGCAGTCGGCGCACCGCTGGTGCCGGCGGCATGCGCTGTCGCTGCGCTGGCGACGCTTCCAGACCCAACGGCTGCGCAAGGTGCCCGACGCCGCGTTCGCCGACCTGATCGTGCCGGGGCTGCAGGAGCCGTCGGGCGTCGGCGACTTGCACGCGATCGTCGACCGCTTCTGCGCCACGGCGCGGGCCCAGGTGCGCATGGGCACCGCCGACGCCGGCAGCCTGGGGCCCGGCTGGCACCACCCCGAACCGCCCGCGCACGGCCACACGGGCCTGCGGTGGACGATGGCCGGGTGCTGGTTCTACCTGGCGGCGCCCGCGGCCTGGCGCGAGGTGGTCGTGACGCTGGTGCCGCAGCCCCTCGACACCTGGGCGGAACTGTGGGCCGACGGCGTCTGCCTCGGCCGGCAGGAGGTGCCGCGCGACCGTGCCCAGGTGCTGCGCTGGCGGCTGCCGGAAAACGCGCCGGCCGGTCAGGTCGTCGAGTGCCGGCTGCGCTGCGGCGCCTTCGTGCCCAAGGACCGCGGCCTGGGCGGCGACACGCGCGAACTCGGCCTGCACGTGGCGGCGCTCGACGCGGTCTGACCGCGTGGTGGCCGGCCGGAACCGCCCGGGCGCCGTGGCCCCACCCCGAGCGAACTCCGCAAACCACGTATCGGCCTTCGTTTACGGCTGCACAACCACCAGGGGACCGGGCTCGCTTGATTCCGCCGCCGGGCAGCGGCACTGTCCTTCCCGCCCATGCCGCCCATGGCTCCCCCCCTGCCGCCCGCGTGCGCACCGCGCGCGCCGCGGCCCGCGGCGTGGAGCCTGGGCTGGTGGGTGCTGGTCGTCGGGTTGGTGCCGGTCGTTTGGGGGCTCGGCGCCCTGGCCTGCGGCCCGCAGGCGTCCGGCCCGACCGGTGCCGCCGGCACGGCCGCGGCAGCCGCGGTGCCCGGCGGCGAACTCGCCTTCGCTCCCGCGGCCGAGACCCTGGCGCAGGAGCCCAGCGAACCCGGGGCGGAGGGGCTGCCGGGGCCCGAACCGGAACTGCATCCCGGCGACCGGCCGCCGGAGATCACCGCGCCCGCCACGCCGCCGCGGCCATCGACCGGCCGGTCGGACGTCGACGACGAGGGCCCGTGGCGCCGCGTCCGGCGCTCGCGCGCGCCGCCGATGCTCGCCTGACCGTCGCGACGTCGCCCGCCGCCTGGTGCGGTCCCCGGGTGACCGTGCCCCTTCCCGGCGCCCGTTCCGCGCGCTGACCGGTCCGTCGAGAATCCGCATGTTGCCTCTGCTCCTGCTCCGTTGGCGCCCCCTCGCCGTTCCCCGTCCCCGCCCTGCCCGCTCCGGTCGGGGCCTCGAGGTGCGGCGATGACCACGACCCTGCCCCGCCGGCCCGGTCCGTTCGCCGGCCTGGTCGGCGACATCCCCGCCTCGCTGGTGGTTTTCCTGGTCGCGCTGCCGCTGTCGCTCGGCATCGCCGTCGCCTCGGGTGCGACCCCGCAAGCGGGCCTGATCGCCGCGACGATCGGCGGCATCGTCGTCGGCCTGCTCGGCGGCGCCCCGCTGCAGGTCAGCGGTCCCGCCGCCGGCCTGACGGTCATGGTCTACGGCTACGTGCAGCAGTTCGGCCTCGCCAGCGTGGGCATCGTCGGCGCCATCGCCGGCGGCGTGCAGATGCTCGGCGGCACCATGCGGCTGGCCCGCGCCGCGCTGGCGATCAGCCCCGCCGTGCTGCACGCGATGCTCGCGGGCATCGGCATCCTGATCGCGCTCGGCCAGTTGCACACGATCCTCGGCGGCACGCCGAAGAGCAACGCGCTGGCCAACCTGGCGACGCTGCCCGCCGCCCTGGCCCACGCCGACCCTGGCGCGCTGCTGGTCGGCGGCATCACGCTGGCGGTGCTGCTCGCCTGGCCGCGCCTCGGTCGACGGCTGCCGTTCCTGCCCGGCTCGCTGGTGGCGATCCTGGCCGGCACCCTGGTGTCGTTGCTGCTGCCCGGCGACCTCGCGAGGGTCACGATCGCCGGCAGCCTGCTGGACGCGATCCGCCTGCCCGCGTTCGGCGACCACGAGTTCACCGCCTACCTCGGCGCCGGCATCGCGCTGGCGGTCGTCGCCAGCGCCGAGTCGCTGCTGTGCGCGGTCGCCACCGACCAGCTGCATCCGGGGCCGCGCGCCGACCTCGACCGCGAACTGGTCGCGCAGGGCATCGCCAACACCCTGTCCGGCCTCGTCGGCGGCCTGCCGATCACCGGCGTCATCGTCCGCAGTTCCGCGAACATCGCCTCCGGCGCGCGGACGAAATGGTCGGCGACGCTGCACGGGGTGTGGATGGCGGTGTTCGTGCTGTGCTTCGCCGGCCTGCTCGCCCACGTGCCGATGGCGGCGCTGGGCGCGCTGCTCGTCCAGGTCGGCGTCAAGCTGGTCAAGATCGCGGAGGCCCGCAAGGTCGCGTCGTTCGGCGACCTGCACGTCTATCTGGTGACGCTGCTCGGCGTCGTGTTCTGGAACCTGCTGTGGGGCATCGGCATCGGCTTCGCCCTGGCGCTGCTGCTGCTGCTGCGGCGCACCAGCCGCGTCGAGCTGGCGACCACCGACCACGCGAACGGCACGCTCGAGGTGCGGGTCGGCGGCCACCTGAGCTTCCTGGCGGTGCCGGCGCTGGTCGCCCAGCTGGGCGAACTGCCGCCGCGCCGCACCGTGCACCTGCACTTCGAGGTCGACGGCCTCGACCATGCCGCGATCGAGGCCGTGCGCAGCTGGCGCAGCGGCTACGAGAAGGCCGGCGGCAAGGTGGTGAAGGCGTCGCTCGACCGGCTCTGGCGCGAACTCTCGGGCCGCGGCGACCAGACCCCGCCGGCTGAGGAGTGACGATGGACTGCACCGCGCAGGTCGAGCAGTGGCTGGCCGCCTGCCGGCCGCTGCTGCCGCTGCAGAACCCGCTCTGGGCCTTCGTCCACAACAACATCCTGCAGGCGCTCGAGGACCGGCCGTTCGCGGTCGCCGTGCGCGAGGCTGCCGCGCTCTACCGCGCGCGCCCCTACGAGTCGGAGTCGTTCTTCCGCGAGCAGCTGGCGAACGGCCGCATCGGCCGCGCGACGCTCGGCGCGGTCCTGCGCGCGCACTGGCCGGCCGGCCGGGATCCGCCGCGCAGCGACGACGAGGCCGTCGAACGCTTCCTCGCCGACCCGGCCCTCGGCGACGACGTGCCGCCGGTCGCGCTGGTGCCCGGCCCCGCCGCCGAACACCTGATCCGCTACTCGGTCCGCGATCGGCCGCTGCAGGACTGGCTGGTGCCGCTGATCGCCTGCTACCTCGACCAGGGCCTGGCGCCGTGGCCGAATCCGTTCGCGCGCGAGGGCCTGTGGGCGTGGTTCCTCGCCTCGGTCGAGGCCCTGCCGGCGTTCGGCCTGCCGTGGGCGCCGGCGTTGCGCGCGCGCCTCGCCCGGCACCTGGGCGCCGGCCGCCCGGTCGACGCGATCGTGCACGACGAGGTGCGCGCCTTCGCCGGAGCGCCGGACGCCGCTGCCTACTGCCTGCAGGCCCTGTTCGTGCTCAAGGGCTGGTCGGGCATGGTGCACAAGCTCGAGACCGAGCCGCAGCTGGCGCCGGCGGCGGCGCCCGCGCTCTGCCTGCGCGACTGGCTGGCCGTGGTCCTGGTGTCGATGCACGCGCTCGACGACGCGCTGGTCGCCGAGCACCCGCACCACCCGGCGCCGGTGCATTCGCACTACACGCACCACCTGGGCCGTCTGCACCGCTGGCAGCGCGCCTACGAGCGGTCGTTCGCGGGCACGATGCTGGCGATGCTCGAGCGCGACCGGCGGCGACCGCTGCCGCCGGCGGGCCGGCGCGCGCAGGCGCTCGTCTGCATGGACGACCGCGAGGAGTCGCTGCGGCGGCAGCTCGAACGCCCCGAGGTCGGCATCGAGACGTTCGGCACCGTCGGCTTCTTCGGCTTCGACATGCGGTTCCAGGCCCTGGGCGCCGCGCGGCCGACGCGGCAGTGCCCGCCGGTCGTCGAGCCGTCGCGCACCATCCGCGAGCTGCCGGTCGACGAGGCCGGTCGCGCCTGGGCGCGAACGCGCGCCGCCGGCCAGCTGCGCGCCTCGCTGGCGCTGATGCTCTACGCGCGGTCGCGCTCCCTGGTGCGCGGCGTGCTGGTGTCGTTCACCGCCGGCCTGCTCGCGTTCGTGCCGCTGGTGTTCAAGCTGCTGCTGCCCGGTCGCGTGCATCGCTGGCGCCAGGCCGTGCGCCGCCTCGTGCTGCCGCGGCCGGCCACGCGCCTGGACGTCGATGGCGACGGCGGCTACTCGCCGGCCGAGCAGGCCGCGATCGTCGCCTCGATCCTGCGCACCGCCGGTCTGGTGCGCGACTTCGCGCCGCTGGTCGCCGTGGTCGGCCACGGCTCCACCACCAGCAACAACCCGCTGCGGCAGGCCTACGGCTGCGGCGCCTGCTCGGGCAATCCGGGCGCCGCCAACGCCCGCCTGTTCGCCATGCTCGCCAACCGCCCCGCCGTGCGCGCGGCGCTGCGCGAACGAGGCGTCGACGTGCCCGACGCGACGCTGTTCGTGCCGTTCCTGCACGACACCACCACCGACGGGGTCGAACTGCTCGACGCCGCGCGGCTGCCCGACGCCCGCCTGGACGAGGCCGACGCGCTGCACGCGAGCCTGCGGCAGGCGGCGAAGCAGTGCGCCGTCGAACGCTGCCGGCGGCTCCTGCCCGGCCGCGGCGACGTCGCCGCCGACCGCGCCTTCGAGCACGTGCAGGAGCGCGGCCACGACCTCGCCCAGCCGCGGCCGGAGTACGGCCACAACCGGGTCGCGATGTGCATCGTCGGGCGCCGCCGCTGCACGATCCGTTCGAACCTCGACCGCCGCGCGTTCCTGGTCTCGTACGACCCGACGCAGGACGCGGACGGCAGCGTGCTGCGCGAGACCGTGCTCGGCACCGTGCCGGTCGCCGTCAACATCGCGATGGACTACTACTTCTCGCGGGTCGACAACGACGGGTTCGGCTGCGGCTCGAAGCTGCCGCTGAACGTCGCCTCGCTGCTCGGCGTCGTCACCGGCAGCAAGAGCGACCTGCGCATCGGCCTCGCCCGCCAGCAGGTCGAACTGCACGAGCCGATGCGCTGCCTCGTGCTGATGGAGGCCGCGCCCGCGGCCATCGCCGCGCTGGTGCGCGGCCACGAGCGGCTGCGGCGCCTCGTCGCCGGCGAGTGGCTGCAGCTGGGCCGCATCGATCCGGACGACGGGGCGATCGAGCTGTACGTCGACGGCGGGTTCCGGCCGTGGCGGGCGGCGTGGCCGGAGTTCGGCCCCATGGCCGATGGCGCGGTCCCGATGGCGCTCGATCCGGCCCACGACCACGTGCTGGAGGGGCGCTGGTGATCCCGCTCGACGTGCTGCTGTTGCCGCTGCTGGCCATGGTGGCGCTGCCGCCGTGCGCGCACGGCCTGTCGCTGCTGTTCGGCGCCCGTTGGCGCGAGGGCCGCGAGGCCCGGCTGGCGGCGGCCCACTCGGTGCTGGTCGCCGCGAGTTCGGCGCTGCTGGTGTGGGCCTGGTGGCGGACGCCTGGCGGCGTGCACGAGCTGGAACTGCCGGCATGGCTGCGCCTGCACGACTACGCCTGGCAGCCGACCCTGCTCGTCGACGGGCTCGGCGCGCTCTACCTCGCGCTGGTCGGACTGGTCTACCCCGTCGTCGTGCGCTTCTCGGCGCCATCGTTCTTCCGCGAGCCCGGCCGTTCGCGCTACTGGTTCCTGGTCATGCTGCTGGCCTCGGCCCTGTGGCTGCTCAGCCTCGCCGGGAACCTCGACACGCTGTTCGTCGCCTGGGAGCTCGTCGGCGCCAGCTCGGTGCTGCTGATCGGCTTCTTCCGCCGGCAGATCCGCGCCGGCCAGAACAGCCTGCGAGCCCTGGTCTACTACCGCATCGGCGACTTCCTGCTGCTGCTCGCGGCGGTGCTGGTCCACCACTCGTTCCCCGCCCAGGGCTTTCGCGGCTTCGCCGCCGACGTCGGCGCCGACCACGCCGTGCTGATCGGCACCTGCCTGCTGCTGGGCAGCCTGGCCAAGTCGGCGCAGTTGCCGATGTCGCCGTGGCTGCACCGGGCGATGGAGGGGCCGGCGGCCTCCAGCGCGATCTTCTACGGCGCGCTGTCGGTGCACCTCGGGCCGTTCCTGCTGTTGCGCACGGCACCGCTGTGGCTGGCCGAGACCGGCGTGCGCTGGGCGATGCTGGCGATCGGACTGCTGACCGCGGTGTGGGCGATGCTGGTCGGCAGTACGCGCCCGGACGCCAAGACCGCGCTCGCCTACTCGACGATGGCGCAGATCGGGGTGATGTACGCCGAGCTCGCGGCGGGCTGGCACACGCTGGTGTCGGTGCACCTGTTCGCGCACGCCGGCCTGCGGACGTGGCAGTTCCTGCGCTCGTCGTCGCTGATCCAGGACTTCCAGGACAACCCGGTGTTCGCCGGCGGCGTCGCGCTGCAACGGCGCATGTCCCTCGGCCACGTCCTGCCCGCCGCACTCGAACGGCGGCTGTACCTCGCCTCCGTGCGCCTTTTCTGGCTGGACGCGCTGCAGTGGCACTGGATCGCGCGGCCGTTGCTCGGAGCCTGCCGCGCCATCGCCGCGCTCGAGGTGCTGGCGGCCCCACGCGGGCACCGCCGCGACGTCGCCGCGCCGGCTTCGCCGGCCGCTTCGTCCCGGTTCCTGTTGGCGCTCGGCGCCATCGCCGCGGCGACCTGCTGGCTGGCGGCCGGGCACGGCCTGTTCATGGTCGGCTTGCTCGGCGTGCTGGCGCTGCCCCTGGTCGGGCCCGTGCGATCCTGGCGCGAGGGGCGGCGCCCCGCGCTGCCCTGGCTGCCCTTGCTGGCCGTCGCCGCCGCGGCGGCGCACGCCGTCGCGCCGCGGTCGGAGGCGATCGCGGTGCTCGCGCTCGCCGTCGTCGGCGGCGCCTTCCCGTGCCACCTCTGGCTCGAGTCGCTGCGGTCGTCGGTGCCGCCGGCGCAGCGCCTGCTGCTGCAGCTGTCGCAGCCCGGGTTGGCGCTGGCCGTCTGGCTGCTCGACCCCGGGACGGCCACGATCTCGCCACCGGCCCAGGAAGCGCTGACCGCCTGGTTCGTGCTGACGGCGCTGGTGCAGACCGGCCTCGCGCTGGTGCGCGGCGACCCGCTGCGCGTCCTGTTCGCGATCGGCGGGGCGCAGTCGGCGCTGCTGGTCGCCGGCGCGCTGGCCAGCGACCACGGCTTCGGCGCGGAGTACCTGATGCTCGCCGGCACCGACCTCGGGCTCGCGACGCTGGCGCTGGTCGTGCTCGACCTGCAGGGCCGTCACCGCCTCGACCGCCTGGCGCCCGACCACGGGCTCGCCGATCGGGAGCCTGCCGCGGCGCGCCTGTTCCTCGTCGCGGGCTGGCTGTTCACCGGCGTGCCGGGCGGCGTGGTGTTCTTCGCCGAGGACCTGCTGTTCCACGCCCTCGCCGGGCACGGCATCCTGGTCGCCGGGGGCATGATCCTGGCGACGACGCTGGGCGCCGTCGCCTTCTACCGGGTCTGGCTCGGCACGTTCGCCGGCCGCCCCCGGCCGGGAGCCCGGCCAGCGACGACCATGCCGCGACCCCTGGTCGGGTTGCTGGTGCTGCTCGTCCTGGCGGCGCTGGGGCTCGGTCTCCGGCCGCAGTGGTTCCTGGGTTCGTGACGGCACCCGCGCATTGACAGCCGCGGCGGCGCTCGTGACCCTACTCCTCGACGCCGCGTCCGCATGACCGACCCCCGCAACCTCACCCGCCACGCCGGCTCCGTTTCGCGCCGCGACCGCGAACGGCTGCTCGGCCAGCGCGGCGCCGTGGTCTGGTTCACCGGCCTGTCGGGCTCGGGCAAGTCGACCGTCGCGCACGCGCTCGAGGCGCGCCTCGCCGCCGCCGGCCGGCTGACCTACGTGCTCGACGGCGACAACGTGCGCCACGGCCTGTGCAAGGATCTCGGCTTCTCGCCGGCCGACCGCAGCGAGAACATCCGCCGCGTCGGCGAGGTCGCCGCGCTGCTGGTCGACGCCGGCGTGCTCGTGCTGACGTCGTTCATCTCGCCCTATCGCCGGGACCGGGCCCAGGCCCGCGCGATCCTCGGCGCGGACTTCGTCGAGGTGTTCGTCGACGCGCCGCTCGAGGTCTGCGAGGCGCGCGACCCGAAGGGCCTCTACCGCCGGGCCCGCAGCGGGGCCATCCCCGAGTTCACCGGCGTCACGGCGCCGTACGAGCCGCCCGAGCACCCCGACCTGCACCTGCGCACCGCGACGCGGTCGCTGGCGGACTGCGTCGCCGCAGCCCACGACCTGCTGGCGGCGCGCGGCCTGCTGGCGCCTTGAGCGATCGCCGCCGTTCGCCAGGCGGGACCCTGCGCCCGGTGGCATGGATCCGACCGGGCACCGCGGCGGGCGAAGCCACGGCTCGCGCCGCCCGGCCCCGGACCGATTGACACCTGGCGGCGAGACCGCGACCCTACTTCCCCGCGACACGACCTTGACCCACCCCCACCGCACCCCCGGGCGCCGCGCCGGCGCCGTGTCGCCATGACCCGCTACGCGCTCAGCCACCTGCAGCAGCTCGAGCAGGAGAGCATCCACGTGATCCGCGAGGTCGCCGCCGAGTTCCAACGGCCGGTGATGCTCTACTCGATCGGCAAGGACTCGGGCGTGATGCTGCGGCTGGCCCAGAAGGCGTTCGCGCCGGCCCGCATCCCGTTCCAGGTGCTGCACGTCAACACGACGTGGAAGTTCCGCGAGATGATCGAGTTCCGCGATCGGATCGTGAAGGAGCTCGGGCTCGACTTCCGGGAGTGGATCAACCAGGACGGCCTGCGCCAGGGCATCAACCCGTTCACGCACGGCACCCAGCGCCACACGCACGTGATGAAGACCGAGGCGCTGAAGCAGGCGCTCGACGCCGGCCAGTACGACGCCGCGTTCGGCGGCGCACGCCGCGACGAGGAGAAGAGCCGCGCCAAGGAGCGGGTGTTCTCGTTCCGCGACCGGTTCCACCAGTGGGATCCGAAGAACCAGCGGCCGGAGCTGTGGAACCTGTTCAACTGCCGCGTCGCCAAGGGCGAATCGATCCGCGTCTTCCCGCTGAGCAACTGGACCGAACTCGACGTCTGGCTCTACGTGTACCGGGAACGGCTGCCGATGGTGCCGCTCTACTTCGCCAAGGAGCGGCCGGTCGTGCGCCGCAACGGCACCTGGATCATGGTCGACGACGACCGCATGCCGCTCGAGCCCGGCGAGACGCCGGTGCGGAAGAAGGTCCGCTTCCGCACGCTCGGCTGCTACCCGCTGACCGGCGCCATCGAGTCCGAGGCCGACACCGTGCCGAAGATCATCGAGGAGATGCTGCGCAGCCGCGACAGCGAGCGGCAGGGCCGGGTGATCGACTACGACGAGGGCGGTTCGATGGAGGACAAGAAGCGCGAGGGCTACTTCTGATGTCCTACGCCGAGGAGATCGACGCGCAGGGCATCGAGGGCTACCTGGCCCGCTACGGACGCCGCGAGATGCTGCGGCTGCTGACCTGCGGCAGCGTCGACGACGGCAAGTCGACGCTGATCGGCCGCCTGCTCTACGACACGCAGATGGTGCACGACGACGTGCTGGCGGCGACCCGCAAGGCGTCGGACCGCTTCGGCACCACCGGCGGCGAGCTGGACCTGGCGCTGCTGGTCGACGGCCTGCAGGCCGAGCGCGAACAGGGCATCACGATCGACGTCGCCTACCGCTACTTCGCCACCGAGCGGCGCAAGTTCGTGATCGCCGACACGCCCGGCCACGTGCAGTACACGCGCAACATGGCGACCGGCGCGTCGCACTGCGACCTCGCGGTGATCCTGATCGACGCGCGGCACGGCGTGCTCGAGCAGACGCGGCGCCACTCGTTCCTGTGCGCGCTGCTGGGCATCCAGCACTTCGTCGTCGCCGTCAACAAGATGGACCTGGTCGGCTGGAGCGAGGCCCGCTTCCAGGAGATCCGCGACGCCTACATCGAGTTCGCCGCGCGCCTGCAGGTGCGCGACATCCACTTCATCCCGATGTCGGCGCTGAAGGGCGAGAACGTCGTGCGCCGCGGCGACAGCATGCCCTGGTTCCAGGGCTCGCCGCTGCTCGACCATCTCGAGACGGTGCACGTCGCCAGCGACCGCAACCTGGTCGACCTGCGCTTCCCGGTGCAGCTCGTGCTGCGCCCCGACCTGGACTTCCGCGGCTACGCCGGCACGCTGGCCTCGGGCGTCGTGCGGGTCGGCGATCCGATCGCGGTCGTGCCCTCGGGCAAGCAGAGCACGGTCAAGTCGATCGTCACGTTCGACGGCAACGTCGAGGAGGCGTTCGCCGGCATGGCCGTCGTGCTGACGCTGCGGGACGAGATCGACGTGAGCCGGGGCGACATGCTGGTGGGACCGAACAACGCGCCGCCGCTGGCCAACGCCGTCGAGGCGATGGTGGTCTGGTTCGCGGGCGCGCCGCTGCGACCGGGCGCCCGGTACCTGCTGAAGCACACCACGACGCAGACCGCGACGACGGTCACCGACCTGCGCTACCGCATCAACGTCGGCACGCTGCGCCGCGAGTCCGCGCCCGAGCTGCAGATGAACGAGATCGGCCGGGTGCGCCTCGAGTGCAGCCGGCCCCTGGCGGCCGACGCCTACACGAAGAACCGCGCCACCGGCGCCTTCATCCTGATCGACCGGCTCGACAACGCGACCGTCGGCGCCGGCATGATCGTCGAGCGCAAGACCACCGAGGAGAGCGTGCGCGGTCGCCGCGCCAGCGCCGACGCGCGCAGCAACGTGCGGCTGCATTCGCGCCGGCTGGTCACGCCCGAGGCGCGCAAGGCCCGGCTCGGCCAGGAGCCGTTCGTGCTGTGGATCACCGGCCTGCCGCGCGCCGGCAAGTCGTCGCTGGCCTACGGGGTCGAGAAGTGGCTGTTCGACCACCAGCACCACGTGCACGTGCTCGACGGCGAGATCCTGCGCCTGGGCGTCAACAGCGACCTCGGCTTCCGCGGCGTCGACCGCTGGGAGAACCAGCGCCGCGCCGCGGAGCTGGCGCGGCTCAACCTCGGCTTCGGCATCAGCACGATCGTCGCGCTGGTCTCGCCGCTGGCGTTCGAGCGCGCCGAGGCGCGCCGGATCGTCGGCGGCGAGCGCTTCTTCGAGGTCTTCTGCGACGCGCCGCTCGCGGCCTGCGAGGCACGCGACGAGGACGGCCTCTACGCACGGGCCCGGGCCGGCGAGATCGCCGAGGTCACCGGCGTCGACGCACCCTACGAACCGCCGGCCGCGCCCGACCTCAGGCTCGACACCGTCGCCGACGCCGCGGCGGCGAACGTCGGCAAGGTGATCGAGTTCCTGCGGCAACGCGGCCTGCTGCGCTGATTCCGCTGCCGCACCCAAGCCCCCACCGGATCGCTCGCATGGACGCCGTCATCGAAGCCAGGAACCTCAGCAAGACCTACCGGCTCTACGGCAACCCGTACCACCGGCTGTTCGAGAAGCTGCCGTGGAACAAGCGGCCGCTGCACAAGGCCGTGCACGCGCTGCAGGACGTCACCTTCGACGTCAAGCGCGGCGAGTGCATGGGCCTGATCGGCACCAACGGGGCCGGCAAGTCGACGCTGCTGAAGGTGCTCAGCGGCACGACCTTCCCCAGCGCCGGCAGCTACTCGGTGCACGGCCGCGTCACCAGCCTGCTCGAGCTCGGCGCCGGCTTCCACATGAGCTTCACCGGCCGAGAGAACATCTACATGAACGCGGCGATGATGGGCTTCTCGCGCAAGGAGGCGCAGAAGAAGTTCCAGGAGATCGTCGACTTCAGCGAGCTCGGCGACTTCATCAACGCGCCGGTGCGCACCTACTCGTCCGGCATGGCCGCGCGGCTCGGCTTCAGCGTCGCGGTCGCGACCGAGCCCGACCTCTTGATCATCGACGAGATCCTCGCCGTCGGCGACATGAACTTCCGCCGCAAGTGCGTCGACAAGATCTGGGCCTACAAGAAGCAGGGCAAGTCGATGTTCTTCTGCTCGCATTCGCTCTACGACGTGCGGCAGATCTGCGAACGCACGATCTGGATGCGCCACGGCCGCATGGAGATGCTGGCCGACTCGGTCACGGTGACCAACGAGTACGCGACCTACGAGAACAAGGTCGCCGAGGGCGGCGATCCGCTGCCCTTCCAGGACACGCCGAAGGCGCCGGCCGGCGGCGAACAGCAGCCGCACATCGTCGAAGCCGTGCTGCTCGACGCCGTGACCGGCAAGCCGCGCAACACGTTCGCCCCCGGCGACCACGTCGCCGTGCGCGTGCACGTCAAGAACGGCCGCCCGCGCGAGAAGCTGTCGCTGGCGGTCGGCGCGATGCGCAAGGACGGCACGCTGTGCTTCGCCCACGCGACGCACTTCCAGGACCTGACCTTCGACTTCGAGGAGGGGCACGTCACGCTGTTCCTCGACAAGCTGTGCCTCCTGTCCGGCGAGTTCACGGTGCCGATCTGGCTGTTCGACGAGGTCGGCACCCACCGCTTCCAGGAGCGGCCGGCGAAGGAGAACCTGATCGTGCAGAACCGCACCAAGGACCTGGGCCTGTTCCTGCAGGACCACCGCTGGGTGGTCGAGCCGCTGCCCGGCAAGGGCTGATCGCCGCCGGCGCCGCGAAGCGCCTCAGATCAGGTCGGCGAACTTGTGCTTGCGGCTCATGAACACGCCGTAGCCGACCACCAGGAAGCCCACCGCCCACAGCGATGCGGCGCCGAGGTTCGGCCAGAAGTCGCCGATCGGCACGCCGCTGGTCGACCCTTCGATCGCCCCGGTGATGCCCAGCGCGGCGCGGTGCGCCTGCAGCAGCGGGAAGGCCGGATTGACGCCGAACATCACGCCGGTCACCCACGCCGGGAACTTGCCCTGCATCAGCGCGGGCTCCCAGAACACCGGCGACACGAACATCCAGGCCATCGTCGCGATGCGCCACAGCTGGGCGATGTCGCGGATGAACACGTTGAGGCTCGACAGGAGCAACCCCAGGCCGAGCGTCATCACCCCCTGCACCAGCAGGACGAGCGGCAGCGCCAGCAGCAGCGGCCCCGGCTGCAGCACGCCGGTCAGCAGCCCCGCGACCACGACGACGACGGCGCCGACCAGGTAGATCACCAGCGACACGACCGACACGTGCACCAGCAGGACCTCGGACGGGAACGCCACCTTCTTCACCAGGTTGCCGTTGTCGACCACGATCGAGCAGCTCTGCGAGGTCGACTCGACCAGGGCGTGGAAGGCGATCACGCCGGAGAACAGGTAGATCGCGAAGTGCGGATCCGGCGCCTGGCCCATCTTCCAGTTGCCGAACAGCAGCCCGAACACGAAGTAGTAGACGGCGAACTGGAACAGCGGCTGGGCCAGCAGCCAGTAGACGCCGAGGAACGAGCCGTGGAACCGCCCGAGCAGGTCGCGGCGCAGGAAGTTCTGCACCATGAACCGGTTGCGCCACATCTGGGCCGGGTAGCCGGCGAGCGGCAGCAGGTGGCGCAGGAAGCCGCGGGGGGCGGTGGCGGCGTCGTAGTTGCGAACGAGGGTCATTCGGATCGGACGGCGGGGCGCCGCGGCCCAGGGCGGGCGGGAAGGCTACTGCCGGAGGCGAGGGGCGGCCAGCGCGGCGGCGGCCGCTGCGCTCCGGGCGCCAGTTCGTCCCTGGCTTCACCGTCGACCCGGGGTACGCTGCGTGGTCCCCCAACGCACCCCAAGCGGTGGGCCGACCTCCCCGCGCCCAGCCCAGGGACCGCCGCGGGGCGTCGGGATCCCCGCACCCAGCGCCAAGTGCCCCTCGTTCCGCTGCTCGTCGTCGCCGCCCCGCTGCCCGGTTCCGTGCGCCCCGTGATGTCGCTGCTGCAGGCGATGCCGGAGGCCTGCACCGAATGGTGCCCCGCCACCGACCGCCGCGTGCTGGCCTACCTCGTGCGCCACGCCGCCGTGCTGGGCGCCGGCGTCGAACCGACCCCGCAGTGGGACACCGAGACCCTGTTCCATCCGCCCGAACACCAGCTGCCGCCGTCGCGCGGCATGGCCGGCTTCCCGGCCCCCGGCGACCCGGCGCTCGACGCCCACGGCGAGGCGCCGATGTGGCGCACGATGCTGCAGGCGAACTGGCGGCACTACGGCGAGCGCCTGCCCGCCGCCGCCGGACGCCGCCTCTACGTCGAGCCGGGCAGCGCCTGGCTGGCCGAGGCGATGGTGCTGGCGGAGCTGCCGCATCGCATCCTGCTGCTCGCCCGCGACCCGCGCGGCGAACTGATCGAACGCTGGTTGCAGGGCCGCCGCACCGGCGTGCTCGACGCGGAGCTGACGCACGTCGACACGCTGGCGACGTTCGCCGAGCGCGTGGCGCACCACGGCGTGCGCGACTGGCTGCGCGACCTGGCGCAGGTGACCGAGACCCCCGAGCAGACCTGCGTGCGCTACGAGGACGTCGTCGAGCGCCCGGCCGAGGCGTGGCGGCAACTGCGCCGCTGGCTCGAACTGCCGGAGCTGCCGGCCCCCGACCTGCCGCCGACCGGCCACGAGTGGCCGGCCGCGCGCTGGCGGCCCCACCTGACCGAGGCCGTGGCGGCGCTCTACCGCGACCGCATGCAGCCCGAACTGGAGGCGTTCGGCCATGGCGTCTGAGGCCCCGCCGCTGCAGCCGTTGCTGCTGTTGTTCTCGGCCCGCAGCGGCTCGACGCTGCTGATGCAGCTGCTCGGCACGTCGCCGAGCATCGTCTTCGACCGCGCTTATCCCTTCGAAGCCCGCTACCTGGCGTTCTACCTGCGCTGGGCCTGGCAGCTCGCCGATGCCGGCCTGCGCCGGGTCGAGTGGACCACCGAGCGGGTCGCGGGCGAGCGGCCGACGCCCGGCAACCGCATCGAGCCGCCGCCGTTCCCGATGCCGGCAGGGTTCGCGGTCGACGGACCGAGCCCCCTGTGGCACGCGGCGTTCCACGGCGCCTGGCGCGAGTTCAGCCGCCGCGCCCGCCAGCACGAGCCGTGCAGCCCCGCGCGCGATCCGGCGGCCATCTACTACGCCGAGAAGTCGCGCACGCCGTTCCGCGGCTCGCTGCTGGAACTCGGCGTCGAGCACCGCGTGATCTACCTGCTGCGCGACCCGCGCGACATCCTGCAGTCGATCTGGGCGTTCAACCAGAAGCGCGGCACGGCGTCGTTCTCGGTGCAGGAGCACGAGACGCAGCGCGAGTTCGCGTTGCGCTTCCTCGAGGACAGGCGCCGGCGGCTGCGCACGCTGCTCGAGATCGCGCCGGACGACCCCAGGGCGACCATCGTGCGCTACGAGGACATGGTGCACGACCTGCCCGGGGTCGCCGCGCGGCTGTCGGCCCACCTCGGCGTGCAACTCGACGCCGCCCCGGTGCTGGCGCAGAAGAAGGAGTTCGCCGACCACATGTCGTCGAAGGGGCCCAGGGCGTCGATCGGCCGCTGGCAGCGCGAGATGGACAGCGAGATCAAGCTGCTGTTCGCGACCGAGATCGGCCGCGAACTCGAGGCCCTCGGCTACGAGGCCTGAGGCCGGCGCGGCCGCGGCCCGGCCGGGATTCGCCCACCGGCCACGACGGCGCTCGCCGCCGAGGATAGCCTCGGCGGCCTGCCTGCCGTGATCCACACCGCCCTCGTCGCTCCCCACTTCGGCGACAACATGCGCCACTGTCTGCGCTGCTTCGCCGACCTCGCCGACGCGCGGCTCGGCGTGCTGTCGCAGGAACCCGAGGAACGCCTGCCCGCCGAGCTGCGCGACCGCGTCGCCGGCTACGAGCGCATCGGCGACGCCGGCGACGCGGCGCAGCTCATCGCCGGGGCCCGGCGCCTGCGCGAACGCTGGGGCCGGCTCGACCGGCTCGAGGGCTACCTCGAGATGCTGCAGGTGCCGATCGCCGAGGCGCGCGACGCCCTCGGCGTCGACGGCATGGGCGCCGAGGCGGCACGCAACTTCCGCGACAAGAACCGGATGAAGGACGTGCTGCGCCGCGCTGGCCTGCCGGTCGCCCGCCAGGCCCTGGTGAAGAGCGCCGACGATGCCCGGGCCTTCGTGCAGCAAGTGGGCTACCCGATCGTGCTGAAGCCGCTCGCCGGCCTCGGCGCCCGCAACACGCAGCGCGCGAACGACGAGGCGTCGCTGGCCTCGGCGCTGCACGCGCTGCTGCCGTCGGCCGATCATCCGGCCCAGGCCGAGGAGTTCGTGCGCGGCGAGGAGCACACCTTCGAGACGGTGACGATCGACGGCGAGACGGTCTGGTCCTCGTCGACCGACTACCTGCCCAGCCCGCTGCAGGTGCTCGAGAACCCTTGGATACAGTATGCGCTCGTCCTGCCGCGCGAACAGGACCCGCCGCACGTGCGCGAGTTCGCGCCCGTGAACGCGCGCGCGCTGCGGGCGCTCGGCATGCGGCACGGGCTGTCGCACATGGAGTGGTTCCGTCGCGCCGACGGCTCGTCGCTGGTGTCCGAGGTCGGCGCGCGGCCCCCCGGCGCCAACATCATGCCGCTGCTGGCGGCGGCACACGGCGCCGACCCGTGGGCGGCGTGGGCGCAGCTGATGGTGCACCGGACCTGGCAGTTCCCGCCACGGCGCTTCGCCGCCGGCACCGTGTTCCTGCGCGCGATGGGCGGCGCCGGCATCGTGCGCGCCGTGCACGGCGGCGAGGCGGTGCGGGCGCGGCTGGGGCCTTCCCTGGTCGACCTGCGCCTGCCGCAGCCCGGGCAGCCGCGCTCGCCGCACTACGAGGGCGACGGCTGGGTGGTCGTGCGCCACCCCGACACGCAGGGCGTCGTGCGGGCGCTGCGCACGGTGCTCGAGACGGTGCGCATCGTGTGAGGCGGGGCGATCCGCGCGGCGGTCACAGCCAGCCGCGGCGCCGGAACCACCACAGCATGAAGCCGGCGATGCCCGCCATCAGCAGCAGGCAGGCGGGATAGCCCCACCAGACCCGCAGCTCCGGCATCCACTGGAAGTTCATGCCGTAGACGCCGACGAGGAACGTCAGCGGGATGAAGATCGTGGCGATGATCGTCAGGAACTTCATCACCTCGTTGAGGCGGTAGTTGACGTTCGACAGGTGCAGCTCGAGCAGGCTGCCGCCGAGTTCGCGGTAGTTCTCGAGCAGGTCGAGCAGCTGCACGACATGGTCGTGCACGTCGCGCAGGTAGGGCCGCACGTCGGCGGAGAAATGGCGGCCCTCGCCGCGCACGAGCGAACTGATGGCCTCGCGCAACGGCCACACGGCGCGGCGCAGCTCCAGCAGGCTGCGGCGCACGCCGTGCAGCTCCTGCACCACCCCGCTGCCGGTGGTGCCCGCGAGCACCGATTCCTCGATCTCGTCGAGGCGGCGATCCAGCCCCTCGACGACCGGGAAATAGGCGTCGACGACGGCGTCCAGCAGCGCGTAGGCCAGGTAGTCGCTGCCGCGTCTGGCCATCTGGCCGGCGGGGTCGGCGAGCCGCTTGCGCACCAGGCCGAAGCAGTCGCCCGGCCGCTCCTGGAAGGTCACGACGAAGCCCGGCCCGACGAACACGCCGAACTGCTCGGTCTCGTGCGTCGGCGAATGGTCGATCATGCGCAGCAGCAGGAACGCGTGCTCGCCGAAGTCCTCGACCTTGGCCCGCTGCTGCACGTTCAACAGGTCCTCGAGCGCCAGCCGGTGCAGGCCGAACTGCTCGCCGAGCTGCTGCAGCACGGCCACGTCGCGGAAGCCGGTGACGTCGACCCACACGTTCGGGCAGGTCTGGCGCAGGGCGACGAGGTCGGCGAGGCTGGCCGGCCGGCGCTCGACCAGCGCGCCGTGGCCGTAGCCGATCGCCGCCACCGTCGTCGGCGGCGCCTCGGGATCGGCGTGCAGGGTCCCGGGCGAGGCGCCGACCGGCGTCGCCGGGCGCGGCCGCCGGCGTCGCCGCCGCGGCCGCGCCGGCGGCCGCTCGGGTTCGGGCAGGTTCGAGGGATCTTCCATCCGACGCGCGGCGCTCACCGCAGGCTGGCGAGCACCGCGACCGCCAGCGGCGCCGCGGCGCGGGCCACCCGCTGCGGATCGGGCACCATCTCCTGGAACGGGGTGAACGCCGGCACGAGCAGATCGCGGCGCACCTCGAAGCACAAGGTCGCGGCGGGGAAGCGGGTCGCGAACTCGTGGGCCAAGGTGGCCGGGTGCAGCGAGTAGGCGCCGTTGCGCTCGACCTCGAAGCCGGCGGCGGTGAACTCCGCCGCCGCGCGGGCCGCCAGGGCCGGCGCCGCCAGCTCGCGGCCGTCCGGGTCGTGCGTGATCAGGTCGACGGCCGCTCGCAGCGGCCAGCCGCCGATGCGGTCGGCGGCGTAGGCGGCGTGCAGGCTGGCGACGATGTCGGCGTCGACCGCGACGCCGACGCTGCGCGGCGCGTAGGTGTGCACGCAGAGGCCGAGGCCGCCGTGACCGCACACCGCCGCGAACGCCCGCGTCGCCACCTCGCGGTAGGCCTCGTAGCGGTCGAGCAGCAGTTCGCGGTCGGCGGCGTCGTGCACCCAGGGCGGCAGGCCCGGCGTCGGTTCCCCAGCGGCGGTCGCCGCCGGCACGGTCGACCGGTCGATGCGCCGGTTGCAGTCGACGAAGGTGCGCGGCAGGAGGCAGCGCACGATCAGCGCCCGGCGACGCGGCTGGCGCTGCACGATGCGTTCGGCGGCGGCGCGGGCCAGCTCCGGCGCGCCGACGTCGGTGTTGACGTGGAAGAAGTCCTGCAGGTCGGCGGCATAGTCGCCGCGCAGCTGCGCCCGCAAGGCCGTGTAGTGCGCGGCGAGCGTCGCCCCGTGCGGCACCTCGAACAGCACGTCGGGCGGCGCGCCCGGATCGCTGGCCGCGCCCTGCACGAGTTCGACGTCGCAGACGCCGGGCCGCGACACGACGGCTTCGTTCATGGCCTCCCCGGATACCCGGCCGGCGGGGCCGCGCAAGGGGGCGTTTCGGCCCCGGCGGCGGGCGCCGCCCGCTCAGCGGAGCCGCAGTTCGACCGTATCGGCACGGGCTTCGAGTTCGAACTCGGGCGAACTGCGGCCGTCGACATCGAGCCGCAGGCGGCGCACATGGCCCTCGATCGGCACGAACGGGATCGCCACCCGGCCGGCGGCGTCGGTGCGCAACCGCGCCCAGGTCCCGCCGAGACCATGCTGCAGGTTCTGCAACAGCGCCTGCATCGGATCGCCGGTCGAGCGCGTCGAAGTACCCCGCGACACCACCCTCGCCCCCGGCACCGGCGCACCGTTCTCGTCCAGCAGCTGCACCTGCAGCTGCGGCAGCGGCGCCAGCGTCAGGGTTTCGCGGCGGGCCCCGCCCTCGACCACGAAGCTCGCCGCCGCCCAGCCGGCCTCGGCGAGGACCATCACGTGCCACGGACCGGTCGCGAGCCGCACGCGGAGCTGCCCGCTGGCGTCGAGCGGCAAGAACAGGGCGGCGTCGCGCACCGGCACGCTGGCGACGCGGCCGGGCACCACCTGCGCGACCTCGCCGCGCCCCGGACCGCCGAGCGGATCGACGACCTGCACGGTCAGGTCGCCCGCCGGCAACGGCGGGGCCGAGCCGGCCGGCGGCGGCGCGAAGGGCAGCTCGCGTCCCGCCCGCGGCGGCAGGATCGGCACGGCCGCAGCCAGGGCGTCGGGGGGCAGCAGCACGAGCCGGCAGGCATGCAGCGTGGGCGGCACCTGCGGGAGGACGACGCTGCCGTCGGCGCCCACCGGGGCGACGAACGAACGGCGATCGTGCAGGTAGCTGTTCTCGGGGCCCGAGAGCATGCAGGTCGCCACCAGGTGCGCCACCGTGCCCGCCGGCACCGTGCCGACCCAGCCGACCAGCGGCTCGGCACGACGCAGGGTGAACGACAGCACGTCGGCCGGCAGCTTCGGCACGCGGCGGTCGTCGACGAACAGCGCGCCGTGGGTGCGCCCGCCGGCCACCGCCGGCCGCCCCGGCGCGCTGGCGAACAGCAGCACGTCCTGCTTGGCCTCGCCGGCCAGCAGGTCGCCGTCGGCGCACACGGTGACGGTCGTGGTGCCGTCGTCGCCGGTGCGGCCGAGCGGTCGCTCGATCCAGTCCAGCGTCGTCGCCCAGCCGTCGAGGCCCCAGCTCTGGTGTCGGCCCGTGCGCTGCGTCAGCAGCGCCCCCGGCAGCGGCGCCCCGGTTTCGTCGACGACCCGCACCGGCAGCGGCCGCGGCGGCGGCACGGTGACCACGCCCTCCTCGAGGCCCCGCTGGCAGACCGTGTGGCCGTCGGCGGTGCGGAACACGAGCCGCACGTCCGGCAGCAGCGGCAGGGCGACGGCGCCGTCGACCGGCTCGAGTTCGTGCTCGGCGCCGGGCACGGGCGTCGCGGCGAACACACGCAGCGGCCCGGTCGCGGCGGCCCAGGCCTCGAGACCGCGCAGGCGCACCCGGCGCGGCCGTTCGACCTCTTCCGCGACGAGCGTGCGCAGGGCGCCGGCGCCGAACCAGCCGACCGGCCCGGCGAGCTGCTGCCGGCCCCCGGTCTCGCTCGCCGCCCAGGCGAGGTAGCACAGGCCTTCGCGCAGGCGGGCCTGCGCGCGGCCGCGGGCGTCCGCGGCGACGACCTGCACGTCGTGCGGCCCGTGCAGCACGCCGACGTGCGGCAGGCAGCCGGCGAACGTCACCGTGGCGCCGCCGATCGGCTCGCCCGCCGCGTCGAGCACGCGCACGAACGTCGGCCGCCGCACCGGCGCATCGGCCTGCGCGACGAGCGGCGCCAGGCACGCCGTGGCGGCAACGAGCAGCGAGCGCCTTCGCATGGGCGGCAGTATGCCCAGCCGGGCGCAGACGGGCTCCAGTCCCAGAGCGGAACATGCCGATGTTCTGCGCATGCGACGGCGAACCGCGGGTGCGATGGCGTGGTGCCTCCTGGCCGCGGCATGCGGCGGCGATGCCAGTGCCGCCGCCGCGGGCCAGGCCCTGGCGGACTTCCAGGCCGCG
Source organism: Planctomycetota bacterium (assembly GCA_019636245.1). Classification (GTDB taxonomy): domain Bacteria; phylum Planctomycetota; class UBA1135; order UBA1135; family UBA2386; genus JAEUHS01. The sequence goes on along the minus strand of JAHBXX010000011.1, from coordinate 11,758 downwards.
CTGCAGCGCGGCGACCGCCAGGCCTGCCGCGACCTGCTGACCCTGGAGTCGCAGGTCGCCGTCGACCACCTGCCGTGGCACGACCTCGACCGCCGTCAGCCGCTCGAGGTGCTGGGCGCCGAACGTTGCGCCGGCGAGTTCGTGGTGCACGTGCGCGACCCCAACGACGGCGGTCGTCCGTCGACGTTCGTGGTCGTGCGCGAGCACGGCCGGCTGGTCGTCGACCTGGTCGCCACCGCCGGTCGCCATGCCGAGACGATCGAGGCGGCGGGAGCCGTCGACCAGTTCGAGCCGCGCGAACTGACGCCGGCCGACTTCGACCGCATCCGCCTGCACGAGCTCGCCCAGCCGCCGCGCTGAGCCGCCGCTGCGGCCGCCGCGGCGGGCCCCGGCCGCCGGGGGAAACGCATTCCCGCCGGCTCCTCGCATGCGCTAGCCTGCACCGCCCGCCATGACCGAAACCCTGAAGACCCTGATCCTCGGCTCCGGCCCGGCCGGCTACACCGCCGCCATCTACGCCGCGCGCGCCAACCTCGCCCCCGTGCTGCTGACGGGCCGCCAGCCGGGCGGCCAGCTGACGATCACCAGCGACGTCGAGAACTACCCGGGCTTCCCCAAGGGCATCCTCGGCCCGGAGATGATGGAGATGTTCCGCGAGCAGGCGGCCCGCTTCGGCACCGTCATCCACGACGAGGCCGGCACCAGCGTGGACCTCGGCCGACGCCCGTTCACGGTCACCGGCGAGAGCGGCAAGGTGTTCCGCACCGAGACGCTGATCGTGTCGACCGGCGCCAGCGCGATCTACCTCGGCCTGCCGAACGAGACCAAGCTGCAGGGCCGCGGCGTCTCGGCCTGCGCCACCTGCGACGGCTTCTTCTTCAAGAACAAGGTGGTCTACGTCGTCGGCGGCGGCGACTCGGCGTGCGAGGAGGCCAACTTCCTGACCAAGTACGCCAGCAAGGTGCGCATGGTCGTGCGCCGCGACGTGCTGCGCGCCTCGAAGATCATGCAGCAGCGCGTGCTCGAGAACCCGAAGGTCGAGATGCTCTGGGAGCAGAACGTCACCGACGTGTTCGACGTCGACAAGGGCAAGGTCACCGGACTCGAACTCACCCACAGCCGGACCGGCCGCAAGGAGCGGGTCGACGCCGATGGCTTGTTCCTGGCGATCGGCCACCAGCCGAACACCGAGCTGTTCCGGGGCGTGCTCGACCTGGACGAGGTCGGCTACATCAAGACGGTGCCCGGCCGCACGGCCACGAACGTGCCCGGCGTGTTCGCCGCCGGCGACTGCCAGGACAGCTACTACCGCCAGGCCGTGACCGCGGCGGGCTCGGGCTGCATGGCGGCGATCGAGGCCGAGCGCTGGCTCGAGTCGCAGCACCACCGCTAGGCAGCACCACCGCCAGGCAGCACCACCGGCAGGCAAGGCCGCCGCTAGCCAGGGCCGGCGGCGGCGCGCGGCCGCCAGACCAGCGCGCCGAGCAGCGGCAGCAGCAGGCTCGCCGCCAGCAGCAGCCACTGCGACGGCGCGTCGTGGCGGCGCGCGCAGGCCCAGACCAGGTAGCCGAGCGGCGCCGTCACCGAGGCGATGCAGGCGGCGCGGAACAGGAAGCCGCGGCCGAGCAGCAGCGCGAACGGCAGCCACCAGGCGTGGTACCAGGGGCCGTGCAGGGTCAGGCCGAGGGCGACGAGCGCCAGCATCGTCGCGGCCGTGCCGGCCAGCAGTTCGCGCGGCGTGGGACGACGCCACAGCCGTGCGGCCGCCAGCGCGGCGACCGCGACCACCAGCACGCGGCCGGGCCCCAGCAGCTGCGCGCCGTCGAGCGCCGTCGCCTGCTGCACCCCCCACCACAGGCTGGCGGCGTTCTGCGACGACTGGCGGCGCAGGAAGTCGAACGCGCCCTCGGCGCGGAAGAACTGCCAGCCGAACAGCGCCGCGAGCGCGCCGCTGGCGAGGGCGCCGAGCGCGAACGCACCCAGCCGCCGCTGCCGCGCCGCCTGCACGGCCCACAGCGGCCCCAGCAGGACCGGCACGAACTTCGTCAGCACGCCGAGGCCGAGCGCAAACGCGGCCCGGCCGGCGCGCCCCGCCAGCGCCGCCGCGACCGCCGCCATCACCGCCAGCAGCAGCAGCGGCTCGTTGTGGGCGTTGGCGACGCCCTCGTTCAGCAGCAGCGGGTTCCACAGGATGGCGACGAACGCGACCGGTTCGCTGCCTGGCCGCACGTGCGCGGCGACGCGGCGCGCCAGGACCGCGGTCGCGAGCAGGCTGCCGGCGAACAGCAGCTTCAGCAGCAGGATCGCGACCACCAGTTCGCCGATCGGCGGCAGGAAGTCGCACTGGTGCGCGAGCCATGCGACCGCCCCCTGGAGGTTGGCGACGAGCGGCCCGTAGGGCAGCGGGAAGTCCTTCCACGGCGCGTCGCCGAAGGCGAGGAACGGATCGTCGGCGAACTCGCTGGCGACCTGCACGTACGGGTTGCCGCCGTGCACGGCCAGCACGCGGCCGCGCACCACGTAGTCGATGGGATCCATCGACAGGAACGGCGGCACGGCGATCGCCGCCAGCAGGATGGGCGCGCTGCACCCCATGAGCCGCCGCAAGGGCGGCTGCGCGGCGTCGGCCGCGAGCATGCCGCGCCACCAGGCGATGCCGCCGAGCACGGCGAAGCCGAGCACGCTGCCCGCTTCGCCGAGGTTCAGCAGCGGCAAGAGCCACGGCCGCCGCTCCGACTCGCCCCAGACCAGGTGGTGCCGGACGCCGCCCAGCGCCAGCAGCACCAGGGCCGCGGTCGCGAGCCACGCCAGGCGGCGCAGACGGTCGGCACGGGCGGGCGGGGGCATCGGCGGGCGCGGAGTGTAGCCAACGGATCCGGGCCCGCCGCGTCCCTGTCGGAGCGCGATGGCCTCCCGGCCGTGCGCGGCCGCCGCGGCGGGCCCGCGGCGGACGCCCCGTTGCGCCACCCGGTCCGGCCGCGTGTCATGGCGCGATGGCCCACGATTCCCCCTGCTCCGCCGCCGCGCTGGCGGCCTGCGCCGCGTTCGCCCAGGCCGCGCTCGCCCAGACTCCCCGGCCGCTGCCGTCGCTCGAAGCCGCCACCCGGATCGTCGCCACCGCCGATGGCGCCGAGCTCGCCTGGCCCGACCTGCTCGACCGCCTGGCGACGTTCGACGTCGTGTTCCTCGGCGAGACGCACGTCGACGACACCACGCACCGCGTCGAACGGCACGTGCTCGAGGGCCTGCTGGCCCGCAAGGCCGGCAAGGTCGTGCTGTCGATGGAGATGTTCGAGCGCGACGTGCAGCCGGTGGTCGACGACTACCTGGCCGGTCGCATCGACGAGCCGGCGTTCCTGGCCAGGGCGCGGCCGTGGAACAACTACGCCACCGCCTACCGGCCGCTGGTCGAGGCGGCGAAGACGGCCGGCATCCCGGTCGTGGCCGCGAACTTCCCGGGCACGCTGCGGCGCCGCCTCGCCGGCGGCGACGCCAAGGCGGCGATCGACGGGCTGCCCGCCGACCTGCGCGCGCTGCTGCCGGCCGCGTTCTTCCCGGCCAGCGCCGCCTACTGGGAACGCGTCGATCGCGCCGTGCGCGGCCACATGGGCTTCAGCGGCGGCGGCACGCCCGAGGCGCGGCTCTACGAGACCCAGAACCTGTGGGACAACGCGATGGGCGACGCGGTCGCGCAGGCCCGCGCGGCGCACCCGGAGGCGCTGGTGCTGCACGTGGCCGGCGGCTTCCACACCGCCTACCGCGACGGCACGGTCGCGCAGTTCGCGGCCCGCAGCCCCGGCAGCACGTTCGCCGTCGTGTCGATCGCGCCGGCGCTGGAACTGCACGGCGTGCGGCCCGACCGCGACGCCGAGCAGGCGGACTTCTTGGTCTACGCCGCGGCACTGGCGCGCGACTGGAACGAGGGCAACTACGCGGTCACGATCCCCGCCGAACTGCGCTACCGGCTCGAGCTGCCGCACGCGCGCCAGGACGTGCCGCTGCTGGTGTGGCTGCCCGACCGCGGCACCCGCGTCGACGACGCGATGGCGAGCTGGCTCGCTGCGGTCGGCGACGGCGCCGCGGTGGCGGTGGTCGAGCATCCGTTCCCCGAGCTGCAGGACGACCTCGCGCCCGGCGGGCGCTACGTGTTCGGCGACGGCTTCCGCGCCGACTACGGTCGGGTCGCCTACGGGCTGGCGCGGCTGGTCGAGTACGTGACCAGACGCTTTCCGGTCGACCCGGCGCGCGTGGTCGTCGCCGGCAAGGGCGACGGCGGCGCCGTCGTGCTGTGGGCGGCGCTGTACGGCGACTGGCTGCCGGTCGACTTCGTCGCCATCGAGCCGAGCGACCTGACCCGTCTCGGGATGGAGGCGCTGCCCGACCAGAAGCCGGTGGCGCGCTCGCTGCTGCTGTGCGCCGGGTTCGAGGACGACAAGCGCCTGCAGCAGGTCGCCGACGACTACACGAAGGTCGGCCTCGTGCCCGAGCGCATTCCCTCCTCCGGGACGCCGCGGTTGGTGGAACGGCTGCGCGGCCAGCTCCGACTGCCGCCCCGGACGGACCCCGCCGGCGAGCCGTGGTTCGTCGTGCTTGCCGACGACCGTTCGCCGCGCGCGCGCGAGTGGGCCGACCTGCACGCCGAGCAGCTGCGCGCCGCCGGCAGGCCGGTGGAGATCCGGCTGCCGACGAGCGTGCCCGCGAACACGCCGCCGGAGCGCGTGCGGCGGCTCGTGGTCGGCGGCGACGGCCCGTGGCCGGTCGCCGCGTTCGCCGACGGCCGCGGCCTGCCGCTCGCGGGCGGACCGTTCGGTGGCACCACGGTGGTGGTGCTGCCGTCCGGCACCAGCGCCGCCGACCGCGCATCCTGGCTCGAACTCGAGCAGAAGAAGGTGCTGAAGCGGCGCAGCATGTTCGCCAACCTCGCCGTCGCCAGCCAGGACGGCGAGCCCTCGCTGCCCGAGGTGCTGAAGAAGCTGAAGGCCATGGGCCGCTCGCGCGTGCTGGTCGTGCCGGCGGCGTTCTGCGCCGACGCGGCGACGATGCAGGAACTGCGCCGGAGCCTGGGCGATGCCGCCGCCGGCATGGACCTGGCCTGGCTGCCCGGCCTCGGCGCCGAGCTGGCGCGGAGCACGGGGCACTGAGCCATGGCGACGCCCGACGACTGGCTGCAGCGCTGGGACAGCGGCAACATCAACTTCCATCGCCGCGACGTGCACCCGGCGCTGCTGCGGCACTGGCGGCCGCGCGGCGGCAGCGTGCTGGTGCCGCTGTGCGGCAAGTCGCTCGACCTGCGCTGGCTGGCCGAACGGGGCCACACGGTGGTCGGCGTCGAGCTGGCCGAACGCGCGATCCGCGACTTCTTCGCCGAACAGGGTCTGACGTTCGACCGGCGGGACGGGGTGCTGCCGGCGTTCGCCGCGCGCGAACTGCCGATCACGCTGTTCCAGGGCGACTGGTTCGCGTTCCGCGCGCCGCCGTTCGATGCGCTCTACGACCGCGCCGCGCTGGTCGCGCTGCCGCCCGAGCTGAGGGCCGCCTACGCCGCGCACGGCGACACGCTGCTGCGCGAGGGCGCGTTCCGGCTCGTCGTCGCGCTCGAGTACGACCAGACGCTCGTGCCCGGCCCGCCGTTCTCGGTGCCCGGGCACGAGGTGCGGCGCCTGTGGCCGGGGCTGCAGGAGATCGAGCGCCGGTCGGCGCTCGACGACGTGCCGCCGAAGTTCCGCGCCGCGGGCGCGCTGCTGGTCGAGACCGTCTGGCGCGCGCCCCACCCCGCGTGAGGCCACACCGGCGTCCCGCATGCTGGCGACGCTCGCGTCGGACGTCGGCGACTGAATCGAGCCGACCTCAGCGCGGCGTGACCGCCGCCGGCGGGGTCGCCTTGGCGAGGAACAGCACCGCGAAGCAGGTCGCGTCCAACAGCAGCGTGCTGGCCTGCTCGGCCCGGAAGGAGCCGTTCTTCTGCTGCTGCGACAGCAGCTGCAACGCGCCTTCGTAGTACCAGTCGCGGCCCTGCAGCCAGGCGATGCCCGCCAGTTCGCAGGACCGCTCGAGCCCGTAGAGCCAGTAGTAGACGTGGCGGTCGGCGCGCTCGGCGAAGCCCGGGTTGCAGCGCACCGAGAACTCGCCGGCGAGCCAGGCGAACGCATCGGCGACCGCGGCGTCGAGGCGCTGCACCAGCGCCCGGTCCGGCCTGCCGGCGGCGACGATGCCGGCGCGCGCCAGCAGCAGGCCGCTGACCCCGGCACTGGTCATCGAGCCGAACGGCGGCTCGTCGCGTTCCTGGTAGGCGAAGCCGCGCGCCGTCGCCGCGCGCACTTCCGCCCGCGGCTCGGCGCCGGTGCCGGCGACCTCGCGCAGGGCGCCATGGTCGGTCGACGACAGCCGCAGCCGCGCGCCGCCCTCGGCCTGCACCGCGAGCAGGTGGCGGGCCGCCGCGGCGAACGCGCCGGGCGGTACCTCGAGCCCGCAGGTGCGCGCCGACCACAGCCCGAGCAGGCCGTACTGCTGCAGCGAAGTGTCGTAGCGCGGCCCCTCGGTGTAGTTGAAGCGCAGCAGCTCGGCGCGGTCGACGCGCGGGTCGACGTTGCCGAGCAGCCGTTCGAGCCACTTCTGCGCCGCCCTGGCGTCGCGTTCGTCGAGCCGACGCACCGGCACGGCCGCCAGTTCGCCGTTGCGGATCCGCTCGGCCTCGCCGGCCGGCGCCGACCGCGCCGCGACCGCCATCAGCGCCGCAGCCAGGGAGTAGGTGTCCTCGAGCCGCCGCCGGCGCAGGTCGTCGAAGCCGCGCTGCAGCACCGGGTCCTCGGCCGGCACGCCGCCGTGCACCAGGGTCAGCAACGCCAGCGCCAGCCGCCCGCCGCTGAAGTCGCGGTCCTCGCCGCTGCCGGGCGCCAGGAACGACTTCCTGGTCTCGATCGCGTCGCGCACGAACGCGGTGCCGGTCTCGATCGCCGCCGCCACCCGGCGGCGGAAGTCGAAGTCCTGGTTGTCGCGCACCGCGACGATCCGCCACTCGTCGCCCAGCTGGAAGCGGCGGAACGCCTTCGGTCCCTCCTCGACCACGAGGTCCAGCTCGAACCGGAACGAGGTGACGACGCCGCGCTCGCCGTCGACGCGGCGCGTGATCGAGAGCGTGCCCTCCGCGGCCGGCAGACAGAACGCGCGCAGCCGCTCGGCCACGCCGCGCGTCTCGCCCGGCAGCGGCGCCGGCGGCCGGCACTGCACGTTCGCGCGCAGCGTCTGCGCCCCGTCGGCGGCGCGGGTCCAGCCGCCGGCCACGGCGACGTCGCCGAACGGCAGGAGCCGCGGGAACCGGCCGCGCACGCCGGTGCCGAGATCGCAGGCCAGCGCCCGGCCGAGGTCGCGCAGGTCCCGCACCGGACCGGTCAGGGCGCGGGCGTCGGCGTCGAGCTCGCCGTGCGCGATCCACGGCGCGGGCGGCAGGCGGTGCAGGTAGCGGTCGGGCGCCTTGCCGGTGGCGGCGGCGGCCTTCGCCTCGACCTTGCTGCGCGCGACCGCGCTGGCGGCGGCGCTCCACTCGCGGTGGTACTCGACCGCGCCGCGGGCGGGAATGCGCCAGACGGCATCCTGGGCCGGCAGCGGCGCCAGCGCCAGCAGCACGACCGCACCTGGGGTCTTGGCGACGATCCGGACCATGCCTGCCTGTCGGCGACCGGGGGCAACCCGCCGCCGCGGCGGCTCGCAGGCGCTGCTTGCAGGGGGTCGTCGCGCCCGCTCCCATGGCACCATGCTCGCCCACCTGACTCCGCTCGAAGCCCCGATCGTCTGGCTCGCGTTCGCCGCCGGCCTCGCCACCGGCGTCTTGGCCACCTGGTACGTGCTGCGCCGCCGCGCCGGCCACCGCGCCTGACCCAGGGGCGCGTGATGGGCTACTCCGACTTCGAACGCCGCCTGCTCGAGACCTACTTCTCGGTCGTCGACGGTCCCGAGCACGCCGACGTCTACCTGGTGCGCAACCTGCCGCAGGAGGTCGCGGCGACGCTGAACGGCGTCTACTCGCGCAGCAGCAAGTCGATGCGCGACCAGTTCCTCGACCGGTTGCGCCAGGGCCTCGCCGCCCAGGGCCGACCGCTAGAGGACCTGCCGCTCGGCCCGGCCGGCGGCGACGTGCTGTCGGCGGTGATGGCCGACAAGTCGGGGCAGTTCCTGAAGACCTACGCGATCGACCACGGCCACAACTCGCTGCGCGAGGGCTCCGTCGTGCACCTCGCGGTCGAGCGTGTGTCGCAGCTGGTGACGCGCTTCGTGCAGCGCGAACGGCGCTGCAGCTTCGAGGAGTCGTCGACGCGCTACATCTCGTTCGGCGCCGAGACGCACTGGCGCGACCCGGACGTGCAGGCGGCCGGCGGCGAGATCGCGGCCGCCTACGAGTGGGTGCTGGCGACGACGTTCGCGCTCTACGGCGAGGCGGGCGAACGGCTGCTGGCGCACCTGCAGCGCGTGCGGCCGCTGCAGCCCGGCGAGAAGGAAGCCGCGTGGCTGCGCACGCTGAAGGCCGAGGCGTTCGATGCGGCGCGCTACCTGCTGACGCCGGCGATCTTCACCAAGTGGGGCATGGTGGTCGATGCGCGCACGCTCTGCGACGTCGTCACCGAGCTGCGCAGCCACGCGCTGGCCGAGTTCCGCCTGGTCGGCGAGCGCATGCAGCGTGAGGCCGAACGGGCGCTGCCGACGCTGCTGCAGCACGCCCGGCCGAACGCGTTCCTGCAGGCGCTGCAGCAGGAGCTGCCGCGGCTGGCGACCGAACTCGGCGTCGCCCGGGCGCCGGTGCACCACGGTCCGGCCAGCGGCCACACGACGCTGCTGGCGCACGACCCTGAACTCGACGACCGCCTGCTGGCATCGCTGCTCTACGAGCACAGCCAGACGACGTTCGCGGAGCTGCTGGCCCGTGTGCGCGCCCTGACCGCTGGCCAGCGCCAGCAGCTGTTGCAGCAGGTGATGGCGGCGCGCGGCCCGCACGACGGCTGGCCGCCCGGCCTCGAGGGGGCTCAGCCGTTCGAGTTCGAGGTGCTGCTGGACTTCGGCGCCTACCGCGACATCGGTCGCCACCGGAAGGGCTTCCAGCAGCAGCAGGCGCTGACCACGGCACACGGCTTCGCCGTGCCGCCGCTGGTGCAGGAGGCCGGCCTTGCAGCCTCCTACGGCGAGGTGCTCGAGCGCGCCGCGACGGCGCAGCAGCGCGTCGCGAGGGAGTTCCCGCAGGCCGCCGGCTACGTGACCCCATTCGCGTTCCTGCAGCGCGTGCGCATCGTGTTCGACCCGCGCCAGGTCGCCTACTTCGTCGAGCTGCGCAGCGGCCCCGAGGGCCACTTCGCCTACCGCCAGGTCGCGCTCGACATGCTGGCGCACCTGCGTCAGGTCACGCCGCTGTTCGCCCAGTTCGTGCGCGCGCGGGAAGGCGCCGCGTTCCTCGGTCGGCTCGACAGCGAGATGACGGCCGACGAGCGACGCCAGCGGCGCATGCAGGCGGCCGGCGACGGCTGACCGGGACGCCGCGGCGGCCGCGGCCTCAGCGGAAGACGACGTCGAGCGGGTTCGTCGGCGCGCCGGTCGACGCGAAGATGCCGTCCCAGACGAACCCCCCGGCGGTCAGGCACCAGCCGGTGAGGAAGGTCGGCATCGGCGCGATCGAGCTGAAGTCGAGCTGGCCGTTGGCGACGCCGTCGGCGTCGAGGAAGCCGAGGAAGCCGGTGAAGTACGGCGCCTGCTGGGAGGCCACCGAGACGCCGACCAGCCAGTCGCCCTCGATCGGCACGTCCTCGCCGAGGTAGGGGATCGACGGCACCTGCCCCCCCATGCCGACGGCCAGCAGGTAGGGGAGCCCGGCGCGTTCGGCCCCGCCGCGCAGCTGCAGGGCCAGCGGCGGCAGCGTGCCGAGGTCGAGCGACGTGGCCGCCGACACCAGCTTCGGCCGCACCGGCTGCAGCGGCACTTCGAGCCACGAGCCGCCCACGGCGTCGGCGTGCACGACGTCGACCTGGAAGTCGTGGAACAACGGCACGGTCATCAGCTGCCGCTGCATCGGCGCCTCGTCGAGCCAGAGGTTGCGCAGCCGCAGCCGCACCGTCGAACCGGCCGGGATCCGCGCCGCGACCGGCGGCAGCAGGAACTCGCGCTCCTCGGCAACGCCGGCGGTGCTGGTGCGGGAGGCGATCGCCCGGCTGCCGAGCATGACCTCGGTGGCGCCGGCGCCCGGCGGTTGCACGGTCAGCAGCGCGGCGAGCATCCACTCGGCGCGGTCGGGCACCAGCCGCAGGTGGACGCGCGCGCTGTGGGCCAGCTGGGCCTCGGTCGAGGTCGTGCAGGCGTAGACCCGTTCGGCGAGCGGGCAGGCCTGCAGCACGTTCGCCAGGTCGCGCACGCCGGGCACGTCGAGCCACCCCGTGGGATCGAAGTCGACGGCCGCCGGATCGATCGCCTGGGCGATGGTGCCCGGCGCCTGCGGCAGTTCGGGCAGCAGCGGGTCGAGCGTGCCATCGTCGTGCAGGTACCAGCGCGTGGTCGCGGTCGGCTGCAGCGGATCGGCGAGGTGGGCCCGGTTCCAGGCGGTCGCCGGATCGTCGCGCACCGTCGCCGACAGCGGCAGCTCGGCGAGGATGCACGGCGCCTCGAACTCGACCTCGTTGGGGATGCCCCACAGGAAGCGGTTGAACCAGCGCAGCGCCAGCCCATCGCGGAAACCACGTTCGGCCTGGTTCGCCGGCGTGCCGTGGCCACCCGTGCCGAGCAGCGCCCGGTGCGGCCCTGCCGTCGCCAGCAGCGCCTCGAGCCCGGGCAGGGGTCCGCCGACGAAGTCGTGGTAGGAGTGCGTGTAGAGCACCGGCACGACGCTGCTGGCGAGGTCGGCGCGCGTGGCCCGGCCCTCGGCGACGAGGCCGGCGAGCAGCTGGCCGGGGTCCTGGGCCAGGAAGGCGGCACGCCCCACGGCGGTGAAGGCGGCGTCGAACGGCACGCCCATGTGCGCGTAGGCGCCGGCGATCACGTTGGTGAAGAAGGTGCTGAACAGGACGCCGTCCCGGACCCAGTCGTCGGTGGGGTCCGCCGCCAGGTCGTGGGCGACCGCGCAGTGGATCGTCGGCATCGTCCGCGGTGGGCGGCCGGGAACCTGCAGCAGCCGTCCCGACCAGGCGGCCGCGCTCCAGGCGTGCGCGCCACCCTGGCTGCTGCCGGTGACGGCGACCCGCGACGGATCGATCGACCCGGCCCAATCGACATGGCCGAGCACGAAGTCGAGGTGTTCGGCGAGGTCGAGCAGTTCGACCGGCCCCCACAGCGTGCAGCCGGTGGCCGTGGCGGGATTGGCGCCGACCGCCTGTCCGTGGCCGCGCACGTCGTAGGTCCAGACGGCGTAGCCCTGCGAGGCCACCAGCAGCTGCAGGTCCTGGTCGAAGGCGCGGTGCTGCCCGAGCGGATGCACGAACACGACCAGCGGCCAGCCGCAGGCGGGTGCGGGGCCCTGCGGCACGATGCGCGTGCCGAAGGTCTGGTAGCCGTCCGACAGCGTGACCGGCACGACGAAGTCGAACTGGGTCGGGAAGCCGCCAGGCATCGGTTCGGGCCGCTGGCAACCCTGCGCGGCGAGTGGAGCGGAAAGCAGGCCCGCCAGGACGAGGGGAGCGGCGCGCATGGGCGCGCGGAGCATAGCCGTGCGCCCCTGGCCGACCAGCCGGCGCGGCGCGGGTGCCGCGGGGGCCCGGCGCCTGGGCGGGCGCCGACGCCGCGGGCAGCGACC
>JAHBXX010000010.1 GCA_019636245.1 Planctomycetota bacterium | reverse complement strand
CTGATCCTGGGCGGCCGCGGCGACGGCGCCCCGCCGGCCGAGCGGCGCGCGGCGCTGCTGGCCAGCGGCCAGGCGCTGGTGCGCTGGTCGTGGCAGCCCGGTCCGAGCCCCCTGCGCGGGGAGCCCCACGGCGAGGTCGTGTGGAGCACCGCCCGCCAGGAGGGCTACCTGACCTTCCGCGGCCTCCCGCCGCTCGACCCCGAGCACCGCTTCCAGCTGTGGATCGTCGACGGGCAGCGCGAGGGCGCGCCGGTCGACGGCGGGGTGTTCGCGATCGAGGATCCGAGCCGGGAGACGGTCGTGCCGGTGCATGCGGCGCTGCCGATCGGCCGTCCGGCCGCCTTCGTCGTCACCGTCGAGGACAAGGCCGGGGTCGTGGTCTCGAAGCAGGAGCACGTGGTCGCGCTCGCCGGCCTGTAGGGCCTGGGCTTCGGCCTTGCGCCTGCCGCGGGCGCTCGCTACCCTCCCGCGCCCCGTTCCGCGCGAACGCTTCCGGTCCGGGCAGGTAGCTCAGCTGGTAGAGCACAGCACTGAAAATGCTGGGGTCGCCGGTTCAATCCCGGCCCTGCCCACCATCATCCTGCGTGCCGCCGAGGAAGGCGGGAGCCACCGGCGGTAGCAGGTCCGGGCCGGCCAGCACGGCCCCGACTTCGGGTTCGGCCCAGCCGTAGGCCCGTTCTTCCGCGATGATACCGGCATGCCCAGCCCGGCGCCGACGACGCTGCTCCCCCTCCTCGCCGCCGCGGCCCTGGGCTTCGCCGGCGGCCTGCTGGGCGGAGCCACCTTCGCCGGGGCGCGCACGCCGCCGGCAGCGGCCGCCGAGACCGACTTCGGGCCGCTGCTCGCCGCCATCGAGGGACTGCGCCGCGACCTCGCCCCCGTCGTCGCCAGCCCGACATCGCGCTCGCCGATGCAGCGCACGGAAGTCGCGCCGTCGCCCCCCGAGCCGACCGCCCTCGCCGCCGTCGTCGCCGACCTCACGCGGGCCGTCGAGGAACTGACCGCCCGCGCCGGCGTGCTCGGCGCGCAGCAGGCGGCGGCCGGCGGCATGCTGCAGCAGCTCGCCCAGCGCAGCGGGCACGACGCGGCCGCGCTGGCCGCCGTCGCCCGGGCCGTGCGCGACGACTACGACCGCATGCAGGCCGAGTGGATGTTCGTGCCGGCCACCGAGCTGCTGCGCCGGCTCGGCCGGCCGACGCGCATCACCGCCGGCAAGGGGGCCGGGCTGCAGTGGAACTACGAATTCGGCCCCGAGGGCGACACCGGCTGGCTCGGCTTCACCGTCGTCGACGGCGTCGTCGTGCGCATCGACTGAGGGCCGGGACGGGATCCGTCCGGCGCTCCCAAGGCCGTCGGGGCGGGTCAGCTCAAGCGGGAGTCGCGCAGCGCCCGAAGATCACCGGTGCTCGCCGAATGGCGGGCCGGATCGGAGGAACCTGAACATGCGACGGAAACTCGGCGCAATCGCCCTTCTCCCCTGCCTCACCTTGGCCGCCTGCGGCACCACGAACGGCGTGCGCTGGGCCTACGGCCACTCGTCGGTCTTCGACCGGCCGGATGCGTTCTCCGAGTCGATGGCCGCGCGCGCCGTGTTCGGCGTGCCGGTGATCGTCGTCGGCGTCGCGTTCGACGCCTGCACCTGGCCGTTCCAGCTGCTGTTCGGCGTCTGGCCGATGTGGGGCGGCGCGTCGACGCAGATGGATCCGAACGCGACGTAGCCGGCAGCGGGCGGCCGGACCGCCGGCCGCCGCGCCGAACCTACTTCTCGTCGTCCTGCGGCTCCGCGGGCGCGGCGCTCTTCGCCTTCACCAGGTCGGCGCGCCCGGGCTTCAGCTTCTCGAACAGCGTGCGGTCGATCACGTAGTACCAGGGCCCGAAGCGCTTCATCAGCTTCTCCGCCTCGGCGCGACCCTCCTCGACCTTCTGGTCGTGGTCCTTCCAGGCCTGCGACTCGCGCTTCAGCGCCTCCTCGTAGGCGAAGCGGTCGCTGCGCACGTCGGTCGCCGTGCCCTCGCCGCCCTCCTTGCGATCGTCGGCGAAGCTCAGCACGACGAAGTCCGCGCCCTCGCCCTGCAGCACGTAGTCGCCGCCCCAGGGGTCCTGCTCGAGCGAAGCCAGCAGCGGCTCGCCCTCGGCCGGCTTCTCGGCCAGCGCCGCCAGCGACGGCGGCAGCTGACCGTCGTGCTGCTGCCTCCACGACTCGACGGCGATCTGGATCTGCTCGATCGCCGTCCTGGCCTTGGCCCGCTTGTCGAGCTGCTCCTGCGGCAGCCGCACGCCGGCCGGCTCCGTCAGCAACGCCGGCACGAACTCGGCCGTCACCATCAGGTACCGGTTGTTCGCCGGCTTCGCCGCCGGCTCGCCCTGCGCCGGCTTCGCTTCCGTCCCGGCCGACACCTCGTCGCCGTCGCCGGGCACCAGCTCGCCGAAGCGCAGCGTGTAGCGCACGCCCTTGCGCGTCTCGAACAACAGATCGCCCTCGTTGCTGTAGAGCTTGCCGCCGCGGGCCAGGAAGAAGCCCTTCTGCGCCAGCGACTGGGCCAGGATCTGCCGGTCGAAGCCGGTCACCTGCTCGAGCATCGCCGTCAGGCCCTCGGGCTTGGGCCGCACGCCGACGATGCGGATCTGGCCGAGCGTGTCGGCGATCTCGCGCAGCTTGTCCTCGTTCGGCTCCTCGGTGGCCGGATCGAGGCCCTCGAACTGCCACTTGCTGCTGCTGTCCTTGGTGACGACGTACTTGTCGCCCGGCACGACCTCGCCGCGCTGCTCGTCGACCGAGTAGTTGTCGAACGTGATCCTGGTCACGTCCCACGACTGCGCCTTCAGCAGGTCGGTCTCGATCCAATCGGCGAACTTCGTCGACAGCTCGCCTTCGAGCTTGGTGCGGTAGACGCGCTTCCGGTCGGGCACGCGCACGTAGTGCTCGCCGAACTTGCCCTCGACCTCCTTGCCGACGACCAGGTCGGCGAGCACGTTGCCGGCGCCGTCCTTCATCGTGATGCGCTTGCCGCGGCCGGCGGTGTCGGCGCCCGGGTCGAGCGGATCGACGACGCCGAACTCGGCATGCCGGCCCTTGGCGTCGCCGACCACGACCTGCTTGCGCAGACCGATCAGCATCGCCGCCGCCTTGCCCATGCGGTCCTTGGCGTCGGCGGGGTAGTTGCCGTGCGACGGGATCGTCCAGCGGCCCTTGTCGTCGCGGCGCACCACGAACGGGTAGGCGGCGCCGGCCGCCTCGCGGAACTCGACGACCTCGAGCGCCGCGATCGCGTCGGCGCTGGCGAAGCCGGCGAAGAACTCCTCGCCCTGGTCGTCGAACAGGTCGGGGCTGGTCTGCCGCGGCCCCATCGACAGCGCGAGCACGGTGAGCACGGCGGCCGCGCCGAGCGCGGCACCGGTCTTGGCGAAGTCGTTCATCACACACCTCCTCGGGCGCCGTGGCCCGGCACCTGGCGACTGGCTGGGACGATCGCCGCGGCGCGCGCGCTGCGGCGGAAGAACGTGAGCAGGCCGAGCGCGAGCCCGGGCAGCAGGCTGAGCACGATGGTCACCAGGCGGTAGCCGTCGTGGATGCGCTTGCGCGCCGCGTCGCGGTCGTGCGACGCCTCCTCGAGCCGCCGCTTCTTCTGGTCGTCGATGCGCGCCCGCTCGTTCTCGAGCTTGCGCTGTTCGACCTGCTGCACCTCGACGATCTTGACCTCCTTGGCCTGGTCGTCGAGCGCCGCGTCGTCGCGGATGCGCTGCACCGCCGCGTCGAGCCGCGCCTGCGCCGCGTCGAGCGCCTCCTTCGCCGCCGCCTCGGCCGCCTCCTTCTCGGCGGTCCACTCGTCCTCGAACCGCCGCTGGGCGTCCTCGACGCGCTCCAGCTTGCGCAGGATCGGCCGCCGCTTGCGCAGCTCGATCAGACTCTCGTCGCCGACCAGCGTGTCGATGCAGTTCAGCACGAAGGTGACGTTGTCGAAGCGCAGGTTCGGGTCGGCCATCTGCCGCCGGATCTGGAAGAACTGGTTGCCGATCAGGTCGAGGTCGGCGACGTAGATCACGTCGACGCCGCGCGTCCGGCCCTCGGCCGGCTTGCCGGTGACCCGGGCCGCGATCGTCAGGTCGTCGTTGCGCCGCTCGCGCCGCGCGTACGGATTCAGCTGCGGGCCCATGCCGAAGAAGTCCATCTGGAACAGCTCCGACTTGCGCACGATGCCGTTCGGCTCGCGCGTCACCAGCGGATCGCGCGATTGCAGCAGCGGCTGGAAGGTGAAGCCCTCCTTCTTCGCCGAGCCGACGTGGCCGCCCATCAGCAGCACGATGTTCTGCAGGCCGCGGGTGATGCCGCTGTCGCCGGCGAAGCCCTGCTCGCGCACGAACACGAACTCCTCGCGCAGCCGACCGCCGGGGAAGCGCCGGTAGCTGAGGTCCCAGACGATCTCGCCGCTGCGGGCCTGCAGGCCGATCGCGCCGAGGAACGCCGGGAACTGGCCCTTCTCCGGCCCGCCGCCGCCCATCATGCGCGCCTGCATGCCGCCCTTCTGGTCGTCGGCGGCGGTGCCCCAGGCGTCGAGCGGCGCCGGGTCCTCGAGCAGCAGCGCGGGATTGCCGGCCAGGATCCAGTCGCGCAGCCTGTTCATCTGCTCCTGCGGCAGCGAGCTGGGCTGCGGCACGATCAGGCAGGCGATGCCCTCAGGGTAGTCGCTGGCCGGGTCGACGTTCTCGAGCTGGTACTGCTGCTGCAGCTCGTCGGCGATCTGCCAGCGCGGTTTCTGCCGGAAGGTCTGGAAGTCCATGCCGCCCATGAACTCGACGTCGGTCTTCAGGATGCCGACCTTGCGCCGGCTCGAGCCCGCGACCGTGCGGATGCTGCGCGTCAGCTCGTACTCGAGCGGCACCGCCGGCTCGATGAACGGGTTGACGACCTCCTCGGTGCCGCACTGCACCACGAAGGCGAGGAAGATCTGCTTCTCGGCGTAGCCGCCGCCGGCCAGCTCCATCGCCACGGTCTGCGGCTTGACGCCGAAGTTGGTCTCGGCGAGCCGGGCCTCGGGCGAGTAGGGCTCCGGGATCACCACGCGCTTCTCGACCGCGGCGCCGCCGATCGCGTCGAACTGGTCGACGAGGTTCAGCAGCAGGTTGCGCTGCTGCACGAACTGCTCCGGCACCTCCTCGCTGACGTAGGCCGTCACGTAGACCGGCTTGCTCGGATCGAGGCCGGCCAGCAGCTTGCGCGACTCGGCGCCGAGCGAGTGGATGCGTTCGATCGTCGCGTCCAGCCGCGGCAGCTTGTGCACGCCGATCACCGTCAGCGCGAACGCACAGACGGCGAAGCCCACGAAACGGGCGATGCGGTGCGCGCCCTCGCCGCGCTGCCGCCAGTGGCGCCTGGCCAGCAGCGCGAGGCCGAGGTAGAAGAACGCGGCCGCCATGCCGACGAACAGCAGCACGCCGCTGGTCGGCAACATGCCGCGCGCGAACTCGCGGAACTGGCCGACGGGACCGAGCACGTTCCAGCTCGGGAAGCCGAGCCAGTGCATCAGGTAGCCGATCAGCAGGAAGGCCGCGCAGCCGAGCAGCGACACCAGGAACGCGATGGTCGCCGACTGCGTCAGCTGCGAACCGATCGTCGACACCGACACCAGCGTCACGCCGAGCAGCCAGTAGCCGACGTAGTTGGCGAACAGCTGGCCCCAGTCGGGGTTGCCGAGCCACGACAGCGCCACCGGCAGCACCAGCGTGAACAGCAGCGACACGGTGTAGATCGTCACGTAGGCGGCGAACTTGCCGAGCTGCAGCTCGAAGTCGGTCGCCGGCAGCGTGAACAGCAGCTCCTGGGTGCCGTTGCTGCGCTCGCTGGTCCACATGCCCATCGTCGCCGCGGCGACGAACACCGCCGCCAGCGCCGGGAACGCGGCGTTCAGCGTGTCGAGGTTGGCGAGGTTGTTGGTGAAGAAGGCCGGCGACCACATCATCACGCCGCACGCCACGCCGACGAACAGCGTGATGAAGACGTAGTTGGCGGGGTTGCCGAACCAGCTGCGCAGGTCGCGGCGGGCGACCGCGAGGACGACGTTCTTCTGCATGGCGCTCACCGGTGGGTCGTCAGGGCGTGGAAGGCCTGGTCCATCTGGCCCGCGCCGCGGGCCTTGAACTCGGCCGGGGTGCCGTCGAACGCGAGCTTGCCGTCGTTGACCAGCAGCACGCGGCCGGCCATCGCCTCGACCTCCTGGAACAGGTGGGTCGACAACAGGATCGTGCGCGTCTGGCCGAGCTTCTTCACCAGCTCGCGCACGTGCCGGATCTGGTTGGGGTCGAGCCCGGTGGTCGGCTCGTCCATGATCAGCACCTCGGGGTCGTGCAGCAGCGCCTGCGCCATGCCGACGCGCTGCTTCTGGCCCTTGCTGCAGGTGCCGATCGGCTTGTCGAGCAGCTCGCCGAGGTCGCACTCCTGCGTCACGAACTGCAGCCGCTCCGCCAGGCGGGCCGGCGCCAGGCCGCGCGCCTCGCCGAAGAACGTCAGGAGCTCGCGCGGCGTCATCTCCGGGTAGAGCGGGCCGTTCTCGGGCAGATAGCCGAGCTTCCCGACCGCGCGCACGCGGTCCTGCACGACGTCGATGCCGCACAGGCGCGCGGTGCCGGCGGTCGGCGCGAGGTAGCCGGTCAGCACCTTCATCGTCGTCGACTTGCCGGCGCCGTTGGGGCCGAGGAACGCCACGACCTCGCCGCGGCGGATCGTGAACGTCAGGTGGTCGATGGCGGCGAACGACCCGTAGTGCTTGCACAGGTCGATCGCCTCGATCATGGGCTCTCGTTCGGTCATGGGATCGGTAGGGGCCGGAGAGACTCTCGGTGGGGTCGGCGCGGGGCAGCGCCGGCAGCCCGGCGGCGCCTCGCGGGGCCGCGTGGGGGGCGACACCCTTAGCCGGCGCCCCGGGACCATGCAACCAAGGACGCCGTGGCCACTTGGAGCGCGCGCGGCCGGGGCACCGCCGAGCCGGGGGCGCAGAACGTCGCGGCCGGAGCAAAACTCCGCGCCGGCACCGCGGTTCCGACCGCGGCGCGGGGCTCGGCGGCAGCCGCGGTCAGAGGCAGGGGCCGTAGTACCAGCGGTAACGGTAGCCCGGGCCCCACCAGCCATAGGGCCGGCCCCAGTAGCCGCCGTACCAGAGGAACCACTCGTCGCGCCAGCCGTCGTCGACGACCAGCGGCAGGAACGGCGTCGCCTGCGCCAGCAGTTCGCGTTCGCCGGCGAGCACGCGGAAACGCACGGTGAAGGCGTCGACGTCGCGCGGTCGCCCGGCGTCGAGCCGGAACCAGGCGTCGAGCCAGGCGCTGCCGCCCGGCCCCGCCTCGGCCGCCCCCTCGAGACGGGCCGGCGACACCGACGCCGCGAGCGGCCGGCCGGCGACCCAGACGTCGGCGCAGAGCAGCGACGCGAGGTCGAGGGCGATCGGCTCGGCCGACGTGTTCTCCAGCTCGAAGCCGAGGTGCAGTTCGACCCCGCCGTCGGCGCGCTCGGCGCCACCGGACCACAACCGGACCTCGCCCACGGGCGGCACGCCGCCGAGCGCATAGACCGCCGCCGGGTGCCCCTCGGGCCCGGTGCCGTTGCGGTTCTCGCGCGGCATGAAGGCGCGTGGCAGGGCGCAGCCGCCGAACACGAAGGCCAGCACCACGACCAGGAGCCCGCGGACGCGCATGGCGTCGTTTGTCGCCCGTCCGCCCGCCGGCGGCAAGGGCCGCCCAGGACGACGAGTTCGCAGCCGCCTGCGGCCAAGTCCGTAGCCCGGCCGCGCCGGGGCGGCAGGACGACCACGACCAGTGCGCAGTGGTGGCGGCGGGCGAAAGTCCCCCGCCGGGACGGGCTTTCGCCCGGCATGGCCACGAAACCCATGTCCCCGTCGTTCCTCTCCGCCTTCGCCGCCACGGCCATCCTGGCCGGCTCGGCGCTGGCCCAGGCCCAGCCAGCCGAAGCGAAACCCGACGACAGCGGCTTCCTGACCGGCCTGCGCGGCTTCGAGCACTTCCACGAACCGCTCGGCCAGCCGCTCTACTTCGAGTCGCCGTTCAACGACACCGGGCTGCGCTTCCTCTACCTGCGCCACGACTTCTCCAACCAGAGCACGCTGCAGGGCGGCAACGTGACCGTCTACGCGCTGCAGGCCCGGCTGGCGCTGACCGAGCGGCTGGCGTTCATCGCCACCAAGGACGGCTACTCCGAGCTCGAGTCCGGCATCGCGCAGAGCGACGGCTGGAACGACATCGCGGCCGGCTTCAAGTACGTGCTGCTCGCCGACCGGGAGAACGACTTCGTGCTGACGCCCGGCATCCGCTACCAGGCCCGCAACGGCGACACCAGCGTGCTGCAGGGCCGCGCCGACGAGTTCAGCCCGTTCGTCAGCGTCGCCAAGGGCTACGGCCGCACCCACCTGCTCGGCAATGCGACCCTGCGCGTGCCGGTCGACGGCGACAAGGGCAACACCGTCGGCCACTGGGACCTGCACGTCGACTACGACGTGAACCCCGGCGCCGAGGCGGTGTTCGCGCCGCTGCTCGAGATCCACGGCGTGCACTACCTCAGCGACGGCAACGCCACGCTGGACGTCGGCGGCCTCGACTACACCAACCTCGGCTCGATGCCGGCGAAGAGCTTCGTCTGCTGGGCCGGCGTCGGCGCCCGCCTGGAGATCGTCAAGCGGTTCGAGCTGGGCTTCGCCTACGAGTTCGCGCTGACGGATCCCGACGACGACATCATGGACAGGCGCATCACGATCGACTTCATCACCCGCTGGTGAGGCCGGTTTCCGGCCCGGCGTGGGCCGGCGCGGGCGCGGCTGCATCCCGGTCGCGTCCGCCGGCGAACGCCACCCAGTGAAGACGTGGTGTCTGCGTGCCTCGCTGTGGGTCCCGAGGCCCCCCGCCGAGGTGTTCCCGTTCTTCGCCGACGCGCGCAACCTGGGGCTGCTGACGCCGGACTGGCTGTCGTTCGGCATCCTGACGCCGATGCCGGTGGCGATGCACGAGGGTACGCGCATCGACTACCGCCTGCGCCTGCACGGCCTGCCGCTGCGCTGGCAGACCCGCATCGCCCGCTGGGAGCCGCCGCATGCGTTCGCCGACGAGCAGCTACGCGGCCCGTACGCGGTCTGGCACCACACCCACACCTTCACGCCGAGCGACGGCGGCACCGTGCTCGGCGACGAGGTGCGCCTGCGGCCGAAGGGCGGGCCGCTGGCGCCGGCGGTGATGGCGTTGTTCGTGCGCCGCGACGTCGAACGCATCTTCCGGCACCGCGCCGCGGTGATGGCCGAACGCTTCGGCGCCGACCCGGCATCGGCCACGGTGCGTTGGATCGACGCCGGACGAGCCCCGGTCGTCAGCGCAGCCGCAGGCGGAAGGCGCTGACCGGCGCGGCCGCGGCCGGCAACGGCAGCGGTTCGTGCGCCGCCGCCAGCAGCACCGCGGCCGGATCGCCGAACGCCGGCGCGAACGCGGCGTCGAGCGGCGTCGTCAGCACGCAGATCGCGCCGATGCGGCCGTCGGCCACCGACTGCCGCACCTCGGCGGCACGGCGGCCGAACGCCTCGGGCGACAGCGCCGCGTGGCCGCGCACGATCAGGTGCTGCGCCGCGACGGTGAGCCACAGCGTACGGCCGGACCCGGCGCCGACCGGAGCGGCGTCGACGGCGCGCTCCATCGCCGTGGCCAGTTCGGCGTTCGCCAGCCGCGGCCATGCCGCGCCGCGCGCCAGCTCCGTCAGCCGCGCCGCGGCCAGCCCGGCCGCCGCCGCCAGCACCAGCCAGGACGCCCCGCGGCGGTCCGCCGGCCGCGCCGGCAGCGCCGCCAGCGGCAGCAGCGCCGAGAGCCACGCCAGCGGCAGGAACAGCCGCAGCGCCGTCGGCTCGCGCACGTCGCCGTGGAACCAGGCCAGCGCCAACAGCGTCACCGCCGCGACCGGCACGCCGACCAGCAGGTCGGCGAACCCCGCCTGCCGGCGGCCCCAGCGCAGCACCAGCGCCGGCACCGCCGCGAGCGCCAGCACGCCGGGCAGCGGGTTCGCCAGCGCCGGCGCGAACCAGTGGCCGACGAACGGGGGCACGTGCGCGCCCAGGTGGCCGAGCGCCAGCAGCGGCTGCCCGCCGGCCTCGGGATAGAAGTTCGGCTGCCGCGCGTGCAGCCACAACGCGACCACCGGGGCCGCCAGCCACGCCTCGGCGACCGCCAGCGCCGCCACGCCGCGGCCCGGCACGAAGCGGCCGCGCGTGCGCCACGCCACCAGCGCCAGCACCACGAGCAGCGCCGGCAGCGACTCGTAGCGCGCCTGCGCGAACAGGCCGCCGAGCGCCAGCAGCACCGCCGCCCGCCGACCGTCGGGCGCGGCCGCGAACCGCAGCGCCGCCAGCAGCACCGCCGCGAACAGGAGCCCGGCCAGCAGGTCGAAGCCGGCCGAGGTGGCGACGATGCCGGTAAGCGGCACCGCCAGCAGCAGCAGCGGCGCCGCCAGCGCCGCGGTGGTGCCGAGCCGGGGCCGCAGCGCGGCGAATGCAAGCAGCAACAGGCCGCCGAGCAGCACGGCGTTGACGGCGAACGCGTTGGCGATGCGGGCGCCGGTGAGGTCATGCACCAGGCTCACCAGGAACGGGAACAGCGGCGGCCGCTTGTCGACGGTGCTCTCGAGCCGCAGGACGCCGCCGTCGTACGGCACCGCGCCGGTCGCCAGCAGCGCGGCCCGTTCGTGGTGCATGCCCTGCGAGACGGCGACCAGCGTCGACTCGTCGAACTGCACACGCAGCGCCGGCGGTGACACGGCCACCACCACCAGCACCAGCGCCGCGGCGCCGATCAGCGCGGGCCAGCCGCGCCGCACCGCGCGCAGGGCACCGCCGACGCCGACCGCGGCGAGCGCGACCGCGAGCGCGAGCAGCAGCGCCAGCGCCGGCGCCGCGTAGAGCAGACGGGCGAGCAGCAGCAGCCGGGCCTCTTCGGCGAGCGAAGCATCGACGGCGACCAGGGCCAGCGGCCCCACCGGCAGCAGCAGCCACCACCATGCCGGGGCGCGGGGGGCCCAGCCGGACGCGGCGGACGCTGCTGCGGGAGGCGGGGCGCTGGCCATGCGGCCCGAGAGGCTACGGCGGCGCCGGCTCGGCTGCCGAGCGCGAAGTTGCCCGCCCCGGTCCGCGCTGCGCGCCTTGGGCCGGCCGAAGCGTTCGAGCCGCCGGGGGTCGTCGGAGCCCGTGCTCCGCGCCGCCCGGCGGCGCCCTTCTCCGACCGGCTCGTGCGCGCAGCCGGGGAAATCCCGCAGGAAGTGGCCCTGCCGATGCCACTGCCGCCGTGGGCATCGAGGCGCCGCACGACACGTTCTTCCGCACGATGTTCCAGCGCGCCGCACGCACGGCGAGCTGGCTCGGCACGATCCTGCCCGCGCCGGTCGCGCGCACGATCGACTGGGGCACGCTGGCACCGGCGACCGACACCGCCTTCGGCGTACGCCTGCACCGGCACCAGGCCGACCTGGTCTTCACCGCCACGCTCCGCGGCAACGGCGCCCCGATCCTGCTCCTGCTCGAGCACAAGGCCGAGCCCGATCCAGACCTCGCCTCCCAGGTCCTGCGCTACGCCGTGCACCTGCGGCGCGCGGCGCAACGACGCCGCCGCGGCCCCGAGCCGCTCGTGCTCGCGGTCGTGCTGCACCACGGCCGCTCGCCGTTGCCCTGACGCCACCGCATCCGCACCTCGCCTTGCTGCCCGCGGCCGAGGCCGAAGCGTTCGCCGCCCTGCAGCCGCAGCTGTCGTTCGTCGTCGACGACCTCGCCGCGGGCGAGGAGTCGACGCTGCATCGCGCAGGTCTCCTGCCGGCCGCCCAGCTGGCGCTGCTGTGCCTGCGCTTCCTGCGCGACTTCGCCAGCGACGACGTGCTGGCCGCGCTCCAACGCTGGGCCGAGCTGCTGCGCGCCGTCGACCACGAGGATGGCCCCGACGCCGTCGACGCGGTGTGCTGGTATGCTCTGGCCGTGACGGAGGTCGCGCCCGAGGCCCTGGTCGACGTCGTCTCCCGCATCCTGCACCGGCCCGAGGACACCATCATGAGCACGCTCGAACGCACGTACCTGAAGGGCAAAGCCGAGGGCAAGGCTGAAGGCAAGGCCGAGGGCAAGGCCGAGGGCAAGGCTGAGGGCCGCGCCGAGACCATCCTGCGCATGCTGCACAGGCGATTCGGCGAGCTGCCAGCGGACGTCACCCTGCGCGTGCGCGCCGGCAGCCTGGCCGACCTCGACCGCTGGACCGACCGCATCCTCGACGCCGAAACCCTGGCCGACGTCTTCGCCGACTGACCCATCGGATACTGCCCGCCGGCCCCCGGCGCGGCCGGCAGCGTCCAGGCCTCACCCCGACCCGGCCTCGCGCAGCGCGCGCTCGAGACGGTCCGCGACCCCGACGCCCGCCGCCGCATGCCGTCGCGATCGAGCAGAGCGCGCTGTGCCCTGCACACGCCGAGCACGGCGCGCCACTGCCGTTCGCTGGCGGCCCCAACCGCGCGAAGCCCCGCGAGCTTCTGGACCACGATGCCCTCGGGCACCGTGACGTCGATACCGCGTCCGGCGTGCGGCAGGCATGCGTCTTGGGGCCACACCACCGCGTGAAGGACCTGAAGACCTGGTGGAAGTACTGATCCCCATCGACACCGTCGCCCTCGCGCACCGCCCGTCCCGTGCTAGATTGCCGGCTCCCCTTGCCGGCCGCCCCAAGCGGCCTCGATGCCTGTGTCGACTGCTGCCGCCACTGCCTGCTCGCGCTGAGCGAGCGATGCCCGCGACCACTCCCCCTGGTTCGATCGGCGCCGGAGGTTCGTACGCACCTCGCGCCGATCACGGCAACAGGCAACCACCATGTCCGAGGAAGACAAGCAGCGACAGCGAGACCGTTTCCGCCGGGCCCTCCGGCACCTGATCCCGCGCGAGGAGGAACTGCGGCGCAAGGCCGGCAAGCGGCTGCGGGGCCGCCTGCCCGAGCGGGTGGACGACGAGGACGAGGAGGCGACCTTCACGAAGATGCGCCGCCAGCCACGCACGCCACCGGCGAAGAGCGCGCTCGGCGACACCGCCGCCGCGTGCCAACCCAACTGCGCCGAGTTCGCGGCGACCGTCACGTGGCTCGGCCGGGGCCGCGCCCGCCTGCTCGCCGCCGATGGCGAACACGAGGCGATGCTCGCGGCCGACCTCGCCGCGGCGCAGCGTTCGGCCATCGCGGTCGGCGACCTCGTCGTCGTGCACGAGCGCGACGACGCGCCGCCGCTGGTCGCGGCCGTGCAACCGCGGCGCAGCGCGCTGGCGCGCGCCTGTGGCGACCACGGCGACCGGCAGATCCTCGCCGCGAACGTCGACCACGCCGTGCTCGTGCTCGCCGCCGAACGGCCCCGCACCGGCCTGATCGACCGGTTGCGCGCCGCCCTCGCCGACAGCGGCGCCGCGCTGCTGGTCGTCGTGAACAAGTGCGACCTGCCGCACGACGCCGAGGCGCTGCGCCGGGCGCTCGACCCGTATCGCGACCAGGGCGTCGCCGTGTGCCTGGTCTCGGCGCTGCGCGGCAGCGGCCTCGGAGAACTGCGGGCGCACCTCGCCGGCGCGACCGCGGCCTTCGTCGGCCACAGCGGTGTCGGCAAGTCGACGCTACTCAACGCGCTCGACCCGGGCGCCGCACGCAGCACCGGCGAGGTCCGCGAGCACGACGGGCGCGGCCGGCACACGACGACGGCGACGAGCCTGCGGCGCCTCGCCGATGGCACGCAGCTGATCGACACGCCGGGCGTGCGCATGTTCGGCCTCGTCGCGGCGGCGAGCGACGCAGCGGCGGCGTTCCCGGAGATCGCCGAGCTCGCCGCCGGCTGCCGCTTCCGTGACTGTCGGCACGTGCACGAGCCGGGTTGCGCGGTGCGCCGCGCCCTCGAGACGGGGGAACTCGCGGCGGACCGGCACGCGGCCTACCTGCGCCTGCTCGACCCGGGCCGTTGACGGTCCCGCTGGCGCGCGCGGGTGCCGGCATGCTGCACAGGCGATTCGGCGAACTGCCGGCGGACGTCACCCTGCGCGTGCGCGCCGGCAGCCTGGCCGACCCCGACCGCTGGACCGACCGCATCCTCGACGCCGAGACCCTGGCCGACGTCTTCGCCGACCGACCCGCGTTCGCCGACGGACGGACGGACGGCCCGGACGGCGCCGCCGCCAGCAGGACCACGAACGGCCTCGAGCTGGTGACCTGACGGCAATGGCGCGGCTCCCGTGCCCGCCGTCCCACAGCCCTCAGCGCCGCCGGAACGGCGTCGGCACGTGCTCGATCTGCGTCCAGCCGGCGTCGCCTTCGACGACCAGCACCGCGGCATCGAGCGGCAGCCCGGTCACCACCTGCGGCGCCGCCGTGCCGGGCCAGGTGATCTCGAGGCGTTCGATGCGGTCGGCGCGGCCGAGGCCGATCGTCTGCCGCAGGGGGCTGCCGCCGAAGCTGCCGCCGCTGCCGACCTGGCGGTGGATGCTGCGCGGCGCGCCGTCCTCGTGCACGACCAGGTGCAGCCGGGCGCCGATGCCGTCGCGGTTCTTGCGGCCGCCGCGCAGGCGCACCGTGAGCCAGCGGTTGCCGAAACCCGGGTTCTCGAACAGCACGTCGTGGAACGCGTCGCCGCGGTAGGCGCCGCCGATCACCGCGAACACGTCGAGGTCGCCGTCGCCGTCGAGGTCGGCGATCGCGGTGCCGTGGCCCTTCTGCAGGTGGCCCATGCCGCTGGCCAGCGTCACGTCGCGGAAGCCGCGGCCGCGCTGGTTGTGGTAGACGAGGTTCGGCATCAGGCTCTGCAGGTGCGGGTCGCCGGTGCCGAGGTAGACGTCGAGGAAGCCGTCGCCATCGAGGTCGCCGAAGTTGCTGCCCATCGGCATGCTCGGGTAGTCGAGGCCCATCGCCTGCGCCACTTCGGTGAAGCCGCCGCGGCCGTCGCCGCGATAGAGCCGCGGGTGTCCGTACGGCACCGGCAGCCCGAGCACGTGCGCGGCGATGTGGCCGATGCCGGTGTCGTAGTTGGCGACGAACAGGTCGAGCGCGCCGTCGTTGTCGAAGTCCCAGAACCAGGCCGGAAAGCTCGCCGGTGGCCCGGTCACGCCGCGCGCCGCCGCCACGTCCACGAACGTGCCATCGCCGCGGTTCCGGTAGAGGCGGTTGTCGCCGTCGAGGTTGCTGACGTACAGATCGGGCCAGCCGTCGCCGTCGACGTCGCCCCAGGCCACCGCCTTGGCGAAGCGGTCGTTGGTGACGCCGGCGGCCGCGGCGACGTCGGTGAAGGTGCCGTCGCCGTTGTTGCGGAACAGCTGCGACGGGCAGCGCAGGCGGTCGGTGCTCTCGTTGCCGACGTACAGGTCGAGGTCGCCATCGAGGTCGTAGTCGGCGAACGCCGCCGTCTGCGTCGGCCAATGCACGGCGCCGAGCCCGGCGGCGAAGGTGACGTCGACGAAGGTGCCGTCGCCGCGGTTCCTGACCAGCGAGTTGGGATGACGCCCCTGCTCGAACAGCCACGCCCCGCGCAGCACCAGGAAATCGAGGTGGCCGTCGCCGTCGTAGTCGGCCTGCACCAGGTTCAGGCCGCCGTGCAGGCCGGCGAGACCGGCGGCCTGGCTGACGTCCTCGAAGCCGCGGCCGGTGCTGCGGAACAGCCGCAGCCGGCCGCGCGGCGCCCAGTCGGACACCAGGATGTCGAGGCGGCCGTCGCCGTCGAAGTCGTCGACGACGGCGCCGCCGGCGTTGCCGAAGGTGTCGACGCCGAGTTCCGGGGCGACGTTGGCGAACGAGGGGAAGCCGCCGTCGCCGGGGGAGCGCGACGCGGCCATGCGGTACGGCGCCGGCACGCCGTCCGGATGCGTGCCCAGCGTCATGTGGGCGAGGTTCAGCAGCCAGCGCGCCGACAGGTGCCAGTAGCTCTCGGGCGCGGAGTTGTGCAGCACCTCGAGCAGGAACGGCAGCGCGCTGCGCGAGCCCTCGGGAGCCGTGTGCACGGCGCCGCCGCGCAGCGGCAGGATGCAGCTCTCGGCGCTGACGCGGGCGCAGCAGTTCTCGGTCTCGCCGAGCCGCAGCCAGGCGACCGCGAGGTAGAAGCTGATCGACAGCGCGGCGTTGGCATCGCCGGCGAGCCGGCCGGACTGCAGCGCTTCGCGCGCCGCGGCGAGCAGCTCGATGCCCTCGCGTTCGCGACCCATCTGCACCGCCCCCAGGGCGGCATCGAGCCGTTCGCGCCACGGCGCCGCGGCGCCCGACCGCCGCAGATCGTCGAGGCGCCGCTGCACCGCGCTCTCGGCGAAGAACACGTTGTCGGTGGTGGCGCGCGCCGCCAGCGCCTCGAGTTCGCGCAGCATGCGCTGGTGGCCGGCGTCGGCGGCGTTGGGCCCGGACGCCGCGTCGCCGCGGCATCCGGCCGCCACCGCCAGCCACAGCAGGCCGGCGCGCGCGCGCCTCACCGCCGCACCTCGAGCCGGCCGCCGCCCGCCGGCAGCTCCGGCTCGCTGGTGGTGCCGTCCGGCCAGTGCACGGTGAGCCGGCTGCCGGCGGGCACGCGGCGCAGGAA
Source organism: Planctomycetota bacterium (assembly GCA_019636245.1). GTDB lineage: Bacteria > Planctomycetota > UBA1135 > UBA1135 > UBA2386 > JAEUHS01. Next base: position 106,286 of record JAHBXX010000010.1, on the reverse strand, counting down.
CACCGTCGGCGACGACTGCGACAGGTAGCCGCGGCCGGCGACCAGGTCGTGCCGTTCGACGGCGCCGTCGGGGCGCCGCAGCACGACGTGGGCGCCGATCGCCTGCGGGTTGCCGGCGGGGCCGCGCAGCCGCACGGCCGTGTCGCCGGGCTGCGGCGGCAGCCGCAGGCCGCGCAGCGGCGCGTCGTTGGTCGCCACCACCAGGGCGAGGCCGGCATCGGCGCCGCGATCGAGCACCACCAGCGCCTTGGTGTCGCCGGGCAGCACGATCCCGGATTCGAGCGCCGGCACCGGCGCGAACGCGAGGCCGCCGAGGCCGCGCAGCAGCAGGCCCAGGCCGCCGTCGTTGCGACCGGTCTCGGGCTCGGGCGAGAACGAGTTGTGGCCCAGGGCGAGGTCGAGGCGGCCGTCGCCGTCGAAGTCGGCGACGGCGAGGCCCGAGGCGCACGACACCTGCGCCAGGCGCGGCAGCGGCCGCGGCGCGTAGCGGCCGTCCGCGGTGCGCTCCCAGACCAGGTGGCGCAGCTCGTTGCACGACAACTGCAGGCAGCCGTCCAGCTCCTCGGCGCCGTAGATCTCCGGCAGCGTCGCCCGGGCGAACGCGTCGTAGGTCGGAAAGCGCTCCGCCAGCATCGGCATCGCCTCGCTGCTGCAGCTCAGCCCGCGCACCGGCAGCAGCCGGTCGACGGCGCCCTTGGCCTCGACGACGTCGAGCGTGCCGTCGCCGTCGAGGTCGTTGGCGAACAGGTGCAGCGGCCGCTCCGGGCTGGCCTTGTACTTCGTGTTGAGGCCGAGGTTGGTGCTCACGAGGTCGAGGTCGCCGTCGCCGTCGAGGTCGGCGATGGCGAGGCCCAGCCACTGCCCGCGCACGGCGTCGAGGCCGAGTTCGGCGGTGGCGTCGACGAGGCGGCCGCCCTGGTTCTGGAACACCCGCAGCGGCTGCCATTGCGCGGCAACGCAGAGATCGGGGGCGCCGTCGCCGTCGAGATCGGCCCACTGCGCGGCCATCACCATGCCGGCGTCGCGCAGCCCCGGCGCCAGCTCCAGGGTGACGTCGGTGAAGCGCCCGCCGTCGTTGCGCAGCAGCAGGCTCGGCGTGGCGTGCGGGTAGCGGCCGGGCTCGACGCGGGTGCCGACGAACAGGTCGAGGTCGCCGTCGCCGTCGAAGTCAGCGGCGACGACGCAGCTGCTGGCGCGGCGCACGTCCGGCAGCGTCCCGGCCGGGGCACGCACGAACCGGCCGCCGCCCTCGTTCCGGTACAGGCGGTCGGCGAGCAGTTCGCTGCGGTCCGCGGCCTCGACGCCGCCGCTGGCGACGTAGAGGTCGAGGTCGCCGTCGCCATCGGCGTCGAGGAACACCGCGCCGAGGTCCTCGGCCTCGGCGTCGGCCGCCCACGGGCCATCCAGCCGCTGCCAGCCGCCGGCCGGCGTGGCCCGCCACAGCTCGCCGGGCTGGCCGGCGGCGCCGCCGACCCACAGGTCGTCGCGGCCGTCGCCGTCGACGTCGCCGACCGCGAGCCCGGGCCCGTCGCGCGACAGGCGGTGCGGCAGCAGCGGCTGCAGCGCGTAGTCGTCGAAGTCGCGCTCGCGGTGCCGCGCCGCCGGCAGGGCCGCCGGCTCGAGCGGCGTGAACCAAGCCGGCGCCGCGGCCGGCGCCGCACCGACCGGCGCCTTCGGGTCTTCGCGCAGCGTGTAGAGCTGGTTGGCGGCCAGGTCGGTGAACGTCTGCTCGCGGCCGCTCGGCCAGCGCACCGTCAGCCGTTCGATCGTCGTCGCCTCGCCGAGGCCGAAGTGCTCGACCGCCTCGCCGGCGCTCATGAAACCGCGCGTCGTGGTGAGCAGCCGCGTCTGCAGGAGGCCGCCGGCGACCAGCGTCAGCCGGCTGCCGATGCCCTCGCGGTTGCCGGGCGCCGCCGCCTGCAGGCGCACCAGGATGCGGTTGGTGCCGCTGCTGCGGTTCTCGTAGAGGCCGACGGGCGCACGCAGGTCGTTGACGATCAGGTCGAGGTCGCCGTCGCGATCGAGGTCGGCGAACACGGCGCCGTGGCTGACGCCCGCGTGGTCGAGCCCCCACTCCGCCGACACGTCGGCGAACTGCAGGTCGCCGAGGTTGCGGCGGGCGATGTTGTGCTCGTCGACGCGCCGCAGGTTGCGGTAGAGGTCGAGCGCCTGCTGGCGACGGCCGTCCCGCCACAGCGCCTCGAAGCGCCGGCCGGCGTCGGGATCGTCGCTGAACACCGGGATGCCGTTGGTGGCGTAGAAGTCGAGCCGACCGTCCTCGTCGAGGTCGGCGAAGCGCACCGTCCAGGTCCAGTCGGTGCTGGCGAGGTTGGCGAGCTGCGCCACCTCGAGGAACCGCCCGGTGCCGGTGTTCAGGTAGACCGCGTTGCGCATGTACTGCGGCGGGTCGGCGTTGATCAGGAACCAGCGGTGCGTGCCCATGTTCCCCATCAGCATCTTGCCCATGTAGTGCGAGGTGCTGGACATGTCGGCGACGCACAGATCGAGGCGGCCGTCGTTGTCGAGGTCGCCGAAGTCGCAGCCCATGCCGAAGAACGCGGTGTGCGGCAGCGCGCGGCGCGAGATCTCCTCGAAGGTGCCGTCGCCGCGGTTGCGGTAGTAGAGGTCGGGCGACTGCAGGTCGTTGGCGACGTAGAGGTCGAGCCAGCCGTCGTCGTCGCCGTCCCACCAGACGACGCCGAGGCCGTTGCCCTGGTCGTGGATGCCGGCCTGGTCGGTGACGTCGACCCACTTGCCGCGGCCGTCGTTGCGCAGCAGCCGGTCGCGCTGGCCGGCGACGAACACGCGGTCGCCGAGGACGGCGAAGAAGTCCTCGTAGCCGGGCGGCACGACCTTGCGGCCGTCGACGGTCGGGAACGAGGGATAGGGCGGGAACAGCTGCTCGCGCGTCTTGCGCAGGTCCTTCGGCAGCGTCGTCTCGGCGACGATCTCCGGCGGCAGCAGCGGGCCGAACACGCGGTTGGTCAACAGGTAGAGGTCGAGGTCGCCGTCGCGGTCGTAGTCGGCGAACGCCGCCCCCATGCAGGCGCCGACGAAGTCGAGGCCGAACGCCGCCGCCGCCTCGCGGAAGGTGCCGTCGCCCCCGTTCAGGTAGAGCAGGTTCGGCGACTCGAGGTTGCAGACGTAGAGGTCGAGGTCGCCGTCGCCGTCGACGTCGGCGAACACCGCCGCGGTGCCCCACGCCGAACCGCCGCCGAGCCCGCCGGCCGCGGCGGTCACGTCCTCGAACCGCCACGGCGCCACCTGCCGGTAGAGCCGGTTCTCGCCGTCCTGCGACACCAGATAGACGTCGGGCAGGCCGTCGCCGTCGTAGTCGCCGACGGCGACCCCGGCGCCGGAGTAGACGTAGGCGACGGTGTTCTCGCGCCGCAGCTCGTTGCGGAACGGCATGCCGGCCGCGGCGGCGTCGAGCCGGTGGAAGCGAGGCCCCGGCGCCGCGCGGCGTTCGGGCAGCGGCTCGGCCAGCAGCAACGGCGGCGGCGGGGCGGCGGGCTCGGCACTGCAGGCCGCGAACAGGGAGGAGACCAGGGTCAGGTTCCGCAGCATGGGGCCGCGGCAGGGTAGCGGCGGGGCCCCGACGGCGGCAGCCCCGGCGGACGATCCGGGGCGGCCGCGCGCCCGGTCGCGACGACGCACCGGGCGCGAACGGCCGTCCGATCAGAGCCCGTTCGAGACGAAGCAGTCCGCCAGGTTGGTCAGGCGCCACTCGTCGTCCGGCTCGATCAGCAACGACTGGAACGCCAGGTAGAGGCCGATCCACGCCGGGTCGTTCGGCAGCACCTGGGTCGTCGTGTGCTGGCCGGCCGCGGACAGCACGCCGATGTCGAACAGGATCGGATCCGCGATCCAGACCTGGCCGATCAGGCCGGGCACCGCCACGCCCGGCGTCGCGACCAGGCTCTCGAAGTTGGCGAACAGAGCCCCCGGCTCGCCCTGGACGATCGTGTCGACCGGGTTGCCGATGCCGAACGGGGCCCGGAACGCCGCGGTCGGATCGCTCTTCAGCTGCACGGTCGGCGTGCGGGCACCGCCAAAGCCGGCCCAGCGCAGCTCGAGCGAGATCGGCGAGTTGGTGAGCACGCTCGCCGTGGTGGCGGCATGCGCGCCGGAGCCCGCACCGCCGAAGGCGTTGATCATGCGCGGCAGGTCGGTGCGGCGCGAGTTCTGGATCGTGGCGAAGCCGGCGTCGCCGATCGGGCTGACGATCTTCTGGATGTCGAGCACGAGCGAGCTCTGGCCGTCGTGCACGTAGCTGTTCAGGAAGGTGATCGGCGTGAACGCGTTGGCCTGCCAGTCGACGGTCAGGTTGGCGACGTCGAGCAGCGTCTGCGGCTGCACCAGGTTGCTGGCGAAGGTGGCCTGCAGCGACGTCGCCGTCGTGCGCGCGACCCGGATGCGCAGCAGGCCGTAGGTCAGCGTGGTGTTGGTGCCCGCGCTGGAACGGCCGAGCGCGCCGAGGCCGAGCAGCACGGCGCCCGGTCCGGGCAGGTACTGGGCGGGGATCAGGATCTGCGAGTGCGCCTCGGCGAACAGGCCGGTGGCGCTGCAGCCGAGCGGCGCGACGTTGCCGTTGGTGCCCAGCGTCGAGCGCTGGACGTGGGCGGTGGTCTGGACCTGCGCCGCGAGGGCGCTGGCGAGGGCGAGGCAGGCGAACGAACGGATCATGTGCATTCTCGAAGGAGGGGTGCGGACGTCGAGGACGGCGCGAGGTGCGCCGCCCGGGCAAGGAGTGCCCGGCGCGCCGCCGCGTGACGCGGGAAGTCGGCGCGCGGCGCGGCTCGCCCGGGCCCGGCCGCATCGCCGTACGACGACGGCGGCCCGCGCGACACCGGGGTGTCGGCAGGCCGCGGTGTGCGCACCGGCGACGCCGGCGCGGCCGTCACCGGCCGCGGTAGAACACGTACTCGGCCGTGTAGGGCACCAGCGCGATCTGGCCCGGCGCACCGGGCTGCGCCGGCGCGCGGCCGCCGACCGTGGCGACGCGCTGGATGAAGGTGGTGTGCTTGAACACGCCCGGGCCCTCCGTGTCGATGGCCTCGAGCAGCAGCCACGGGATCGACGCCGGATCGACGGTCGCCTCCGCGAGCTTGCGGCCGACGACCATGCTGCCGCTGAACGTCCACCAGGTCGGTCCGCCGTTGTGGAAACCGATCGGCGACTGGCACCCGGGGTCGGCGTGCAGCAGCGCGTAGGGATGCGTGAACGTCCACTTCGCCTCGGCGGCATCGAAGCGGTAGACCTGGACGCCGCGCGCGTACAGGCGCAGCGTGGCCCGATGCCCCGGGTCGACCTGCAGGGCTTCGCAGCCCGGGGGCAGGATCGGCTGCAGGCCCTGGGCCGGCACCGCGGCGGCGAGCGCGAAGGTGGCGAGGGCTGCGAGCCGTGCGCGCAGCAGGAAGGAGCGGAACATGGAGGTCGTTCGGTTCATGGGGTCTGTTTGCGGTTCGTTTCGGTTTCGGATCGGCACGGCGGGTGCCGCGCGCTGCGGATGGAGTGCATCGCGCCGCCGCGCGTGACGGGGCACGGCGCCGATCAGCGCCGCGTGATCACGACCTCGAGGTAGTCGCTCGGCACCACCATCGAACGATCCTGCGCGCGGTTGCAGCGCTGCACGAGCGCCAGCAGGTCCGCGGTCAGCGCCGCCTGCTCCCTGGCCGGCAGCGCGGCGAAGGCCCGCACCATCGGCCCGTAGACGAGCTTGAACACCTCGAGCCAGTGCTCGGGCGAGCGGTAGCGGAACACGAAGGCACGCTCCTGCACGTCGATGGCGAGGGCCTGCCGGCCGAACAGTTCGGCGAGCCGCGCGCGGCTGCCCCAGCCCGCCGGCGCGGGCATGCCCGTGGGCGGCGGCACGTACCTGGCGACGACGGCGAACATCTGGCCGATGAAGCCGTCCGGCGTCCAGTTGGCGAGGCCGATGCGGCCGTTGCGCCTGCACACGCGCAGCATCTCGCTGGCGGCACGCTCCTGGTCGGGCGTGAACATCACGCCGAAGGTCGACACGACCACGTCGAAGGAGCCGTCGGCGAACGGCAACGCCTCGGCGTCGGCGACCCGGAACTCGATCGGCAGCCGCTCGGCGGTCGCGCGCTCGCGGCCGCGTTCGAGCAGCGCCGGCACGTAGTCGGTCGACACCACCTCGCAGTGCCGGCGCGCCGCGGCCAGCGACGCGTTGCCGTTGCCGGCGGCGACGTCGAGCACACGCTGGCCGGCGCGCACGTCGAGCGCCTCGAGCAGGGTCTCGCCGACGATCTGCAGGGTGGTCCCGACCACGGCGTAGTCGCCGGTGGACCAGGCGCTCTGCTGGCGGGACTTGATCGCCACGAGGTCGGGCGGCGGGGTGGCGGCGGGGTCGGATTCGGTCCGGGAACGGGAAAGGTCCATGCGCCGGGGAGTGCCCGGCGGCCGCGGGCGTGACGGGGCAGGCGTGCGGATTCCCGGCCATCGGAGCGTCACGGGCCGGTGCCGTCCGATCCTCCCCGTGCGGTCCCCGCCGATGCCCCCCCTCCTTGCGCTTGACACCCGGTGCGGGGGTTCCGATCGTCGGCCGTCGCCCGGAGAGGCGAGTCCCGCCGTGAACCCGTCCTCGGAACCAACCCCCGCCGCGATCCTGTCGGCGAGCCGCGGCGACGCGACGGCGATCGCCGACCTGCTGCGCGCCTACCTGCCGCGGCTGCAGCGCTTCGTGCACCTGCGGCTCGGCGAGGCGCTGCGCCGGCGCGAGGACACGGTCGACATCCTGCAGTCGACCGTGCGCGAACTGCTCGAGGCCGGGCAGTTCGAACTGCGCGGCGAGGCCGAGTTCCGCGCCTGGCTGTTCCAGGCGGCCCTGAACAAGATCCGCCAGAAGGTGCGCTTCCACGGCGCCGACAAGCGCGCGGCGGCCCGCGAGGCCGCGGTCTCGACGCGCACCGGGTTCGATCTCGCCGAGGTCGTGCGCGACACGACGACGCCGAGTCGCGTCGCGATGGCGCGCGAGGAGCTCGACCGGCTCGAGGCGGCGTTCGCCCGGCTGACCGAACCGCAGCGCGAGGTGCTGACGCTGTCGCGCATCGCCGGGCTGCCGCATGCGGTGATCGCCAGCCGGCTCGGCAAGAGCGAGGTCGCGGTGCGGCAGCTGCTCGTGCGGGCGATGGCGGCGCTGGGCGCGGCGCTCGCCCCGGATCCCTAGGCCTTCGCCGCCGACCGCCATGAGCGAGATCCGACCCGAACCAGCCGGCACCGCGCTGCCCGAAGCCGTGGAGGCGGCGGCCGGCGAGATCCTGCTCGGCCCGCCGGCGGAGCGGGAGGCGCGCTTCGCGGCGCTCTGCGCCGCCCACGAGTCGCTGCGGCCCGCGCTGCTGCGGCTGCGCGCCGACTACGAACGGGCGGCGCACGTGCTCGACGCCGCCGGCGACGTTCCGCACGCGGCGCTGCCGGCGCCGATCGGTCCGTACCGGTTCCTGCGGCCGATCGGCGAGGGCGCGTTCGGCGCCGTCTTCCTGGCCGAGCAGACCGCGCCGATCCGGCGCGAGGTCGCGATCAAGCTGCTGCACGCGACGGCGACCGCGCCGGGCAACGTGTCGCGCTTCCTCACCGAGCGCGAGACCCTCGCGCGCATGAACCACCCGGCCGTCGCCCGCATCTTCGACGCCGGCGTCGACGGCGCCGGGCGGCCGTACTTCGTGATGGAGTACGTGCCGGGTGAGCCCCTCCACCACTTCGTGGCGCTGCGCGGCGCGGACCTCGCCGCCCGCCTGCAGCTGTTCCTCGCCGCGTGCGAGGGCGTCAACCACGCGCACCAGCGCGGCGTCATCCACCGCGACCTGAAGCCGCAGAACATCCTGGTCGGCGAGGTCGACGGCAGGTGGCAGCCCAAGGTCATCGACTTCGGCCTGGCCAAGGTGGTCGAGGGCGAGGCGGTGAACCTGGTGCACACGCACGTTGGCGCCGTGCTGGGCACGCCGGCCTACATGAGCCCAGAACAGGTCCGCGGCGACGCGGCCGACGTCGACACGCGCACCGACGTCTATGCGCTCGGCGTGATCCTGTACGAGCTGCTGACCAGCAGCCTGCCGATCGTGGTCGGCCAGGGCGGCCCCGCGACGCTCGGCGACCTGCGGCGGCTGATCCTCGACGGCGAACCGGTGGCGGCGAGCGTGCGCGCCGCCGAGGCCGGCATGCCGTGGGCACGGCTCCTGCGCGGCGACCTCGACTGGATCCTGCGCAAGGCGATGGCCAAGGACGTGCGCGACCGCTACGCCTCGGTCGCCGAGTTCGCCGCCGACCTGCGCGCCTTCCTCGCCCACCAGCCGGTGCGCGCCGGACCGCCCTCGGCCGTCTACGTGCTGCGCAAGTTCGTGCGGCGCCATCGCGTGGCGGTCGTCGCCGGACTGCTGGTGCTCGGCTCGCTGCTGCTGGGGCTGGTCGCCAGCGCGACGCTCTACCGCCGGGCCGAGGCGCACGCGCGCCGGGCCCAGGAGCACCTGGCCGACTTCTGGCGGCTCGCCGACGTCGTCGAGCTCGAGGATCTGGTGCTGGCCGAGAAGGAGCTGTGGCCGTCGTTGCCGGCGCGGCTCGCCGAGCACGACGACTGGCTGCGGCGCGCGCGGGCCCTGCTCGCGCATCGCGACCGGCATGCCGAGACCGTGCAGGCGCTGTCGGCGCGGCTGGCCGCCGCCGGCGCGGCCGGGATGTCGCCGGAGGAGGAACGCGGCGCGAACTTCCTGCGCCAGCGCCTGCAGGAGCACCTGCGCGCCCTCGACGCGTTCGGCGGCGAGGGCGGCGTCGCGGCGGCCGTGGCCCGCCGGGCCGAGTTCGCCCGCACCGTGGCGGCGCGCACGGTCGACGGACAACGGGCGGCCTGGGAGCGCACGATCGCCGCGGTCGCCGCGTCGCCGCGCTACGGCGGCCTGCGCCTGTCGCCGATGCTCGGCCTCGTGCCGCTCGGACCGGATCCGGAGTCGGGGCTCGAGGAGTTCGCGCACCTGCAGTCGGGCGTGGTGCCGGTGCGCGGCGCCGACGGCCGCCTGGCGATCGGCGACGACACGGCGATCGTGCTGGTGCTGCTGCCGGGCGGCGAGTTCGAGGTCGGCAGCCAGTCGGGCGACCCGGCCGGCCGCGGCTACGACCCCTGGCGCAAGCCGGTCGAGATCGACCCGGGCGTGGTCGCGCTGCAGCCGTTCCTGCTCGGCAAGTACGAGCTGACGCAGGGCCAGGTGCGCAACCTGGGCGTGCCGGTGCAGGCGCTCGGCCGCATGGGCAAACCGCAGCTCGAGGGCCCGCCGTTCACCGCGCGCCATCCCGAGGAGTCGCTGGTCGGCCCGGTCGTGCGGCGATGGCTGCCGCAGTTCGGGCTGCGCGTGCCGACCTGCTTCGAGTGGGAGGTGGCGGCGCGCGCCGGCTCGATGTCGGTGTGGGGCTTCGGCGACCGACCCGAGGACCTGCAGGGCCACGCGAACGTCGCCGACGCGACGCTGGCCGACCAGGGCGTGCCCGGCATCGCCGCCGACGAAGCGGTGCGGGACGGCTTCCTGTCGCATGCGCCGGTCGGCAGCCTGCGGCCCAACCGCTACGGCCTGCACGACGTGCTCGGCAACGTCGCCGAGATGACGCTGGCCGACACCGAGACCGGCGAGGTCGCGGTGCTGGCGCGCGGCGGGTCCTACATGCTGCGGCCGGTGGACTGCCGGATCGGTTCGGTCCGCTACGTGATGGACAACCAGACGACGCCCGAGCTCGGTCTGCGGCCAGCGATGAGCCTGCCGCGCGATTGAGGCGCGGTCCGGTCAGCGCAGGACGGCCGCCGGCCGCGGCCGCGCGAGCACGCGCACCACGTTCAGGTGCTCGAGTCCCTGCAGCACCCGTTCCGGCGCGACGCCGTAGTCGATCAGGCAGGCGATCTCGTCGATGTCGGCCGCCTCGACCCGGTCGACCATGTCGAGGCACTTGCCGTGCGAGCCGAACAGCCCGCTCATGTGGAAGTACTTCTCGAACGACGCGTCGAGCACCTCGTCGACCATCTGCGGCGACACCGCGCCGAGGTCGATGTTCTGCGCGTTCTGCAGGAACGGCACCGAGCAGAGGTGCGCCGACGCCAGGCTCAGCGAGCCCTGCAGGTAGCGCTTCATCGGCGCCTTGACGAGGTCGTGCACCTCGTCGTCGTCCTCGCCGACGAACGTGTGCAGCATCAGCGTCACCGTGCCGCGGCCCGCGTGCTTGGCGGCCTGCCAGGCCTCCCGGTAGACCGCGATCTTCTCGGCGAGCCCGTCGAGAGTCTGGCCGAGCAGGTGCGTCAGCACGTTGGCGCCGAGCGCGCCGGCTTGCCGGAACGTGTCGGGGTTGCCGGCGATCGTCAGCCACAGCGGCAGGTCGGGTTGCACCGGTCGCGGCAGCGTGCGGACCTCGACGCGTTCGCCCTGCGGGTTCTGCCGCGCGACCGGTTCGCCGCGCCACAGCCGGCGCAGCGTGGCGATGCCGTCGGCGAACACCTCCTTGCGCCGCTCGAACTTGGCCTGGCTGTCGCCGATCACGAAGTCGTTCGGCACCCAGCCGCAGGCGACACCGAGCCCGATGCGCCCGTTCGAGAGGTTGTCGACGACCGCCCACTCCTCGGCGACGCGGATCGGGTCGTGCAGCGGGAGCACGACGCTGCCCGAGCAGAGCTGGATGCGGCGCGTGCGCGCGGCCAGCGCGGCGCAGAGGATCGCCGGGTTGGGCGACAGCCCGCCGAAGCTGTGGAAGTGGCGTTCGGGCGTCCACAGGCGCGTGAAGCCATTGCGGTCGGCCCACTCGGCGCTGTCGAGGATCAGGTGGTACTTGTCGGGGTCGTGGTCGGCGGCGGCCTGGTTGGCGAAGTAGTAGAGGCTGAAGAGCATGGGGCGGGTGCGGGTGCGGGTGCTGGAGTGGTGCGTCGAAGGGTACGAGGCTGCGCGGGGTGAGGGGGCGGCGGGGTGGTGGGCAGAGTGCGCAGCGGGGGGTCGGCGGATGGACCCGGTTCGGGGGTGGGGGTGGTTGGGGGTTGGGCGGATGCGGCGTGTGGTTGCGGGGGACGGCGTGGAGGTACGAGGTCCGGGCGTGCGCTTGGCGGCGGGGATGGCAGTGCCGCTGGCGCGGGGCGCGGGGGCCGCGTCGCGGGCGATGCGCAGGTAAGCGGTTCGTCGCTCGCCCGTTCGCGGTTCGCGGTGGTCGGGAGCGCGTGGGGCCCGTGCGCCACGGAGCGGATCCATTGCTTGACGGAGGACCCGGCCTCGGTAGGCTCGATCGGAGCGACCGATCGCGGGTGTAGTTCAGCGGTAGAACGTCAGCTTCCCAAGCTGAATGTCGTGGGTTCGATCCCCATCACCCGCTCCATTCTTCTCGTCCGGAACGAGAGCGCGAACGCGCGCAACACCTTCCTCCTGCTGTGGCTGCGCCGGCAGATGTTGGTCGGTTTCGAGGACGCATCGAGGGCACCGCCGAACCCCACGAAGCCTCGAAGGCTCATGTGCGAGAGGCTGAGTGTCGTGAGTTTGGGGCGAACTTCCCCGATCTGGCCGAGCAGCCACGAGCCGTTCGCGGCCCCGTGTTCGTGCGTTGTTCGACACTCCGCGAGCGAGGCTGCGTGTCGCTGATGCCGGCTGTCGGCGGCGGTTCGAATCCACCGCTATTCGGCGCGGCACCGGCAGCAGCCACCACACCGCGAACGAGAGCGCGATCACGATGTCGTCGTGACCGGACCCGACGGCACCCGCTGTGGCCGTATCCGACTGCCGCGCCGACCAGATCACCGCCAGCACCTCAGCTCACGTGTCCTTCGCCGCCAGCAGCTTTGCCAGACCCAGCAGGTCGACAACCTGCACCTGCTCGACCGCCTTGCCGAACAGGTGGCCGAAGTCCCGACGATCCCCGGTCGCGAAGTGCGTGCACTTGGCACGGATCGCGGCGCAGAGCAGCGGCCGGTCCTTCTCGTCCAGGCTCACAGTCAGACCGAACAGAGCAGAAGGCACTTCCTCGACCTTCTGGATCAGTTGCTCGAAGGCCGGCAGCCAGTCCGGACGCTTCATGGCGAGGTTGCGGCGTGCCTCTTCACGGGCGAGGTCGCTCGTCACGGCGGTCGCCCTGGCGAGCAGCCAGTCCACCAGCCGCGCGATGTTGCTGCCCGCGTTGCTGGCCGAGAACAACACGTTGGCGTCGAGGAAGACGCGCACGCGCTCAGGAACGCTTCTTCGGCAGCAGCTTGCCGATCGCCTTGTCGTCGCTGGCGAACTCGGCGATCCGCTTCTCGGTGTAGATCTCGAGTGGCACGCTCAGCACCGGCCTGATGAGCAGGCCCTGCTCGGTCTCCTCGATGAGCACCTCGTCGTTGGGCTTGAGCCCGAGGGCTTGCCGCATCGCGGCCGGGATGGTGATGACCCCGCGGTCGTTGATGGTGGCCTTGGCTTGCACGGGAACAGAATAGCAGCTTTTCTGCTTTCCTGCAATCAGAGGTGGCTGCGCCGGCCTGGCCGACCCGGTGGCAAGGGCCCGATCCCGATCTGCGAACCGCTACACGGGTGCCGTCGCCATCGCCCCGCCCATGGATCTTCTCCGCGATTCGACCGCTCCTCACCGTCAAGAAGCAGTGGCCTGCCGGCGCCGGCACGGTTTTCGAGCTCCGCCAGCTACACCGCCTCGACCGCCTTGCGCAGGGCCTCGACGTCCAGGTGCGTGTAGACCTGCGCCGTCAGCTTCGGGTCGCTGTGCCCCATCAACCGCTGCACCTGCACCAGCCCAACCCCGCGCCGGGCCAGCCGTGACCCGAAGGTGTGCCGCAGCGCGTGGATGTCGAGCTTGCGGCCCTCGGCATCGACCCGTGCGATCTTCGCGCGGACCAGCACGCGGTCGAAGATGGGCATGACGTTCCGAGTCGCCGTGCACCAGGGCACACCCTCGGGCGACAGGAAGATCGGTGTCGGTGGCAATCTGAAACGGACCCACCCGGCAGCCGGAATCTGACCCACCCCGCGGCCACCGCCTGACGGACCGCATGGTCGGCAATCGCAATCGGACCCAGGGTGCCGACTCCGGAAGCTACGGGCATCGAAGCCCGAGCCCGGAGCAAGGATGCTGGACGTGGATCTGATCGTCGAGGTGAAGCAGTAGGCGGGCCGGGGTGTTCCGGGAGATTCCGAGGCGGCTCGCGCTGCGTCGCAACGCTGTTCTTCGCTACCTGCGAGGCGCCGCGCCTGGCGTCTACCAGCAGCGCCGTCCGCGGCCGCAGGTCGTGCGCGACGCGATCCGCGAGCGCGTTCGCGAGCTGCTCGCGACCGAGCAGGCGAACCAAGCCGCCACAAGAGGCTCCTCAACCTGACCTCCGGCGTCGTGTCGCGACCACCGCCCGCGATCGATCTCGGTCTGGATGGGATGCGCGCTTGGCGATGTACCCCGCGTCCTCGTCCGGCCTGATCCCGATTCCTCGAATCGCCAGACGAGCCTTGTCCCGCGAAGTTCAGACAGCGGCCGGTCTGCCGGCCTGGCATTCCGCGCCGCCAAGTCCGCGTGGCTCGGCGGACAAGAGGCCCCCCGTCACAGCGCCGCGGCCGAGCGCAGGAACACGGCGTCGCGGTGGAACTCGAGGAAGCGCCCTTGCCGGGATGAGAACGGTCCGACGTGCCTCTCCCCCTCCACATCGACCCCCATCCGGTGCAGGGAAGCACGGTGAGCGACCGGAGACACCAACAGCCGGCCGTCGTCCTCGAACGAGATGAAGCCCGATCGAACAGGTGGTCGATCGCCGGGGTCAGCATGAGTCCGTTGTCGGCGTCGAGACGCTCGGCGTTGGCAGCGGCCGGCACAGCGGGTCCTGGCTGACTTGCGGGAACCAGGCCGATAGCCGGGGCCGCAGGAGGGCCCCACTCGGCCCTTGCCCGATCGAGGCCATCCGGGGCCACGCCCGCAGCGGCCTGCGGCCAGACCGTTCCCTGCCCCTCGCCGCCACCAGGCCACCCCCCGTAAGCTCCCGACCCGCATGACCTTCCTGGCGCAGGGTCTGGGGATCGACCTCGAGCTGACCCACGCCGAACGCCTCACCGCCCTCGGGGCCTGCCGCGCCGACCAGACCTTCCACCGCGAGTCCACCACCACCGCCGCCACCCGCACCACACTCGCCGACCTCGACGCGTTCGCCGCGCCCGCCGCTTACGTCTTCGGCCACAACATCCTCTGGCACGATCTGCCCTGGCTGTCGCGGCGCGCCCCCGACCTCGCGCTGCTGCACAAGCCCGCGGTCGACACGCTGGTGCTGTCGGCCATCGCCTTCGCCGAGCACCCGTACCACGCGCTCGTCAAGGACTACAAGCTGGCGCGCGACGCGATCAACGATCCCGTCGCCGACGCACGTCTCGCCGGCCGACTGCTCGACGACGCCCGCACCCGCCTGCGCCAGATCGTCACCACGAACCCCACCTTCGGCCGCGTCGTGCACACCCTCGGCGTCGCCGGCCTGCGCACTCTCGGCGCGCCAGCCAGCGAGGGCTTCGCGCTGGCGCTGGCCGATCTCACGCCGGCCTGCGTGGACCTCGACGGCGACCTGCGTCGGCTGCTGGCCGAGCGCATCTGCACCGCGGCGCTACGCGCGCTGCTGCCGGCGGCGAAGCAGTCGGACGAGACCCAGCTCGCCCTGCTGTTCGCCATCGCCTGGCTGCGGGTCGGCGGCACGCCCGATGCGATCTCGCCCTCGGTGATGATGCCGTGGGTCCGTCACCGGCTGCCGCAGGTCACGGCCCTGCTCCGCCAGCTGCGCGACATCCCCTGCGAACACGAGGACTGCACCTGGTGCCGCCGCGTGCACGAACCGGCGCACCAGCTGCGGCGGTGGTTCGGCTACGCAGATTTCCGCGCCGAGCCAGCGCTGCCCGGCGGCGGCAGCGCCCAGCGCGCGATCGTCGTGGCCGGGTTCCAGGACCGGCCGCTCCTGGCTCTCTTGCCCACCGGCGGCGGCAAGTCGCTGTGCTTCCAGCTGCCGGCGATCCAGCGCCACCTGCGCCGGGGCTGCCTCTCGGTCGTGATCTCGCCGCTGCAGTCGCTGATGCACGACCAGGTCGACAACTTCGCCGCGAAGACCGGCGCCCAGTGCGCCGTGGCCCTGACCGGCCGGCTGTCGGCGCCAGAGCGCCGCGCAGCGCTCGACGCCGTGCGCAGCGGGCAGGCCGGGCTGCTCTACGTGGCGCCGGAACAGCTGCGCAACCCGGGCTTCGAGCAGGCGATCGCGCTGCGCGAGATCGGCGCCTGGGTCTTCGACGAGGCGCACTGCGTGTCGAAGTGGGGCCACGACTTCCGGCCCGACTACCTCTACGCCGCGCGCTTCGTGCGCGAGTTCAGCCAGCGGCAGGGAGTGACGCCGGCTCCGGTCGTCTGCGTCACGGCGACCGCCAAGCCGGAGGTGCGCGACGAGATCCTGCAGCACTTCCGCAACGAGCTGGGGCAGGAACTCCAGGTCTTCGACGGCCATGCCGCACGCGCCAACCTCACCCTGCGGGTCGAGGCCATGCCCCTGCCGGCCAAGGTGCCGCGTCTGCGGGAACTCGTCGCGGCGCAGCTGGCCGCGGCCCCGACCGGCAGCGTGCTGGTCTACACCGCCACGCGCGGCAACGCCGAGAAGGTGGCCGCCCTGCTGCGGTCCGCCGACCTCGAGGCCGAGGCGTTCCATGCCGGGCTCGATGTGCCGCAGAAGAAGGCCGTGCAGGAGCGCTTCCTCCGCGGCGAGAACCGCGTCGTCTGCGCGACCAACGCCTTCGGCATGGGCATCGACAAGCCGGACATCCGCCTCGTCGTGCACTTCGAGATCCCCGGCTCGATCGAGGCCTACGTGCAGGAAGTCGGCCGCGCCGGTCGCGACGGCGAGGCCGCCGAGGCGGTGCTGCTGTTCGCCGAGGACGACATCGAGACGCAGTTCCGTCTCGCAGCCAGCGCTCGGCTCGATCTGCGCGACCTGCGCGGCATCCTGCGGCGCATCCGCTCGCAAGCCAGGCCCACCGGCCCGGACGGGTGGCGCGAGACGATCTGCACGTCGGGCGAGATCCTGCAGGACGAGGCCCTGGCGGAGCAGATCGATCCGACCGATCGCAATGCCCCGACCCGTGTGGTCACGGCGATCGCCTGGCTCGAACGCGGCAAGTTCCTGCGCCGCGACGAGAACGCGACCACGGTGTTCCAGGGCCGACCCCGGGTGCAGACGCTGGCCGAGGCGCAGCAGCGCATCGACGGCCTCGGGCTGCCGGACCGTAAGGCGGCCGCGTGGCTCGCGGTCATGGCGCGCCTGATCGCCGCCGAGCCGGACGAAGGCCTGCGCTCCGACGACTTCCTCGACCTGCCCGACGTGCTGGGCGTGCTCGGCACCATCGAGGGCGCGGCGCGGGGCCGCGCGATCCTGCGCCTGCTGATCGAGATGCAGAAGGCCGGGCTGCTGTCGACCGGCATGCAGATGACCGCCTTCGTGCGGCATGCCGTCGCGTCGTCGTCGAGCGCGCGGCTCGAGCGCGCGATCGCCCTGGAAGGACGCATCGTCGACCTGCTGCGCACCCAGGAACCCGAGCCCGAGACCGACCGGCGCTACCCGTTGCACCTGCAGTCGCTCGTCCAGGCACTGGCGCGCGAAGACGACCTCGTGACCCGACCGGAGGCGCAGCAGGCGCTGGCGGCGATGGCCGATCGGGCACAGCACGCCGGCGCCAACGCGCCCGGACTGCGGATCCAGGTCACCTCCCACGACCATGCCACCGTGCAGGTGCGCGGCACCTGGGAGCAGGCGCTCGCCACCGCGCAGCGCCGGCACAGCGTGGCCCGCGTGTGCCTGCAGGCCCTGCTCGCGCGGCTGCCGGACGCCAAGGCCCGCAGCGCCGCGCTGCTCGTCGAGTTCGAACTCGAAGACCTGCTCGGCGCGATCGACCAGGACCTCGAGCTGCGCGGCAGCCCGGCGCCGGATCGGATCGCCGAGGTCGAGTACGCGCTGCTGTTCCTGCACCGCACCGGCGCCATCGTGCTGCACAAGGGGCTGGCGGTGTTCCGGCAGGCGATGGTGCTGCGCGTGCCCCAGGAGTCCGCGCCGCGCCCCTACTCGCGCGACGACTTCCAGCCGCTCGCCGAGCACCAGGACGAGCGCACCGTGCAGATCCACGCCATGCACGAGTTCGCCCGGCGTATGACGTCGACGCCGGCAGCCGGACTGCAGCTGCTCGACGACTACTTCCGCCTGCCGCGCGAGCAGTTCTTCGCCCGCTACTTCGCCCGCCGGCGCGCCGAACTCGAACGCGCGACGAGCGCCGAGTCGTGGCGCCGCATCGTCGCCGACCTGAGCCCGACGCAACGCCGCATCGTCGAAGCCGGCGAACACGAGTCGCTGCTGGTGCTCGCCGGCCCCGGCTCGGGCAAGACCCGCGTCGTCGTGCACCGCTGCGCCTACCTGCTGCGGGTCAAGCGCGTGCCGGCCCGGGCCATCCTGGTGCTCTGCTTCAACCGCAGCGCCGCCCTCGAGCTGCGCCGCCGCCTCGGCGTGCTCGTCGGCGACGACGCCCGCGGCGTGCTGGTGCAGACCTACCACGGCATGGCCGCTCGTCTGGTCGGACGTTCGCCCGCCGACCTGCTCGATGCCGGGGGCGAGCAGGAAGCGGTGTTCGACGAGCTGATCCGCGCGGCGGTCGCGCAGCTCGAGGCCGGCACGGCCACGGCCATGGACACCGACGGCGAGGACCTGCGCGAGCGCCTGCTGCACGGCTTCCGCCACATCCTGGTCGACGAGTACCAGGACATCGACGCAGCCCAGTACCAGCTCGTGTCCGCGATCGCCGGGCGCACGCTGCGCGACCCCGACCGCAAGCTGACCGCGCTCGCGGTCGGCGACGACGACCAGAACATCTACGAGTTCCGCCACACCAGCGTCGAGTTCCTGCGCCAGTTCGAGGCGGACTACGGCGCCACGCGCATGCCCCTGGTCGAGAACTACCGTTCCACGGCCCACATCCTCGACGCCGCCAACCAGCTCATCGCGCAGAACGACGAGCGCCTGAAGCACGACACGCCGATCCGCATCGACGGCGCCCGCCAGAGCACCCCGCCGGGCGGTCGGCTCGCCCAGGGCAACCACCCGGCCGGCGGCAGGGTCCAGATCCTCGAACTCGACAGCCCGACGGCCCAGGCCCGCGCGGTGGCCGACGAACTGCGTCGCCTGAAGGCGTGCGACCCGGAGTTCGCCTGGGAACGCTGCGCAGTCCTGTCGCCGCGGCACGCTCTGCTCGATCCGGTGCGCACCGTGCTGGAGGACGCGGGCATCCCGGTCCGCCGCCGGATCGACCCGCAACGATCGTATTCCCTGTTCCGCCTGCGCGAGGTGCAGGCATTCCTCGGCGCCATCGCGGCGCGGCCGGAGCCGGAGATCGACGCGATCGGCTTGCAGGCCCTGCTCGTCGGCCTGCGCCAACGGTTCCCGCGCGAACCCCACGTCGATCTGGTCGCGCAAACGCTCGCGGCCTTCCGCGAGGAGTGCGGCGGCCACACCCAGCCGAGCACGTTGGTGCGCGCCTTCTTCGGCGAGGTGCTGCTCGAGCAGCGGCGCGAACGCACGCTCGGCGACGGCGTGATGCTGAGCACCGTGCACGGCGCCAAGGGGGCCGAGTGCGACCACGTCCTGCTGCTCGACGGCGGCTGGCAACTGCGCGGCCGCGACTCGTGGGCGCAGCAGCGCCGCCTCTACTACGTCGGCATGACGCGGGCCCGCCAGACGCTGACCCTGATGCAGTGCGCACGCGACGGCGCGCCGTGGGTGCCGGGGTTCCACGGCCCGTGCTTCCACCGCCGTCCGTTCGCGGCCGGCGGCGCGACCGCGCCGTTGCCGGGGCGCCGCTACGAACTGCTCGGCCTGGCCGACATCGCGCTGTCGTTCGCCGGCCGCGCCGCCGAGCACGAGGCCATCGCCGAGACCCTGCATGGTCTCGCCACCGGGGACGCGCTGCGCCTCGAGGCCACCGACCGCGGGATCTTCCTCGCCGCGGCGAACGGTGTGCGCGTGGGTGCGCTCGCCAAGGCGGTGGCGCCGCATTGGCGCGAACGGCTGCCGCGCGTGCTGGCCGTTCGCATCGCCGCGATCCTGGTCCGACGGCGGCAGGACGAAGGCGCCGACTACCAGGACGGGATCCGCCGCGAGGCCTGGCAGGTGGTGGTGCCCGAGATCACGCTCGACGCCCACGTCCAGGCTCGCCCTCGAGGTGCCGAACCCGGGTGAGCGGACCACCCGCCTCCCACCACACCCCCACCCAATCGTTCCCCCGGGCTACGCTCTCCCACCAAGCCCTCTCGCAACCCCTCCCCGCGCACAGGCACACGCCTTGCTCTGCCCGCTCGCGCGCCGCCCTCCGCACCCTCGCACCGTCCCGACTCGAGCCCCACGCCATGAACAGCCAACAGCCCTCCCGCTCCCCGTCCCCCCGCCTCCCGCTGCCCGCCGCGCTCGTCGGCCTGATCGTCACCACTCTCGCCACCACCACTCCGGCGCAGTGCACGAACACCATCGTCGGCGACTTCGGCTGTCCGGGCGTCGGCGGCGTGGCCAGCTGCGCGATCGCCTGGGATCCCGATGGCCCCGGCCCGCTGGGCGCGCGCCTCGTCGTCGGCGGCGACTTCCGCACCGCCGGCACCATCGCCTGCGCCGGGCTCGCCGCCTTCGACCAGGCGACCGCGACCTGGTCGGCGCTGCCGGCGCCGCCGCTGCCGCACGTGACGGCGCTGGCGGTGCTGCCCAACCACCAGCTCGTGCTCGCCTGCCACACCGAGGCCTTCCCGCAGCCGGGGCCCGGTCGCGTCGCGGTGCTGACCGGCTCGACCTGGACGACGCTCGGCGGCGACTTCGACCACTGGGTGCTCGCCCTGCACGTGCGGCCGGGCGGCGAACTGCTCGCAGCCGGCGACTTCACGCAGCACGGCGGCCAGCCGCTGCCGCGGCTCGCCCGCTGGAACGGCAGCGCCTGGACCAATCTCGGCGGCGTCCCCGACGGCAAGGTCACGGCGCTCGCCTCGCTGCCGAACGGCCTGCTGCTCGCCGGCGGCTACTTCACCGCGATCGGCGCCGTCCCGGCCGCGAACGTCGCCGCCTGGAACGGCAGCACGTGGTCGCCGTTCGGCACCATCGGCAGCCCGGTCGAGGCGCTGCTGGCGCTGCCGCAGGGCCTCGCGTTCGCCGGCTCGCACCAGGGGCTGCAGGCCTGGAACGGGCTCGACTGGACGCTGCTGCCCGGGCTGGCCTCGTACTCGTTCCCCAACCCGGTGGTGCACGAACTCGCGCTCGGGTCCAACTCGACGGTGCTCGTCGGCGGCCACTTCGATCTGGTCAACGGCCAGGTCTGCCGCCGCGTCGCCGCCTACAACCTCGCGGGCGGCACCTGGTCGACGGCCGGCACCGGCCTTGGCGATGGCCTCGGCTTCGGCGGCCACGTGGCCAGCCTGGTCCCCGGTCCGGGCGGCACCTTCTACGCCGCCGGCGCCGTCGGCGAGGCCTCGGGCCGCAACCTGGCCGGCGTCGCGCGCTGGGACGGCGCGCAGTGGCGCGCGCTCAACGACGGCGTGCCGCCGCGTCTCACCTGCGCGTTGCCGCTCGGCGGCGACCGCGTCGTCATCGGCGGACGCTTCGCATCGCTCGGCAACCTCGCCGCCGAGAGCATCGCCGAGTGGAACGGCACCAACTGGCAGCCGCTCGGCAGCGGCCTGACCACCGGTTTGCCGTACTACGAGACGGTGGAGGCGCTCGCCCGCCTGCCGAACGGCGACCTGCTCGCGGGCGGCTCGTTCACGTTCGCGGGTTCCATACCGGCGAACGCGCTCGCGCGCTGGAACGGCAGCCAGTGGTCGGCGGCCGGCGGCGGCGTCACCGCACTCGGCGGCCTCGCCGGCCTCGTCTACGACCTGCTGCCGCTGCCGGACGGGCGCATCGTCGTCGGCGGCCAGTTCAGCGCCGCCGGCGGCCAGCCGGCGAACAACATCGCCGTGTTCGACGGCACGGGTTGGCAGACGCTCGGCGGCGGCGTGCCCGACTTCGTGCGCCGCCTCGCACGGGCGCCCAACGGCGACCTGATCGCCGCCGGCAGGAGCGTCTACCGCTGGAACGGCAGCCAATGGACGCTGGCGCTGCCGATGTTCTCCTCGCACGACATCCGGGCGCTCGCCGTGCGGCCGAACGACGAGATCGTGATCGGCGGCGTGATCCTGCCGGGCTTCTTCCTCAACCAGCGTGGCTTCGTGCAATCGACGTCCGGCCTGTCGCTGCTGGCCGAGGACCACAGCACGGTCGACGCGCTGCACGTGCTGCCGAACGGCGACCTGCTGGCCGCCGGGTCGTTCGGGTCGATCGGCGGCGGCGGCGGTGTTTTCGTCTTCGCCCGCGGCCTCGTGCGCGTCGACGCCACTGGCGGCTTGACCGCGGAGAGCGAGGGCTCGGGCATCCGGCGGTTCGCCGCCGACGCCGACGGCAGCCTGTGGCTCGCCGGCTTCCTGCTCGGCAACGACGGCTCGGCGGCCTGCGGCCTCGGCCGCCTGGTGCCCGGCTGCCCGGCATTCGCGCAGCCGAGCGGCGCGGGCTGCAGCGGCAGCGGCGGCGCCAACCAGATCACGTCCTGGACGCTGCCGTGGCTCGGCAGCGTGCACCGGACCCGCGCCACCGGCATGCCGGCCAACGGCCTCGCCGTGCACGTGCTCGGTCTGGCGCCCGTGCAGCTGCCGCTCGCGGCCCTGTTGCCCGAGGGCGTGCCGGGCTGCAGCCTGCTGGCGCAGCCGGACATCCTCGGGCTGCTGGTGCCGCAGGCGGGCGCCGTCGAGACGTCGTTCCCGGTTCCGGACGCGGCGTCGCTGGTCGGCCTCGCCTGCCACGAGCAGGTGCTCGCGTTCGACCTCGCCGCCGGCGGCATCACCGCGATCACCGGCACGCAGGGGCTGACGCTGGTGCTCGGCAGCTTCTGATCGCCGCGCCGCCGGCTGCCGCCCCGCGGCGGCCGCGGCGGCCGCGAACGCGGCGGGCCGCGCCAGCCCCCCGGCCGGAGAATCCCGACCCTCGCTGTAACGACCGGCCGCGCCCCGACACCTCCCGTGCGGCCGGCACCCGCAGCGCCGCTGCCGGGCCCGCAGACGGGCCCGTTCCGTGCCGCCCGCGGTCCCATCGCCGGCGCCGACGGCGCCCGGCGGGGCCACGCACATCGACCCGATCCCCGCTTTCCTCCGATGCCTTCGTCGACCGTTGCCCTCTCCGCCCGCGGCCAGCGCCTGCTCTGGCATGGCGTGCTGCTGTTCTCCCTGGGCCTGCTGACCGGGTTCGCGATCCCGCTGACGGCCAATCCGCGCATGGCGCTGAGCTCCCACCTCGAAGGCGTGCTCAACGGCATCCTGCTGATGGTGCTCGGTCTGGCCTGGCACCACCTGCGGCTCTCCCCGCGCGCCGGGACCTGGACGGCAGGGCTGCTCTGCTACGGCACCTACGCCAACTGGGCCGCCACGCTGGTGGCCGCCGCGCTCGGCACCGGGCGCAGCACGCCGCTGGCCAGCGGCGAACGCCGCGGCGAGCCCTGGCAGGAGGCGCTGGTCGACTTCGGCCTGTTCTCGCTGTCGTTCGCGATGCTGGCGGCGATGGCGCTGGTGCTGCGCGGACTGCGGCGCCCGCGCGAGTATCCTCGGCTCGGTGACCGCCCCCAGGAATCCGACCTCGTCCGCGGACTCCGCCCGTGATGGGGAACTCGCCCGACGCATCCAGGCCGCCGGCCCGGACCCGGCGGCCGAGGCCGAGCTGTGCCGTCGCCTGCTGCCGCGCGTACGGGCGTTCGCGGCCCGGCACCTGCGCGACCGCGAGGCGCGGCAGGACCTGACGCAGCACGTGCTCGCCGCGCTGGTCGCACGGTTGCGCCAGGGCGCCCTGCTCGAACCCGAGCAGGTCGGCGCCTTCGCGCTCGGCATCGCCCGCAACGCCACGCGGGAGTTCGTGCGCGCCGACGCGCGCTGGCGGCAGCACCATGCCCCGGCGGACGTCGCCGAAGCCATCGCCCCGGCGCCGGCGCCGCCCGACACCGAGGACCTCGAGCGCTGCGTCGAGAGCCTGGCGGAACGCGAACGCACCGTCGTGCTGCTGACGTTCCACGATCGGCTCGGCGCTGCCCCGATCGCCGACCAGCTCGGCACCACCGATGGCAACGTCCGCGTGATCCGCGCGCGGGCCCTGCAGCGCCTGCGCGACTGCCTCGAGGCCGCGGCCCGGCGGGAGGACGCATGACCGCGCGCTGCGCCGAGGCCATCGAGTTCGGGACGTTGGTCGACTACCACACCGGCGAACTCGGACCGGGCGAGGCCGCCTTCGAGCAGCACCTGTTCACCTGCGCCACCTGCGCCGATCGACTCGCCGTTCTCGCCGCGATCGGCGACGCGGTGGCGACGGTGGCCGCGCGCGGCCGGGTGTTCGCCGGGGTGACCGCGGCGCACCTGGCGGGCCTGGAGGCCGCCGGGCTGCGGCTGCGCACCTACCGCCTGCAACCGGGCAGCAGCGTGCTCTGCACGATCGCCCCCGAGGACGACGCCAACGTCGTGCGCCTCGCGGCGGACTTCCGCGGCGTCGACGGCGTCGACCTCACGGTCGCCGTGCACCAGGGCAGCGCCACGCCCCCGACCCGCCGCTGCCGCGACCTGCCGATCGACCACGCCGCCGGCGAAGCGGTGCTGCTCTATCCCGGGCACACGATCCGGCCGCTGGGCACGGCGACGTTCGAACTCGAACTCACCGACGCCCGCAGCCAGCGGCTGCTCGGCCGCTACACGATGCACCACCGGCCGTGGCCTGGCGCCGCCGCGACCTCGTGAGGGGCCGGCGGCCCGGCATCACGCCAGCGGGCCGCGGGCGGGCTCGCCGGCGCCGCCGCGCCGCGGCGAGCCGTTCGCAGCCGCGTGCACCCGCGCCAACACGACAGCGGCCGCCGCGACCGTCGCCACGGCGAGGATCTGCGCCAGCGTCAGGCCCGCCAGCAGGCGCGGTTCGTCGCGCAGGGTCTCCAACGCGAAGCGCACGGTGCCGTAGGCTATCACGGCCGCGGCGGCGCGGGCACCCGGGGGCCGCCCGCGAGCTCGCCCCCAGGCGACGACGGCGGCGAACGCGGTCAGGTCCATCGCGCTGCTGAGCAGCTGCACGGGGATCACGAACGCACCGCCGCAGCAACCCGCGCAGTAGCAACCGAGGCGGCCGATGGCGGACCCGAGCAGCACGGCCGGCAGCGCGGCGTCGGTCACCATCGCGAACGAGAGACGGCGCAGGCGGCAGTAGACCCAAATCGCCGCCCACGCGCCGAGGGCGGCACCGTAGAAGTGCGTCCCCCCGCCATGCTCCTCGTCCATGGCGCAGAGGCCGACGTAGACCCATCGCTTCGAGGCGACCGACACGGCGTGCCCGGCCACCGCCGCAGTCACGAGCAGGCCAGGCAGATGGCGCCACATCGCCGCACGCTCGCGCGCCAGCAGCACGCTGGTGGCGGCGCCGACGACGAAGGCGGCGGCGAGCAGCACGCCGAAGGCGCCCACTTCGACGCTGCTCATCGCCCGTCCCACACGATCCGCGCCGGCCAGGCCGCGTCGTCACACCGGCCCGACCAGACGACGCAGCGCACGCCATCGGCCGCCCGGGCCATCAGCACGGCCCGGCGGGCGGCGTGGGGCACGTCCAGCCAGACGCAGCCGTTCGCGTCGGTCGTCCCTGAGGCCCGCAGCGCGGCCTCCTCCGCCAGAGCCCCCTGCCCGGCGGCCAGAGCCACGATCGCGCCGACGATGGGCCGTTCCTGGGCGGCGTCGACGAGCACCAGCGAACGCCGGCGCGGCGGCGCGAGGTCGACGATCGCCTCAGCCTCGCTGCCGAGCGGGGCGACGGCCGCGCGGCCCGTGCGCCCATCCGCCGCGCACACCAGCAGCTCGAGCTCGGCGTCGGCCGGCACCTGGCCCACGAAGGCGCCACCGGCGAAGCCGGTGCGCCAGACGAGCGGCGGTTCCTCGCCCCATGTGGCGGGCCACACGTGCACGCGTCCGGATGCCGGGGCAGCCTCGGCCCGATCGGTGACGGTCACGCGGCACGCCACCAGCGGCCGGTCGACCACCATGGCGCCGCCGACGGTGCCATGGCCCACCAGACACTCGGCGCCGACGATGGCCTCGCCGCTGCGCGGCACCAACGTCAACAGGAAGCGCTCGCCGCGCGGCAAGCAGAGCATGTAGCTGCCGTCGGCCGCCAGCACGGCGGGTGCTGGCACCCGCGACCAGCCCATCAGCCCCTCGATCGTGCCGACGACGGCGCTGCGCACCAGCAGCACGCCGTCGCCGGGCGCCGGCAGGTGCGGAGCCACGACCCGGCCCGCGACCAGATCGCCGGTCCGCAACGGCACCTGCACGTCGGCGTGTTCGTCGGCAGGCCCGCTGACGGCGGATGTGCGCGTGCGCGACCCGGCGTACCAGTTGGCGCCGTGCTCGAGCACCGCGGCGATCCTGCCGGGCGCCTCGAACCGGAAGGCCGCGGTCCCGCGCGCACCCTCGGCGAGCAGCAGCGCGAACGGCGCCGCATCGAAGTCCGCGGCTGCGCCCGGCAGCAGGAAGCGCGACGCGGCCCGGACGGTGCCGGCCACAGGTGCACCGAGCCGGAGCGCGACGCCGGGCCGCAGCGGCGAATCCGCTGCGGTCGCCTGGCGCCCGATCAGCAGCGAACGCAGCGGCCGCGGCAGGCTCACGACCAGAGGTTCCGGCGCCGCGCGCAGCGGCAGGTCACGCTCGGCGAGCACCTGCGCGGCCGCGGACAGAACGGCCAGGGAAGCACCACGCGGCACGCACGGCAGCGTGGTGACGCCGTCCTCGAGCCCGGTCTTCGCCCAGAGCACCGCCGGGCCGTGGGAGACGACGACCGTCAGGGGTCCGGCCCCGCGCCAGGCCTCCACGCCACCGAGATCGAGCTGCGGCCGCACGAACGGTCCGTCGGCGGCGACCAGTTCCAGGGCGCCGGGGGCGGCGGCGCTCGCCGCGACCTCGACCACCGACGACACCAGGTAGTGGTCCGCCGTGACCTGCGCGCAGGCGTAGGCCGCGTGCCGCAGATCGGCGGCCACGCGCAACCGCACCTGCGCCGACGTGCCGTCCGCCGGGACCGATCGGGTCACCGCCTTGGCGCCGACCAAGACGACCTCGTCCGCCGGCACCGGCGCGAGGGTCACGGCGAACGCCTGCACGTCGGCCGCCGCGGCGCGGACGGCGACGACCACATCGGCTTGGTCTTGGGCCGGCGCGGCGGTGGGCGCGCCGGCCACGACCGACAGGAGCAGAGCGAGGCGCTTGTGCATGCCCACAGTACGCAGATGGTGGCGGCGCGCGGCGACGCACGTCCGCCGCGCGCCGTCCGTTCACATGTCGACCGTGTAGGCACCCAGTTCGACCATGTCGGTCGAATAGAGCCGCACGACCATCTCCATGCCTTCGAGCGAACTCGTCGACGCCCAGACCCCCGTGGGTCGGCCGTTCGCCGCCGCCGTCAGCGGGACGACCTCGGTGTGGACGACAGCGCCATCGCTGTGGACCACGGCCACGGCGACGGCCGCCGCCGAAGCCACGTGGGAGCTGATCTCGAACAGCGCGTAGTTCGCTTCGGTGCGCACGGTGCACGATTGCAGCAAGGCGCCGCTGGTGGCCGAGCGGATGTGGAACGAGGCACCACGATCGAACGTCGATCCCGTGGGCTCGTTGAACCAATCCCCGTCGATCGCCGAGGGCGGAGGTGCGTCGTCCGCGTCGTCCAGGGGCGACGCCTCCCCCGGCTGCACGATGACGTCCACGCCGTTCCATTCGAAGCAGCTGCAGATGTCCTTGCCGGGCGGCACCTTGACCGATCCGACCCAGGCAACGGCGTTCAGCTGCTTGGGCGCATCATCACCGGGACACTTCACCTTGGCGCAGACGACCATCGCGCCGCCCCCCGTAGTACCACCCCCTGCACCAGGGCCGATCCGGGCCGAGTAGCTGTTGACGCAGATCCTCGGCGTCGTGCTGCCTCCCTCCTGCTTCTGGGGGTTGCGCAGCTCGGAACAATCGAGGGTGCCGTTGGGCGGGTCACCGGCGTCGACGAACGTGCCGACCCACATCTCGGTGATCGTGCACGGACCGGTGGCATCGTTGCCGGCCTCCACGCAAGCCCCGGACGCCTTGAGCGTGCCGGCACTCGTGTCGATCGTCACGTCGCCACAGGTGAGCGTCGTAGGTGTACTGCCACCGTTGTCGCGCGTCGTGCTGCCTCCCTTGGCACTGCATTCCGGCTGCGGCACGACGATGGCGGCCATCACCACCAAGGCGCCGAGCAGCTTGGCGCACTGCATCGCGGTCACGAACATCGGGTCTCCTCGGGCGCGCGGTGCGCGCCGTCATCACCAGCCAGGGGTCCGATCCGCAGGGTGGCTGGGGGCCTGCGGACCTCGGGCCATACCAAGGAACCCGCATCCGGCCGCGCTGCGCGTCCACGCGCAGGGGTGCGGCGGCGATGGCCACACGGGGGTCCACCGCACGTCGACAGGACACGGGAAGTCATCGGGAACGGTCTGGGTGGAGGGTTGGCGGCCCAGGCGGCATGGATGCACGGACGCTCCCATGCCTTGATGCTGCGCCGGATCCTCGACGTGACGGGAACAGGTGCTCGGGTGGAGGTCCCGATGGGGAGCCTCCCGCCAGAGCGATGCCTCACCCTCTAGTACGCTCGCCCCTTAATCCGGGCCGCCACCTGCAAGCTCCCTCGGGGCCCGAAACCGTGGCCGAATCGCAGTTTGCGCGCAGGACGGATTTTCTTTGCCCACCGTCGCCAAGCGTCCCCGACCGGCCTCGGCCGCGTGGCATCCGGCAAGGAGCACGGCTCGAACTGGGCCAGGCGACGTTCGCACTCGAACACGACCCCGCAGCCAGCGGCGGCTCGGCCGCTGCACGATGCACCACCGGCCGTGGCCGGGCACCGCCAGGACCCCTCGAGCCGCCGGCGACGGCCCCCCATCCGCGGCAGGGATTCGGCGATCCGCCCCCCCCTCGCTCGACTTCGTCCGTAGCTGGGGATGGTTCCTCGGCCTCGTCGGTCGATCGACCGGAAGGAAGGCACATGTCGCTCACGCCACTCGCGTTCTTGTTCTTGCTGGCCGGCGACCCCACAGCCCCCGAGACGGCGCCCAGGCCCCGCCTCCGCCCGCCTGCAGCAACACCGGGACCAAGAGGTCCTCGGATGCCCAGGTCATCACCACGGGCAAGACGCAGGACTGCAACCAGGATGGTGCCAAGGAGTGCGGGTACGAGGAGATCCTGTTCCCCGCGATCTTCGAGTGCTCCAGCGCGGGCAGCATGCGCGGATACTGCTGCAGGACCTACGTCGACTTCGTCCAGAAGCGGGTGTTCTTCTGCGATGGCGCGGCGTGCGTCTCGACGGCCTGGGCGAACGGCCAGCCCTTCACCCAGGCCGTGCCCGAGGCCTGCGTGAACGGGCAGAACTCGTCCGAGCGCACGCGGTAGTCGGTCGTCCACACGCAGCGCACCATGCGACATCTCCCGATCGCCGTCGGCCTGGCCGTCCTGGTGGCGGCTCTGGCGTGGCTTGCCAGTCGGCCTGGAAACGCGGATCGCACCGCCCCGCCTACCGGTCAGACCGAGCCTGTTCCCGTCCCCCCGGCAGCAGGCTCGGCACCCGACGACGGTCAGGATCCAAGCCGTGTTCGGGTCGGCGATGCGAGTCCGGCCGAAGACTGGCGTGCTCTGATCGCAGCCTGGCTGTCCGATCCCGCCAGGGAGTCGCTCGGTCGTCGGCTGCGGGATGCGGTCGACCAGCGCGAGGTCTCGGCCGACGCCTGCTGCGACATGGTTCTGGATGCGCTGATCGATGACTGCAGCGCCGCCGCACCGAGACTCTGTCGGGACACCCCCGTCTCCGACCTGCTCCAGCAGAACAAGCAGCCGGATGGGGACGTCGTGTCGAAGGCGACACGCTACAAGACCCAGGAGGCCGTGCAGGAGCGGCACGTTTCGCTCCAGATGCTGCTCGCGGGCTGGCCCTGCTTCGACGAAGCGTCGTGTCGAGGCTCGCTGATGGCCGCGATGCTCTCGCTGCCGGACGACGCACTGTGGAACCTGCTGCGGCAGCGGCTCCTGACGGATGGCGCCAGCGGCCTGGCCGCGGTCGTGGCCGCCGGCATGGACCTGGCCAAGGGCAAGTCCCCTCGGGCGGACCGGCTCGCCCTGGTGATGGACGCCATGTTCGCCTTCGGCGGCCCTCACGATCAGGTGATGGCAGCCGTGCACGGGGGCATGGCAGCTCTGGGAGAAGCCCAACTGGCGGCCACCGACGACGCGGTGAAGAACGAGGTCGTGCAGTTCGGCGCCTACGGACAGAGCATGGCCGTGTGGGGAGCGGCACTGCGAGCCTTCCTGCTCGGCAACCCGTCGCAGCCCGATGGTGTCGCCGCGACCTTCGGGCCGTCGGCGGCGCCGCAGCAGCCGCTCAGACCTTGGCCGGCTTGACCGGCACCTTGGTCGTCGCCTGCTTCGCCTTCTCGCTCTTCGGCAGGCGCACCGTCAGCACGCCCTTGTCGAACGTGGCCTCGGCCTTGGCGGCCTCGACCTCGGCCGGCAGCGGCACCGACCGGCGGAAGAAGCCGTACGACCGCTCGGTGCGGTAGCAGCCCTCCTCCTCGCTGGTCTCCTCCTGCCGCTTCTCGCCGCGCACGGTCAGCACGCCGTCCTGCACCTCGAGGTCGAGGTCCTTCTGGTCGACGCCGGGCACCTCCATCGCGACGCGCAGGCAGTTCTTCTCGTCGACGACGTCGAGCTTGGGCTCGAACTGCGCCTGGCTGAAGTCACCAAACCAACGGTCCTGGGTGTCGAACGCCGCCATCGGGTTGGTCCAGAACCGCTCCATCATGCGGTCCATCTCGTCGCGCAACGCCGCAACACCGAACGGCACCGGCGACGCCGTGCGGGCCGGGGCCTCGGGATGGCGCCGGTGCGGGCGCGGGAACCGGAACGGCAACCACTTCTCGAGCTTGGTCATCGCACATTCCTCGGTTGGGAACGGCCCCGACCGGGTCTGGTCGGGACCACGCCGGGAATTCTCCGCCGCTTGGGCCGGACACGGGATGGGCCGTTGGCCCCGTTCCGCCGCCGCCGAGGGGGTAGCGAGGCCGGTCGCCGCCCGCGCGCCGCTACCCGCGCTTCTGGTAGGTGCCCATGCACACCGCTTCGGCGAGCACGTGCCCGCGCATCGCCTGCAGCAGCGCCGCCTTCGTCGGCTGCCGCAGGTCGCCGAGCAGCGTGTCGAGCGCGTAGAGGCGGTGGAAGTAGCGGTGCCGGCCGATCGGCGGGCACGGGCCGCCGTAGCCGGTGCGGCCCCAGTCGTTGCGACCCTCGCGCGTGCCGGCGGGCAACGCCGTGACGCCGGCCGGCAGCCCGTCGCCGTCCGGCGGCAGGTCGTAGAGCACCCAGTGCACCCAGGTCCGCTTCGGCGCCGCCGGGTCGGGCGCATCGGGATCGTCGACCACCAGCGCGAGGCTCCGGGCGCCCGTGGGCACGCCGTGCCAGCGCAGCGGCGGCGACACGTCGCGTCCCTCGCAGGTGTGTTCGCGCGGGATCGCGCCGCCCTCGGCGAACGCGCTCGACTCGATCACCAGGCTCATGCTCGCCTCCAGGAGTCCTGCGTCATGCGCCCTGCACCCAGCGCACGATCTGCGCCCGCGGCATCGCCCCGGCGGTGCGCCGGACCTCGTGGCCGCCGCGCAACAGCACGAGGCAGGGGATCGAACGCACGTCGTGGCGGGCCGCCAGCGTGGGCTCGGCCTCGGTGTCGACCTTGGCGAACACCGCCCGGCCGGCGAGGTCCTGCGCCGCGGCGGCGAAGTTCGGCGCCATCGCCTGGCAGGGGCCGCACCAGCCGGCCCAGAAGTCGACCACCACCGGCAGGGTGCAGTGCGCCAGCACGCGGTCGAAGTCGGCGGCGCCGAGTTCGACCGGCGCGCCGAGCAACGGCGTGCGGCAGGTCGAGCAGACCGGCCGGTCGCCGATGCGGTCGGCGGGCAGCCTGTTCAGCGCGCGGCAGCCCGGACATGGCACCACGATCGGATCCATCGCCGCCATGCTAGTCCACGGCCCGCGCCCCGCCGACCGGGCCCTTGGGCCCACGCAGGTCGAAGGCGCTGCGGGCCACCACCCGGCCGTTCACCACCAGGTCGACGGCGTGGCGCCCCGGGTGGTCGCGGCGCGTCGTCACCGGCCGCAGCGAGTGGCGCTTGTGCAGTTCGCGGCGCTCGCCGGGACCGAGTTCCAGCGTCCAGCCCTTCCACACCCTCGGCTTCGCCTCGCCACCGGCCTTGACGTGGTGCACGACGTAGTCGACGGCGAGCCGCTGCGGCCGGCGCGCCGAGGACTGCAGCGTTGCCGTCAGTTGCACCGCCGCGCCGATCGCCGCGCGGCGCGGCGCCACGACGAGCGTCGCGGTGCCCCGCAGCGGCCGATCGACGCCCCACGCCGCCAGCACCCGCGGGTGGCCACGCTTGACCAGCGTGCGGCTGGCGTGGCGCAGCAGCGCCCGCCGCGGCGGCGGCGCCGCCGGCAGGTGCCGGTCGAGCCAGTCGGCGACCAGCTCCGGGTGGTCCTTGGCGATGTCGTTGAGGTGGTTGGCGACGCTGCGCCGCACGTAGTCGCTGGCGTCGTCCTGCAGCCGCTCGAGCAGCGGCAGCGCGGGCGAGGGATCGGCGACCAGCGGCGCGAGGCGCATGCCCCACGGCAGGCGCGGCCGCGTGCCCTCGCTGCAGAGCCGCCGCACGTGCGCGCTCGGGTCGTCGACCCAGCGGCGCAGCGTCGCGAACACCAGGTCGGGGTGCGCCAGCACGAACGGCCGCAGCGCGAACTCGGCGGTGAAGCGCTGCGTCAGCGCGTGCAGGCAGCGCAACGCCCGTTCGGGGGCGGCGAGCCCGTGCCGGGCGACGAACTCGGTCAGCGGCCAGATCGCCCAGCCGGCGAGCCCGTCCGGGCCGGGCTGCAGGGCGCCGAGGTCGGTGTCGGCGCGCGCCGGCCGCAGGCTCCGCTCCAGCACCTCGGCGGCGGCCGCGAACGAGGGCGGCAGCACGGTCGCCAGCACGCCGGCGAGATGGTCGACGCGGGCCTTCAGCGCCAGCGCGTCGAGTCCGGCCAGCGCCTCGCGCTCGAACCGGTCGCGCGGGAACCGCCGCCAGGCGCGGCGCAGGTGGTCGCCGAGCGTGCGCACCAGCGCCGCATCGAGCCGGTGCTTGAACGGTTCGGCCATGGCGGGCAGCGTGCCCGGGTCCGGCTCGCGGCGCCACCCCACGGGTGGCCGTCCGCCCGCCGCCACCGCCACGAACCCCGGAGACCCGATGCTGCGCCACCTGCTGCCCTTCGCCCTGCTGCTGCCCGCGCTCGCCGCCCAGACCACGACCACGCCGCCGCACCTGCGGCTCGTCACCGTCGGTCCCGACGGCTGGCGGGCGCGCTTCGCGCCGACGAACCTCGGCAGCCTGCTCGAATCCGCCGCCGGCCGCGCGCTGTGGGAACCCAAGGCCCTGCCCTGGCTCGGCGCCTGGCAGCAGCGGCTCGGCGGTGCGGCGGCGTTCGCGCCGGTGCGCGAGCGCTGCCTCGGCTACGGCGGTCGCCTCGAGCTGCACGTCTGGCTCGAGCGCGGCCAGTGGGGCGGCTCGGACCTGCGCGCCGCGACGCTGGTGCTCGAAGGCGACGGCCGCACCGACCTCGACGCCCTGGCGGCCGACCTGCGAGGCCTGCTCGACGAGGCACCCGGCACCTGGTCGAAGGTGGAGGTCGGCGGCGAGTCGATCGAGGTCCGCGAGGACGGCGAGTTCGTGCTCACCGCGCCGCGCCCGGGCCCGAACCACCTGCTGTTGGTCGCCGCGCGGCGCGAGGCGCTCGCGACCGAGCTGGCGCAGGCCCGGGCCGCCGTCGGCACGCTCGCCGGCAAGCCGCCGGCGCCGGCGGCGCCGGCGCTGCAGTTCGAGGTGGCGCTGCCGGCATGGTTCGAGCTGCAACGCGGTCCGGACGCCGCGGCCGGCGAGGCAGAGGCGTGGCAGGCGCTGGGCGTCGATTGCCTCGGCACCGCGTCGCTGTCGCTGTCGACCGCCGGCCCGCACGTGCGCGGTGAGCTGGCGCAGGGCTTCCGCGAACCGCCGCGCGGGCTGTTCGCGGCGCTGTGTCCGCCCGCCGGAGCGCCGACGCTGCAGCGGCTGGTGCCGCCGGGCCGCAGCACCTGGAAGGCCGGCGTGTTCGACTTCGTCGCCCTGCACGACGTCGTCACCACCGCGCTGGCCTCGCGCCACGCCGACACCGCCGAGATCCGCGCCGACCTGCGCGAACGGCTCGGCGTCGACCTGCGCGACGATCTGCTCGCGCACCTGGGCACCGAGGTGCTGTTCGTCGGCGGCGAGGGCTTCGCCGACTTCGACCGGCTCGACCGCATGCCGTGGGCCCTGGCGGTCCGCCTGCGCGACCGGGGCGCGTTCGAGCCGAACCTCGGCAAGGCGCTGGCGAAGGCGCGGCCGATGCTGTCGCGCGCCGCCACGGTCGAGCACGGCCCGGCGAAGCTGCACCGCTACGGCGCGTTCGGCTACGACCTATGGTTCGCGGTCGACGACGGCCTGTTCGTGCTCGCCGGCGGCGACGACGCGGAGGCGCGGCTCACCGCCCTGTTCGACGCCGCGCGCAAGCCGGCGGCCGGACCCGCCGACGCCGACGCCGGATCGCTGCCGGCGCCGTTCGCGGCGCTGCAGCGGCATCTGCCGCCCGGCCTGACCGGTCTCGCCGAGGGCGACCTCGACTCGCTGGCGGCGATGCCGGCCGGGCTCTGGCTCGAGCTGGTCGACGACATGGTGCCGTGGTCGCTGCGCGGCGACGGCGGCGAGGCCGACGATCCGGCGGCGCTGCGGGCGCTGCTCGCCGCGCACGGGCTCGACGTCGTGCGCACCGCCACCGGCTTCCGGGACGGCACCTGGCGCTGGCGGCTGTTCTGGTGAGGCGATCGCCTCAGCGCGGCGCCGCTGGCGACTGCGGCGGTTGCGGCGGCCGGGGCGGCAGGCCGGCGAAGAACTCGAGGATCGCGCCATTGGCGTCGAACGGGAACGGCACGTCGGCGAGCCAGCGCGAACGTTCGGCGCCCGGCCAGGCGTGGCCGCCGCCCTCGAGCGTGATCACGCGCACCGGCGCCGCCGCGGCGCCGCCCGCGCGGGCGTTGGCGTAGGTGTCGATGCGCACCTTGCCGTCCTGCTGGGTCGCCGGGTAGCCGCGGACGTCGTTCCTGGCCAGGTAGTAGTCGACCGCCTGCTGCACCGAGGCGTCCTCGACGCGGCGCGCGCGGCGCCGCGCATCGGTCGGCGCGCCGCCTTCGTAGCGCACGTGCTCGTCGGCGGTGCCGTGCACGATCAGCACCGCGATCGGCAGGTCGCTGTCGGCGGCGGTGGAGTCCATCGCCCCGGCGACGACGGCGATGCCGCGGAACACGTCCGCGGCCTCGCGCGCCAGCCGATGGCACATCATGCCGCCGTTGCTGTGTCCGGCGGCGAACACGCGCAGCGGGTCGATCGCCGCCCGCTTCTGCACGTCGGCGACCACGGCGCGCAGGAAGCCGGTGTCGTCCACGTCGTGCTCCGCGGCGTAGGCCTGCACGCCGCCCGAGTTCCAGGTCAGCAGGCGGCTGCGCAGCGGGCCGGTGCCGTCGGGGAAGGCGACCGCGAAGCCGGCGCGCACCGCGCGCTCGGCCAGGCCGGTGGACTCGCGCACCTGTTCGCCGCTGCCGCCGCCGCCGTGCAGCACGAGCAGCAGCGGCACGCCGTGGCCGTCCTGGGCGGCGGGCGGCAGGTGCAGATGGTAGCGGCGGTCGCGGCCGCCGTGCGACAGCCGCACCGTCGTCGTGGTGCCGGCGACCGCCGCCGACTGCACCGCCTGGCGCACGGCGTCCTGCACGCGGCGCAGGTGCGGCAGCACGCGGCCGACGCGGTCGCGCACCGCCAGCACGCCGGCCACCTGCAGGTCGAGGTCGAGCCACGGCGTGAAGCCGAACGCGCCCGGGTCGCTGACCCGTTCGCCGCCGCCCGGCAGGCGCTCGATCCAGGTGCCGAGCCCGTAGCGCACGTCCGCGGCCTCGAAGCCCACCGGCCGCACCTCCACCAGCGGCGACACCTGGTCGCGCCACATCGCCTGCACGCTCGTCGCCGCCAGCACCTGCCGGCCGTTGGCGCGACCGCCGCTGGCCAGCATGCGCAGGAAGCGCGCGTAGTCGTCGAGCGTCGACACGGCGCCGCCGGCCACCCATGGCAGCGCCGCGGTGCCGGCCTCGCCACCGGGTGGCAGCAGCGTGCCGAAGCGGGTGCGACCCAGCTCCAACGGGCCGGCGATGCGCTCGGAGAACAGTTCGTGCCAGCTCTTGCCGGTGACGCGCTCGGCGGCCACGGCGGCGATCTGGAAGCCGACGCCGCCGTACTCGAACGCCGTGCCGGGCTGGCTGCGCAGCGCCAGGTCGGCGGCGGCCTCGGCGAAGCGCTGCATCGTCCAGCCGCGCATGCGATCGGGCAGTCGCGGCGCGACGCCGCCGGTGCACGCCAGGCACAGCCGCAGCGTCAGCGAGCGCTTGTCGGCGCGGTCGAACTCCTTCACGTAGCGGCCGACCGGCACGTCGAGGTCGAGCAGGCCGTCGTCCACCAGCGTCAGCACCGTCGCCACCGCCAGCCACTTGCTGGCCGAGGCGATCGGCAGCTCCGTGTCGGCGGCCAGGTCACCGTGCCGGCTGCGGTGCAGTTCGCCTTCCTCGCGCAGCACGACGAGTCCGGCGCCCTCGAGGCGCAGGTCGCCGCACAGGCGCGCCATCGCCGCCGCCACCGGCGGCAGTTCCTGGGCGCGGGCACCGGCCCAGGGCGCCAGGGCCAGGACGGACACGAGCAACGACGGCGAGCGACGGATCGACATGCCCCTCCTTATCGGCCAAGGCGCCGCCGGGGACGAACCCTTGCGCGGCGCCCGACCGCAGGCGGCAGCCGGGCGGCGACCGGCCTCGCGCAGCAGTAGGATGCGGCGATGCAAGCCACGACGTGCCTTCGTCTTTCGGCGTTCGCCGGCGCATCCGCGGTGGCCCTCGGCGCCTTCGCCGCGCACGGCATGAAGGGCGCCTACGACGTCCTGGCGCTGCAGACCTTCGAGACCGGCGTGCGCTACCAGATGTACCACGCCCTGGCGCTCGGCCTGTGCGCGGCGCTGGCCCACGCCGGCTGGCGGATCACGGCGCCGGCGCTGGGTTTCCTGGTCGGCATCGTGCTGTTCTCCGGGTCGCTCTACGGCCTCGTGCTGCTCGAGGCGCGCTGGCTCGGGCCGGTGACGCCGGTCGGCGGCGTGGCCTTCGTCGTCGGCTGGGCGGCCCTGCTGCGCGCCGGACCCGGCGCCGGCGGGTTCTCCGCCGATCGGCGGGGAGCCTGAGGCCACGCCGGCCGACCCTGGACTTCGTCCGCCGGCGTTTGCGCACCACGGCCCGGCAGCGCCGGCCGGGCGGCGTGGTCTATTGGCGCGCGCTCGACGTCCCTGCTTTGCGACGGGACGGGACGCCGAGCTTGGGCCCGCGCGCCACCTCCGGCGTGCGGGCCCTTCTTGTTGCCGGCCGCGTGGCCGGCGACGGCAGGCGCGCCGTGGCGCGCGGTGCTCCCGCCGGCCGCCGCCGCTAGACTGCGGCGATGCGGATCACGATCGAATACTGCGTGGTTTGAAACTACCTGCCCCGGGCGGCCAGTCTGGCCGCCGCGATCGAGCAGGCCATGCCGGGCGCCACGGTGGAGAAGCGACCCGGCGGCAAGGGCGACTTCCGGGTCGAGGCCGACGGCCGGCTGCTGTGGGACAAGCGGGGCCGCGACGGCGGCGAGTTCCCCGAGCCGGCCGAGATCCTGGCCAGGCTCGCGCGGCGCTGACTCAGACCTTGCGGAAGCGCAGGACGTAGTTCTCCTGCAGACCGAGGTCGACCTCCTCGACGCGCGTGAAGCCCGCCGCCTCGACCTCGGCCACGACCGCGGCCTTGCCGCAGCGCACGTGGTCGAGGATCCACGGCCGGCTCACGCCTTCCTCGCGTTCGAAGTCGACCAGCACCAGGGCGCCGCCGGGACGCAGCGCGCGATGGATCGACGCCAGCGTCGAGCGCGGGAACTCGAAGTGGTGGTAGGTGTCGCAGGCGAACACCACGTCGACCGAGTCCGCCGGCAGGCCGATGTCGCGGTCGGTGCCCAGCACCGCGACCACCTGCGCCTGGCCGCGGGCCGCGGCTCGTTGCCGGATCCGCTCGACGAACTTCGGCGCGATCTCGACCGCGTAGACGCGCCCCTGGGGACCGACGTCGCGGGCGAAGAAGTCGACGAACAGGCCGGTCCCGGCGCCGACGTCGGCCACGGCCATGCCGGGCGACAGGCCCGTGGCGCGGGCGATGCGGCTCCGGTGCACGAAGACCTCGCGGCTCTCGCCCTCGAAGCGGCGCACCATGGCGTCGACGTCGAGACCGGGGTCGGTGAAGTCCTCGTTGATGCCCGGCCGCACGCTGGCCTCGGCCGCGGGCGGCGCGCTGCAGGCGGCGAGCAGGGCCGCGGCGAGGAACCACGTCCGAGGTCGGTGCGCACGCATGGGCGGCCACCCTAGCGTGCGGGCTGCCGCGTGCCAGTGCGCGGCGAGCGCCCGCCGGGCACGACGCCGGCTGCCCCCCGCGGCGCACTTGTCGGGTGCGGCCCGTCCGGCCGTCGAGCCCCCGAGGATCCCATGACCACGCCCGTTCCCCCTGCCTCCGCCCGCGACTCCCTGCGTCGGCTCGCGGTGCCGCACGCGCTGCACTTCGGCAGCCGCCTGCTGCACCGCGGCCACGACGGCGTCATCACGTTCCGCGAGTTCGTGGCCGTCGCCCGCGAACTGGTGGCCCAGCGGCCGGAGCAGACGGCGGTCTACCTGGCGGCGCTGGTCGCGCTGGACATGCACGCCGAGCCGGAACCGGCGCCGGCGCCGCGCCTGCCATCGGCGAACTGAGCCGCGGCGCGGACGGCCGAACGCCTCGCCGGCCCGCCGGGGAAGCCCGGATCGTCACCGGCCGGCCCCGCCGGTGCGGCGACGGCGCGACCGGCACCCGCGGCGACCTCAGTCGTCGATCCACACCCGGCCGCTGTGCGCGTCGACCAGGCACGGTTCGTCGGGGACCGGCACCCAGTTGGCCCGGAAGACCACGGCCGCGGGATCGGGGCCGGGGGCGTGCTCCGGCGAGCGCACGAACTCCAGGCGCGGGGCGGCGCGGCGGCGGAACTCGGCCACGTCGCTCGCCGCGACCACCTCGTTGGCCTGCGCCCACCGCACCACGGCTTCGACCGCCGCCTCGGCGCCGATCACGGGCGCGACGCTGCCGGCGATCGGCGTGAAGGCCGCGAGTTCGAAGTGGCCGGAGACCCGCGATCGCCCGGCGAGGTAGACCACCGAGACGGCGCGGGTCAGCGTGCCGCGGTAGCTCTGGCGCAGCACGATCGTGTGGCCCGGGTGCGCGGCGCGGTCCTCGGGCTCGTCGCTGCCGACGGCGCTGTGGTCGATGCTGGTGGCGACCAGAGCCGTCTCGTCGGGCAGCGGCCCGAAGCGCGCCACGATCCACGCGATGGCCGCCGCCACCGCCTCGGTGTCGGTGGCGTGGGGCGGCTCGTCGTCGCCGGCGGCCGCGTCGGCGGCGCGGTCGAAGCCCATGCCCGCTGGCGTGAACCGCTCCCGCTCGCGGATCGGCTCCCGCCGCACCGCCTGCAGCATCGGCAGCAGGGTGGCCGGCGGTGCGCCCGACGCCGGCGGCGCCTCCGGCGCGCCGCAAGCGGCGCCGAGGACGGCGAGGACCACGACAGCGGCGCCGGCGCGCACCGACCGCGCCATCTCAGCGCACCACGAAGTTGACGAGCTTCTTCGGCACCACGATCTCCTTCTGGATCGTCTTGCCGTCGAGCCACGCCGCGGCGGCCCGCCGCGCCGCGGCCAGCACGACGTCCTGGGCGGCGTCGGCCGGCACCGTGATGCGCGTGCGCACCTTGCCGAGCACCTGCACCGCCAGCTCGACCTCGTCGTCGACGAGCAGCTTCGCATCCACCGCCGGCCACGGCGCCCGCGCCAGCAGGCCCTCGCCGCCGAGCCGCGCCCAGAGTTCCTCGGCCAGGTGCGGCGCGAACGGCTGCAGCAGCTGCGAGAAGCGCAGCAGCTGCGAACGGCTGAGCCGCTCCATCGCCTTGGTCGCCTCGTTGACGAAGATCATCATCGCCGCGATCGCCGTGTTGAACGCCAGCCGCTCGATGTCGCCGTCGACCTTGTGGATCGTGCGGTGCAGCGCCCGCTCGAGTGCGGGCTCGTCGGCGCGGTCGGCGCGCAGCCAGGCGTGGATCGGCCCGTGCTCCGGGAACTCCGGCACCGCGAGCCGCCAGCTGCGCTGCAGGAAACGGTGCACGCCGGGCACGTCCTTGGGGTTCCACGGCTTGCTGTCCGCCAGCGGCCCCATGTACATCTCGTACAGGCGCAGCGTGTCGGCGCCGTATTCGTCGACGACCTGGTCGGGGTTGACGACGTTGCCGTAGCGCTTGCTCATCTTGGTGACGATGCGCTCCAGCGGCTCGCCGGTCGTTGCATGCACGGCCGTGTCGCCGTCCTCCTTCACCGCCGCCATCGGCACGATCGCCCCGCGCGCGTCGCGGTAGGCGAACGCCTGGATCATGCCCTGGTTGTAGAGCTTGCGGAACGGCTCGACGACGCCGACGCGGCCGTCGTCGTGCAGCACCTTGGTCCAGAAGCGCGAGTAGAGCAGGTGCCCCACCGCGTGCTCGGTGCCGCCGACGTAGAGGTCGACCGGCAGCCAGTAGTCGCTGGCCGCACGGCTGCAGAACTCGCGCTCGTTGTGCGGGTCGCAGAAGCGCAGGAAGTACCAGCTCGACCCCGCCGCGCCCGGCATCGTGTTGACCTCGCGCTGCGCCGGGCGGCCCCTGGCGTCCAGGGTCTCGACCCACTCGCGCGCACGAACCAGCGGCGACTCCGGCGTGCCGCCGGGCCTGAAGTCGTCCATCACCGGCAGTTCGACCGGCAGCTGGTCGTCGGGCACGAGGTCGACGCCGTCGGCGGTGTGCAGCACCGGGAACGGTTCGCCCCAGTAGCGCTGCCGCGAGAACAGCCAGTCGCGCAGCCGGTAGGTGACCTTCGCGGCGCCGCGGCCGCGGGCCTCGAGCCAGGCGATCGTCGCGCGCTTGGCGTCCGCCAGCGACCTACCGGCGAGCGCCAGCGTGCCGTCGGCCGTGCGGCAGTGCGCCGCGTACGGCGCCTCGGCGGTGCAGCACCGCTCCCCCCTCGCCACCGCGGCGTCGGCTTCGGCGTCGCTGGTGGCGGGCGCGAAGATGGCGGGGATCGGCAGACCGAACTTCCTGGCGAACGCGAAGTCGCGCTCGTCGCCGGCCGGCACGGCCATGATCGCGCCGGTGCCGTAGGTGACGATCACGTAGTCGGCGATCCAGACCGGGATGCGTCCGCGCGGGTCGTCGGCCGCGAACAGGGGGTTGTGCGCCATGGCGCCCGTCCACACGCCGGTCTTGTCCTTGGCGAGGTCGGTGCGTTCGAGCTCGCTCTTCGCCGCCGCCGCCTTCTGGTAGGCCTCGACGGCCGCACGCCTGGCCGCGGTCGTGACCTCGGCGACCAGCGGGTGCTCTGGCGCCAGCACCAGGAAGCTGGCGCCGAACAGCGTGTCCGGCCTGGTGGTGAACGCACGCAGCCGCGTACCGGCGTGGCCGAGCACGTCGAAGTCGATCTCGGCGCCCTCGCTCTTGCCGATCCACTCGCGCTGCATCGTCTTCAGCGATTCGCTCCACTCCAGCGGCTCCAGATCGGCGAGCAGGCGCTCGGCGTAGTCGGTGATGCGCAGCAGCCACTGCCGCAGCGGCCGCCGTTCGCACGCATGGTCGCCGCGCTCGCTCCTGCCGTTGACCACCTCGTCGTTGGCGAGCACGGTGCCGAGCGCCTCGCACCACCACACCGGCGCGTTCGATTCGTAGGCGAGGCCACGCTCGTACAGCCGCTTCCAGATCCACTGCGTCCAGCGGAAGTACTTCGGGTCGGCGGTGCTGATCTCGCGGCTCCAGTCGTAGCTGAAGCCGAGGCGCTGCAGCTGCCGGCGGAACGTGGCGATGTTGGCGGCGGTCGTCCGGGCCGGGTGGGTGTTGGTCTGGATCGCGTACTGCTCGGCCGGCAGGCCGAACGCGTCCCAGCCCATCGGGTGCAGCACGTTGCAGCCCTTGGCGCGCTTCCAGCGCGAGACGATGTCGGTCGCCGTGTAGCCCTCCGGGTGGCCGACGTGCAGCCCGGCCGCCGACGGGTAGGGGAACATGTCGAGCGCGTAGAACTTCGGCTGCCGGGGGTCGAAGTCGGGGTCGCCGGGGTTGCGGGCGCGGAACACGTCGTGCTCGCGCCAGAACGCCTGCCACTTCGGCTCGATCGTGGCGGGATCGTAGGTCTGCTTCGCTTCGGCCATCGTTCGCTTCGCGGAAGCGGCGCAGTATGCCGGGGCCGCGGACCCCGCTCCACCGCCGACCCGCGCCGCCGCTTGCGGCCGGCGCCGCGGCGGCACAGACTGGCGGCGATGCGGACGAAGGCGATCCTGGTGGCGTGGTGCCTGGCGGCGGCAGCGGTGGCCCAGAAGGCGAAGCCGACCCTGGCCGGCGAGGCCGGCGAACGGCTCGACGCGATCGTGCGCGCGTTCGACGCGGCCGCCGGCGGGTTCTCCGGCTCGGTGCTGGTCGCGCGGGACGGCAAGGTGCTGCTCGAGCAGGGCTATGGCGTCTTCGACGCCGCGGCCCGGGCGCCGATGCCGGTGGATGCCCTGTGGGACTGGGCCTCGGTCAGCAAGCAGTTCACGGCCGCCGCGCTGCTTCGCCTGCAGGACAAGAAGAAGGTCAGGCTCGACGACGTGCTGAAGAAGCACTGGCCGGCGACGCCCGAGGACAAGCACGGCGTGACCGTGCGCATGCTGCTGCAGCACACGTCGGGCATCGAGGCGGGCTTCCGCGACGAGTGGCGCTTCGATTCCCGTCGCCGCAGCTCCCTGGAGGAGCTGGTGCTCGGTCGGCCGATGACGAGCGCCCCCGGGGCGGAGTTCGACTACTCCAACTCCGGCTACGCGCTGGCCGCGGCGCTGGTCGAGAAGCTGTCCGGCACGGCGTTCGAGAAGTTCTGCGTGCACGAGCTGTTCCGCCCCGCGGGCATGAAGGACGCGGGTTTCATCGGCTGGCCCCAGCTGGACCCCGGCCGGGTGCCGAAGGTCCGCCGCGGCGAGGGCTTCGCCGATCGCCCCGCGGACGTGCGCTTCGCCTACGGCCACGAACTCACCTGGGGCTACCGCGGCAGCGGCGGCGTGGTCGCCTCGACGGCGGACATGCTGGCCTGGGATCGCGCGCTGCGCACCGGCAAGCTGCTGTCGAAGCAGGCGCTGGCCGAGTTCTACCGGCCGGCGAAGCAGGACTATGCGCTGGGCCTGCGCGTGCCCGCCGACGCCGGCGGCCGGCGCGTCGAGCACAGCGGCTACGTCGAGGGCGTGGCCACCTGCTACGTGCGCCTGCTCGAGCCGGACGTCGTGGTGGCGCTGGCGTGCAACTACGAGGCCGCCACCGATCCGGCGACGCTGGCACAGCAGCTGCTCGACGCGGCCGCGCACTAGCGCCTCGCGTCCGCCCGCTGCGCCGGCGATGCTGTCGCCATGCGCTTCCCGAACGACACGGCCTTCCACCTGCGCATGGCGGCGCTGGTGATCGGCTCGCTGTTCCTCGAACACCTCGCGGCGACGCGGCTGCCGCACTGGTCGTCGCCGCGCATCGGCATCGTGACCTTCGTGCTGGGTCTCGCCTGGGTGGCGCTGTTCGCCCTCCACCACGGCCGGGCGCTGCAGGACCGGGTGCGCGTGCTCGAGGACCGGATCGAGCGCCTGACG
Source organism: Planctomycetota bacterium (assembly GCA_019636245.1). Taxonomy (GTDB): domain Bacteria; phylum Planctomycetota; class UBA1135; order UBA1135; family UBA2386; genus JAEUHS01. The sequence continues at coordinate 63,271 of JAHBXX010000010.1, read as the reverse complement.
GAGCGCGCCGACGCCGCCGACGACGAGCAGCGGGCGCGCCGTTCGCTGCCGCCGATGGGAGGCGCACGATGAGCGCCGGAGCCCCACGCGCGAACGCGGCCCGGGCCGACGTCTACTTCGCGCCCCAGTAGCGCAGCACGAACGCCGGCGGCACGTTGCGCACGACCGGCCCGAGGCGTTCGAAGCCGTCGAAGCGCTGCGCCATCAGCGCGCGGAAGCGGCGCGCGGCGCCGAGCCCGTAGGCGTGCACGTACTGGAAGGTGCGGAAGTCGCCGCTGGTGCCGCGCAGGCAGTGCACGATGCCGGCGGCGACGCCGTCCTGCACCGCCGGCGGCAGGCTCGCGAACGGCAGCCCCGAGACGATGCGCGCCGGCCGCGGCAGCCCGCGTTCGCGCAGCACGGTCTCGACGTCGGCCGCCGAACCGAGGTGGAAGTCGAGAGCCGGGTAACGCCGCGTCAGCAGGGCGTGGAAGCGCGGGTCGAGTTCGATGCCGAGGTAGCGCGCCCCCGGGGGCAGCGTCGCCTGGATCACCTGGGTCATCGGCCCGGTGCCCGGTCCGTACTCCAGCAGCAGCTCCCCGGGCTGCAGGTCCAGGCGACCGACGAGCGCGCGCGCCAGGTAGCGCGAGCTGGGCAGCACGGCGCCGACCGCGGCCGGATTGCGCAGGAAGCTGCCGAAGAACCCGAGCCCGTCGCGCAGGCGCGATCGCCCGTCGACCGGCTCGCCGGCGTCGGTGGTGGTGACCACGCCGGAACAGTGCCGCGCTCAGGCCCCGGGCGCAACCGGGCCGTCGAGCACCGCGTCGCCGAGCACCGCCACCACCCCGGCGCGCACCTTCGCCGAGCAGGCCAGGCGGCAGCCGGCCACGAGCCCCATGCGCTCGAGGGTGCCGCGTTCGGCGTCCTGCGGCGCCTCGAGCACGCCGTCACCCTCGGTGGCGACCCGCACCGCGTCGGTGCCGCACATGCCGCGCCGGCAGCCGGTGGCGATCTCGACGCCGGCCGCCTCGGCCGCGGCCAGCAGCGTGGTGCCGGCCGGCACGCAGACGAACGTGCCAGCCGCCGGGAACCGGACCTCGACCAGAACCATGCCGTCGGGATAGCCGCGGCGGCCGCAGCGTCAAGCACGCCGACGCAGCGAATGCGGGCGCCGCCATGGCGCCCCGCGCCGACCCGCCGCAACATCCCCGGCCATGGTGCTGCAGGCGCTCGACTGGGCGATCATCGCCGCCTACTTCGCCCTCGCGCTCGGGATCGGCCTGTGGTTCCGCCGCCGCGCCGACCGCAGCTTCGTCGACTACTTCGCCTCGGGCCGGTCGCTGCCGTGGTGGATCGCGGGCACCTCGATGGTGGCGACGACGTTCGCCGCCGACACGCCGCTGGCCGTGACCGGGCTCGTGGCCAGGCACGGCCTCGCCGGCAACTGGTTCTGGTGGGCCTTCGCCTGCGGCGGGATGCTGACGGTGTTCGTGTTCGCCAGGCTGTGGCGGCGCGCCGGCGTGCTGACCGACGTCGAGCTGATCGAACTGCGCTACAGCGGCCGACCGGCGGCGTTCCTGCGCGGCTTCCGCGCCTTCTACGTCGCGGTGGTGATGAACTCGATCGTCATCGGCTGGGTCACCATGGCGATGGCGTCGGTGCTGCGGCAGACCGTGCTCGCCGACGCGCCGCGCGACGGCGCCGGCGACTTCTGGCTGGTCGCGGCGATGCTCGCCGTCACCGGCGTCTACTCGACGCTCGCCGGCATGTGGGGCGTGGTGGTCACCGACGTCGTGCAGTTCGTGCTGGCGATGGCCGGCTGCATCGCGCTGGCGATCGTCGCCGTGGCGCACGTCGGCGGCGTCGACGCGCTGCGTGAACGGCTCGCCGCGGCCTACGCCGGCGAAGGGGACCCGCTGGCCTTCGTGCCGGACCTCGCCGGCACGGGCGCGGTGATGCCGCTCGGCGTGTTCCTGGTGCTGGTGACGTCGCAGTGGTGGGCGACGTGGTATCCGGGCGCCGAGCCGGGCGGCGGCGGCTACATCGTGCAGCGCATGGCGTCCTGCCGCGACGAGGGCCACGCCGTGAAGGCGACGCTGCTCTACCAGCTCGCCCACTACTGCCTGCGCCCGTGGCCGTGGATCCTGGTCGCGCTCGTGGCGATCGCGCTCCACCCGGAGCTGCGCACGAGCCCCGACCCCGGCATCGGCTACCCGGCGATGATCCGCGAACTGGCGCCGGTCGGGCTGCGCGGGCTGCTGCTGGTCACGTTCGCCGCCGCGTTCATGTCGACGATCAGCACGCACACGAACTGGGGCGCCAGCTACCTGGTCAACGACCTCTACCGCCGCTTCGTGGCGCCGGCCGCCGACGACCGGCAGCTGCTGCGCGCCTCGCGGCTGGCGTCGCTGGCGACGCTGCTGCTCGGCGGCGGCGTGGCGTGGTTCCTCGTCGTCGCCGGCATCTCGGTCGACGACGCCTGGGCGTTCCTCGCCGCGCTCGGCGCCGGGGTCGGCTCGGTGTTCCTGCTGCGCTGGTTCTGGTGGCGCATCAACGCCTGGAGCGAACTGGCGGCCATGGCGGGCTCGCTGCTGGCGTTCGCCGCGGTCAAGGTCTGGCAGGCCCGCACCCCGGAGCCCGACCGGCTGCCGCCGCAGTACACCAGCCTGCTCGTCGCCGTGTCGACGCTCGCCTGCTGGCTCACGGTGACGCTGCGGACGGCGCCCGAACCCCGGGCCCACCTGGTCGCCTTCTTCCGGCGGATCCGCCCCGACGGGCCCGGCTGGCGGCCGATCGCCGCCATGGCACCGGAAGTGCGCCGCGACGGCTTGCTCGGTCGCGGCCTGCTGTGCGCCGCGCTCGGTACCACCGTGGTCTGGCTGGTGCTGCCGGGACTGGGGGCCCTGATCTTCGGCGAGCCCGGACGGGCGCTCGCCTGCCTCGGCGGCGCTGCCGCCGCCGCGGTGCTGCTGCTGCGCCTGGCGCCGGGTACGACGGCAACCGCGGCGCGATCGGAGTAGGATTCCCGGCCTGCCCACGCCATGTCCGACACCTCCGACACGGAATTCCAGCGCACGGTCTTCTCCGTCGCGAAGCCCGGTGCGGGCGCCGCCAAGGCCCAGCGCCTGCCGGTGCTGGTGGTGATGCGCGGGTTGCAGGTCGGACGCCGCTACCTGCTGAACGAGAACGCGCTGGTGCTCGGCCGCAGGCCCGACCACGCCGATCTCGTCGTGCCCGGCGATCCGCAGATCTCCAGCGTGCACTGCCGGATCGAGCGCGGCCAGGAGCCCGACACCTGGCAGGTCGTCGACCTGCAATCGACCAACGGCACCGTCATCGAGGGGCGCCGCGTCGAGACCGCGCCGCTGCGCGACGGCGACCGCATCCACCTCGGCACGACGGTGCTGAAGTTCTGCTTCCACGACGAACTCGAGGAGGAGTTCCATCGCCAGGTCGACCACCTGATGAACGTCGACGACCTCACCGGCCTGCCGGTGCAGCGCGTGTTCCAGGGTCGCTTCCTCGATGCGCTGCTCGCCTGCGGCCGCCGCCAGCGCCCGCTGGCCGTCTACATGATGGACATGGACGGCCTGAAGCGCATGAACGACACCCACGGCCACCTGGTCGGCGCCCACTCGATCGCCACCGTCGGCCGGCGCCTCGGCGAGATCGTGCAGCGCGCGGGCGGCGTCGTCAGCCGTTTCGGCGGCGACGAGTTCTCGGCGTTCGTGCCGGGACTCGAGCGCGAGCAGGCGCTGGCGCTCGGCGAATCGATGCGCGCCGCGGTCGCCGACCAGCCGATCGTGCGCGGCGCCGTGACCGTGCAGCCGACGATCTCGATCGGGTTGGCCTGCTTCCCCGCCGACGGGCTGATGGTCGAGCAGCTGACGCGCAAGGCCGACGAGGCGCTCTACCGCGCCAAGGCCGCCGGGCGCAACCGCGTCAGCGAATAGACCCGCGGCGGCTCACCGGCAGCAGCTCACAGGAACAGGCGGTGCTGCTTGAAGCGCCCCTCGATGCCCTGGTCGCCCGGCACCTCGCGCGGCTGCAGGCCGCCGCAGAGTTCGCCGAGCCGGTCGGCGAGCCGCCGCAGGCAGCGCGACGTCGCCGCCTCGGGTTCGGTGGCGACCAGCGGCAGCTGGCCGAGCCGATGCTGCGTGACGGCGCCGTCGTCGACGATCTCGCCGAGGTAGTGCAGTTCGACGCCGACGTGCTGGCGCGCGACCTCGGTGAGGCGCTGGAACGCCAGTTCGCCGCGGCCGGGCACCGGGACGCGGTTGACGACCACGAGGAAGCGGGCGCGGTCGTTGAGCTGCGCGACGCACTTGACGACCGCGTAGGCGTCGACGAGCGCGGCGATCTCCGGTTGCGTGACCAGCACGATCCAGTCGGCGCCGAGCATCGTCAGCACCGTCGCCGGCGCGATGCCGGCGCCGAGGTCGAGCACCAGCACGTCCTCGCGCTGCGCCAGTTCGCCGAGTTCCCGCGCGAACGCCAGCAGCTCGCGATCGGACGGCGCCGCCATGCGCCGCACGCCGGAGGCGCCGGGCAGCAGACGGGGCCCGCACGGGGAGGTGCACAGGACCTGGTCGAGCGTCGCCTGGCCGCCGAGCAGCTGCTGCAGCGTCAGGGTCGGTTTGATGCCGAGCAGCAGGTGGTCGCAGGCGAGGCCGAAGTCGCAGTCGACGAGCGTCGTGCGGCGACCGTCGCGATGCAGCAGCACGGCCAGCGAGGTGGCCAGGAACGACTTGCCGGTGCCACCCTTGCCGCTGGCGACGGCGATCGAGACCGCCTCGCGACGCACCGCGGGCGCACCGCGGATGCCGTCGAGCAGGCGCCCGAACAGACCCCGGCCCCGCGGCCCGAGCGCGGAACGCTCGCCCTTCGCGTGGGAGGTGATCTGCCGCCCTCGGTCCGTCAGGTCCATCGCCGGGTCCATCGCCGGGTCCATCGCCATCGGTACCGCCCCGTGCGGTCCGCCGGCGGCTGCCCGTTCGCCGGCGGCGCAGAGTGTCGCAGAACCGGGCCGCGAATGCGCTGGCATTCTGGGGTCGAGGCGGCCCCGGCGGGCGGCCGGCCGGACAGGCGCCCCCTCAGGGCAGCAGTTCCTGCGCGAACCGGATCGGCACGCCGAAGTTGGCGCCGCCGAAGTCGGGCAGGATGGCGAAGTTCACCGCGATCACGGTGCCGTCGCCGCCGAACACCGGCCCACCCGACCCGCCGTGCGTGGTGGACGCGTCGTAGACGATGCGGTCGCTGCGCACCTCGCTGACGATGCCGCGCGTCATCAGCGGCGCCACCTGACCGGCGGCGGCCAGCTCCTCGATCGCCTCGGCGAACGACGCCGAGCGCTGCCGCAGGCGTTCGACGATCGCGTCGTCGGCACGCGCCAGCAGGGCGGCGAGGCCGGTCGGATAGCCGACGACGACCGCCGTCGTGTCGTCGCCCTCGAGCGCGCCCTGGTGCAGCGGCAGCACCGGCACGCCGGCCACCGCGGCAGGGTCGAGCTGCAGCGTGGCGACGTCGAGGTCGTCGGCGCGCCGCCGGATGCTGCCCGGCGGCACGTCGATCGGCGCCTTGCCCGGGAAGGTCGCCGTGAGCCGCAGGAACACCGGCTCGGCGCCCGCGGACAGCAGCGGCGCCATCCAGGCCATCTCCAGCCACGGCGCGACGACGTGGCGGTTCGTGATCACGTGCCCGGTGTCGCGGACCAGGAAGCCCGAGCCCGTGTACTCGACCTCGAACGGCTCGCCGTCGCGGCCGACGAACCAGCTGCCGTCCGGCAGGCGCAGCCGGAAGACGCCGTGCAGCAGGCAGACGCCGCGGCTCCATTCGCGCTGGATGCGCGCCACCATCCGGTTGGCCTGCGCCAGCTGCGCCAGCGCCGCCTGCTGGCGCGCCTGCTCGGCGCGCAGCGGCTCGAGTTCGGCCGGCGTCACCGCATCGGCCGAGGGCAGCCGGTCGCCGTCGGGCGGGCGGCGTCCGAGCAGGCCGCCGAGCCAGCCGGCGAGGAACGCGCTCACGACCAGCACCAGCGGCACCGAGACCTTGAGCCGCGGCGTAGCCTGCGTCAGCAGATCGCGCGTCAGCGTCCGCGTCGCCGCCGCGCCGCCGCTGACGCGCGCGACGTCGTGCGCGTCGGCGAGCATGCGGCGCACCGGTTTGCAGACCGCGCCCTGCGGCACGTAGATGCGGAACCTGGCCATCGGCCCGCCGGCACCGAACTCGAGCTGGTCCCCGTCCTGCAGGATGACCTCCTCGACCTCGCTGCCGTTGACGAACACCTGCCCGTCGAGGGCGCGCAGGTGGAACTGGCACTCGTCGGGCACGAACTCGATCTGTGCGTGCCGGTCGGCGACGCCCGGCGCGGCGAGCTTCGCGTCGCTGCCGGCGGCGGCGCCGATCCGGATCGACGGTCCCTCGTAGGTCACCGTGCGGCCGCGGCTCGGTCCGGAAAGGTGCAGCAATTGCGGCCGCATGCCCGCACCATAGTCGGCGTGCCGCGCAGCGCCAGTGCACCCGTCCTGGTCGAGGTGGCCGTCGACTCGGTCGCCGGCGCGCGTGCCGCGGCGGCGGCCGGCGCGCACCGGCTCGAGCTGTGCGGCTGCCTCGAGGCGGGCGGGCTGACGCCGAGCGCCGGCCTGTTCGCCGCCGTGCGCGCGGCGGTCGCGCTGCCGGTGTTCGCGATGCTGCGGCCGCGCCCGGGCGACTTCGTCTACGACGACGACGAGTTCGCCGTGCTGGGCGCCGACCTGCGCCGCCTGCGCGCCGCCGGCGCCGACGGCTTCGTCGGCGGCGCCCTGCGGCCCGACGGCGAGGTCGACGTCGACCGCGTGGCGGAGCTCGTCGCGCTGGCGCGGCCGCTGCCGGTCACGTTCCACCGCGCCTTCGACCTGGTCGCCGAGCCGGCCCGAGCGCTCGAGGCGCTGGTGGCGGCCGGCGCCGCGCGTGTGCTGACGTCCGGACAGGCGCCGACGGCCGTGGCCGGGGCCGACGCGATCGCGCGGCACGTCGCCGCCGCCGCCGGCAGGCTGATCGTGGTCGCCGGCGCCGGCGTGCGACCCGAGAACGTGCGCGCCCTGGTCGACGGCACCGGCGTGCGGGAAGTGCACCTGTCGGCGACCGCGTTCCGGCCGAGCCCGATGCGCTGCCGCCGCGACGAGGTCGACGTGGCCCCGCCGCCAGCCCCGGACCGCCTGGCGCGGCGCACGACCGACGGCGCCGTCGTCGCCGCGGTGCTGGCGGCGCTGCGCTTTGCCTGAGGCGCTCGCTACGATCGGCGATCGATGAGCGAGCCCGCGCATCCCCTCGTGCAAGTCGCGGACGCGACCCTCGCCGGCCCGGCCGGCGCGCGCTGGCCCGATCTGCTGGCCGCGGTGCTGGCCCACTTCGATTGCCCGGTCGGCACCGTGCACCTGCTCGACCCCGCCGACGGCCGGCTGCACCTCGCGGCGCAGCGCGGCCTGCCGCCCGTGGTGCTCGACAAGGTGGTGACGATCCCGATCGGCAAGGGCATGGCCGGCATCGCCGCCCAGCGCCGCGAACCGGTGCAGGTCTGCAACCTGCAGACCGACCAGAGCGGCGTCGTGCGGCCAGGCGCCCGGGAGACGCGCATGGAGGGTTCGCTGGCGGTGCCGATGCTCGACGGTGCGGCGCTGCGCGGCGTGCTCGGCATCGCCAAGCCGTTCGCCTACGACTTCACGCCGGCCGAGACGGCCCTGCTGCTGGCGGTGGCGGCGCGCGCGGCGACGCACATCCGCTGACCGAGGCTCGCCGCCGGGCGCCGGCTGCGCGATCATGCGGCGATGCAACCGAGCCTGCAGCAACGCTACGCGCCGAACAACGCCTGCTTCGGCTGCGGCCCCGCCAATCCCGACGGCCTGCGCATCGCGAGCTTCGTCGACGGCGACGAGGTCGTCTGCACCTGGCAGCCCAAGCGCATGCACGAGGCGTTCCCCGGCATGCTGAACGGCGGCATCATCGGCGCGCTGCTCGACTGCCACTGCAACTGGACGGCCGCCTGGCACCTGATGCAGCAGGCCGGCGCCGCGACGCCGCCCTGCACGGTGACCGCCGAGTACACGATCAAGCTGCGGCGGCCGACGCCCACCGACGGGCCGGTGCAGCTGCGCGCCCGCATCGCCGAGTCGTCGGCCGACCGCGCGCGCGTCAGCGCCACGCTCGAGGCCGGCGGTCGCGTCTGCGCCACCTGCGACGGACTGTTCGTCGCCGTGAAGGAAGGGCACCCGGCCTTCCACCGCTGGTGAGCCCGCCGATTCCGGCGCCGGCCCTGGGCGCGTCGCGCCGCGTCGCTAGGCTGTGCGCTCCCGGCGTCCCCGGCGCTGCCCCGCCTCGCGCGGGGCATGCCGCGGGCATCCCTTGCACCGCGGCGATGGGGCTGAGGTGATTGGTTGCCGCCGACGGTTGGCCCGTCGGCGGATTCTGTGTGTCGAGTCCCAGGTGGTCGGAGACGTCGGGTCTCTCCCCTCGCTGCGCGCCGCCATGCCCTCGAACGCCCCCGCCGAGCTGGACCCCATCGCGCCGACCCCGGAGGGCATCCAGCGGGCCCGGGCCGAACTCGGCGGGCTGGTGCGCGAGACCCCGGCCTGGCCGTGGCAGGGCCACCGCCTGGCCCGCCGGCAGCCGACGGGATCGACGGTCTGGCTGAAGCTCGAGTCGTTCCAGCACACCGGCTCGTTCAAGGCCCGAGGCGCCCTGCTGGCGCTGCGGCGGCTGCCGCCCGACCGGCTCCAGCGCGGCGTGACCGCGGTCAGCGCCGGCAACCACGCGATGGCGGTCGCCCACGCGGCGCGCGCCATGGGCAGCACGGCCAAGGTGTGCATGCCCGCGACGGCCGATGCGGCCCGCGTGCAGGCCTGCCGCGACCTCGGCGCCGAGGTCGTGCTGCTGCCGGACATCGCCGCCGCGTTCGCCGAGGTCGCACGCATCGAACGCGAGGAAGGGCGCACGCTGGTGCATCCGTTCGACAGCGAGGCCATGGTGCTCGGCGCGGCGATGCTCGGCATGGAGTTCCTGCGCCAGACCGGCCAGCTCGACGTGCTGTTCGTGCCGATCGGCGGCGGCGGCCTGTGCGCCGGCGTCGCCAGCGCCGTGAAGAAGCTGCAGCCGCGCTGCCGGGTCGTCGGCGTCGAGCCGCACGGCGCCGACACGATGCACCGCAGCTTCGCCGCCGGCGGCCCGCAGCGCATCGACGCCGTGCGCACGATCGCCGACAGCCTCGGCGCGCCGATGGCGCTGCCGTACACGTTCTCCCTGTGCCGGCGGTTCGTCGACGAACTGGTGCTCGTCGACGACGACGCCCTGTGCCGGGCGATGTGGCTCCTGTTCGCCGACGCGAAGCTCGTGGTCGAACCGGCCGGCGCGGCGACGACGGCGGCGATGCTGCAGCAGCGCGAACAGCTCGCCGGCGCCCGCATCGGCCTGATCGTCTGCGGCGCCAACGTCGACCACCGCACCTTCGCCGACTGCCTGCGCCGCGGCGCGCCGGCCGAAGCGTGACCGGCGCCCGGCCGCCGGTCCCGGTCTGGCGCTGCCGCGCGGTCTGGACGGTCGTCGCCGCGACGGCGTTGTGGCGCGTGGCGCTGGCCGCGCGCACGCCGTTGCCGAGCGAGGACGGCGTGTCCTACCTGTGGATGGCGCAGCGCCTCGCCGACGGCGAGTTCGCCGCGGGTCTCGCCGAGGTGTTCCCGCCCGGCCTGTCGCTGCTGCTGGCGCCGTGGCTCCGCCTCGGCGGCGATCCGGTCGCCACGGCGCAGGCGTTCGGCATCGCCTGCGCGGCGGCCACCGTGCTGCCGCTGGCGGCGATCGCGCGGCGGCTGGCGCCCGACGGCTGGCTCGCGGCCGTCTGGCTGTGGCCGTTCGGTTCGCTGCTGGCGCGCAACGCCGTCGAGGTGTTCAGCGAACCGCCGTTCCTGCTGGCGATGGCGCTCGGCACCGCCGCCGGACTGCGCGGCCGCTGGGTGCTGGTCGGCGTCGCCGCCGGCGCGGCGTTCTGGATCCGCCCCGAGGGCCTGCTGCTGACCGCCGCGTTCGCCGCCGCGCACCGGCGCGCCGCGCTGCCGGCGCTGGCGCCGACCGTGGCCGGTCCGGCCCTGCTGGCGCTGGCCCGCTGGAGCGCCGGCCACGGCTTCGACCCCCTGCCGCTGCTGGCCTTCCACGACCTGCGCGACGACCTGCCCCAGCGCGGCGCCGTGGTGGCGAACCTGCTGCAGGTGCCGGGCGCGTGGCTCGAGGCCTTCGGCCTGGCCGGCCTGCTGGGGCTCGCCGCGTGGCGCCGGCGGCGCGAACCCGTCGTGCAGGCGCTCGGCGGCTTCTGCCTGCTGCAGATCGCGGTCGTCTGCACGTTCGTCGTGCGGCGGCGCTTCTTCCTGTCGGCGGCGGTGCCGGTGCACGCGCTCGCCGCCGAAGCGCTGGCGGCGCTGGCGCCGCGCTGGCGCATCGGCGTGGTGGCGGGCCTGGCGGCGATCGGTGCCGCCACCGGCTGGCGCGGCACCATCGACGCCGGCAAGGCCGCCGAACGCGAGGTCGGCCGCTGGCTCGCGAGCCAGCTCCGCGCCGAGCAGACGCTGGTCGGCGACCTGGCGCGGGTGTGCTGGTACGCGGGCCGACAGCCGCCGCCGCCGCGGCGCCTGCCGCCCGCCGATCTGCTCGCGAGCGCCGCGCCCGCGGCGGTGCGCTTCGTGGTCCTCGGCGACCGCCGTCCCGGGTTCGGCGAACTCGAGCGCGGCCTCGCGCCGGGCTTCGACCGCGCGTCACTGCCGGACGAACTCGCCGCGCTCGCCGCGGCCCGCGGCATCGCCGTGTTCGTGCGCCGCTGAGCCGGCCAGGGCCAGCGCCGCGCCGAGCAGCAGCAGGTCCCAGGCGGTGACGACGTAGAGGCTGTTGCCCCACTCGTCGGCGGCGTCGCCGACCAGGTCCCCGCCGAGCTGGCAGCAGAGGACCCAGCCGGCGAGCAGCCACCACGTGCGCCGCCGGCCCGCGACCACGGCCCGGTGCACGAGCAGCAGCAACACCGGCACCAGCGCCACGTGGTGCGCCTTCCAGCTCAGCGGACCCAGCAGCACCGACAGCACCAGGGCCGCCGCGAACGCGTGCAGCCGCGCCGCCGGCGCGGCCCGCGAACGCCAGCCCCTCCACAGCACCGCGCCGAGCAGCAGGCCGCTCGCCAGCCGCGTGATCCAGGCGACGGCCGGCAGCGGCAGGCCCAGCCCCGGCACCACGCCCCAGGCGACGCGCGCCGCGAACTCGGGCGGCACGGTGCCGAGCCACCGCGCCAGCGCGCAGCGCAGCGACTGGTTCATCCACTCGAAGGGCGGGAAGCCGAGCGCCGGCGCGGCGAACGCATCGGACTGCGTCGCCAACCCCCAGCTGCCTGCCGCCCACCGCTGCCACGACGTCACGTCGAACTGCTGCAGCGCCAGCGTCCCCAGCACGCAGGCTCCGCCGGCGCCGAGCGCCCAGCCGACCGCGCGCCACCGGCCGAGCACCAGCAGCACCGGCAGCAGCCAGACCTGGGTCGGCTTGGTCGCGAGCGAGACGCCGAGCCAGAGCCCGGCGCGGCGCGCGCGCCCCTGCTCGGCGTCGGCGAACGCGGCGAGGCACAGCGCCAGGTTCACGAGGTTGCCGCCCCCGCCGTGCAGGTCGCGCAGCAGGAAGCGCGCCGACAGCAGCGCGGTCAGGAACCAGAGCAGGTGCCATCGCGGCGGCGCCAGCGCCGGCCGCGCGGCCAGGAGGCGCCGCAGCAGGCGCGCGATCCAGACCAGGCAGCCGAGCTGCAGCAGCACCCAGGCCAGCCGCGCCGCGCGCAGCCCGAGCACCGCGTCGATCGCCGCGAACGGCCCCGTCAACAGGCCGAACGACGGCGGGTAGGGCGCGTGCAGGGGCCGTTCGGGTGCATCGGGATCGGACCGCCACGGCGCATGCACGTCGGCGCCCGTCCACAGCCGGCGGCCGAACTCCAGGTGGTCGAGCAGCACGCCGCGGCGATCGGGTCGGCTCGTCGCGCGCGCCGCCAGCACGACCGCGAGCACCGTCCAGGCGACGATCCATGCGCGTTCGGCCCGGCCTGGCATGGCGCCGCTTCTACCACCCGGCGGCGGCGGAACGAACCGGCGATCAGGCGCCGACGGAGAGTCCGGCCGCCGCCATCGCTTCGTCGACGCCCGCCATCATCTGCCGGCACAGGAACTGCACGTTCGGCTCGGTGCACATCGTGTAGTGGTTGCCCGGGCACTGCGTGATCGCCACGCCGCCACGCACGAACGGTCGCCAGCCGAGGTGCTCCTCGAACACGTAGCGCGTGCCGAGGTCGTGGTCGGTGCAGCGGTAGAGCCAGACCTTGCCCGCGTAGGGCGCGACCAGGTGGCTCTCGAACGCGCGTTCGAAGGCGAACTGCAGCTCCTGGCCGCGCATCGTCTGCGGCATCACGCCGCCCTGCTGCCGCGCCGCCGAGCTCTCGCGCGCCGACCGCCGGCGTTCCCACTTCATGCGCACGATGTTGACCGGGTACATCGGTCCGCGGCGCATGACGCGGCCGGCGTGCAGCAGCGCCCGCGCGACCTTGCCGCGCCGCTTCATCTGCGGGCACCAGGTGTCGATCATGCCGACGTAGGCGACCGGCTCGCCCGCCGCCAGCAGCTGCTGCGCCATCTCGTAGGCCACCACGCCGCCGCCGCTGTAGCCGCCCAGGAAGTACGGGCCGTGCGGCTGCACCTCGCGCACCTCCGCCAGGTAGGCGGTGGCCATCTCGGCGATCGTCTCGTGCGGCGCCTGCTTGCCGTCGACGCCGCGCGCCTGCAGGCCGTAGACGGGCTGGTCCTTGCCGAAGTAGTGCGCCAGGTCGCGGAAGCCGAGCACGTTGCCGCCGGCGCCGTGGACGAGGAACAGCTTCGGTCGCCGGCCGTCGACCTGGATCGGCACCACGTGCTGGCCGCGGCGGGCGGCGACCGAGCGCACCGGTTCGCTGCCCGGCTCGGGCAGGTTCCGCTCCGCGCGCACCACGGCGGCCAGCTTGCGCACGGTGCCGGCGGACAGCAGCGTCGCCAGCTCCAGGTCGAGGCCGAAGTCCTTGTGGATGCGCGCGAACAGCCGCACCGCCAGCAGCGAGTGGCCGCCGAGTTCGAAGAAGTCCTGGTCGAGGCCGGGCCGGTCGACGCCGAGCAGTTCGCGGAAGCTCTCGGCGAGCTTGCGCTCGACGTCGTCGCGCGGCGCGTCCTCGCCGCTGGCGGCGGCCGTCGGAGCGGCCGCGGCGGCGACCGCGGCCTTCGGCTTCTCCGGCGGCAGCGACAGCCAGGCGGCCGTCCGGGCGACGTCCAGCGACGACGCCACCACCTGCGTCGCGTCGGTGCGGAGCGCGCGGTCGAGCGCGGCCATGCCCTCGGGCCCGGTGATGCCGCGGCCGAGCAGCGCCCGGATGCGCGGCACCGGCGCCGTGGCGGCGACGTGGCCGTTGCCGCCGTGTGGCGCGGTCGCACGCGCGGCCGTCGGCGCCTCGCCGCGCGCGAACGCGCCGCGCACGCCGAACAGCTGCAGGCCCCGCAGCTCGAGCAGCACGATGCCGGATGGCGTCGCCACGGTGACGTCGAGGGCGCCGAGGCGCGCGTGCTCGTCGTGGCTGCGCACCCGGACGTGCGCGACGATGCGCGCCGGCATGCGGCCGGACACCGCGACCTCGTCGCAGCCGACCGGCACGAACAGCGCGTCGGGTGCGTTGCCCGACAGGAGCCGGATGCCGCAGCCGAACGCCATGTCGAGCATCGCCGCGTGCACCCGATGCACGTCGAGGTCGGCGGCGAACCGCTCGGGCAGGGCCAGTTCGCCGAACGCCTCGCCGTCGCCGAGCGCGACGCGCTCGATGCAGCGCCAGCGCGGCCCGAACTCGGCGTGCCGCTCCTGGTCGCTCGTCGCCGGCGCCGCGCGCGGGCAGCGCGCCCGCAGGGCGTCGAGGTCGAGCAGGTCCTCGCGGGCGCCGCCCAGGCGGGCGCCGCCGCGCGCATGCGTCGTCCGGTCGTGCGGCGAGGCGCTGCCGGCCGGCGCGCTCGCCACGACGATCTCGAAGCCATCGCGCGCCGGCCGCACGGTGACGAACACGTCGCGCGCGGCGCCGCCCGGGAACGCCATCGGCGACAGGAACTCGACGCGTGCGAGCGCGACCTCGTTGGCGCCGGCGGCCGCCTGCGCGGCGGCGACCATCAGTTCGAGGTGGCCGGTGCCCGGCATGACGCAGTCGCCGCCGCGCACGCGGTGCTCGGCGAGCTGCCAATGCGTCGCCGGCGACCATGGCGCCACGAACTCGAGCGCGCCGTCGCGTTCGGCCCGTTCGCCGAGCCAGCCCGGCACCGGCAGCACGTGGCTGGCGACGCTGGTCGCCAGCATGCCGACGTCCTGCCAGACGCCCCAGTCGACCGCCAGCGAGCGGCCGGGACGCACGCCGCGACGCCAGTGCGCGAACGCGTCGAGACCGGCGTTGGCGGCCGCGTAGTCGCCCTGACCGGGGATGCCGGCCAGGCCGCTGGTGGACCCGAACACGACGAACAGCTCCGGCGGGTGGTCGGCGGTGGCCTCGTCGAGCAGGCGGGCGCCGGTGAGCTTCGGCGCCAGCATGCGCGCGGTGCGTTCCGGCGTGCGGGTCTGGATCAGGCCGTCGTCGAGCACGCCGGCGGCATGCACGATGCCGTGCACGGCGCCGAACCGGGTCCGGGCCGCCCGCACGACCCTCGCCACCGCGTCGCCGTCGGCGATGTCGGCGGCTTCCACCATGACCTCGGCGCCACGGCGCTCGAGGTCGAGCACACGCTGCACCAGGCTCGCCGTACGATCGCCTGCCCGCAGCCGCAGCCACTCGTCCCACGCCGCCCGCGGCGGCAGGCCACGCCGGCCGACGAGCACCAGCTTGCACTGCGCCGGGGCCAGGTGTTCGGCCACGACCATGCCGATGCCGCCGAGGCCGCCGGTGATCAGGTAGGCGCCGCCCTGCCGCCACGGCGGCGTGGCCGGCACGGCCGGAACCTCGACCGCGGCCAGCTCCTGCACGTGGCGGTGGGCGCCGCGCCACGCCACCTGCAGCGGCTGGTCGTCGGACTCGATCTCGCGGCGCAGCGCCGCCGTGAGCGCGGTCGCATCGGCGAGCGCCTCGGCATCGACGTCGACGCAGCGCGTTCGGGCGCCGGCGTACTCGCGCGGCACGACGCGCAGGAAGCCGGCGACGACGGCGGCGCCCGGGTGCGGCATCGCCTCGGTGGCCGTGCGCTGCGCGCCGGTGGTCAACGCGAGGCAGCGCACGGCGGCGAGGTCGGCGCGGCCGAGCGCCTGCCACAGCACCGTCAGCGCCTGCACGAGCGCCACCGGGTCGTCCTGCTCCAGGGGGCCGGCGAACAGCACCCGCTGCGGCTCGCCGTGGGCGGCGACGACCTGCTGCAGGGCGCGGTCGAGCGCGGCGCCGTCGCGCAGCGGCAGCGTCCAGTCGTCGCCGGTGGGCCCCGCCGTTGCGCGGCGCGGCCGCTGCCTGAGCGCACTGCCGCTGCGGAACGCCGCTGCGAAGGCACCGCCGCCGACGCACAGCCAGCGGCTCGACGCCACGGCGGCCACGCGCGGCGCCAGTTCCTGCGGCCGCCAGACCGGCTGCCGCAGCCAGTCCGATTCCGGCAGGCGGGTCGGCGCCACCGGTTCCTCGTCGCCGCGCAGCACGCCCTCCTGGGCGACGATCGCGCCGGCGTCGATCCAGTGCCGCTGGCGCTGGAAGGCGTAGGTCGGCAGCGGCACGCGGCGGCGCGCGACGCCGCCGTGGAACGCCTGCCAGTCGACCCCCACGCCCAGCTGCCAGAGCCGGCCGACGGCCTCCAGCAGGGCCTGGTCGGCCTCCTTCTGGTCCTTGGCGTGCGGCATCGACACGAGGCACGGGCTCTTCGCGGCGCGTTCGTGCTGGCGCGCCAGCGACGTCAGCGCCTTGCCGGGACCGATCTCGAGGAACACGCGGTCGCCGCCGGCCAGCAGCGCGCGGATGCCGTCCTGGAAGCGCACCGTGCGCCGCGTGTGCTCGACCCAGTAGTCGGGATCGGCGGCCCGCTGCGGATCGATCCATTCGCCGGTGACGTTCGACACCCACGGCCGCGTGGCCGGCGCCAGGCGCAGCCCGCGCACCACCTCGCGGTAGCGGTCGAGCATCGGGTCGAGCAGGTGGCTGTGCGCGGGCACGCCGATGCGCAGCCGCTGGAACTCGACGCCGCGCGCGGCCAGGTCGCGTTCGAGGCGCTCGATGGCGTCGGCGTGGCCGGCGACGGCGCACAGCCGCGGCGCGTTCGCCGCCGTCAGCGACAGGTCGGCGTGACCGAGCGCGTGCACCTCCTCGGCCGACAGCGACACGCTCAGCACGACGCCGCCCTGGATCTCCTCGAGCAGCTCGCCGCGGCGCAACAGGGTCGGCAGCGCCTGCTCGACCGTGAAGGTGCCGCCGAGCGTCGCCGCGACGTACTCGCCGAGGCTGTGGCCGATCGCGGCGTCCGGCACGATGCCGAACGACTCGAGCAGCTTCGCCAGCGCATACTCGACCGTGAACAGCGCCGGCAGCATCAGGCTCGGCTGCTCCAGCCGCGCGCCGTGTTCGGGCGTCGCCAGATCGCCGAAGAGCAGCCGCCGCACGGTGTCCTGGGCCCGGGCCGGGATCGCGCGCAGGCACTCGTCGGCCGCGGCCCGGAACACCGCTTCGTGCGCGTAGAGACCGCGGCCCATGCCCGGGTGCTGGGAGCCGCCGCCGGCGAACAGGAACACGACCGACGGCGGGCGGTCGGCGGCCTTCTTCAGCTGCGCCTTCCACTCCGGCGCCTCGAGCTGGGCGGCCAGTTCCGCGCTCGAGGCCCCGACGGCGAAGCCGCGCACGGGGAACGCCCGCCGCCCCACCTGCAGCGTCCACGCGACTTCCGGCAGGGCCGCCTCGTCGACGGTGCCCAGGTGCGCGGCCATCGCCTTGGCGTTGCCGACCGCCGCGCCCTCGACCTTGCCGCTGATCGGCAGCAGGTGGCAGCGTCGCGGCCAGGCGACCGCCGGCGCCGGCGCCTGCGCGATCGCCTCGCGCACGACCACGTGCGCGTTGGTGCCGCCGACGCCGAGCGAACTGACGCCGGCGATGCGTTCGCCGCCCTCGGGGCGCGGCCACGCGCGCGGCGCGGCGACGACGTGGAACGGACTGCTCGGGAAGTCGATCAGCGGGTTCGGCCGCCGGTAGTTCAGGCTCGCCGGGATCTCGCCGTGCTGCATCGCCAGCACGACCTTGAGGAAGCCGGCCACGCCCGCCGCCGTGTCGAGGTGGCCGATGTTGGTCTTCACCGAGCCGATGCCGCAGAAGCCGGTCCTGCCGGTCGTGGCCCGGAACGCCTGCGTCAGCGCCTCGATCTCGATCGGATCGCCGACCGAGGTGCCGGTGCCGTGCGCCTCGACGTAGCCGACGCGATCGGCGGGCACGTCCGCCAGCGCCAGCGCCTCGGCGACGACCTCGGCGTAGCCGTCGACGCTCGGCGCCAGATAGCTGACCTTGCGCGCGCCGTCGTTGTTGACCGCGGAGCCGGCGACGATCGCGTGGATCCGGTCGCCGTCGGCGAGCGCGTCGGCGAGCCGGCGCAGCAGCACGACGCCGGCGCCGCTGCCGAAGATGGTCCCCCTGCTGTCGGCATCGAAGGTGCGGCAGTGGCCGTCCGGCGACAGCACTTCGCCCTCCTTGTAGAGGTAGCCGCGGTCCTGCGGCACCAGGATGGTGACGCCGCCGGCCATCGCCATGTCGCATTCGCCGGCCAGCAGGCTGTGCGCCGCCTGGTGGATCGCCACCAGCGACGTCGAGCACGCGGTCAGCACGTTGATGCTCGGGCCGCGCAGGTCGAACTGATAGCTGGTGCGCGTGGCGAGGAAGTCCTTGTCGTTGCCGGTGTGGCGGATCAGGAACATGCCGACGCGCCTGACCAGGTCGGGGTTCGTCAGGATGTTGTGCAGCAGGTAGGTGTCCATGCCGCAGCCGGCGAACACGCCGATGCGGCCCGGGAACCGCTCCGGCACGTGGCCGGCGTGCTCGAACGCCTCCCACGCGACCTCGAGGAACACGCGGTGCTGCGGATCGAACAGCGCCGCATCGCGCGGCGAGAAGCCGAAGAAGCCGGCGTCGAACCGGTCGATGCCGTCGAGGACCATCGCCGCCTTGACGAAGTCGGGATCGGCCAGCACTTCGGGCGGCACGCCGAGGCTGCGCAGGTGCTCGTCCGACAGCTCGACGCGCGCGTCCCGCCCCTCGCGGAGCAGGCGCCAGAACGCGCCCAGATCGGGCGCCCCCGGGAGGCGGCATGCCATGCCGACGACGGCGATGTCGGTTTCTGCCATGTGCGGAGGGGCCCGGCGAGGATCCCGTTCCCTATCGACGGAGGGCGAACAGGCTACTGAGCGATCCGCCGGATTGCGATGGCATCGTCGACCGGCGGCGGCCCGCCGTCAGCGGCCACGGCCGAGCATCGAAAGGTCGTCGAACGAGGTGCGCGCATCGGCCTTGGTCCACAGCCCGACGCCACCGGGCGCGTCGATCGTGCCGTCCTCGGCGGACAGCAGCTCGCGGCCGTCGAACCAGCAGCGGATCCGGTTGCCGGCGTGCTCGACCTCGAGCCGATGCCAGGCGGCGCCGTCGGCCTCGACGAGCGCGGTCGCCAGCTGCCGCCGCACGCCGCGGTGCACCACGTAGACCCGGTAGTTCGCCTCCAGCGGGTTGTAGCGGCAAAGGTAGTAGTTGTCGGCGTCCTGCACGCGCCACATCGGGCCGCCGCCCTGGTCGACCTGGCCGCCGTCGGCGCGCACGGCGACGGCGATGCGGCCGTCGCGGAACGCCAGCGCCGGGTTCCAGCACAGGTTGAAGCGCTCCTCGGCGTCGTGGTTCGGGCTGACCAGCGCCAGCACGTTCGGCGGCGAGATCGCGGCCCGGTCGGCCTGCTGGGTCCAGGTCGCGTGCGGCCCGCGGCCACCGGTGCTCTCCTGCCGCCAGCCGTCCAGCGGGCCGTCGAAGCCGATCGCGCCGCGGGTCGGGGCGAGCAACCCGGCCGCACCGCAGGCGGCCAGCAGGAACAGGAACGGCAGCGTCGGGCTTCGCATCGCCGCGCCACGATAACGCCGGCGGCCGCCGGCTACTCGCTGCAGGCGTGGATCGTGGGCGCCACCGCGTGCTCGGGGCGCAGTTCGCGGTCGCCGTCGGCATCGAAGCGGTCGGCGAACACCTCGTCGACCAGCGGCAGCAGCCCGGCCGGCGTGCGCAGGGTCACCAGCCGCGTCCGGGCCCAGACCGGGTCCGGGTGGTACTGGCCGTACTTGATGACGTGCATGCGGACGTGCGGCAGCGCCTTCGCCTCGCCGCCGTAGAAGGGCACGGCGAGCTGCCAGTGGCGCGCGATCGCCGCGCGCTGTTGCGCCGCGGTCGGCCTCAGCGCGGGCCGGCCCGCCAGCAGGTCCTGGACCTGCGTGAACACGAACGGGTTGCCGATGCAGCCGCGGGCGATGGTGACGCCGTCGACCGCGGTCTCGCGCCGCATCGCCAGCACGTCGAACGCCGAGAACAGGTCGCCGCTGCCGAGGATCGGGAAGGCGCCGACGTGCGCCTTGACCCCGGCCAGGAACGGCCACCGGCTCGGCCCCTGGTACTTCTGCTCGACGGTGCGCGGGTGCACGGTCGCCGCGGCGATGCCACGCGCGATCGCGCCGTCGAGGATGGCCCAGAAGCGCGCTTCGGCCGCCGGCGAATCGTCGGACCCGCGCCGCATCTTGACGGTCACGGGGACGTCGCCGGCGACGGCCTGCAGCACGGCGTCGACCATCGCCAGCGCGGTGTCCGGGTCCTGCAGCAGCCGCCTGCACGGCGAAACCGTCGATGCGCAAGGGGCCGAGGCGCAGCGCCGGCGGCGCGACCGGGGCGGAGACGGCCGGCGCGCTGTCGCCGGCGGTCGCGCCGCGGCGTGGCACTGGCTGGCCAGGATCGGTCATGGTGCGAAGTTCTACCACCATCGGCACGTACGGCTGCCGGCGTGGGTGGCACGGTCGGGCGCGGGCCGCTGCGCCAGGGCATCCAGATCGGACCGCGGACCGCCGACGCTTCCTACGGGGGCGTTCGTCCTACGGGGGCGTTCGAGTGTCGCCCATGGCGCCGGGATCCGACCGCCCCCTCAGGTCTCGCGGGGCGCCTGGACGCTTCCCACCAGAGGCCGGTAGCCTCCGCCTCTGCCATGACGACCAGCCGTATCGCTTTGTCGTTCAGTCTCCTGGCAAGCCTGCTATCGGTGTCCTTCGGACCACCGCCTCAGGATTGCCTGATGTCGATCACGCCGTCCCACGAACAGGCGGGCAGGGTGAATGAGTGCTTCACGGTGATCGGACCATGCGCCCGATGCGGAGCGGTGTCGTGAAGGCCCGGCCCGGGACAGGGGCCATCGGGCTGGGCCTCGCGGGGGTCATGCTCCTCGGCATCTGGGGCCTGACACGCGCGTCTGACAACGCAATGCCACCCACCGAGTCCCGGCACACCCAGGCCGATGCGGCTGCCAGTCCGGCTTCGCGCGTGGCTCCCGTGGCCGAGAGTGAGCGGGCGCCGCTCGTGCGCGAGGCGGCGGCGCCCACGCAGGAACGCCCCGCCGAACTGCCGACCTTGGCCCAAGGAGGCGAGACCGACGGATTCCCGCCCGAGTACAGGGGTGTGCGGGACAGAAACGTGCTGTCGCTCTACAAGTCCTTCCTCAAGTCCCTCGCCTTCGAGGAGGAGCGGATGCGGAGCTTCACCGACGCGGACCTCGAGACCGGAGTCCACTGCACCTACCTCGAGACAAAGGCGTATCTGCAGATCATCCAGAACCATAGTTTCCACTACTATGGTTATGCGCCAGCCCCGCAGCGGCCCGCAAACACCGAGGACGCGGAGTACCACCTCACCGGCCTGGGAGGGATGCAGGTCGTGTTCGCCCTGACTCGGCAGGAGTTTCCCGATCTGTTCGCGGCCAAGGACAAACGTCGGCAGTATCGCGACCAGCGACGATGACAGCTGCGCCAGCGGACGCACGGTCGTCACTGCGGACGCCATGGTGCCAGCTAGAACCTGCCCGCCGTCAGCTGCAGCGCGTTCGTCGCGGTGATCGCGATCCAGTTGCCGAGGCCGTCCAGTTCGATCGGCACCATCTGGTGGAAGAAGGTCACGCCGACGAGCGGCGGCGTGTTCGGCAGGTAGAGCGACGACTGCGCAGTCCCCGTCAGCGTGACCATGACATCGAGGATGTCAGGGGCGACGAGCAGATCGCAGCCCGCCACTCCGTGCGGCGGCAGTAGCACCAGCAGCGGCGCCGCGCCCGCCGGGATCGCCGTGACGCTCGTCGCCGCGACCACGATCGCGGTGGCCGGCAAACCCGTGCCCACGGCCCGGAAGGTCGCATCGACCCACGGCAGCGTCGCCGCGGTCAGCACGTTGCCGCCGCCGCTGCTCGGGCATCCTGTACCCTGCACCGACACGGTGGCCGGGCAGGTGGTCCCGAGCCAGGCGAGCCCGGAGGACACCACGCCGCCCGCGGCCGTGAACTCGCCGCCGGCCACGAGCGTGCCGTCGGGCAGCGCGGCGAACGTGAGCACGCCCTGGTCCATCCCTGCGCCAAGACCCGACCAGGCGCTGCCGTCCCAGCGCGCGATGCGCGCCGCGGGCAGCCCGCCCGCGGTCGTGAAGTAACCACCCGCCATCAAGTCCCCGTTCGGCAGCAGCGACACCGCCTGCACGGTGCCGTTCATGCCGGCTCCCAGCGGAGTCCATGCGCTGCCATCCCATCGCGCGATGCGGTTCGCGCTGGCGCCACCCACCCCCGTGAAGGAACCGCCGGCGGTGACCTGCCCGTCAGGGTGGACCAGCAGCACCCGCACGGAGCCGCTCATGCCCCCAGCCAACGGTGCCCAGGCGGCGCCATTCCAGCGCGCGATGCGATTCGCGCTGCTGCCACCGGCGGTCGTGAAGTCGCCGCCGGCGATCAAGTCGCCGTTTGGCAGCACCGCGACCGTCCAGACCATGCCGTTCGTGCCCGCGCCCAGCGGCGCCCAGGCGCTGCCGTTCCAGCGGGCGACGCGGTTGGCAGCAATGCCGCCTGCAGTGGTGAAACTGCCTGCGGCAATCAGGTCGCCGTTCGGCAGGGTCGCCAGCGACCACACGGCTGCATCCATGCCGGTACCGAGCGGCGCCCAGGCACTGCCGTTCCACCGGGCGATGCGGTTCGCAGGCACCCCACCCGCCATGGTGAAGTTGCCGGCGGCGATCACATCGCCATTGGGCAGCACCCACACGTCGAGCACGCCGCCATTCGTGCCGCCGGCCAACGGTGCCCACCCCGTGCCATCCCACTCGGCGATGAAGTTCGCAGGCACGCCGCCGGCCATCGTGAAGTGGCCGCCGACGACGAGGGCGCCATTCGGCCGGACCCTGGCCCGGGTCACGCCGACACCCATCCCCAGGCTCAACGGCGACCACGCCGCTCCGTCCCAACGGGCGATGAACCGTCCCGCGGCCGTGAACATGCCGCCTGCGACCACGCTGCCATCGGGCAGCCCGGCCAGCGCCAGGACCATGTTGCCCGTACCCGGCCCCAGCGCCGACCACGAACTGCCATCCCAGCGCGCGATGCAGTCTGCCGCGAGTCCGTCCGCGGTCGTGAAGGCACCGCCGGCCACCAGGTCCCCGTTCGGCAACCGCAACAGCGACCGGACGATGCCATTCATGCCGGTGCCCACGGCCGACCAGGCAACCCCGTTCCAGCGGGCGATGTTGTTGGTGGTCACGGCCCCCGTGGTCGTGAAATTGCCGCCGGCGACGAGGTCGCCGTTCGCCAGCGTCGCCAGCGCGAAGACGCCACCGTTCCAGCTGGCGCCCAATGACGACCACGACGCGCCGTTCCAGCGCGCAATGCGGTCGACGCCGACGCCACCCGCCGAGGTGAAGGGGCCCGCCGCGACCAGATCGCCATTGGCGAGCACGGCCAGCGCGTTCACGGAGTTGTCCACGCCCGTACCGAGCGCGGCCCACGACGTGCCATTCCAGCGGGCGATGCGGTTGGCACCGATGCCGTCGACGGAGGAGAACGAACCTGCCGCCACCAGGTCGCCGTTCGCGAGCACCGCGAGGGCCTGCACGGTCGCGTTCGTGCCCGTGCCGAGCGGTTGCCACGACGTGCCATCCCAGCGGGCGATGCCGCCGACGGCCGTGCCCCCGGCGGTCGAGAAGCTGCCGCCGGCCACGAGGTCGCCGTTGGGCAGCACAGCCAGCGCTGCCACGTCGTAGTTCATGCCGGTGCCGAACGGCGACCAGGTGCCGGTGGCGGGATCCCAGGCGGCGATGCGGTTGGCGAGCACGTCGCCAATGGCCGTGAACACCCCGCCGACCACCAACCGCGCCGGCGCGGGCCCGGCACCGTCGGGGTCCCACACCGTCGTGGCCAGCACGTGATGGGACGCCCCCGGCACGGCCTGACCCGGCTGCCAGACCAACTGGCACTGGGCGACTGCGGGCGCCGCGGCGCCG
Source organism: Planctomycetota bacterium (assembly GCA_019636245.1). Taxonomy (GTDB): domain Bacteria; phylum Planctomycetota; class UBA1135; order UBA1135; family UBA2386; genus JAEUHS01. Next base: position 39,723 of record JAHBXX010000010.1, on the reverse strand, counting down.
ACGGACGCGAACAGCAGGAAAGCGAGTCCGAAGCCGGGCGAGGTGTGAAGCATGGCGAATCAGGGCGAGAGTGTGCCCCGCATGGTCGGGCGGGCCGCACAGCCTGTCCACGCCCCCTCCCGGGTTTCGCGACCGCTGCCGGAGGCGCGGGCCAGCGCCGCCCGGTGCCACCGGGAGCGCTTGCACCACGTCGCGGCCGCGGTCTCCTGGCTTTGATGCCGAGCCGCACCATCCCGATCCCGGTCGCGCCGCCGTTCGACCTGCGCCTGTGCCTTTTCGGCCACGGCTGGGTGGCGCTGGCGCCACACCGCTACGACGAGGGGGCCGGCACGTTCGCCACCGTGCTGCGCGTCGGCACGGCCGTTCTCGACGCGACGCTGCGGCAGCCGCGCGCCGATCGGCTGGCGCTGCGGCTCGACGGACGCACGGCGCCGTCGACGGCCGTAACGCGCGCAGCGGCGCGGCAGGTGGTGCACATGCTGCGGCTCGACAGCGACCTGGCGGCGTTCCACGCCATGTGCCGGACCGAACCCCGGCTGCACTGGGCGGCCCGCCGCGGCGCCGGCCGGCTGCTGCGCTCGGCCAGCGTGTTCGAGGACCTGATGAAGCTGCTGTTCACCACCAACACGACGTGGGCTGGCACCGAGGCGATGGTGCGCAACCTGGTCACGGCCCTCGGCTCGCCGGCGCCGAGCGGCGCGCGCGCCTTCCCGACGCCGCGGCAGTGCCAGCGCGACGCGGCGTTCTACCGCGACGTCGTCCGCACCGGCTACCGCGCCGCCGCCGCCGTCGCGCTGGCGGAGGCGTTCGCCGCCGGCGCGCTCGACGACGACACGTTCCTGACGCCGCAGCCCGCGGCCGTCCTGTGGCAGCGGCTGGTCGGCCTGCGCGGCTTCGGCCCCTACGCCGCCGGTCAGGCGATGCGGCTGCTCGGCCACTACGAACACCTCGCGCTCGACAGCTGGTGCCGCGCCCGCCTCGCCGAACTGGATGGACGGCGCACGCCGCCGAGCGACCGCGAGGTCGCTCGGCGCTACGCCAGGTTCGCGCCGTTCCAGGGGCTCGCGCTGTGGCTCGACCTGACCGCCGAATGGCACGGCGAGGAACCGCCGCGCGCCGCGGCGCCGGCCGGCCGCAGGCGGCGGTGAGCGCCGCGCCGGCGCCGACGACGGCGCGAAAGCACGCCACGCGCAGGCAGCACCCCGCCTACCATGCCGCCGTGCGCTGCTTCGTCGCCCTCGACCTCCCTCGACCGGTCTGCAACTACCTCGCCGGCCTGGCGCAGCAGTTCGGCCAGAAGGGCAAGGTGAAGTGGGTGCCCGCCGACCAGATCCACCTGACCCTGGCGTTCGCCGGCGACCTGCCGCCCGACCAGGTCGAGGGCCTGCGCGCCGATCTCGCCGCGCTCGACGTGCCGGCGCTGTCGCTGCACCTGACCGGCCTCGGCCACTTCCCGCCGCGCGGCGAGCCGCGCGTCGTCTGGGCGGCGCTCGGCGGCGATGTCGCGGCGCTGGCCGCGCTGCACGAGCAGGTGGCGACGATCGGCGAACGGCACGGCATCGACCGCGATCCGCGCGGCTTCGCGCCGCACGTCACCCTCGGCCGCGTGCGCAGCCCGTTCGGCGCGCTGGCCCTGATCGACCAGTTGCAGCAGGTCGGCGCGACGCTGCGGCCGAAGCCGTTCGCGCCGCAGGCCCTGGTGCTCTACCGCAGCGAACTGCGCCCCCGCGGGCCGATCCACACGCCGCTGCTGCGGCGGCCGGCGGCGGCCGTCACCTGACGATGCGCTACTGCACGTCGAGATTGACCAGCACCTTCTGCACGTCGAGCGTGCGCGGCGCCTCGAGGATGCGCGCGGCGACACGGCGGCATTCTTCGACCGAGTAGCGGCCCATGACCCGCAGCACGCCGCGCAGGCGCACCGGCGCGATCGAGAAACTGCGGTAGCCGACGCCGAGGTAGAACGGCACCCGCGTCGGATCGGCGGCGCTCTCGCCGAACAGGACCAACCGCTTCTCGCGGCGTTCGGCGTCCTTCGCCATGCGGGCCAGCATCTCGAACACCGCCGGGTGCACCATCTCGTGGTAGCCGCGCACGGCCGCGTTGTCGCGGTCGGCGGCGAGCAGGTAGGCCTGCAGGTCGTCGACGCTGACGACCGCGAAGTCGGCGTCGTTGAGCAGCGCCGCCAGCGACATCGCCGCGGCCGGCACCTCGACGATCGGCGCCAGCTGCACTTCGGCGGCGCAGGCGATCTTCGCCTTCTTCAGCGCCACGCGTTCCTCGAGCAACGCCGACTTCACGCGCTGGAGGTCGGCGGTGCCGGTCACGAACGGCACCAGCACGGCGACGCCCTCGGCGCCGGCCGCGGCGCGCAGGATCGCGCGCAGCTGCATGCGCAGCAGGTCCTGGCTCGCCAGCAGGCCGCGCACGCCGCGCTGGCCGAGCGCCGGATTGCGCTCGGCGCCCTGCTGACCGACCTGCAGCGTCGCCGCCATCACGTCCAGCAGACGGAACGACACCGGCCGGCCGTGCTGGCTCAGGATCACCTGCTGGTAGCTGCTGACCAGGGCGTCCTCGCTCGGCCGGGCCCGCTCGACCAGGAACTGCAGCTCGGTGCGGTAGACGCCGATGCCCTCCATGCCGAACGTGCGCACCAGATCGGCCTCGCCGGCGCTGCCGCAGGAGCCGAGCAGTTCGATCGGCGTGCCGTCGCGCGTCTGGTGCCTCGCCAGGTCGGCGGGCTTCGGCGCCTCGGCCTTGGTCGCCTTCCAGCGCTGCGCCGCGGCCGTGGCCTCGGCCAGCGTCGCGTCGTCGGGCGCCGTCACCAGCTCTCCCGCCGAGGCATCGAGCACCACGAGGTCGCCGTCGCGCAGGATGCGCGGCAGGTCGCGGATGCCGGTGACGGTCGGGATGCCCATGCCGCGCGCCAGGATCGCGGCGTGCGAACTCATGCCGCCCTCCTCGGCGACGATGCCGTCGACCTTCTCGTTGTCGAGGTTGAACATGTCGGCGGTGGTGAGCTTGCTGGCGGCCAGGATGTAGGGCCCGACGGGCGCCACGGCGCCGCGCTCGGCGTCGGCCTCGAGGTTGCGCAAGAGCCGCGTCGCGACGTCGCGCAGGTCGCTGGCGCGGCGGCGCAGCATCTCGCTCTCGACCAGCTGGAAGATGCGGTCGTACTTCTCGAACACCGTCTGCACCGCGGCACGTACGGTCAGTCGCTCCTGCAGCACCTGCGACTCGATCTCGGTCGTGAACATCGCGTCGCCGAGGTAGGCGAGGTGCGCGTCGAAGATGCGCAGCTCGGCCTCGCCGAGGCTGCCGCTCTGCTTCTGCTTGATCTCCTCGATCTGGGCCCGGCTCTTCTGCAGCGCCTCGCGCAGCCTGTTCAGCTCGGTCTCGACCTCGTCGGCGGCGATGCGCCTCCCCGTCGCTTCGGCGGAGAAGCCGCGCAGGCGGACCTGACCGACGGCCATGCCGGGCGCGACCGACTCGCCGCGGACGCGGGTCACGCCCCGCCTCCGGCGCGGCGCTGCACCGGGCGAACATGGCGGTGGGCACGGGCGGCGAGGGAGCGGCCAGGGCGGGCAACGGACGTCATCAGGGCGTTCGTGGGCACGGCGGTGGAACGGGCAGCCGACCGGAACCTCCGGTCGCATCGCGGCCAGTGCTCCGCACCGCGCGGAAGCGCCGCACCGCGGCGCGGCGAAGGGTAGCGCGCCCGCGATCGCTCGGGTAGACATTGACGTGCCGCGGCGCCATCGCGTCCGCCCCGGACCTCCACTTCGATGGGCATCCATCCAACCGCGATCGTCGCCGAGGGCGCAGAACTCGGCCCAGGGGTCGACATCGGACCCTACTGCACGGTCGGTCCGCGGGTCCGCCTCGGCGCCGGCACCCGGCTGCTGGCCCACGTCGTCGTCGACGGCGACACGGTGCTCGGCGAGGACAACGAGCTGTTCCCGTTCTGCGTCGTCGGCTGCCAGCCGCAGGACAAGAAGCTCAAGACGAAGGATCCCGCCGGCAGGCTCGTGATCGGCAGCCACAACCGGATCCGCGAGCACGTCACGATCCACGGCGGCACGCCGTTCGGCGGCGGCGTCACCACGATCGGCGACCACAACATGCTGCTGGTGGGCGCCCACATCGGCCACGACGCCACCGTCGGCAGCCACGTGGTGTTCACCAATGGCGCCATGGCCGCCGGCCACACCTGGATCGGCGACCGGGCGATCCTCGGCGCGATGGTCGGCATCCACCAGTTCGCCCGCGTCGGCAAGCTGGCGATGATCGGCGCCGGCGCCATGGTGTCCCACGACGCGCCGCCGTTCGGCACCGTGCAGGGCGACCGCGCCAAGCTGGTGGCGGTGAACCTCGTCGGCCTGCACCGCAACGGCTACACGCAGGAGCAGAAGGCTCTCGTCAAGCGGGTGTTCCGACTACTGTTCTGGCGTGCCGGCACCCTGCACCAACGGCTCGAACTCGTGCGCGGCAGCGGTCTGCACCGCGACCCGGTCTGCCGCGAGATCGTCGACTTCGTCGCCGAGAGCCGCCGCGGCGTCTGCAGCCCGCGGTCGGGCCGGCAGGCGCTCGCCCAGGGGTTCGAAGCCAGCGGCGATGGTTCGTCGGGCTAGCGCCAAGGCCCTGCTGCTCCTGGTGGCCTTGGCGGGCGGCGGCGCCGCCGCGCGAGCCCAGGCGCAGGCCGATCCGCCGCCCGAACTGGTGGCCTTCACCACGCCCGACGGCACGCGGTTCCTGCTGCTGCCGGCGCCCGGCATGCCGCTGCTGCACTGGGCGATCGCCACCCTCGCCGACGATCCGCCGGCGCTGCCGGGCCTCTCCATGGCGGTGATGCTGGCCGCCCAGGGCGGCACGTGGCGGACCGGCAGCCACGAGCCGGCGCGGGAGCGCGAGGCCCTGGACAGGCTCGACCAGCACTACCACGCCTGGCTCGCGAATCCCGCCGACGCCGAGGCCGGCGCCGCGCTGCTGCGCTGGCAGGCGGTCGCCGCCGAACTCGGCGACCCCGAGGCGCACGGCCGCGTCATGGCGTCGCTGCCGGTCTACCGGCCCGAGGTCCTCGACCGGGCGCCGGTCTGTCTCGTGGTGGCGTCGACGGTGCCGGAGGCGCTCGGCGACCTCGCCGAACGGGTGCGCGAGCGACGCGAGGAGAACGCCCTGCGCGAGCTGCAGGCGAGATGGATCGAGACGGTGGTGCAGCGCGCCGACCGGCAGCGACGCGACGGACGGACGGCGCTGCACGCCGAGGTGCTGGCGCTGGCGATGCCAGACCATCCGCTGGCGCGCGACCTCGCGCCGCCTCGCGTCGGCGCGCCGCGGCGGGCCGAGGCGATCGCCACCTGGCAGGCGATGCAGCGACCCGAACGCACCGTGCACGTGCTGCACGGCGGCTTCACCGCCGACTCGGCCCGCGCCGTGCTCGAGCGCTGCTTCGCGACCACGTCGCTGCCCCCGGCGGCGGTGCCGCCGCCGGTCTCCGCGCGGCCGATCGCCAACCTGCGACGCTCGGTGGTGACGGGACAACGCCTGCCGACCGCGGCGATCGCGTTCGTGCTGCCGCCGAACACCGACCGCACGACGCTCGAGGTCGCCGGCCGCTGGCTCGGCGGCGGCGCCGACAGCCGCCTGGGCCAGGAACTGCCGCGGCGCGGCCGACCGCGCGCCAGGGTGTCCTGCCGGGCGCCCTGGCCGCCAACCGTCGATGGCGCCAGCCTCCTGCTGCTGGAAGTCGAGGACCCGGACGGCATCGACGGGCTGGCGATGCTGGCCCTGCAGGTGGCCCACGAGGCGACCGCGGCGGCGCCGCCGGCGGCGGCCCTGGCGACCGCGCTCGCCGGCGTGCAGCGCGATTGGCTGGCCGCGATCGCCGACCCCCGGCAGCTCGCCGCCGCCACCGCCGAAGCCGCCCTGCTGTGGCCGCGGCAGGCGCCGCGGCTCCGCCTGCCGGAACGGATCGACGCCGCGGCCGTGCAGCGGCTGCTGGCGCAGGTGCTGGCCAACCCGCCGGTCGTCGTCGAGGGCACGCCGTGAGGCCGGCCCGGCACGTCGGTCTGGCGGCCCTGTTCGCCGCGGGTTGCAGCGGCCCGGCGCCGCTCCCGCTCCCGGAGGTGAAGCCGCCGGCGACGCCACAACCGGCGACTCCGCCGCCGCCCGTCCGCGATGCGGGCGGCGGCGCACCGCTCGTCTCGCGCCTGCCGAACGGCCTCGGCCTCTACGTCAGCCAGGCGGGACCGGGCGACCAGGCCCAGCTGCAGCTCGCATTCCTGGTCGGCAGCTCGTTCGTCGCGGCGGGTCTCGCCGAGCTCGCCGCCGCGGCGGTCGTGCAAGGCGCCGACGCGAGCCGCGGCCGACCGAGCCTCGAGCAGGCCATCGCCGCGCTCGGCGGCACCGTGCAGGTCGTGGTCGGTCCGCTGACGACCTGGATCGACCTGCGGGTGCCGCTCGGGCGCTGGCAGGACGCCCACGCGGCCCTGCTGCGCGCCGTCGACGCACCGCCGCTGGCGCGCGGCCAGCTCGAACGCATCCGCGACGGCGCCGTGGCGACCTTGTGCGCGGCGGTGCAGGCCGATCCGGTGCAGGCGATGGCGACGGCGCTGCTGCTGGCGGAGTCGGACACGACCGCCCACGCGACGGCGCTGCTCGACCGCGATGCCAGCGAGATCGCCCTGTTCCAGACCCGGCTGCTGCGCCCCGAGCGCGCGTTGCTGGTGCTGCAGGTGCCCGGGGATCCCGCCGCCACGGCCAAGGCCCTCGCCGAACGCCCCGCCGGCACCCTCGCCGCCTGGAATCCACCGGCGTCGAATGCGCCCGACCCCCGGTTGCTGACCCGCAGCTTCCAGCCGGGCCTCTACTGGTCTCCCGACCCCGACCGGAAGACCTGCTCGGTCGCCTGGCTGCAGTTCCTGCCCTCGCTCGAACGCCTGGACGCGGCCGACCTCTACATGCTGCATTCGTGCGTGACCCTCGATGGCGCCGGCGGCCGCCTCGAACGCCTGCAGCGCGAACGTGGCCTCGGCCACCTGCGCTGGCGCACCGAGTTCCTGCGCGGCGCCGACACCTTCGCGCTCCTGCTGCGCACCGAGGCGAGCCCGGGCGAGGTGCCGCAGCTGCGCCAGGTGCTGCAGGCCGCGCGCCGTTCGTTGCGCGACGTGCCGCCCAACGCCTCCGAACTCGAGCTGGCCAGCCGCCGCGCCGCGCTGACCGCGGGGCTCGGCCTGCTCGACGGCCTGTCGCGCCAGCGCGTGCTCGCCCGGCTCGCCGTGCAGGGCGGCAGCGCATCGGTCTTCGACCGCCGCCTCGCGCGGCTGGCGGCCGGGGGCGCGGTCGAGCCCGGGTCCGCCGCCGCCTACCTGGACCTGCCGGCGATGCTGATCGCGATCGGCGGCGAGATCCCGGCCGACGTCCCGGAGGTGCGGCGCTTCACCCTGCTGCCGCCGGGACTCGGCGAGGCCCCGGCCGGCGAGCCGTCGGCGGCAACCAGCGACGCGGCGCCGTGGCTCGAGCGCGCCAGCGAGGCGGTCGGCGGCTCGGCGCTGCTGCGCCGCCTCGTCGGGAGCCGGTGCGACAGCCGGCTGCAGGGCGCGCAGGCTCCGCCGGCCGTCGACGCCGTCACCTGGCGCAGCGACGGCACCCTGCTGCGCAAGCGGCAGGTGCTGGGCAAGGAGATCGTGACCCGCCTCGAGGGCACGTCGTGGAGCGAGGCGTTCGACGCCGTCACCGTGAGCCTCACGGCGGACGAGGCCGGGGCGCTGCGGCGCGAGTTCGAGCGGCACCCACTGGCGCTGCTCGCGGCCACGGCCCGCGGCGACCTCGCCTTCCAGGCCGTGGCCCAACGCAGCCTCGGCGACCGCACCTACATGGTGCTGCAGGCGCGCGGCAACCGCTTCGACCGCCTGCGCATCCACATCGACACGGTCTCGCACCTGGTGCGGATCGTCGAGGTCTGGGAGCAGGCCGCGGACGGCGCCACGGTCCACCTGCAGGATGCCTGGTCGGACTATCGCGGCGCCGGCGGCCTGCGCGCCCCGTTCCGCCGGGTGACGACGCAGGACGACGGCCAGAACGTCATCGAGACGACGTTCGTGAGCTGGCAGCCGCTGCTGTCGCCGCCCTGACGCCGACGCCGACTCCGGCGCCGGCGCCGGCGCGACGCGGCGGGCGGCTCACCGGCGCGAGGCGCCGAACCGCAGCACGAAGCCGAGGTAGAACATGTGCTGGCCGCGCACGTCCTCGTCGACGCGGATCGAAGGCCGGTTCTCGTTGTCGAGGAACGAGTACCAGCCGTGCAGCGACATCGATTCGCTGAAGTGGACATAGGTCTCGGCGCCGCCGCCGAGGAAGAAGTCCTTGGTCGCGGTGATGCCGTCCTCGCCGAGCACGCGCGAGAACTGCCCGTGCAGGAACGGCGTCAACGTCATCGAGTCGCCGAGCTGCAGCCGCAGCCGGATCTGCGCGTCGGCCCACCGGTCGCCGATCGGCCGCTGGCCCTCGAAGTTCTGCACGCGGTCGCGTTCGTCGTGCCAGCCGCCGTTGGCGAAGATCTCCCAGGTCGCCGCGTCGGAGCCGGGGATGTACCACTCGAGACGACCGCGCAGGCGCCAGACCGCCGACGGCAGCTTGGTCAGCAGGATCGGATGGCCGAACACCGCGTCGCTGTCGTTCCACTCCCGCTCGCCGACCAGCGTGATGCTGTAACCGTCGCGCGGCATGCCGCGGCGCCGATCCACCTGCACGGTGTTCTGCTCGAGGTAGAGCCGGACACCGTAGGCCGAGTAGTCGTCGGGCAGCGTGAAGGTCGGAGCCGTGATGTCGCTGCGGGAGAAGTCGTACTTGCGGTAGTAGGGCCCGAGCTCGATGTAGAGTCCTTGCTGCGCCTCGCGGCCGAAGCCCAAGTAGCCCTCGATGTCGCGCCCGTCGTAGAAGCCGTTCTGCACCAGGGCGTCGCCGCGGTAGTAGCCGTCGCGGTAGAACATCCAGGGCCGGGCCCGCACCTCGATGCGCGTCAGCGTGTCGTCGCCGACCAGCTTGCCGTCGGTGAAGCCGGCGAAGATGCCGTCGCGGCCGGCGTAGGCCTCCAGGGTGCCGCGCCGGGAGCCGACCGCCTCGTCGCGGAAGTAGACGTGGCCGTCCCAGCTGATGTCGTCCTCGAGGCCGACGCTCGGGTTCTCGTCGCGCGCCATCGTGCCGATCGCGCCCGCCTCGACCTCGAAGATCGACGCGTAGGGCCGAGAGACGTTGCGGGCCTCGATCAGGTCGTAGTACGACTGGGCAGGCGCCGCGACGGCCAGCCCGCCGAGCGCCAGACACGGGAGGATCGGCTTCATGGGAGGGCGCCCCGGGGGGCGGTTCACTTGACCTCTTCGCGGCGTCGCAGGCGATCGGCGACCGCGGCGACCATCGGGTGCTGGGCGTCGAGCACGATCACCGAGTAGGGATGGTCGGCGTACTGGTTGGCGCGCTCCTCGATGCGGATCACGCCGCGATGGCGCAGTTCGTTGACCAGCGCCCGGCGTTCGGGGTGCACGAGGCCGCTGAAGTGCTGGCTCATCGGCCCCTTCAGGAACGGCGACAGCCACACCTCCTGGCTGCCATGGCGCACCTGCGCGCGCAGGATCAGCTCGATGCACTGCAGCAGGCGCTCGTCGAGCTGGCCGTCCTGCGGCAGCCCCTCGGCGGTGCGCCACGTCACCGGGATGTGGCCGACGATCGCCGCGCGGCCGCGCGCCGGCCGTTCGCTCAGCCGGGTGTGCGGCGGCGTCCCGCCGTGGCCGTTGGCCGCCTCGGCGGTGGCGGCCGGGGTGGCAGTGTCCTCGGCGGCCAGCGCCACGGCCCCGTCGGTCGCCGGCGCCGGCGCCGCGGCGCCGGCGAGCAGTTCGGGACCGATCAGCTCCAGGGCGTTCCAGAACCGCTCCGCGCCGACGCGCATGCGCAGGTCGCCGCTGGTGCTGTCCGGGATCGCGACCACGCGCAGTTCGCGGTTCTCCTCGAGGACCTGGCGGGCGATCGGGATGAAGTCGCGGTCGCCGGAGACGATCACGATCGCGTCGATGTCCGGACGCCGGTAGAGCACGCGGCAGACGTCGCAGGCCAGCTGCACGTCGGCCGAGTTCTTGCCGGCGTGGCCGAGCAGCACGTACTGCGGGTCGAAGCCCATCAGCGCCAGGTCGTGCGCGACCTCCATGCCGGGATAGGTGTCGAACGCCGCATACGAGCGGCCGAGGACCATCGGCGCGTTGTCGCTGCGCAGCCTGGCCTTCAGGTGCTCGAGAATGCCGAGGCAGAGGTCGCGGATGCGCTGGCCGCCGAGTTCCTCGCGGTTCTGCAGCGATTGGAAGAGATTCTCGAAGTCGACGAAGACGGCTGCGTGCATGGGCTATCGGACTGCGGCGCGCACATTCGGACGAACCGGACGGCGGCGCGGCGCCGGCCGGATCCCCAGCGGGGTCTGGACTGCGGTCAGGCCGGCGGCACCGGCGAGTCGTGCAGCGGCGGCAGGGCGCGCTCGGCGTCGGCGCCGGTCGCGGCCGCATCGCCGTTGCCCTCGAGGTCGTCGTCGGCCAGGTAGGTGTAGGCGGCGAGCCCCTGCTCGTAGCGACGCAGCAGCAGCGCCGACTCCTTCATGTTCACCTTGCCGGCGCGCACGGCGCCCTCGAGCCGGCCGCGCATGCGCCGCATGAGGTCCTGCTTGTCGTACTGCACGTAGCTGAGCACCTCGGTGATCGAGTCGCCTTCGATCACGCGCTCGATGCGATAGCCATGCTGCTCGTCCATCGAGATGTGGATCGCGTTGGTGTCGCCGAACAGGTTGTGCAGGTCGCCGAGGATCTCCTGGTAGGCGCCGACCAGGAACATGCCGATGTAGTACGGCTTGCCGGGCGAGATCGGGTGCACCTCGAGCACGTTCTTGACGTCGCGCAGGTCGATGAACTTGTCGACCTTGCCGTCGCTGTCGCAGGTGAGGTCGGCGAGGATCGCGCGCCGGGTCGGCCGCTCCTGCAGTCGGTGGATCGGCATGGTCGGGAACAGCTGCTTGACCGCCCAGTGGTCCGGGGCCGACTGGAACACCGAGAAGTTGCAGTAGTAGGTGTCGGCGAGCGCCCGCTCGAGGCCCTGCAGCTCGTCGGGCACGTAGTCGAGGGTGTTGACGATCAGGCGGATCTTGTCGCAGATGGCCCAGAACAGGTTCTCGGCGATCGCGCGCCCCTTGAGGTCCAGGTAGCCGAGGTTGAACAGGCTGATCGCCTCTTCCTTGAGCTGCAGCGCGTCGTGGTAGCTCTCCTGGAAGTTCTTCAGCGAGACCTCCTTCAGGATCTGCCCCATGTTGGCGATCGTGCTGTCCTCGTGCCGCTCGGAGCCGGCCGGCACCGAGATGTCCTGCCGCGAGACGCCGAGCACGTCGAACACCAGGATCGCGTGGTGCGCGGTCAGGGCGCGGCCGGACTCGCTGATGATGTCCGGGTGGCCGATGCCCTTCTCGTCGCAGGCCTGCTGCACGGCGAACACCACGTCGTTGGCGTACTCCTGCAGCGAGTAGTTGGCGGAGCTGTGGAAGTTGGTCTGCGAACCGTCGTAGTCGACCGCCAGACCGCCGCCGACGTCGATGAAGCGCAGGCCGGCGCCGAGGTCGTGCAGCTCGGCGTAGATGCGCGTCGCCTCCTTCAGCGCGTCCTTGATCGCCCTGATCGCGGTGATCTGGCTGCCGATGTGGAAGTGCAGCAGCTCGAGGCAGTCGAGCATGCCGGCGTCGCGCAGGCGCTCGACGACGTGCACCAGTTCGCCGGCGGTGAGGCCGAACTTGGACTTCTCGCCGCCCGACTCCTGCCACTTGCCGGCGCCGCGGCTGGCGAGCTTGGCCCGCACGCCGATGTGCGGCCTGAGGTCGAAGCGCTTGCTGACCGAGAGCACCGTCTCGAGCTCCTCGAAGCGGTCGATGACGATGATCGTGTAGAGGCCCATCTTCTGGGCCAGCATCGCCGTCTCGATGAAGCTGACGTCCTTGTAGCCGTTGCAGATCACGAGCCCGTCCGGGTTCGTCATGTGCGCCAGCACGACGAGCAGCTCCGGCTTGCTGCCGGCCTCGAGCCCCAGCGAGTAGTCCTTGCCGAAGTCGACCAGCTCCTCGACCACGTCGCGCTGCTGGTTGACCTTGATCGGGAACACCGGCCGGTAGCGGCCGCGGTAGCCGCACTCCTCGATCGACTTGCGGAAGGTCCCGGCCAGGGCCTGCACCCGCAGCTGCAGGATGTCGGAGATGCGCAGCAGCACCGGCAGCTCGATCCCGCGGCTGCGCAGGTCCTCGACCAGCTCGGGCAGCGAGAACTTGGGCCCGTCCTTGCCCATCGGCTGCACCATCAGTTCGCCGCGGTCGTTGATCGCGTAGGACTGGCCGCCCCAGGCGGCGAGCTGGTACAGCTCCATGCTGTCGCGGACGGTCCAGGCACGAAGTTCGTTCTGCGGGGAGCTCAAGTCTGCGGGACTCCTGTGCCCGCGGCGTCGGCCCGCGGGCAGCGACGAGCTGCACGCGGCGGGCGCCTGGAGCGGGCGCGGCGGATTACACACGACGCGCGGCGCGCGCGCAGGGTCGGCTCCGGATTTCTTGCGCATTCGTGCGGGCCGCCGCGCGCCGCACACCGACCACCCTGGTCGCGACCGCGCCGCGCGCGTAACGTCCCGGGGTGAGCATCGACACACCCACGAGCCCCCTGCGCCACCAGGACCCCGAGGTGGCCGCCTGGTTGGACCGCGAGGACCGGCGGCAGCGCACGACGCTGACCCTGATCGCCTCCGAGAACCACTGTTCGGCCGCGGTCCGCGCGGCCAGCGCGAGCCGCATCACGGACAAGTACGCCGAAGGCTATCCGAACCGCCGCTACTACGGCGGCTGCGAGGTCGCCGACGGCATCGAGGAGCTGGCGCGCCAGCGCGCGCTGCAGCTGTTCGCCGGCGCCGAGGACGCCAACGTGCAGCCGCACTCGGGCACGACGGCCAACCTCGCCGCGCTGGTGGCGCTGGCCGGCCCCGGCGGCCGCATCGTCGGCATGGCGCTGAAGGCCGGCGGCCACCTCAGCCACGGCCACGACCGCAGCCACACCGGCATGCTGTTCCAGGCCCGCCAGTACGGCGTCGACGGCAAGGGCCTGATCGACCTCGACGAGGTGCGCCGCGTCGTCCGCGAACACCAGCCCAAGGTGCTGATCGCCGGCGGCAGCAGCTACGCGCGCAACATCGACTACGCCGCCTTCGCCGCGATCGCCCGCGAGGTCGGCGCCCGGCTGCTGGCCGACGTCGCCCACCCCGCCGGCCTGATGGCGGCGGGCATCGTGCCGAGCCCGGTCGGCATCGCCGACGTGGTCACGATGACGACGCACAAGACCCTGCGCGGCCCGCGCGGCGGCATGATCCTGGCCAAGAAGGACTGCGCGAAGGCGATCCACTCGGCGGTGTTCCCCGGCGCCCAGGGCGGACCGCTGGTGCAGCAGATCGCCGCCAAGGCGGTGGCGTTCGGCGAAGCCCTGCAGCCGGACTTCCGCGCCTACCAGCAGAAGGTCAAGGCGAACGCCGCCTGGCTCGCCGAGTGCCTCGTCGCCCACGGTCTCGACATCGTCACCGGCGGCACCGACAACCACATCGTGCTGGTCGACCTGCGCCGGTTCGACGTCACCGGCGCGGCGGTCGAGGAGCGTGCGCTCGCGGCCGGTCTCGCGGTCAACAAGAACGCCATCCCCGACGATCCGCGCCCGCCGATGGTGACCTCCGGCCTGCGCCTGGGCACCGCCGCCGTGACCACGCGCGGCTTCGGTCGCGACGAGATCGCCAAGGTCGCCGACGTCGTCGTCGGGCTGGTGCGCGGCAACGACCCGGAGCGCTTCCGCCCGGTCGTGCACGACCTGTGCGAGCACTTCCCGCTGCCGTGACGCGGCGTGACGCGGCGCGGCGCGCCCGCTACCAGCGCACCGTCGAGAACGTCTGGCGCACGGCGTCGACGCGCGCGGCGAACACATCCTCCCGGGCGACGAACTCGACCACGCGGATGAAGTTGCCGTCGACCCACAGCCCGATCAGGTAGCCGACCCGCTCGCCGCCCACGTGCGTGGCGCACTCGATCCACACGCCGGCCGTACGGCGCTTGCTGGCGATGTCGCCGACCGCGACCACTTCGTAGCCTCGCTGGTGCACGAACTCGTGCTGCAGCGCCTGCGCCCAGAAGCCGAGCGACGCGGTGTTCGGATCGTAGAACTCCCGCGCCCACAGGCGGGCGTCGTCGCCGGTCACGGCCTGGAAGTCGTCCTTGTCCCCGAGGCGCAGGAAGCCGTCGGGCAACCGCATGAACGACGAACACCCCGTGCCGGCGGCGAGCACGGCGGCGAGGACCACCCGACCGCAGAGGGCCCGGAGCATGGTCAGAAGTCCTCCACGACGCGCTCGGCGCCGACGCGGTTGATCCAGGCGAAGCGGCTCGGCCGCTTCTGGCGCGTGGCCTCGGGGTCGTCGACCAGCGGCTGGAACGCCACCGCCAGGGTCGCCAGGGCCACCCGGTCGGCGAGCGCCCGCTGGCGTCCCTCCAGGCGCTCGACGTCCTCGGTCGTCCGCCGCAGCTCGGCCTCGACCTTGAGCGTGTCCTCGACCTTGTCCGCCTGCTGCAGGATCGCCAGCAGGCGATCGCGCGCCTTCTTGGCGCTGTCGACGCGGACCCCGAGATCGACGGCCTCTTCGGTGGCGTCCTCGGCCTGCTGCGATTCGGTCAGCACGCGGCCGCTGCCGCGCAGCCATTGGAACGCGGCGTCGAACTGCGCCGCCGGCAGCCGCACGACCACCGTGCGGTCGGTCTGCCGCTGCACGTGGCCGCCCCAGCCCTGGACCTGGCCGCGCAGCCCGGCGATGGCCTCGTCCGGGCGCGACACCTCCACCTTGAGTTCGCCGGCGAGCACCACCTTGCGGTCGGCCGCCGCGGCCGGAGCCGACTTGGGGAGGGGGTAGCGCTCGGCGGTCACTCCCGGCGCCGGCGTCGCAGCCGGCCCCGCCGCCGGCTCCTGCACCACCCCGCCGGGGGGAGCCTTCGTCGGCTCGGGATTCGGCGGCACCGCCTGGCGGGCGACGGGTTCGATCGGCGCGCGCCGTTCGCGGCGCAGGGGATTGTTGGACTCGCATGCCGCCGACAGCAGGGCGAGGCCCACGAACAGGCCGACTAGGGAGCGCATCTCGACTCCAGCGCAACAGGACACGACTTGGTTCTACCACGTCGGCGTGGGATCGTCAGCGCATGCTCGCATCCACCGCCTGGCTGCTGCTGGCCGCGACCCTGGCGATGCCGCAGGAACCCGGCCGTGCTGCGGACCGCATCGAGTGGCAGCGCACGCTGGCCGACGCCCTGGCCGTGCAGGAGGCCACCGGCCTGCCGCTGCTGGTCGCCGTCAACATGGACGGCGAGGTGTTCAACGACCGGTTCGCCGGCACCACCTACAAGGACCCGAAGTTCGTCGCCGCCACCCGCGGCTACGTCTGCGTCGTCGCGTCGATGGACAGGCACACGGCGGCCGATCACGACGCGTCCGGCCGGCGCATCGAGTGCCCGCGGTTCCCCGGCTGCACCTGCGGCGAGCACATGCGGATCGAGCCCGAGCTGTTCGCGCGCTGGTTCCGGGGCACGCGCAACGCACCGCGCCACCTCGGCGTCGCCAAGGACGGCCGGGTGCTGTTCGACCGCTACCTCGACGCGAGCATGCAGACGGCGATCGACGCCATCCACGCCCACCGCGGCACGCCGCCGTCCGGCGCCGCCCCGCCGACGGCGCTGCCGGCGCTGTTCGCGCGCCGGGATGCCGCCTCGCGGTCCGCGCTCGAGCAGCGCTTCCTCGCCGCCGACGCGGCCGGACGCCGGACGATCCTCGCCGCGGCGAAGGCGGCGACGAACGAGCCGTTCGACCTGCTGCGCATGGCGCTGCACGATCCCGACGCCGAGGTCGCGACGCTCGCCGCGGCGGCGCTGGCCCAGGTCGCCACCAGCGCGGCCCGGCCGGAACTCGAGTTCGCCCTGGCGCGCGTCGAGGACGCCGCGGTGGTCGCCGCGGTGGCCGAGCGGCTCGCGGCGATCGGCCGCGGCGATCCCGCGGCGATGCGGCTCGCCGCCCACGTCGCCGCCGCCGCCGCCCCCGCCCCCGTGCCCGCCCCCTGGTCGGGACCGTGGCGGCCACCCCAGTTCGCCGCCGGGGACCGCGACGCGATCGAGGCCGCGCTCGACCGCCTCGAGGCCCAGGTGCGCGCCGCCCCGGGCGACGAAGCGGCACGGCTCGAGCTCGCGATCGCCCAGGCGGCGCTCGCCGACGTGCTGATCGCCGAGGGCGGCCGCCGCATCGACCTGTGGTTCGCCGACAGCCGCGGCAACGGCGAGAAGGTGCGCAGTCCCGCCCTCCAGCACGAAGCCCACGCCCTGCTGGCGCACGTCGCCTACATGACCGGCGACGCGGCGGCCGCGGCGCGCTTCACCGCGCTGGCGCAGGCGGCGCCCGCCGGGGCCCGGGCGCCGGATCCGTGGCTGGCCGCCCGCCTGCTCGAACTCGCGCTGCTCGGCACCGTGAACGGCGCCTATGCCGCCGGCGAGGCGGCCCGCCACCAGCAGCTCGGGATCGAGGTCCAGCGCGCCATCGGCCTGCTCGACCTGCTGCAGCAGCGCGGCGGCGGCAAGGAGCTGCCGCTCCTGGCGGGCATCGGCCTGCTCGAGTTCACCGGCCTGCGACGGGAGGCGCGCCAGCGGCTCGGGCGCCTGCTGGAGGCGTTCCCGGACTCGGCGCGGGCGCACGAACAGTGGCGCCAGCGCCTGCTCGCCGACCTCGGCGCCGAGGGCCTGCGGCAGGCCTACGGCCGCTTCGCCGACCGCGCCGGCGCGACCGCCGCGGCGTCGCGGTTCGCCGGCGAGGCGGCCCTGCTCGCCGCCGAGCAGCACCTGCGCGACCGGCGCAACGACGTGGCGCGGCAAGCCTACGACGAGGCGATCGAACGTCTCGCGCGCTGCGCCGATGGCGACGAAGCCATGCTGGACGCCGCCCACCACGCCGCCGTGCTGGCGCTGGCCGGCCGCGCCAATCTGCGCTTCGACGCCGGCGACGCCGCCGGCGCCGTCGCCGACCTGCTGCGCGCCGCCGAGCTGCGGCCGGAGAGCCTCGACGAGTCGGACGGCCTGCTGCGCAAGCCGCGGGCGATCGCCGGCCGCATCGCGCGCGACCTGGCGGCCAAGGGTCAGGCGGAACTGGCGGCGAAGCTGCAGCCGATCGCGCCATGACCGCCGGTCCCCAGACGCCATTCGATCGCCTCGCCGACGACGCCAGGAAGGTGCTGCTCCAGGCTCGCGATGAGGCCGTGCGGCACGGCAGCGACCAGATCGGCGCCGAGCACCTGCTGCTGGCGATCCTCGACCTGCCGTGCGCGGCCCGCAGCGTGCTCGAGCGGCGGGGGCTCGCATTCGACGTGCTGCGCGAGGCCCTGGCGACGGTGCTCGGCCAGGGCCGGGCCGACGCGCCGACCACGGGACAACTGCCGTTCACGGCCGAGGCCAAGCAAGCCGTCGCGGCCGCGTTCGACGAGGCGGCCGGGCTGGCGCACGCCTACGTCGGCAGCCAGCACCTGCTGCTCGGCCTCGTGATGGCGCCAGCATCGCTGCCGGCGCAGGTGCTGCAGCGGCTGGGCATCGACGCCGAGCAGGTGCGCACCGCCGTCGAGCACTCGGCGCCCGCCGCGGCCGCGGCCGCCATGCGGCTCCTGCTGATCAGCAATTCGACGATGCACGGCGGCGGCTACCTCGAGCACTGCGGCGCCGAGATCAGGGACTTCCTCGGCCCGCGCCAGCAGGTGCTGTTCGTGCCCTACGCCCTGTTCGACCACGACGCCTACACGGCGCGTGCACGCCGCGCGTTCGCCGCGTTCGGCCACGACCTGGTGTCAGTCCACGAACGGGGCCACGCGCCCGGCGCCCTCGCCAGCGCGAGCGCGGTGTTCGTCGGCGGCGGCAACACCTTCCGCCTGCTGACGGCCCTGCACCACTACGGGCTCCTGCCGGCGATCCAGGCCCGCGTGCGCGACGGCATGCCCTACCTCGGCAGCAGCGCCGGCACCAACGTGGCGACGCCGTCGATCCGCACCACGAACGACATGCCGATCGTGCAGCCGCCGTCGTTCGCGGCGCTCGACCTGGTGCCGTTCCAGATCAACCCGCACTACCTGGATCCGGACCCGCAGAGCCGGCACATGGGCGAGACGCGCGAGGAACGCATCCGCCAGTTCCACGAGGAGCACGCCACGCCGGTGCTGGGCCTGCGCGAGGGCTGCCTGCTGCGCCGCGAGGGTCCCCAGCTCGAACTGCGCGGCACCACCGCGGCGCGCCTGTTCCGGCGCGGCGCCGAGCCGCAGGAGTTCCTGCCGCCCGCGGACCTGTCGTTCCTGCTGCGCGCCTGATCCGACCATGAAGACCGCCCTCCCGCCGATCCTCCTGCTCGCCGCCTGCGCCACGCCGCCGCCGCCGACCATCGCGGCGCCGACCCTGGCGGCGCACGTGCGCTTCCTGTCGCACGACCTGCTCGAGGGCCGCGGCGTCGGCACCCGCGGCGACGAGCTGGCGCGGCTCTACCTGGCCACCCAGTTCGAGGCCTTCGGCCTGCGACCGGGGCACGACGACGGCTGGGAACAGGCGGTGCCGATCCTCGGCATCACCTCCGTGGTGACCGCACCGCTGGCGGCGCGTGGCGCCGGCGGCACGGCGCAGTTCACGGCGCCCGACGACTTCACCGCCGTGGCCGGCGGCCCGGCGGCCAGCGCGCGCTGGCAGGACGCCGAGCTCGTGTTCGTCGGCTACGGCATCACCGCGCCCGAGCAGCGATGGGACGACTTCGGCGACGCCGACCTGCGCGGCAAGGTGCTGCTGGTGATGAACGACGACCCGGCCGGCGACCCCGACCGCTTCGCCGGCCGCACGCGCCTCTACTACGGCCGCTGGAGCTACAAGTTCGAGGAGGCGGCGCGGCGCGGTGCCCTGGGCGCCATCGTGATCCACACCAATGCGTCGGCCGGCTACCCCTTCCAGGTGATCCAGGCGAGCCACGAGCGCGAGAACTTCTGGCTGCCGTTCCGCGACGGGCAGCCGACGCTCGAGGCGCGCCTGTGGTGCAGCGAAGACGCGGCCCGCCGCCTGTGCCAGCTCGGCGGCCACGACCTCGACGCGCTGCGCGCCCGCGCCGAGATCGGCAACCAGCCGCCGGTGCCCCTCGGCGTGCGGCTGGCGCTCGGCCTCGACAACACGCAGCGCGAACTGCGGTCGGCGAACGTGCTCGGCGTGCTGCCCGGCAGCGATCCCGCGCTGCGCGACGAACACATCGTCGTCACCGCGCACTTCGATCACCTCGGCATCGGCACGCCGAGGAACGGCGACGCGATCCACAACGGCGCCGTCGACAACGCCTCCGGCTGCGCCGGCCTGCTGGCGTTGGCGCAGGCCTGCAGCCGCCTGCCCGTGGCGCCGCGGCGCAGCATCCTGTTCCTCGCCGTCACGGCCGAGGAATCGGGCCTGCTCGGCTCCCAGTTCTTCTGCGCCAACCCCACCGTGCCGCCTGAACGCCTGGTCGCCAACTTCAACGTCGACGGCCTGAACGTCTGGGGCCCGACGACCGACCTCGAGTTCATCGGCCACGGCAAGAACAGCCTGACCGCGCTCGCCGAGACCGTGGCGGCCGAGCGCGGGCGCACGATCGCGCCCGACAGCAACCCCGACCTCGGGCTGTTCTACCGCAGCGACCACTTCAACTTCGCCCGCATCGGCGTGCCAGCGGCCTACTTCAAGGCCGGCCGCGAGTTCGTCGACCGGCCCGAGGACCGGCGCCGGATGAAGGCCAGCTACACGACGGTGCACTACCACCAGCCCAGCGACGAGCTGGCGCCGTGGTGGAACCTCGCCGGCGCCGCGGCCGACCTCGACCTGCTGCTCGCGTGCCTGCGGCGCTGCGCCGACGCCGATGCGGCGCCGACCTGGACGCCGGGCGACGAGTTCGCCGCCCGCCGCTGACGCCCCGGCGCGGGCGGGCCGCGGCGCACCTTGACGGCTCGCTGGGGCCGTCTACTTTCGGACGCAAAGCATATGCACCTGCACCTGCGCGACGCCATCGACCAGATCGCCGCCATCCGCTCGCAGCTGGCGGCCACCGAGCGGCTGCACAGCCTGCGCGCGGTGCCGGTCGCGCTGTCCGGCGTGCTGGCGCTCGCCGCCGCCGTCGGCCAGACGGTGTGGGTCGACGCGCCGCTGGCGGCGCCGCGGCGCTACCTGTTGCTCTGGGGCGGGACCGCGCTGGTCAGCGGGCTCGCCGCCGCGGCCGTGGTGGTGCACCGGGTGCAGCGCAACCCGTCGGCGCTCGGGGCCGCGAACGCCCGCATCGCCGCCGGCCAGTTCGCCCCGTGCCTGCTGGTCGGCGCCGTGGTGACCTGGTTCGTGCTCGCCCGGCTGCCCGAGCAGCTCTGGCTGCTGCCGGGCCTGTGGCAGCTGCTGTTCGGCCTGGGCAACCTCGCCGCGCACCGCCTGCTGCCGTCACCGGCAGCGCTGGTCGGCGCGCTCTACCTCGCCACCGGCACCTGCTGCCTGTGGTTCGAGCAGCGGGCGCTCGATCCGTGGGCGATGGGGCTGCCGTTCGCCGCCGGCCAACTCGGGCTGGCGGCGATCCTGTGGTGGGAGAACGAGCGCGCCGCCCGGCGCGCGGAGGCGGGGCCGTGACCGCCCGGCGGGACGTACCCGACGGGCGCTACGCCTACGACGGCCTCGATCGGCTGCTGCACGAGAAGGCGCGGCTCGGCATCCTGACGTCGCTGGCGGCGCAGGCCGATGGGCTCCTGTTCGCCGACCTGAAGACGCTCTGCCACCTCACCGACGGCAACCTGTCCCGCCACCTGACGGTGCTGCAGGAGGCCGGGCTGGTCGCGATCCACAAGGGCTACCGCGGCCGGCGGCCGCAGACGCTCTGCCGCCTGACCGACAGCGGCCGCAAGCGCTACCTGGACTACATCGCCGTGCTCGAGTCGGTGCTCGCCGACGCCGTCGAGGCGGCGAAGGCGTCGCGCAAGCACCGGCGCGTCCTGCCCGAGGGGTTCAGCCCGGCCTAGCCGGTGCGCAGCCTCGGGTCGGCGACCGCGAGCCCGACGGCGAGGCCGTCGACGGTCGAGTGCGCCACCTGGAAGTGCGGCCGCTGCTGCGCATCGGGGCCGCGGAACACCAGCGTCGCCGCCGCGCAGCTGGCGAGCTGGCGGCGCAACAACGCGACGAGCGCGTCCTCGCGCCGCACCGGCACGTCGCGGTCGCCCCGGCGCAGAACGACGAGCACCGTCCGGCCGGCGAGGCGCGGGGTCCACGCCGCCAGTTCCGCGGCGACGCGGTCGAGGTGCGGCGCGTCGGTGCCCGCTTCCACGCCCAGCATCACCAGCGGCGGCGTCGCCGCGTCCCGCTGGCCGAGCAGGGTGAGGCAGGGCCCGGCCGGTGCCACCGGCGGCACCCCGGCGGCCGCTGCGGCCTCGCTGCCGGGCGCCGAAGGCGGCGCCTCGGCGGCGGGAACCGCGGTCTCGACCGCGGCAGGGGGCGCCGGTGGCGGCGGCGGCGCCGGCCGCGGCGCCTCGAGCGGCGGATGCAGCTGCAGGGACCCCGTGGCGCCCCGGTCGAGCAGCACCTTGGCGGGCTTCTTGGCGACCAGGCCCTGCAGCAGGCGCTGCAGCGCCGGCCCCGAAGGATCGGCGCCCGGCCAGTCGATCGTGATCGTCGCCGTCGCCACCGGTCCGAGCCCGGCCAGCAGCGCCGGCAGTTCGCGTTCGACCTGGCGCTCGGCCATCGCCGCATCGGCCGGCGGCCGCGCCGGCAGCCGGCGGCCGAGGCCGACCTTCTCGACCGGGCCGAACAGCGGCGGATGCACCTGCACAGGCGACGGGCCATCGAGCCGTACGGTCGCCGCGCCGCGGGCGACCACGGCCCTGGCCACGTCCTCGGCCGCGGTGCCAGCGGCGACGACCACGGTCGCCGTCGTCGGAATCGCCGCCGCGTCCAGCTCGCGCTGCAACGCCTTCGCCAGCTGGGCCGCGTCCCGGCCGGCCGCGACGGCCGCGAGCAGGACCTCGTCGCCGCGCCTCGTCACCGTCAGCAGCGGCGGCAGCAGCACGTCGGCCGCGCCGTGGTCGTCGACTACCAGCCGCATCGCCCCGGCGGCCTCGATCGCCGCCGTCAGCGAACGCAGCAGCGTGCGCGACAACGGCGCCTGGCCCTGGATCTCGATGCGCACCGACTTGCCGCGCAGCCGGCCGGCGAGCGAGGCCACGCGGCGGTCGACCGCGCGCTGCAGTTCGACCGGCTTGCCGGCCTCGGTGTCCAGCCGCAACGTGATTTCGTCGCCGGCGATGGCGAGGCTGGCCGGCTCGGGCAGCATCGGTTCGCGCTGCCCCCCGCCGACGGTGCAGGCCAGCGTGCGCGGCTGCAGCAGCGGCCCGAGTTCCTCGCGGCAGAACGACTCGATCGCCGCATCGACCTCGAAGCCGGACGGCCAGTCGACCACCACGTCCTTGTCCTTGGTCGCCGCGCCGTGGGCCTTCGCCTCGCGGCGGAAGGCCGCCAGCACCGCCTCCCGGCGGCGACCGCCCAGGCGCACGCGCAGCGTGGTCTCGCTGCCGGTCTCGCGCTCGAGCAGCGGCGGCCAGACGATCTCGGCGCCGCCTTCGCCCAGCAACGCCACGTTCTGCGCGCCGGCGCGGCGACAGCCGTCGATGCAGGCGTCGACGAGCGCCGCCACCAGCGGCCGCGTGCCGCGCAGGCCCACGGCCTTGCCGGCGAGTTCGGCGCCGTGCTGGGGCAGCACCAGCCCGATCGCGGCCAGCATCGCCGCCCCGTCGTCGACCGGATCGATCTCGATCGTGGCGCCGTCGGCGCCGGCGACGACGCGCACCCGGGCGGCGAGCTCGTCGTCGAACAGCACCCGACCGCCGATGGCCGCGCGCAGCGCCCCCGCCGGGCGCAGCGCCGCCGTGATCTGCCGTTCGACCTCGGCGCCCGGCGGCCCGCCGTCGAAGGCGAAGTCGAAGCGGCGGCCGCGCGCCCCGGCGGCGATGCGGTGCAGGTGCGGCGCCAGCGCCAGCGGCAGGTCGACCGCCTCGGTCGCGCCGGTCGCCACCGCGACCTTCACCGTGCCGCCCTCGGGGTGCACCGTGGCGTCGACGGCCGGCAGGCGGCCTTCGAACACGACCTCGTCGCCGTAGCCACGCCGCACGACGACGCGCAGCGGCCGATGGGTCTGCAGCACGTCCGCGACCCGGGCCTTGGCAGCGCTGCCGACGATCGCCTCGCCGGCGAAGCGAACCAGCACGCGCTGGTGGCGCAGGCCGGCGGCCCGCGCCGCCCGCTCCAGCGGCCGCGCCACCGCTTCGGTCACCGCCGCCTTGTCCATCGCCGGCACGGCGACGGTCAGGGCGACGTCGAAGTCCGGCTCGGTGCGGTCGACCTGCACGCGCACCGGCCCCTCGTCCGCCTCGGCCTCGGCCTCCAGCGGCTCGAGCGTCGGCAGTTCCTCGTCGAGCGGCTCGAGTTCGGGCAGGTCGTCGGCGATGTCGCTCTTGGCGGAGAGCTCGGGGCGCTTCTTCGGCAGCCCGCGGCGGTGCTTGGAACTCATCGGGTCATCACGGTTGGGGAGGAGGCCGCAGCCTACCGGCGGCGGAGCCGCGGCCAAGGGGCCGCGGCCGACCGCGTCCCCCGGCCGAGCCTCACTGCCCCATCGTCATGCGCACGGCATTCGACGACGCCCACCCCTCCCCGGCGGCGCCTGGATCCCAGGGGATCCACGCCTGCCAATAGGTCGAGCTGCCGCACAGCGTGGCGTCCGCGGGGATCGCGATCGGCAGCGAGGCCAGGCCGAAGCCATTGGTGGAGAACGGCTGCAGCACCAGCGGCTCGGCCCAGACGATGCCGCCGTCGAACGGGATCGCGGTCTGGTTCTGGCCCCAGACGGCGATGCCGACCCAGTTCGGCAGGGCGTTGGTGACGTTCACGAGCCACGTCGACGGCACCACCGGCAGGGTCGCGACCATCGCCGGCACGCCGAGCTGGCCGGGCTTGCCGCTGCCGTAGGTGGCGACCGAGGCGAAGCCGAAGCAGCACTCGATCAGGCCGGTCGCGCAGACCGCGAAACCGCACGGCCCGACCGGCACCGACGTGCCGCGCACCTCGATCGTCCAGGTGCCGACCGCCGGGAACTGCAGCGCGACGCGCTCGACGTTGTTCTTCGCATCGGCCGTGCCGCCGGTCTGCGACCAGCCGCCGCCGAACACGTTGCCGAAGTACTGCACGCCGCCCGGCGCCGTGACCACGAGGTCGAGGTCGTCGACCACCGGGTTGCTGGCGTTGACCGTGCCGGGCGCGTCGGTGAACGCCAGCGTGATCTCCAGCGGCAGCAGGCTCGACGTGACCTCGATCGAGTAGCTGCGCACGCCGCCGGTCGACAGGCCGTTCGCTCGCCGCACGTCGGCGACCCAGAGCCGCACCGGCTCGCCGGTGAAGTACAGCGACTCGTCGAGCACGATGCGGCCCCAGCCCTCGGCGTCGCTCGGGAAGCCGGCCACGCCGGTCATGTCCTTGCAGGTGTTGATCAGCACCGCCTTGACCAGCGCGCCGGTCGGCACGAAGCCGTCGGCCGGCGTCGCCGCGCCGGAGGGGTAGAAGCCGTCGACGAAGTACTGCCGGACGAGCGCCGCCGCCCCCGCCGCGGCCGGGCAGGCCATGCTGGTGCCGCTCTGCGTCGAGCCGCCGCAGGAACCGGTGCTGGACGAGTTGATGCTGCAGCCCGGCGCGAACAGGTCGGGCTTGCGGCGGCCGTCCGCCGTCGGCCCGACGCCGCCGCCGCACTTGTTCTCGGCGCTGGCGCCGTTCTGGCCGTTGCCGACCGCGACCAGGTTCTTCGCGTTCTCCGGGTTGCGCAGCGTCGACAGGTTGGTCTCGGCGAAGAACACCAGGTTGTTCTCGTTGGTCCACGAGAACGAGTCGATCGCGTTGCAGTGCGAGTTGTAGGCGGTGGTGTTGTCGTTGCCCCACGAGTTGGTGTGGATCCGGGCGCCGTTGTTCATGTGCGTCGTCGCCCGGGTCAGCCACGAGGTGGCCGAATAGTCGGCGCTGTGGGCGAGGCGGGCCGCGTAGGCGATGCCGCGCCGCGTCGTCGAACCATTGATCGGGAACGAGTCGCCGGCCACGGTGCCGGCGGTGTGCGTGCCGTGCGAACTGGCGGTGGTGCTGCCGGACTGGAAGACCAGCTTGCGGTGCGTCGGACCGATCGGCGTGCCCGGATCGCTGAAGTAGCACGAGGACTGCGCGATGGCGCCGTCCATGTGGCCGATGATCTGGCCCTCGCCGCGCAGGCCGCGGTCCCAGACCTTGCGGTTGCCGCTCTGCCCGGTCTGCACCGTCCAGGTCATCGTGTCGTTGCGCGTCGCCACGAGGCTCTCGGGCTCGACCCATTGCACGTCGTGGCAGCGCGCCAGCGCCATGGCACCGCCTGGGCCCGGCCGCACCAGCAGCAGTTCGCGGTCGATCCAGTCATGGGCCTCGTCGACGGCGGCACCGGTGGCGACCACCTGGGTGCGCAGGGTGTGCAGGTTCACGCCGGGGAAGCCGAGCACGACCAGGCGCGCGTGGGCGTGCGGCTGCAGCAGCTCGGGGTCGATGCGGTAGGCCGGGTGCAGGGGCGACGACCACAAGGCGACGCCGGCGGCGGCGGCGCGCCGCACGTCGCCGGCGGTGCCGCGCACCAGGAAGGCGTGGTTCGGCACGTAGTCGAGCAGTTCGAGGCCGAACGTCGCCGCCGCCGCCTTGCCGGCGTCGGTGACCGGACCGCGCAGCTGGACCAGGAAGTAGTCCAGGTCACGGTCGCCGCCGCCCTGGGCCTGCAGGTCGGCGGGCAG
Organism: Planctomycetota bacterium; assembly: GCA_019636245.1. Lineage (GTDB taxonomy): Bacteria > Planctomycetota > UBA1135 > UBA1135 > UBA2386 > JAEUHS01. The sequence continues at coordinate 13,761 of JAHBXX010000010.1, read as the reverse complement.
CGCCGGACCCGGTCCGGTGGTGTCCCATTCCGCGAACTTCAGCGACAGCCACCGCGGCAGGTTGGCCCGGCGGTTGGCTTCGCCCCAGTCGAGGGTTTCGCCTGGATGCGACTGGGCTGCTGCCGGCAGCGCGAGGCAGAGGGCGGCCGCCAGCAGGCGGCCGAACGAGGTCTTCGACATGGGCTTCGCGGGGTCATCGCGGGGCAGCGGGCCGGGAAGGATACCCTGGACGGCGTCCCCGGTCAGGGGGCCAGCTCAGGGGGCTTCGAACCGCGCCCGCTCCGCCGCGGTGGGCTCCCGCCAAGGCCGCACGACCCTGAGGCCGAGGTGCTGGCCCTCGGTGAGGTACCACCAGCTCTTCGGGATCTGCGGGTCCCGCTCGTTCCACTCCGGCGTCGAGGCGCGCCGCGCCGCCGCGCGCAGGGCCGGCGCCTCGTCGCGCCAGCTGCCGCCGCGCACCACGTGCGGGAACCGCACCGGCCGGCCGAGGCCGTCGCGGCCGGGCGCGAAGTAGGGCGCATGGCGCGGACTCTCGCCGTGCGCGGCGGCGTAGGCGTCGGCGAGGTAGGCGTCGGCGACCCACTCGGCGACGTTGCCGTGCATGTCGCAGAGGCCCCACGCGTTCGGCGCCTTCTGCCCGACCGGGTGGTAGGCCGGCACCGGCTCCGCGCCCGGCTCCAGGGCGCGGGCGCTGTTGCCGGCGAACCAGGCGAACCGGCCGAGTTCCGCCGGATCGTCGCCGAACCCGTAGGCGCCATCGCCGCCGGCCCGGCAGGCATGCTCCCACTCGGCCTCGGTCGGCAGCCGGTGGAAGCGGCCGGTGCGATCGCTGAGCCACTTGCAGTACGCACGCGCCGCGGCGTGCGACATGCAGATCGCCGGGCAGCCGTCGCGACCCATCTGGAACGTCAGGTCGGTGTAGGGCGGCGTCGGCCGCGACACGCCGTCGGGCACCTTGGCCTGCGGCCGCGTGGTGTCCGTGGTCCAGAGGTCGAACTCCGCCCAGGTGACCTCGCAACGCCCCATCCAGAACGGCTCCAGCACGACGTCGACCTGCGGCCCTTCGTCGTCGCCGCGCCCCGGCTCGTGCTCTGGGCTGCCCATGCGGAAGGTGCCGCCGGGGATCGGCACCATGTCGAAGGCGACGTCGCTGCCCGGGATCGCCTGCCGGTAGGCGCCGAAGCCGTCCTGGCCGGGCCGCGGCCCGATCGGCAGCGGCGGAGGCGACCCCGACGGAGCCGTGGAGGCTTCGCCGCCGCAGGCGGCCAGCCACGGCGCACAGACCAACGCCAGCGACACGACGGCGGGGACTCGCAAGGGGCGCGAGTGTATCCGCCGCCAGCGGCCGCATTCGCTGGGTCGACGCAACGGGCCCGGTTAGAAGAAAGCGCATGGCCCGTCCGATGTTGCTCCCCGGCGACCGCCCGTCGCCCCTGCGCCACCTGCGCTGGCTGCCGCTGCTGCTGATCCCGATCGCCCTGCTGACCGCGGTCTACACGGTGCCCGCCGACGGCGTCGGCGTCGTGCTGCGCTGGGGCCGCTACCAGTCGACGCAGGAGCCCGGCCTGCACTTCAAGCTGCCGTTCGGCGTCGATGAGGTCACGATCGTGCAGACCCGCCGCCAGCTGAAGCTCGAGTTCGGCTTCCACACGCTGGACGCCACGAACCCGCGGCAACGCGGTCAGGACCCCGAGCGCGAGCGCAGCATGGTCACCGGCGACCTCAACGCGGCGCTGGTCGAGTGGGTCGTGCAGTACCGGATCGACGATCCGCGGCTGTTCCTGTTCCAGGTCCGCGATCCGGCGACGACGCTGCGCGACCTCAGCGAGGCGGTGATGCGCGAGGTCGTCGGCGACCGCACCGTCGACGAGGTCATCACCATCGGCCGCCAGGAGATCGAGAACGTCGCCCTGGTGCGGCTGCGCGAGATGTCGAAGGCCTACCAGCTCGGGTTCGTGATCGACCTCGTGCAGCTGAAGAACGTCAATCCGCCGCGCGACGTGCAGGCCTCGTTCAACGAGGTCAACAAGGCCGAGCAGGATCGCGAGAGCATGATCAACGTCGCCAACGGCGAGTACAACAAGGCGGTGCCGCGCGCCCAGGGCGAGGCGGCGCAGCGCATCAGCGAGGCGGAGGGTTACCGCCTGAAGCGCGTCAACGAGGCCCTCGGCGACGCCACGGCGTTCCAGGCCGTGCTGACCGAGTACGTCAAGGCGCCCGACGTGACCCGCACGCGCCTCTACCTCGAGACGATGCGCGAGGTGCTGCCCCAGCTCGGCGGCAAGTGGATCGTCGACGAACGCGTGACCCAGCTGCTGCCGCTGCTGCCGGGCGCGGCCGGCCAGGGAGGTGGCAAGTGAACCGCCTGCTGCCCGCGCTGGTGCTCGCCGTGGCCGCTTTCGCCGTGCTGGTGCTCGGCGGCGCGTTCTTCACCGTGCGCGAGACCGAGACCGTCATCCTGATCCAGTTCGGCCGCCCGGTCGGCGAACCGATCACCTCGCCGGGACTGCACTGGAAGACGCCGTTCGTGCAGGAGGTGCACCGGCTCGAGAAGCGCGTGCTCGACTTCGACGGCGCGGTGACGCAGATGCCGACCAAGGACAAGACCTACATCGAGGTCGACACCTTCGCGCGCTGGCGGATCGGCGACCCGGCCCGCTTCTTCGTCACCCTGCGCGACGAGCGCAGCGCCGCCTCGCGGCTCGAGGACATCATCGGCAGCGAGGTGCGATCCGCGGTCGCCGCCCACGAGCTGATCGAGATCATCCGCAGCGACCGGGCCCGCACGGTGCCGGCCGAACTGCAGCAGCGCGGCTCGGTCACCTCGGTGCTGCGGCCGGCGCGGCGCGGCCGGCTCGAACTCGAGCGCGACGTGCTCGAGGCCTCGGCGCCGAAGCTGGTGCAGCTCGGCATCGAACTGCTCGACGTGCGCGTCAAGCGCGTCAACTACAACGCCGACGTGCTGCCGCGCATCTACCAGCGCATGATCAGCGAGCGCCAGCAGATCGCACAGCGCTTCCGCAGCGAGGGCGAGGGCGAGGCGGCGCGCATCCTCGGCCGCAAGGAGCGCGACCTGCGCGAGGTCGAGTCGATCGCCTACAAGGAAGTGCAGCAGACGCGCGGCTCCGCCGATGCCGAGGCGATGCGGATCTACGCCGAGGCCTACGACCAGAGCCCGGCGTCGCGCGAGCTGTTCGCGTTCCTGAAGACGCTCGACACCTACCGCGGCGTGCTCGGCGGCACGACCAACGTCGTGCTGTCCACGGACAGCGACCTGTTCCGGCTGTTCAAGCAGATGCAGCGCTGACGTCGGCCGCGCCCGCTCAGGGGCGGGCCGCCAGGTACTGCGGCGGCCAGGCGTGCGCCGCGACCCGGCGCAGACCCGCTTCGCGCTGCACCATGTAGGGATCGGCGAGGAAGCCGCGGGCGATCGCGCACAGGTCCGCGCGCCCCGCGGCGACGATCGTGTGGGCGTGGTCGAGGCCCTGGATGCCGCCGACGGCCATGACGGGCACCGCGGCCTCGGCGCGGATGCGCTCGGCGAACGGCACCTGGTACATGCGTCCGTACTCGGGCTGCGACTCGGGCACGTTGCCGGCCGACGACACGTCGACGACGTCGCAGCCACCGGCCTTCAGCCAACGCGACACCTGCACCGCCTCGTCGACGGTGAAGCCGCGGCCGTCGGCGTCGAACCAGTCGGTGGCGGAGAGGCGCACGAACAGCGGCTTGTGCTGCGGCCACACCGCCCGCACCGCCTCGAGCACCTGCAGCGGGAAGCGGGCGCGGTTCGCCAGCGGGCCGCCGTACCCGTCGGTGCGCTGGTTGGACAGCGGCGACAGGAAGCTCGACAGCAGGTAGCCGTGCGCCATGTGCAGCTCGAGCACGTCGAAGCCGGCGCGATCGGCGAGGCCGGCGCCGCGCACGAACTCCGCCCGCACCCGCTCCAGGTCGGCCGCGTCCATCGCCTTGCAGGCCGGCCAGCCGGCGCGGAACGGCAGCGCGGACGGTCCGAGCGTGCGCCACCCGCCGGACGCGAGCGGCGCGTCTCCCTCCCATGGCCGGCTGCACGAGCCCTTGCGCCCGGCGTGCGCCAGCTGCAGGCCGATGCGAGCCGCCGAGTTCTCGTGCACGAACCGCACGATGCGCTGCCACGCGGCCGCCTGGGCCTCGTTCCAGATGCCCGTGCAGCCTGGGCTGATGCGTCCCTCCGGCGACACGTTGGTCATCTCGGTGAACACGAGCCCGGCGCCGCCCACGGCGCGGCTGCCCAGGTGCACCAGGTGCCAGTCGCCCGGCACGCCGTCCTGCGCCGAGTACTGGCACATCGGCGAGACGACGACGCGGTTGGGCAGCGTCACCGAGCGCACCGTGAACGGCGCGAACGCCGGCGGCGGCGGCGGCTCGGTGGCGCCGACGCCCTCGACCTGCGCGACCAGGCGGTCGACGCGCTCGACCAGCGCCGGGTCGCGCCGGCGCAGGTTCTCGTAGGTGATGCGCCGGCTGCGCGTCATCAGGTTGAACACGAACCGCTCCGGCGGCTGCTGCAGGTAGCGTTCGCTGTTCTCGAACCACTCGAGGCTCGTCTGCGCCGCCCGCTGCACCTTCGCCACGTCGACCCGGCGTGCCTCCTCGTAGGCGAGCAGCGCCGCCGGCACCGAGCTCGGGTGCGCCACGACGGCGTCGGCGAGCGCGATCGCGTCCTCCATCGCCAGCTTGGTGCCGGAACCGATCGAGAAGTGCGCCGTGTGCGCGGCGTCGCCGACCAGCACGACGTTGTCGTGCCGCCACGAGCCGCAGCGGATGGTCGGGAACGTGCGCCAGATCGAGCGGTTGGTCAGCAGCTTCTCGCCCTGCAGGTGGTCGGCGAACAGCCGCTCGCAGAACGCCGCCGACTGGGCCTCGTCGAGCTGGTCGAGCCCGGCCCGCCGCCAGGTCTCCTCGCGGCACTCGACGATCCAGGTGCCGCGTCCGGTCTCGAACGGATAGGCGTGCACCTGGAACAGCCCCCACTGCGTCGGCTGGAACACGAACGTGAACGCGGTCATGCGCTTGGTCGTGCCGAACCAGGCGAACTTGCACTTGCGCCAGTCGAGCTGCGGCCGGAACGACGTCGCGTAGCGCTCGCGCACCCGGGAGTTCACGCCGTCGGCGGCGACGACGAGGTCGTGCGCGGCGACGACCCGGTCGACGTCGGCGACCGGCTGCTGGAAGTGCAGGCGCACGCCGAGTTCGCGGCACCGGTCGTGCAGGATCTGCAGCAGCCGCACGCGGGCGAGGCCGCAGAAGCCGTGGCCGGTGCTGGTGACCTTGGCGCCGCCGTGGAAGGTGTCGATGTCCGTCCAGTAGGCGAAGTTCTGCTGGATGCGCGCGAAGCTCTCCGGATCCGCCTGCTCGAAGTTGCCGAGCGTCTCGTCGGAGAACACCACGCCCCAGCCGAACGTGTCGTCGGCGCGGTTCTGTTCGTAGACGTCGATCTCGACGCCGGGCAGGCGCTTCCGCAGCAGGATGGCGAAGTAGAGCGACGCGGGGCCGCCGCCGATGCAGGCGATCTTCATCGGCGGCGGATCTTAGGCGCCGCCCGCTCGAACTGCCGCTACGCAGCCCGCCCCGGTCGGTGGCGGCGACCGCGCAGGAGCCACAGCCGCAGCGGCAGCCAGGCGACCGCCAGCAGGAGGCCGATCGTCGCGCGGTAGGCGGCCGCGCCGAGCCGCGCCACCTGCAGCGGATCGGCCGTGACGCCGCGCCGCAGCAGGTGCGGGCCCCAACTCCACGGTGCCCACCACGCCACCCGCCGCTCGCGACCCCGTTCGTCGATGGCGACCGCCCGGCGCCCCAGCGCCAGGGCGACCAGGCGGAGGGGTTGCAGGCGCTCGCCGCCGTGCCAGGCGACGACGACCTCGGCGAACGCCTCGCGCCGCAGCGCGCGCACGAACGCGACCTTGCCGCCGGGCGGCTTGTCGCGGCGCAGGTCGACGTCGGGATGGCGGGCGCGCAGCCAGTCACGGTCCTCGTCGTTGGCGAACGCCACCACGTCCGCCATCGACCAGCGCGCCCGAACGCGACCGAGCAGTTCGTCGGCGGCGGCGCGCCCGGTGGTCAGGAACACGGCGACCTTCATCGCGCCCCCCCGCACAGCCCCGCGTAGACCTGCTCGTAGGCGGCGACGATGCCCGCCGTGCCGTGCTGCCGCTGGGCGAGGTCGCGCCCGGCGGCGCCGAGCCGGGCCCGCAGCTCCGGATCGCCGAACAGGCGCGCGACGGCCGCCGCGAAGGCCGCCGGCTCGTCGGCGATCAGGCAGTGCTCGCCGTCGCGGGCCGCGGTGCCTTCGCAGGCGACCCGCGTCGCCACCACCGCCTTGCCGGCGGCCCAGGCCTCGAGCAGCTTGCCGCGCAGGCCGGAGCCCTGGCGCAGCGGCAGCACGACCACGGTCGCCTGCGCCATCGCCGCCCCCAGGTCGGCGACGTAGCCGGCGACCTCGACCCCCGGCCGTTCGGCCAGCGCCTGCACGGCCGGCGGCGCATCGCGACCGACCAGCCGCACGCGCGCCTGGGGCAGGCCTTGCCGCAGCAGCGGCAGGATCGCTTCGCAGAGCCACTGCGCGCCCTCGACGTTGGGGCCGTGGCGGAAGTAGCCGACGAACAGCGCTGTCGCCGGCTCCTCGACCACGGCCGCGGCTTCGCCGATGTCGACCTCGCCGCCGCAGGGCACCACCGTGCAGGGCAGGCCCTGGATGCGCTCGCCGAGGAACCGGCTGTCCGCATCCGACAGGGCGATCACGTGGTCGACCGGCCGCAGCAGCCGGAGTTCGTGCGCCGTCGCCTGGACCGCGCGGAACCAGGCCACGAGCCGGGCCGGCCCGCGCGCCACGGCCGCCACCCGGGATGCGGCGAGACCCAGGGACTCGTGGCAGACGTAGAGCCACGGCGCGTGCTTCGGCGCGCCGTGCAGCAGGTGCAGCATCTCGGGATACTCGATCTGGACCAGCTCGTGGTCGACGGACTCGAGCGCCCGCACGACGGCGTCCCGCATCGCCGGCGCGCCGTAGTCCCGCCACAGGCGCGCCGGGATCGCGTGGTGCAGGTTGCCGGGCATCGGGTTGCGCACCCGCACCGCGGTCACGACCTCGATGCCGAGTTCACGCAGCGCCGCCGCCGCGCCATCGTCGTCGCCGGGCTCGACGAAGCCGAACAACGTCAGCCGGTGCACCTTCGCCTGCGCCGCCAGCCGGCGGAAGACGGTCCACGAACCATCGTGGCCGAGCCGCGGCAGGCGCGCGCTGAGGACCAGGATGCGGCGACCGCCGGGCCGCGGCGTCGGCAGTTCGCCGAGCGCCGCGCCGGCGCGGCGGCGGCACGCGGCGATCGAGTTCGCGTGGGCGAACACGTCGGCGTCGGCGCGGACGTGGAACGGCCGGCTGCGGCAGCGACCGGCGAGCGCCTGCGGCAGGCGCGGCAGCGCGCGCAGCAGCGCGCGCACCTCGAACCAGAGGCCCTGCAGGCGGCTCCGGCCCGGCCGCCTGCTGCGCAGCAGCACGCCGATGGGCAGCAGCAGCAGCACGCGCGCGATCGCCGGAGTCGAGGTCAGATTGCGCCACAGGAACAGGTGCTGGTTGCGGCGGATCATCGCGTCGACGTAGTCGTCGCCGAACGCCTTGCGGCTGGTGCCGCGGTGCTCGTGCAGCACCGAGCTGCGGGCCGTGAACAGCACCAGGAAGCCGCGCTTCCAGGCCTCGTAGGAGAGGCCCATGTCCTCCATGTAGAAGGGATCGTACAGCTCGTCGAAGCCGCCGATCGCCAGGTAGGCGGCCCGGTCGAAGGCCGCGCTGCCGCCGCCGGCCCACAGCGTCGGCGCGTAGGCGAGTGCGCGTTCGTCCCGGCTGGGCAGCACGTGCGCGAGCTTCAGCCAGCCGGCGCGCAGCTCGCCGCGCGTGCGGCCGGTCTCCTCGCGGCGCTTGCGCGGGTCCTTGAAGAACACCTCGGCGGCGACGGCGAACACGCGCGGGTCCCGCAGCCCGTCGAGCAGCGGGCCGAGGAAGCCCGGCTGCACGACCATGTCGTTGTTGAGGAAGACGAGCACGTCCCTCGTCGCGCGCTCGACGCCGGCGCGGTTGCCGCGGACGAAGTAGCGGTTCTCGGGCAACGCCACGATCTCGACCCACGGATGCTCGGCGCGCAGCCACTCGACGGTGCCGTCGGTGCTGCCGTTGTCGACGACGATCACCTGGTGGTCGCCGCCGGTCGCCAGCACCTCGCGCCGCAGCGAGGGGAGCAATCCCTCGAGGTGGTGCCTGCCGTTCCAGGTGACCGTGACGATCGAGGCCGCCGAGGCGTCGCGGGGGCGGGGCTGCCACGGCCGGCGCCGCCGGACGGCGAACGGCCAGGCGACCGCGTCGACGACGAGGATGGCCAGCAGCAGCGACAGCCCGAGCGCGAAGCCGATCGGCAGCCAGAGCAGGGCCAGCCAGGGCAGCAACAGCGCCTGCAGGGCCGCCCGCATGCCGTCAACTCCGGGCCGCAACGGCGAGCGATCGCCCCAGCAGCCGCTCGATCAGGGCCACGTAGCCGGCGAACTCGTTCTCCCAGGCGTGGTCGCGGGTGAACCGCCGGGCGCGCGCGGCCATCTCCCGGCCCAGATCAGGCTCCGCGTGCAGGCGGGCCAGCAGGTCGGCGAACGCCGGCAGGTCGCCGTCGGGGAACATCGCCACCTCGTCGTCGCGGAACAGCGAGGTCATGATCGAAGTGCGAACGGCGACGACCGGCACCCCCATGGCGACGAACTCCGGCACCTTCAGGGACAACGCCATGTCGATGTGCACGTCGAGGTGCGGCGTGAACACGCCGACCGAAGCGCGACTCATCACCGCCGGCACCTCGTGCAGCGGCAGCGGCGGGCGGATGTCGACGCGGTCGGCGACCCCGAGCTGCCGCGCGAGGTCCTGCAGTTCCTGCATCGGTCTGCCCTCCGCCTCGGACAGCTTGGCGTGGATCACGAGCCGGATGCCCGGCACCCGCGCCACCGCGAGCGGCAGCACGCGCACGCACTGGTCGACGCCGTGGCGGTGCGACACGGTGCCGAGGTAGAGCATCACGAACTCGCCGGGGCGCTCGGGACCGCGCCACGGGTGCCGGCCGGCGTCGAACAGGGTCGTGTCGGCGGCGTTCATCACCGCGATCGAGCGGTCGGCACGACAGGTCCGGCGCGCCAGCGCGCCCTGGCGGAACCGTTCGGTCGCGAAGCAGCAGGCGCTGGCGAAGCGGTGCGACAGCCACTCCTGGACGCGGATCGGCCAGATGCCCGGGTGCCGCACGCTGGTCTTGAACTTGCTGCAGTAGACCTCGGGCATCAGGTCGTGCACGTCGAGCAGCACCAGACGCCCGAGCAGCCGCGGCGCCAGCGCCGCGAACACCAGGAAGTCCGGCATGTTGTGCACGTGCGCGACGTCGTAGCGCCGGGCGCGCCAGGCGAGCACGAGGCCGCACAGCAGCGTGAACCAGGCGTACTCGAACAGATAGCGCAACGTGCCGCCGCGGCGCCGCGACAGCGGCAGCCGGTGCACGGACACGCCGCGCAGCGGCTCCCGCTTCGGCTTGCCGCGATCGCGCAGCGCCAGCACGTCGACCTGGTGCCCGGCGGCGGCCAACGACTCGGCGTAGCGGCGCACGCGCGCGTCGCCCTCGTAGTAGGCGTGCACGACCATGCAGACCCGCAGGGTGGCCGGTGCAGGGGTCGTCGGGGAGCGGCCGGTCACGTGGACGTCAGTTCTGGAACGAGCCCACGGTCGGATCGCCGATCTGGAACGGCAGCAGGCGCCGGATCCAGAGTTCGACCCAGTTGCCCGCATCGGCGATGCCCGACGTCTGGCAGTAGATGACGTCGCCGGGCAGCAGGAGGAAGTCCGGCGCCTGCTCCAGCAGGATCGCGTCCATGTTGACGCGGAAGGTGCGATTGCTGCCGTCGGGCCCCAGGCGCAGCACGCGGATGTCCTTGTACTTCACCGTGATCGCGAAGCTGCCGGCGACGGTGATGGCCTGCATCATGGTGAGCCCCGGCTGGTAGGGCACGGCGCCGGCGCGGTAGACCTCGCCGCAGACGTAGACCGACTGGGTCGAGGCCTCGATCAGGGTCACGCTGACGCGCGGGTCGTTGAACTGCGCCTTGTAGGCCTCGACGATCTCGGTGCGCGTCGCGCCGATCGAGCGACCGCCGACGTGCAGCGGCCCGGGCAGGTCGCGCAGGTCGATCGTCCCGGTCGGCGAGACCCGGACCTCCTGCACGCTGTCGCGCACGTCGCCCTCGCCGCGCAGCTGGTCGACGCGCACCGACAGACGGTCGCCGGCGCGCAGCACGTAGTCGCGCTGCATGTAGGCCGCCCACTCCAGGGCCACCGCCCTGGCGTCGAACGGTGGCGCCGACGAGCACGCCGCGATCCACGTCGAGAGGCATGCCACCAACGCAGCCATGGGCACGAGTGACCGGCGCCGCGCCGATGCGGCGGAGGAGGGCGTGGACACGGCGAGCAGGGTAGGTAGACGGCGCATCGGAAACCAGAGCCTCCGCAGCGGCTGGATCACGGGTAGAGTCGACGTCCGCCGAACGCCGAAATGACTGCCGTGCTGGCCCTGTTCCAGGATCCCGAAGTCCCGATCCAGGCAGGGTCGGACTTCGGCGGCACGACCCTGGTCCACCCTATCGGCGTCGCCGCGCTCGGGCTGATGGCCCTGCTGGCGCTGACCCTGCCGCGCCGCGGGACGTTCGTGCCGGTGGTCCTGATGCTCTGCTTCATCCCGGCGGGGCAGCGGGTGGTGATCGCCACGCTGGACTTCAGCTTCATCCGCGTGCTGATGCTGGTCGTCTGGCTGCGGATGTTCCTGCGGCGAGAGGTGCGGCCGATCGTCTGGAACCACCTCGACCGCACCCTCCTGGTCTGGGCCGCGGCCTCGATCGTCTTCGGCACGCTGCGCGACCAGACCGTCGGCGCCTTCGTCTTCCTGGTCGGGACGTCGGCCGACGCGGTCATGGTCTACTTCTTCTTCCGGCTGCTGATCCGCGACTACCGCGACCTGGTGCAGGTGGCGTCGGTGTTCATGGCCTGCAGCATCGTCGTGCTGGTGTTCTTCGTGATCGAGAACCAGACGTCGCGCAACATGTTCGCCGTCCTGGGCGGCGTACCGGAGTTCACCGAGGTCCGCGGCGACCGCCTGCGTTGCCAGGGCGCGTTCGCCCACTCGATCCTGGCCGGCTGCTTCTGGGCCTGCGTGATCCCGTTCTACTTCGTGTGCGCCTGGCTGCGGCGGCGGTGGCTGGTCGTGCTGCTGGGGGCGTTCACCGCGATGGCGATCGTCCGCCTGTCGGCGTCGAGCACGCCGATCATGGCCCTGGTCTTCGGCACGGGCGCCCTCTGCGCCTACCCGATCCGCAGCGCCCTGCGCTGGATCCGCTGGCTGGTGTTCGGCTGGGCCTGCGTGCTGCAGTTCGCCCTGATGAACACGCCGGTCTGGCACCTCCTGGCCAGGGTCGACCTCGTCGGCGGGTCGACCGGCTGGCATCGCTTCCACCTCGTCGACAAGACGATCGAGCACGTCCGGGAGTGGATCCTGTTCGGCACGCCACGCACCGGCCACTGGGGGCCTGGTCTGCACGACGTGACCAACCAGTTCGTCGCCGAGGCGATCGCCGGCGGCATCACCCGCCTCGTGCTGTTCGTGACGATCATCGTCCTGGCCTTCGTCGGTTGCTCCCGCAGCCTGCGGTTGGAGCCCGGCGGTCGGACCTACAAGCTGGTGACCTGGATGCTCGGTACGGCCCTCTTCATGCACTGCATGAACTTCATCGGCGTCACCTACTTCGACCAGATCGTCGCCCTCTGGTACCTGAACCTGGCCGCGGTCTCGTCGCTGACCCTGGTCCCCGGCGCCCGGGTCGAGGAGCAGCTCGCGGAGTTGCGGCTCTGACGCCCCAGGGACCGGAACGCGGCCCCCACCAGATCCCCGCCTCCGGCCGGACTCGGGCCCAGAAACGCAGGAAAATTCGTGTGCGTTTGCCACACGGTGCCGCTTTCTCCGATGTACCGAGAGGGTGACGGGGACCTCGCCCCAGACCTCGTCACCGACGAACTCGCCGCCCGCAGCGCCACCCCTGCTCTCCTGCACTCGCCCAGCCTCGCCCGCATGCCACGCTCCAGCCCGTTCCGGTTGCTCCGGACCCTGCTCGACTCGATCTGCATCTGCGCCGTCCTCGTCCTGGGCGGTCTCGGCCATGGGATCCGCTCGTCGGCTCCGCTGGTCGACTGGCTGGCACCGGCGGCCAGCCTCGCCACCTTCGTGGGCGTCTGGTTCCTCATGGCGAACCGCCTGGGGCTGGACATGTTTCCGGTGCGCAGGAATCGGCGGCGCCTGGTGCGCCGCGTGACCGAGACCTGGGCCATGACCTGGGGCGTAGGCGGCCTGTTGTCGGTGTCGATCTTCGGCCAGGCGCACCTCGACGTGTGGACGGTGCTCGGCGCCGGCCTGGCCCTGCTCGCGGGCTATCGCCTCGCGCTGGCGGCGACGCCGCTCGGCCTGCAGGACAGCCGGCCGCGCACCCTGGTGGTCGGCGCCTGCTCCAGCGCCCGCTCGCTGAGCCTCGGCGAGGGCGCACAGGAAGGCATGGCCTTCGTCGGCTTCGTGCCGTTCCCCGGCGAGGACGCGACGACGATGTCGCACCTGCCGCGCCTGGCGGCGACCACCGAGGACCTGCGCAGCGCCGTGACGGAACACCGCATCGACCTGGCCTTGGTGAGCCCCTCGGACCGCACCGTCACGGGCGACATCCGGCGGGTCTTCCGCTCCTGCGACGAACTCGGCCTCGGCGTGCAGTACTTCCCGTCATTCCTGGACTTGCAGCACCTGCGCGTGGGGCTCACGTGGCGCGATGCCCGGCTCGGGCTGTCGATGAACTCGCCCGCGAACCACGCCTTCGGCCTGCTGGTGAAGCGGGTGATCGACTTGGTGGGCGCCACCGCGGGCCTGCTGGCCCTGCTGCCGGTGTTCATCGCCTGCGCCCTGGCGGTGAAACTGACCAGCAAGGGGCCGGTGTTCTACCGCCAGGTCCGCGTCGGCAGGAACGGCGAGACCTTCGCCTGCCTGAAGTTCCGCACCATGCACGACGGCGCGCACGACCAGCAGGAGAAGCTGCGGGCCGCCAGCACCCAGGATGGGCCGGCGTTCAAGATCCCGCACGACCCCCGCATCACGGCCGTCGGACGCGTGCTGCGCAAGTTCAGCCTCGACGAGCTGCCGCAGCTGCTCAACGTGTTGCTCGGCGACATGAGCCTGGTCGGCCCGCGGCCGCCGATCCCGACGGAGGTCGAGAAGTACACTTGGTGGCAGCGCCGCCGCATCTCGGTGAAGCCGGGGTTGACCTGCGTCTGGCAGGTCTGGGGCCGCAACCGCGTGTCGTTCAAGCGCTGGGTCGAGATGGACCTGTTCTACATCGACAACTGGTCGTTGTGGCTCGACCTCAAGCTGATCGCGCACACGGTGCGCGGCGTGCTGCGCGGCACCGGCATGTGACCGCGGCAGGAGCCGCGATCGGGCAGCGCCGGCCCGCGGCCGGGCCGGGCGCTGCGCTTCGTCTCGCTCCGGACTAGTTGGTCTGCGTCGTGCTGCGCACGCCGTTGCTGACCACGAGGCCGAACGCGTTCTGGCCGTTCGGCAGCGAGTTCGGCTGGATCAGCGAGATCGCCTGCGCGGCGACCACGTTGCCCGGGGCGAAGAACAC
>JAHBXX010000001.1 GCA_019636245.1 Planctomycetota bacterium | reverse complement strand
CCGGCGTTCGGCGCGCGGGCGGGGCGCCGTCCGCTCACCCGGCCGACACGGGCTCGGGCACGATCGGCGTCGAACGGGCGTAGATCGCGCGCAGCAGCAGCCGGTGGCGCAGCACGTAGGTCCACATGCCGCTCCCATCGACCGACGGCGCGGCGGCCCTTCAACCCGCCCGGGGCCGCCGTAGACTGCGGCCATGCGCAACCCCGGGCTGCCCGCCGCTCTTGCCGCCGTGCTGGCACCTGCCCTCGGCGCCCAGGTGGCGCTCGCCGACCTGCCGCGCCTGGCCCGCGAGCGCGCCGAGCGCAGTCGACCGGCCCAGGTGCAGGCGCTGGCGCCGTTCCTCGCCGACCTGGCGCTCGACTACCGCGAGAACCAGCAGTTCCTCGACCAGCGCATCGCCGCCACCGCGGCGATCGGCGATGGCCTCGTGCCCCTGCTGCTCGAGAAGCTGCAGCCGGCCGGCTCCGACGCGGCCGCGCGCAACCTCGCCGCCAATTGTCGCCGGGTCCTCGAACGCCTGGATCCGGCCTCGTTCGTCGAAGCGCTCGGCGAGATGACGCGCGGCAGCAACCGGATCGCCCGGCCGGAGGCGATCCGCCTGCTGGGGCATGCCGCCACCCCGCAGGCGGTGCAGTTGCTGGCCGATCTGCTGGACCGCACCCAGGGCGAGGAACTGCGCCTCGCGGTGCGGTCCCTGCGCCAGCTGCGCGCCCCCGCCCCGGCCGCCAAGGTCGTCGTCGCCCTCGGGTCGGCCGATCGACAGACCCGCGAGGAGGTCCTCGGCTACCTCGTCGTCACCCACCCCAAGCAGGTCGCCGACGCCGTGATCCAGGCGCTGGCCGCCGAGCGCGACCCGAAACTGCTGCCGGCCTACGTCGATTACTTCGCCGGCGCGGTGCAGGAGCACGACGCGGCCGCCCGGGCGCTGCTGCCGCTGCTCGACCGCGAGAAGCTGGACTGGCAGGACACCATGCGGCTCGTGCAAGGCCTCGCGACGATCGCGCCGCGCGACCACGAGCCGACGATCCGGCGATTGCACGAGATCGTCGACTCGGGCGACACGAGCTCGCTGGCGGTGCAGGCCGCCGTGACGCTGCGCGCGCTCGGCGACCGGCAGGGCATCACCAAGCTGCAGCGATCGCTCAACGAACAGCTGCGCAAGCCGCAGCGGCGTCGCGACCCTGGCCTCTACGAGCAGCGCGCCAGCCTCGCCTTCGCGATCGAGGACTACGGCGACGCCGTCGGCGACTACGAGAAGGTGATCGAGTTCAGTGAAGGCCCGGCGATGACCCGCCGCGCCCAGGTCGGCATCCTGCGCAGCGAGGCGCGGCGCAAGAAGACCGCGAACGTGCTGAAGGTGATGCGCAACAGCGGCATGACGCCGGCGGAACTCGAAGCGATCGGCAACGACGACCCGGTGTTCCGCGAGGTCCTGCAGCAGGACAAGGTGCGGGCCCTGCTGCAGCAGATGGCCAAGGAGCCGGGCACCCGGTAGCCGCGGCGGCCGGTTCCGCCGCCCCGCCAGACCAGCGCGAGCGGCGCCTGCGCCCCTGGCGGCGCCCGCGGCACGCTTCGCCCCGGCGCCCGCTGCCTTGACCGAGGTGCGCCCGGGCCCGATGATCTTCGCCCCTTTGCCATGGCGCGACGCGGGCAGCGCGCGCCGTGGTCCTCCCCTGCCGAAGCACGCCCGCCATGGAAGTCCAGGTCGCCGAAACCGGTCCCTGCAGTCGATCCCTCCACATCACGGTTCCGCCGGCCCTGGTCGACCAGCACCTCGAGCAGATGTACGTGTCCGCGCAGCGGCAGGTGCAGCTCAAGGGCTTCCGACCGGGCAAGGTGCCGCGGGCGCTGATCCAGAAGCACTTCGGCGACAGCATCCTGAACGAGGCCAAGGAGCAGCTGCTGAACCGCTACTTCGGCGAGGCGTGCCGGGCCAAGGAACTGGCGCCGGTCGGCCGCGTGGCCATCGACGACTTCGAGCAGCTGCGCGTCCAACCCGGCAGCGAGCTGCGGTTCGTCGCCAAGATCGACGTGCGGCCGGCCGTCGAGATCGGCGACACGAAGGGTCTCGAGGTGGAAGCGTTCGAGGCCGAGGCGACGACGGCCGACGTCGACAACGCCCTGCAGGAGGTCGTGCACCAGAAGCGCTCGATCCAGCCGAGCGACGCGCCGGCGCAGGACGGCGACTTCGTCAAGGCCGACATCGCCTTCGTCGACGCGGCCGGAACCAGGGTGCACGAGCGGCGCGGCACCCAGCTGAACACGCGCATCCCCGTGCACGGGGTCGCAGACGACGACTGGAGCAAGGCGGTGCTCGGCGCCGCACCGGGCAGCAAGCTGGAGGTGCCGATCCGCTTCCCGGACACCTTCGAGAAGGAGGCCGTGCGGGGCAGCACGGGCAGCGTGCAGATCGCGGTGCACGAGGTGCTGCGCGTGGCCCCGCCGCCGATCGACGATCGGCTGGCCGCGGAACTGGGCTTCGCCGACGTGGCGGCGCTGCGCGCCGACCTGCACCAGCGGATCTCGCAGGAGAAGCAGCGCCTGGGCCGGCTGCGGCAGGAGGAGCAGTGCCTCCAGCAGCTGCTGGACCGCCATGCGATCCCGGTGCCGCCCTCCCTCGTCGAGGAGCAGCAGTCCGCGGCGCTCAACAACTACGGGCAGCGCCTGCGCGAGAACGGCGCCAGCGACGAGGAAGTCCAGAAACGTCTGGAAGAATCGCGGGACGAGGCCCAACAGGACGCACAACGCCGCGTTCGCCTGTTCTTCCTGATCGAGGCGGTGGCGAAGCAGCAGAAGATCTTCGTGACCGAGACCGACGTGGAGCAGGAGCTGCGGGCGATCGCCGCGGCGAACAGCAACGACGAACGGCAGGTGACCGCGGCGCAGGTCCGCGAGCACCTCGAACACGAGAACCGGCTCGGCGAGCTGCGGCTCGGCCTGCTGGAGCGCAAGGTGCGCAATTTCCTCAGAGAGAACGCCCGGGTCGTCGATAAGAAGGGCGGTTGATCGACGTCGCGCCGGCCGCCGCCGGGGCCCTGCCCGGCGATCGCGGCTCCCCGCGACAGGATCCGCCCCCCAGCGAGTGAGCAGCCCATGAGCATCGCCAACGACTACATCATCCCCTTCGTCATCGAGAAGACCGGCCGCGGCGAGCGCCAGTACGACATCTACAGCCGGCTGCTCGAGGACCGGATCGTCTTCATCGGGTCCCCGATCGACGACGGCGTCGCCAACTCGGTGATCGCCCAGCTCCTGTTCCTGCAGAAGGAGAACAAGAGCCAGGACATCAACCTGTTCCTCAACACCCCGGGCGGCAGCGTGACCGCGGGCCTGGCGATCTACGACACGATCCAGTTCGTGCAGTGCCCGGTCGCAACCTACTGCATCGGCCAGGCCGCCTCGATGGGCGCCGTGCTGCTGGCGGCGGGCACCAAGGGCAAGCGCCACGCCCTGCCGCACTCGCGCATCATGATCCACCAGCCCTGGGGCGGCGTCGGCGGCACCGCCGTCGACATCTCGATCCAGGCCGACGAGATCCTGCGGCTGAAGCAGACGCTCAGCGAGATCCTGGGCAACCACTGCGGCAAGACCGCGGCGCAGGTCAGCAAGGACAGCGACCGCGACTTCTTCATGGGTCCGGCCGAGGCCAAGGCCTACGGCCTGATCGACGAGATCGTGCAGACGAGCAAGTGACGGGGCCCACCCGCGACCTCGTTCTGCTACACTCCGCGGCGTAGTCCACAAGGAGCGGCCCGGTCGGACCGGCGCCGACCCGAGGCTGAACGACATGGCTGGCAAGGGCAAGACCGTCGAACGCTGCACGTTCTGCGAGAAGTCGCGGCATCACGTGCAGTCCCTGATCTCCGGTCCGCCGGGCATCTACATCTGCAACGAGTGCATCGAGATCTGCAACACGATCCTCAAGGAAGAGGATCGCAAGCAGAAGGGCGGCACTTCGCCGATGTTCGTCAAGGACCTGGTCCTGAAGGACAAGGTGCCGACGCCGGCGCAGATGTACAAGCGGCTCAGCGAATACGTGATCGGTCAGGAGCGGGCCAAGAAGGTGCTCTCGGTCGCGGTGTACAGCCACTACCGGCGCCTGCATGCGCGGTTCCACAACCCCGAGCTCGAGCTCGAGAAGAGCAACATCCTGCTGGTCGGGCCGACCGGCTCCGGCAAGACGCTGCTCGCGCGCACGCTGGCCCGGATCCTCGACGTGCCGTTCGCGATCGCCGACGCGACCACGCTGACCGAGGCCGGCTACGTCGGCGAGGACGTGGAGAACATCCTGCTGCGGCTGCTGCAGAACGCCAACTTCGACGTCGAGCGGGCGCAGCAGGGCATCGTCTACATCGACGAGATCGACAAGATCGGCCGCACCACCAGCAACGTGTCGATCACCCGCGACGTCAGCGGCGAAGGCGTGCAGCAGGCGCTGCTGAAGATCCTCGAGGGCACGGTGGCCAACGTGCCGCCGCAGGGCGGCCGCAAGCACCCCGAGCAGAGCTACATCCAGGTCAACACCGAGCACATCCTGTTCATCTGCGGCGGCACCTTCAGCGGCATCGAGCACTTCATCGCCCGCCGCCTCGGCCAGAAGGTGATCGGCTTCGGCCAGACCGGGGACGCCGCGGCCGCCGACTTCGATCTGGTTACGAACCAGAAGGAGCGCGACCGGCTGATCCCGTTCCTCGACCAGAAGGACCTCATCGACTTCGGCATGATCCCGGAGTTCGTCGGCCGGCTGCCGGTGACCGTGCCGATGCGGTCGCTGACCCGCGACGAGATCCTGAACGTGATGACGCAGCCGAAGAACGCGCTGATCAAGCAGTACAAGGCGATGTTCGAGCTCGACGGGTGCCAGCTGGAGTTCACCGACGAGGCGCTCGGCGTGCTCGCCGACACGGCGATGCAGCGGGAGACCGGCGTGCGCTCCCTGCGCACGCTGTTCGAACAGCTGCTGCTCGACCTGCGGTTCGACATCGGCGCGCGCAAGGGCGAGCGCATCGTGGTCACGGCCGACTTCGTGCACGAACGGCTCGCCGGGCAGCCGGACGCCGACGGCCAGCGCCGCAAGCGCGAGACCGCCTGACCGCCGGCCACGGGCGATGCAGCCGCTGACCGAACTCGGCGACGAGGCGTTGCTGGATGCGGTCGCGGCGAGCGGCGGCCAGCCGTTCCAGGGCAGGCAGGTGCTGCACTGGCTGTGGCGCCACGGCGCCGAGGACTTCGCGCAGATGGCCAACGTGCCGCAGCGGCTGCGCACCGCGCTGGCCGCACGGTTCGTCGTGCGCGGCTCCACCCTGGCCAGCGCCTCGCTGGCGTCGGATGGCACCGAGAAGCTGCTGCTGCGCCTGGGCGACGGCGAGACCGTCGAGTGCGTGCTGATCCCCGAGGGCGAACGCACGACGCTGTGCATCTCGACGCAGGTCGGCTGCCCGGTCCGCTGCGTGTTCTGCGCCTCCGGCATGGACGGCGTGCGGCGGAACCTGACGACCGGCGAGATCGTCGAGCAGGTGCTGGTGGCGCGGCGGCGACTGCCCCCGGGTCGCCGGCTGACGAACCTGGTCGTCATGGGCATGGGCGAGCCGATGCTGAACCTGGATGCCCTGCTGCCGGCCCTGCAGCGCATCCACGACCCGGCCGGCATCGACATGGGCGCACGGCGCATCACGGTCAGCACCTCGGGCTACCCGCGGCAGATGGAGCGGTTCGCCGCTGCCGACCCCGCCTACAACCTGGCCGTGTCGCTGCATGCCGCCGACGACGTCCTGCGCCGGCGCCTCGTGCCGACGGCCGGCCACAGCGTGGCGGAGATCGTCGCCGCCGCGCACCGCTACTTCGGTCGCAAGGGCCGCGAGGTGACCTACGAGGTCGTGCTGCTCGAGGGCATGAACGACCGGCCCGAGGACGCGGTGGCCCTCGTCGAGACCCTGGGCGGCCTGCCGTGCACGGTGAACCTGATCCCGTGGAACCCCGTCGACGAACTGGCCGCCGGCGGCCAACTGCGGCGACCGGCGGCGGTGCGGGTCGACGCCTTCGCGGCGGCGCTGCGGCGGGGCGGGCTCAAGGTCACGGTGCGGCGCCAGCGCGGCGCCGACCAGGCTGCGGCCTGCGGTCAGCTGCGCCGCCGCGAACTGATGGCGCCGCCCACCGGCGACCGCGGGTCCCCCACGGCCTGAAGCGGCGTCGCCGCGCCTGCCGCCCGAGGGACGCCGGCTCACCGGCTCACCGGCTCACCGGATCCCCGACGGCTCGTCCGCCGCACCCCGGCGACGCAGTCCACGCGTCGGGGGGGTGCCCGCCTCGGATGCCGCCGCGGGCTTCGGCGCGCGCGCCGACTGTTCGACGCCCTTGCGCAGGAACCGGACCTCCACCACGGCACCCGCCTCGATCGCCGCCAGGGCGGCCTGCACATCGGCCGGCGCGCCGATCGCTCGTTCGCCGATCTGCACCACGATGTCCGCCGGCCGCAGCCCCAGGGCCATCGCCAGGGAGTCGGCCGCCACCGACTGCACCATCAACCCGCGGCCCGCCGGCAGATCCAGGTGCTCGCGCAGTTCCGCCGGGATCTCCGGGTGCACGGCGATGCCCAGTCGCTGGCCGCTGCGCACCTGGTCGTCGGCCCCGGCGTCGGGCGGCAGCGGCAGCGGCACCGGCTCGCCGAACGCGTCCGCCCGGTCGCGGCGCAGCGGCCAGAACGGTCGCAGCATCAGGTCGGGGTCGATGCCGGCGCGCAGGTCGAAGCCGAGACCGCCGCGCTGCAACACGCCCGGATACTGCTGTTCGAAGGTCTGCAGGTCGGGTGCCTCGAACACCTTCGTCTCCACCTTGCCGTCGGCGTCGGTCTCCTTGATCTCGACGCGCACCTTGCCGTCGGGGCCGATCTGCATCGACATGCCCTGCGACCGCCCGATGCCGCTGCGCATCTGCTCCTGCAGGTCGCGGAAGAAGTCGTCGTGGAAGAACCGGGCCCGCGGGATGTCGAGCCCGAAACGCTGCTCCATGTCGCGGAACAGGCCCTCGAACCGCTGCTCGATGCCGTCCATCGGCCGGGCCTGTTCGGGCGTCACGGCGGGCCTTCGGCCGCTGCGAGCGTCGTTGCGCGGCCGCTGCTGCAGCCCGCGCGCCTCCCCCCGTTCGATCTCGCGCACGAGGCGGCGGGCGCGCCATTGCACCTCGTGGTCCGCGTCGCTCTCGGCCGCGCGGCGCAGCTCCGGCAGGGCCCGGTCGCCGAGCTTGCGCAGCTGCGCCTCGGCCTCGAGGCGGGCGCGGAAGTTCTCGCTGCCCAGTTCCCGGATCCAGCGTCCGGCCGCCGCCGCGTCACCGGGCGCCTCCGGCGCCGGGGCCGGCACCGGGGAAGGAGGCGGGGGCGGGGGCGCCGGCTCCTGGGCCCGGCCTGCCGCCGATCCCAACCCGCCGAGCACCGCCACCAACACCGCGCCACGCACGTCGATTCGCATCATGTCCTCCAGGTCGCCGCGGCCACTGCCGCCGCGGAGGCGCACAACGCCGCCGGCCAGGGAAGACTCCGGCCTGTCGGGCGGCCGCCGGCGTGCTGCCGGGCGCCGCCGCGGACCGGAATCACCGGGGCGGCAGGTCCGGCCGGGGCCCTTCCTCGTCGACCAGGGTGCGCAGGCGCCAACGCCCCATCATCCCGGGCGCGACGCTGCCACCCGGATCCGGGCCGTCGGGTTCCGCTCCGAGCGGCTGCAGTTCGACGCGGGGCCCCGCGTGCGGCACCACCAACGGCGGCTGCCGGTGGTCGACCGGAATCGTGATCGGCGCGCGCTGCAGCACCGAGGGCGCCGCCGCGGGCCGCAGCGCCCAGAGGCCTGCCGTCGCCGCCAGCAGGCCGGCCAGCGCCATCCAGGTGCGACGGCCACCGAGCGCCCCGGCCCACCGCGAGGCCGGCGAACCCGCCGCGGCCTCGACCCGATCGAGAATGGCGCCCTGCAGTTCGGCGAAGAAGGCGTCTCCCGCCACCGGCACGGGCAACCGCCGCAGGCGCCGCAGCGGCTGCTGCAGCGCGACCGCCTCGCGCCGGCAGCCCGGACAATCCCGCAGGTGGCTGCCGACCGCGGCGGCCCGGTCGGGATCCAGGTCGCCGCCGACGAACAGCGGCAGCGCCTCGCGCACCGTGCGGCACGAGCTCATCGACCCTCCGTCGGCGCCCCGCCGTCGTGCGCGAGCCGTTCCCACTGGTCGCGGAACATCTGCCGGCCGCGGTGCAGGCGCCAGCGCGCCGTCGCATGGGTCAGGCGCAGGATCGGCGCGATTTCGCGGCAGCTGAGGCCATGGATGTCGCGTAGCACCAGCACGGCGCGGAACCGGGCGTCGAGCCGCTCCAGCACCCGCCAGACCAGCTGGTGCTCCTCGATGCGCTCGAGCGGCGCCGAACCCGCGGCCTCGCGTTCGTCGGGCAGCCCCGGCAGCACGTCGTCGAGCGGCGCCGTGCGGCTCGAGCGCCGCTTGCGCAACTGATCGATCGCGAGGTTCATGACGATGCGGTAGAACCACGTGTAGAAGGCGCGGCGCAGGTCGTAGCGGGCCAGCGACCGGAACAGGCGGACGAAGGCCTCCTGCGTGACGTCGCGCGCGTCCTCGACCCGCCCCACCACGTGGAAGGCGATCCAGAACGCGCGCTTCTGGTAGCGGGCGACCAGGGCGGCGAACGGGTCCTGCTGGCCGGCGAGCGTGCGGCGCACCAGTTCCGCGTCGCTGATGTGCGGCGCGGCCGCCAGTTCGGCGATGGCCGCCGGCAACCCGGCGGGCAGGTCCGGGCAGACATCGCCCGGCGCGGACACGGCGGCTCGTTCGAGGGGGAGACGGGTCATCGGCGCATCGTCGGATCGGAGTTCGGCGGCGGGTGCCCCGGGGGCGGGGCCGCCGGGGGGACTCTACGCGCGACCGGCGGCGCGTACAGGCCCGGCGCCTGCTCGTGAGCAGATTCCGGCGCCCGGGACGCCCTCGCCGGCGCCAGGTCGACACCGCCCCCCCACCGGCGGGTTCAGCCCGACGTCGGCGTGCCCATGGCCCGGAACTTCCGGTAGCGCTGCTGCAGCAGTTCGGCCACCGGCAGCCGGGACAGCTCCGCCAGCCACTCCAGGATCTGCTCCTTGACCCGGTCGACGGTGGCCTTGGGGTCCCGATGCGCGCCGCCCAGCGGCTCCTCGAGGATCTTGTCGACGAGACCGAGCCGCAGCAGGTCCTTGCTGGTCAGCTTCAGGGCCTCGGCGGCCTCCGGCGCCTTGTCGCCGCTCTTCCACAAGATCGCCGCGCAGCCCTCGGGGGAGATCACGGAGTAGTAGCTGTTCTCGAGCATGCCGACGCGATCGCCGACGCCGATGCCGAGCGCGCCGCCGGAACCGCCCTCGCCGATCACGAGGCACACGATCGGCACCTCGATCTCGAACATCTCGAGGATGTTGCGGGCGATCGCCGCCGCCTGCCCGCGCTCCTCCGCGCCGATGCCGGGATAGGCGCCAGGGGTGTTGATGAACGAGACGATCGGCAGCTTCAGCTTCTCGGCCAGCCGCATCTTCTGCAGCGCCTTGCGGTAGCCCTCGGGGTGGGCGCAGCCGAAGTTGCACGCCAGGCGATCCTTGACCGTCTTGCCCTTGCGGTGGCCGACGAGCAGGAAGCGGGTGCCGGCCATCGACGCCAGCCCGGTCACGATCGCCCGGTCCTCGCCGAAGACCCGGTCCCCGTGCAGCTCGACGAAGTCGTCGAGCATCAGCTGCACGTAGTCCGAGGTCAGCGGCCGGTCGGCGTGGCGGGCGACGTTGACCCGCTCCCATGGCGACAGCTGCGCGTAGACCTCCGCCGTCTGCCGGCGTAGCCGCTCCTCGAGCAGTTCGATCTCGCCGGACAGTTCCAGGTGCGAGCCGGCGCTGAGCTTGCGCAGCTCGGCGATCTTGGTCTGCAGTTCGCTCAGCGGGCGCTCGAACGCGAGACCATCCTGGACCGGCGGTTTGGCAGAGGGTTCGGTCATGGCGCCGCGCAACTCTAGGCATCGCGCCGGCCGCCATCCACGGTCTGTCGGCCGTGCCGCCCCGCCCCCTCGGCTCGACCCGCCGCGACGACCACCGCGCTCCCTCAGAGCCCGTATTCGCGGATCTTGCGGTAGAGGGTCCGCTCGCTGAGGCCCATGGCCCTTGCCGCCTTCTGGCGGTTGCCGCCGGTGAGCGCCAGCGTGACGCGGATGTGGTTGCGCTCGACGTCCTGCCAGGTCTGCCCGGCCAGGAACTGCCAGGCGTCCTGGTCGACGGGCAGCGGCGCCCAGATCTCCGGCGGCAGGTCGGCGCGCGTCAGGATGTTGCCGCGCGCGCGCACGACCATCGATTCGACCGCGTTGCGCAGCTCGCGCACGTTGCCCGGCCAATCGTACTGGACCAGGGCGACCAGGGCGTCGCGGTCGATCGCCTCGACGTCCTTGCCGTGCACCTTGCGGAAGTGGGCCAGGAAGTGCTCCACCAGCAGCTTGATGTCCGACCGCCGCTCCCGAAGCGGCGGCAGGTCGATGGTGACCACCTTGAGCCGGAAGTAGAGATCCTGCCGGAACGAACCGTCCTTGACCTTCTGCAGCAGGTCGGCGTTGGTCGCCGCGATCACCCGCACGTCGACCGGCCGCAGCCGGTTGTCGCCGAGCCGCGCGACCGCGCGTTCCTCCAGCACGCGCAGCAGCTTGACCTGCGTGGGCAGCGGCATCTCGCCGACCTCGTCGAGGAACAGCGTGCCGCCGGCGGCGTACTCGAACTTGCCCTCCCGGTCGGCGACCGCGCCGGTGTAGGCGCCCTTGACGTGACCGAACAGCTCGCTCTCGATCGTTCCCTCGGACATGCCGCCGCAGTTGATGGCGACGAAGGGGCGCTTCTGCCGCGGCGACAGGTTGTGGATCGCACGCGCGACCAGTTCCTTGCCGGTGCCCGACGGGCCGAGGATCAGCACGGTGGCCGCGGTGCCGGCGATCTGCCGGACCAGCGCCAGCACCCGCTGCATCTTCGGATCCTGGCCGACGATGCCCTCGATGCCGAAGGTGCGCTCGAGCTGACCGCGCAGATCGTCGTAGGCGACGTCCTTCTGGTGGTCCTCGAGCGACTTCTTGACCTTGGCGCGCAGGTCGGCGAGGTCGACCGGCTTCTCGACGTAGTAGGTCGCGCCCTGCTCCATCGCCTGCACGGCCACGTCGCGGCTGCCGTGGCCGGTCAGCATCACGACGCGGCAATTGGGGTAGGCCTGCTTCGACGCGGCCAGCACGGCGAAACCGTCGACGTCCTTCATCACCAGGTCGGTGACGACGACGGCGAAGCGCCGGTCGCGCAGCAGCTCCAGGGCCTGGGCGCCGCTGCCGGCCGCGGTGATCTCGACCGGCAGGGCCTCGAGCGCGGCGACCAGCGCTTCGCGCAGGGCCTCGTCGTCGTCGACGACCAGGATCGGGTCGCGGGTCATGCGGCGCCCTCGCCCTCGCCGTTGCGACCGGCCGGCAGCCGCATCGAGAACTGCGTGCCCTTGCCCGGTTCCGACTGCAGGGTGAGCGTGCCGCCGTGCTCCTCGACGACCCGCCGCACCGTCGGCAGCCCGAGCCCGGTGCCGGCGCGCTTGGTGCTGAAGAAGGGCTCGAACACCCGCGCCTGCACGTCGGGCGGCATGCCCGATCCGGTGTCGGTGACCCGGATGGCGACCTGGGCGCCTTCCCGCACCGTCGACACCAGGACCTCGCCCCCGGCCGGGGTGGCCTCCTTGGCATTGCGCAGCAGGTTGACGATCGCCGCCTGCAGGTGGTCCCAGTCGACCGGCACCAGGCCGATGTCGGCGCCGGGGTAGAAGCGCAGCGTGATGCCGAGATCGCGGAACTCCGGCTCCTGGAACTGCACCAGCGCCTCCAGCCGGGCGTTCAGGTCGACCGGCGCCAGCTTCGGCTCGGGGGCGCGGGCGAAGCCCAGGAACTCCTCGAGGATCTTCTGCAGCCGCCGCACCTCGCCTTCGACGGTCGACAGCCGCTTCTGCGTGCGCTTGTCGCGCGGCGACTCCGGCTCGCGGAACTCCTCGAGCACCAGCTGCAGGTTCAAGCCGATGGTGCTGAGGGGGTTGCGCACCTCGTGCGCGAATCCCGCCAGCAACGTGCCGAGCTGCGCCAGCCGCTGGGTGCGGATCCGCGCGAGTCGTTCTTCGCGGGCAGACGTCGCCATGGAGCCCGCGCACGATACGGACCCCAGGCGGTGAAAGCTCGCCCACGCGCAGGGTTTCGCCCCGGGTCGAGGCCGCCGCGGGCAGTATGGTGGCGGCGCCGATGGGCAGCGACCGCCGACTCCTGCGCGCCAGCGACGCCGACGCACTCGTCGCCGAAGTCGTGGCGCGCCTGCGCCGCGGGGAACTCGTGGCGCTGCCGACCGAGACCGTCTACGGCCTGGCCGCACTGCCCAGCCACCCGGCCGCCGCGGCGCGCCTGCGCGCCTGGTCGAACGACGACGCGGAGGCCCGCACCGCGCACATCGCGTCGTCCGACGACCTGCGGCCGCTGGCCCGACAGGTGCCGCCGACCGTCGCGCGACTCGTCGGGCGCTACTGGCCCGGGCCGCTGACCGTCGTGCTGCCGGCGCGGCACGGTGGCGAAGTCGCGGTTCGTGTGCCCGCGCATGCGTTCACGCAGCAGGTCATCCGCGCCGCCGGCGAACCGCTGTGGCTGGCGCCGGTCGCCCGCGGCGGGGAGGCGCCGCTGGTGGAACCGACCGCGATCGCCGCCGCCGTGCCCGACCTCACGCTGGTCGTCGACGACGGCCGATCGCCGCTCGGCACGCCGTCGACGCTCGTGCGGGCCACGGGCCCTCGCCTCGAGGTGCTGCGCGAGGGCATCCTCTCGGCCAGCAACGTGCTGCACGCCGCCGCCACGCTGGTGCTGTTCGTCTGCACCGGCAACACCTGCCGCTCGCCCCTGGCCGCAGCGCTCGCGCGCGAACTGACGGCCCGGCAGCTCGGCGTTGCCGCCGCGGACGTGCTGCACCACGGCCTCGCGTTCACCAGCGCCGGCACCGGCGCGTTGCCCGACCTGCCGGCCAGCGAGGGCAGCCTCGCCGTCGCCGCCGAACTCGGCATCGACCTCGGCGAGCACCGCAGCCGACCGGTGGACCCGGTCCTGCTCGAACGCGCCGACCGGATCTACTGTCTCGGCCGCGGCCACCTGCGGGCGATCCTCGCCGAGGCCCCGGCCGCCGGCGGCAAGGCGACGCTGCTGCGGCCTGACGGGCTCGACGTCGCCGATCCGTACGGCGGCGACCTGCGCACCTACCGGCGGGTCCGCGACGAGATCCGCGCCGCGGTCGGCGCCCGGCTGCGCGAGTGGCTGCCGCCCACGGACGGCTAGCCGTCGCCGCGGGGCGGTGCCGTGTCCGCTCGGGCCGCCGGCACGACCATCGCCCGCAGCTTCTGCAGCAGGCGCAGCCACTGCCGCTTCTCGACCAGCGGGTAGCCCCAGTACTCGCCGGGCTTGTCGACGTCCTTCAGCACCCGCGAGTCGCCGCCGAAGCGGGCGTCGTCGCAGACCTGGATGTGGCCGTTCACGACCGACGAACCGCCGAACACGCAGCGCGCGCCGATGCGCGTCGAGCCGGCCACCATGCAGCCGGCGGCCATCACCGTGTCGGCGCCGATCGTGCAGTTGTGGGCGATGTGGCAGTGGTTGTCGATCTTCGTGCGGGCGCCGATGCTGGTCGTGCCGAGCGTGGCCCGGTCGACCGCCGTCCCGACGCCGAGCTCGACGTCGTCCTCGAGCACGACCGTGCCGAGCTGCGGCACCTTGATCCACGACGTGCCCTCGCGCGCGTAGCCGAACCCGTCGCTGCCGACCACCACCCCGGCGTGCAGGATCACCCGGTCGCCGATGCGGGCGGCGCCGTAGACGACGACGCCGGGGTAGAGCAGGCCATCGCGACCGATCGTGGTGTCGTCGCCGATCGAGACGCCGGCCATGACCACCGTGCCGGCGCCGAGCCGGCAACGGCCGACGACGGCGTGCGGGCCGATGACCACGGGTGCTTCGAGTTCCGCCGCCGGATCGACGACGGCCGTGGGATGGATCGAGTGCACCGCGGCACGCGGCCGCGGGTGGAACAGGTTGGCGACCTTGGCGTAGGCGAGGTCGACGTCGCGCACCAGGATCTGCACCGCCTCGGTGGCCAGTTCGGTGCTGGTCAGCACGGCGCCCGCACGCGTCGCCGCCGCCAGTGCATGGTAGTTCACGTTGCGCACGAAGCCGATGCGGTCGGGGCCGGCCGTGCGCAGGTCGCCGAGTCCGACGATGCGGCGCGCGCCGTCGCCGACCACCCGACCGCCGACGAGTTCGGCGAGTGCTGCAACCGTGGCATCCATCATGGCGTCCGATTATGCAGGGCCCGCACGCGATCCGCCGCTTCGATCCGCGCGGAACCCGGCCACTCCGGGTCGTAGGCGATGCGGTCGCCGAAGGTGGCCTGCAGCGCCATCGCTGCCGCGCGCCGCAGTTCGACGGCCGGCGCCTCGAGGCAGCCGGCGAGCGCGTGCAGCGACTCGGCATCGCGACGACCGCCCAACGCCGGCACGATGCGCGCCCGCACGGCGTCGTCGCCGTGGCGCAGCAGTTCGGCCAGGGCCGCCGGCATCGGCAGATCGCGCCGCCACAGCGACAGCAGTTCGAGCAACCCATCGCGCGCCGCGAGCCCGCGCGCCGCTTCGGCCAGCACGAACGGGTCGGCGAGTTCGCGCAGCGCCTCGGTGGCCGCGGCCGACAGCGGCCCGGCCGCCAGTTGCTCGACCAGGGCCCGCGCGCAGGGCGTCGCGAACCGCACCCGCAGCGCCACCGCGGTCGGGCTGCCGCCGACGCAGGCCGCGGCGAGGCGGTTGGGCGCGGGCAGCCGCGCCAGATCCTCGAGGTCGCCACGGGCCGCGAGCGGCTTCGGCAGGCCGGCCAGGGGCGGCGGCAGATCCAGCCAGAACGTGGGGTCGATCGCGTGCGCGCGGCGGCAGGCCAACGCCGGATCGACCAGCGGCGCGTCGCCCGCCGCGGGCAGCCCGAGCGCCGCCTGCAAGGCTGCGGCCGGGGCGCCGGCCGGCAGCCAGCGAACCGCGAGCGCCTGCGCCCTGGCCACGTCGGCCGGTTCGGCGCCGAGGCGCCGCAGTTCGGCGACCGCGAGCCGCAGGTCGGCGCTGTGGCCGAGCCAACGCAGCAGCAGGGAGTCCGCCTCGGTCGCCGCCGGCGCCGGCGTCGGCTGCAGCAGTTCGTGCAGCACCGAAAGCGCCGACCGCCGGCCGCGCTCCCCGCCAGGCGGCGGCGGATCCAGGTCGCTGCGCGCCTGCGCCGCGGCCGACGGCGACACGGTGCCGAGCACGGCCCGCCGCACGTCGGCGACGCTGCCCAAGTGGGCACGGTGGGCGAGCCAGCGCGCGTCGGCCGTCCACGCCCGTGGCGCCGCCTCGCCCGGCCACGACGGCGGCGCCGTCGCACTCAGCAGCAGCGCATCGTCGCCCACCGCGAGCACCGCGTTCCAGGGATGCGCCGCGGCGGCCGCACCGAGCAACGCCCGCAGCGTCCCGGCCGGCACGAGGTCGAGCGCGAGCTGCTGCAGCACGAAGCCGTGCCCGGCGACGCGGCGCAGGGCAAGCTGCAGTTCGAGGGTGGACTGGATGGACGCGGCGGCGTGCGGCAGTTCGCCGACCACGATGCACTGCCGGGCGCCGGCGTCGAGCCGATCGAGCGCCTGGCGCCAGGAGCGCACCTCGCGGCGCACGCGCGGGTCCGCCGCCACCGGGGTGGCGGCAGGCACCGGACCGTCGCCGCGCAGCGCCGCGACCACGGTCGGATCGTCACCGCGCGCGTCGACCACCTCCACTTCGTGCCGCCCCGTCGCCAACAGGGCATCGGCCAGCCGGCCGGTGCCCGCCCCCAGCACCAACGTGCGATCGCCCGGAACCGCGAGCAGAGTCGCCACCGTGGCCGCAAGCTCGGCGCCGGCGTGATCGGGACCGACGCGGTCGACGACCTCGCCGGCGACCGTGAGCTGCACCGCCTGGGTGGCGCGCTGGTAGACCGCGCGCGTCTCGCCCGCCACCGCCAGCACGAGGCGCCGCGCCGCATCGGCGCCGTCGCCTCGCGGCGGCAGCCCGAGCACGGCGGCGGCCACGGCCAGCGCGAGGCCGGCCGCCCACCCGGCGGCACGCCCCGCGACGCAACCGAACACCGCGCCCGTCGCCGCGGCCAGGCCGATCCCGCTGCCGCCCGCCGGCGCGTGCCAGCCCGGGCCGGCCAGCGCCCACGCCAGCGCCGCGATCGCCAGCGCCAGCAGGGTCACCTCGCGCCACCGCAAGGCCCCGGGGAGGAGCGCCGGCCGGCCGAGGGTGGCCGTGATCGCCAGCAGCCCCACGGCCAGCACCTGCACCGCCGGGCGACCGAGCGCCGCCGCGCACGGCGCGTGCGCAGCCGTCGCGCCGAGCCCCGCCAGCATCCCGGCCGCCGCCAGGCCCACGACCACCGCGGCCCGCTGCCGGGCAGCCGCGGCGAAGGTGCCGACCGCCAGCCACGACAAGGCCGTGGCGTGCAAGGCGAGCCACGCCGGCTCGGCACCGGAGCCCGCGCTCACCACCGCGAGACCCAGCAGGCCGATGGCGAACAGGTCCAAGCCGGCGCCCGCCGTTCGCCAGGCGACCCGGGCGAAGACGCCCGCCGCGGCGACGCCGACGATCCCGACCGGGACCAACCACGGACGCAGGCCCGGAGGGTCGCTGGCGACGGCCGACGACGCGGCCGGCGCGAACCAGGCGGCGGCCACCATCAGCGCCAGCGCCCGCCGCCAGGGAACCCGCGGCGTGCCGGCCAACACGCCGCCGGCTGCCGCCCCCCCCTCCTCGGCGGCGCATTGCACGAGGCGCAGCAGGCCACCGGCCTCGGCCAAGGGGCCGTGGCCCAGGTCCGTGCGCGGCGGCGGCGCTGCTCCCTCCTCCCGGCGTTCGTCCGCCAGGGCCACTTCCCCCTGCTTCGCCGCCACGTCGTCCTACCGGACCTGGACCTGCATGGCCGCCAGGGTCTGCACCGCCGCCGCGGCGTCGCTGCTCTGCAGCAGCCGCTCCCGCACCTCGGCCCGCGACAACAGCTTGGCGATCTCCGCCAGCGTCTTGATGTGCGCCAGCTTCTTGCTGCGCGGGATGATCAGGCCGACGACGATGCGCGCCGGCGCGCCGTCGAGCGTCTCGAAGGGAATGCCCGCCGGGCTCAGCCCGAGCACCGCCACCAGTTCGTCGATGCCGTCGATCGCCGCGTGCGGGATCGCGATGCCGTGCTCCATGCCCGTGGTCATGCTGCGTTCGCGGGCGACCAGGGCCTGCTCGACACTCGCCACCATCGACTCGGGATACCGGCCGGCACGCACCGGCACCCGCGCGATCGTCGCCAGGACCTCCCACTTGTCGGCAGCCCGCAGCGGCATTTCGACGAGGTCGGGCGTGATCAGGTCGGAGAGCTTCATGGACCGCGAGCGGCACGCGCGTCACCGCGCGACACGGCGCCGGGAATGCAACCGATGCCACGGAAACGGCGCAATCGGAAAGTCGGAAACACGGACTTCGGGCTTCCTTGCGTCGTCGACGGGAAATAAAAACCCGAGCCCGGCGGTCGGAGGCAGCCACTTCGCTGCTCCGTAGCGGACTCGAGACCTCGCACACCCCAAGATGGCCGATCCTTGCGCACGCGGTGACACCCACCCCACCCGGCCTGGCAACGACGCGCGACGGCACCTGCCACCGTCGGCGGACCCTGCGCCCCGGCATCGCGCCGGGCCGCTCGCGGCCGGGCTGATCGCCGCGCTGGCCGCGGTCGCGATGCCGGCCCAGGGCACGCCCCCGACCGGCCAGGACCCGCAGCGCCCGACCCCGCGCATGGAGGTCGACGAGGCCACCGACACCATCGCCTTCTCGATGAACGAGAACAACGGCATGGATCTGG
Organism: Planctomycetota bacterium; assembly: GCA_019636245.1. Taxonomy (GTDB): domain Bacteria; phylum Planctomycetota; class UBA1135; order UBA1135; family UBA2386; genus JAEUHS01. The sequence continues at coordinate 189,498 of JAHBXX010000001.1, read as the reverse complement.
CCGAGTTCGTCAAGTGGGCCCAGGAGGTGACCGGCCGCGCCTTCACCTTCAACCTGACCGAGCTGCAGGGCCCCGGCCAGGCCGCCGGTCCGGTCAGCTTCCTCGGCACGCTGCGCATCAAGCGCGCGCGCTTCAAGGAGGACTTCTTCTCGTTCTTCCAGACGATGCTCTACATCAAGGGCTTCGCCGTGGTGCCGCGCGGCGAGGGCCCGCTGGAGATGCTGGAGATCGTGTCGATGAGCGGCCCGCGCAACCGCGAGGTCACGAACGGCGCCCGCTACGTGACGCCGGACGAACTGCCGCTCTACCGCAACCAGACCGGCGTGCCGATCCTGACCACGGTCACGCTGAAGAACATCAACGCCACGATCGCGACCAACGCGCTGCGGCCCTTCTTCGCCAGCACCAGCGCGCCCACCGGCGGCGGCGGTCCGGTGCTCGGCAACGTCGGCAACAACACGGCGATGCTGATCCAGGGCTTCGGCCCGCAGGTCTACGCCGCCGTCAAGCTGCTCGAGCTGGTCGACGTGCCGATCGAGGCGCCGAACCTGGTCGTGCAGGTCGTCGTGCTCGAGGAGCAGGCGCCGGAGGAGCTCGAACCGGTCCTGACCGAGGTGCTCGAGAGCCGGAGCCGCATCCGCCAGCAGGTGCTGCAGGAGCAGGGCGCCGGCCAGGGCGGCGCGCCGGGCGCCTCCGGCCAGCCGCAGCTGAAGATCGTCGTGCACAGCTCACAGAAGGCCCTGGTGCTGAGCGGTACGCAGGATCAGGTGCGCGAGGCGCTGGACCTGGTCGCCCGCCTCGACGTACCCGGCGCACCGGTCGACGGCGCCGCCAACGTGATCCACCTGAAGAACGTGCTGGCCGAGGACCTGCGCACGACGCTCAACACCTTCATGCAGGAGGACAACCAGGCCGAGACGGCGGCCGCGGCGCCGCAGGGCGCCGGTGGCGCCGCGGCCCGCCGCACGCGCAAGACCGTCATCCAGGCGCACAAGGAGAGCAACAGCCTGCTGGTGTCGGCCGCCGGCACGAAGTGGAAGCAGATCCAGGCGCTGATCGACAAGCTGGACCGACGCCAGCCGCAGGTGCTGATCGAGGCGGCGCTGGTCGAGCTGACGACCGGCGACCTCGATCGCTTCGGCGTCGAGCTCGGCCTGCTCGACCTGAAGGAGAGCGGCGACTTCACCCGCGGCTTCGGCTTCACCAGCTTCGGCCAGTCGAAGTTCGAGGACACCGACGACGACGGCCTGCCCGACACGCGCCTGCCCGACTTCGAGAACCCGTTGCAGGGTCTGACCGGCGGCATCATCAGCGGCGGCGACTTCGCGGTGCCGTTCCTGATCAACGCGCTGTCGACGGACGATCGCGCCAACATCCTGTCCTTGCCGAGCGTGCTGGTGAACAACAACGAGTCGGCGACGGTGAAGACCGAGGAAGAACGGCCGACGACGCAGAACCAGCAGGGCACGGCGACGACGCAGTCGGGCCTCGGCCAGCCGCGCCTGGCCGGCATCACGCTCGAGATCTCGCCGACGATCTCGCCGAACAACTACCTGCGGCTCAACATCAACCTGGAGGTCAGCCGGTTCGTCGGCGCCTTCGACCCGAACTCGGTGACCGGCGGCGGCGTGACCCTGCGGCGCACGATCCGCACCCAGGTGACGATGCCGAGCGACGCGACGATGGTGCTCGGCGGCGTGATCGAGGACTCCGAGTCGCAGAGCGACGGCGGCGTGCCCTTCCTCAAGGACATCCCGCTGCTCGGCATCCTGTTCCGGCGCAGCGAAGCCACCTCGAACAAGACCAACCTCTACTTCTTCGTCACGCCGACGATCCTCGACGAGGACGACTTCCAGGACCTCTGGCACGTCAGCCTGAACAAGAAGCTCGAGGCGCAGGACTACATCGGCGAGCGGCGTCTGCGCATGATCGACCGCCGCTGGAACGGCAGCTCCGGCCAGGCGCGCACGCTCGACGACCACGGCACCACGGTCGAGGACCTCGACGTCCAGGGCGAATACGAGATGCCGACCTACCGCCGGACGCCCGACGCCGAACCGGCGAGCGGCCGGTCCTCGGGCCCACGGGCGCCGGTGCGAAAGACAGGCCGATGAGCGACTCCACTGCACCGACGGTCGTCCAGGACCGCATCCGCGAGGGCCTCCTGCGCAAGGCGGGCCTGACCCCCGCCCAGATCGACGACGCGCTGCGCACCGAGCGCGAGACCGGGCAGCAGCTCGACCAGGTGCTGATCGCCAAGAACATCCTGCCCGAGGGCAAGTGCCTGCAGTTCTTCGGCGAACTGCTCGGACTCGAGTTCCGTCCGAGCCTCGAGGGCGTCGGCGTGCCCGGCGTGTTCATCCAGCAGATCCCGGTGCAGTTCGCCCGCACCCACGGCCTGATCGCCATCGAGGACACCGGCAGCCTGCTGCGCGTCGCCACCCACCGGCCGCTCGAGATCCAGCCGATGGACGACCTGGCGACGCTGCTCGGCCGGGAGATCGAGGCGGTGCTGGTGCCGCGCGGCGAGGTCGCCAACCTCATCAACCGCGCCTACCGGCACAAGGCCGACGGCGTCGACGAGGCGCTGCAGGACGTCAAGGACACCGACATCGTCAGCATCGCCGAGAACATCCAGGAGTCGGAGGACCTCCTCGATGCCAACAAGGCGCCGGTCATCAAGCTGGTCAACATGCTGCTGTTCCAGGCGCTGAAGCTGCGCGCCTCGGACATCCACCTGCAGCCGTACGCCGATCGCCTGCAGGTCCGCATGCGCATCGACGGCGTGCTCTACGACATGGAGTCGGTCCCCAAGCGCGCCCAGGAGGCGATCATCTCCCGCGTCAAGGTCATGGGGAAGATGGACATCGCCGAGCGGCGCCTGCCCCAGGACGGCCGCGCCTCGATCCGCGTCGGCGACGGCGACGTCGACGTGCGCATCAGCACGGTGCCGGTGGCCGGTGGCGAACGGGTCGTGTTCCGCATCCTCGACAAGACGACCAAGATCTACTCGCTGGACCAGATCGGCCTGTCCACCGACAGCCAGCGCACGATCGAGCGCTACATCAACTACAGCCACGGCGTCATCTTCGTCACCGGCCCGACGGGCTCGGGCAAGACGACGACGCTCTACGCCTGCCTCGACGCGATCAATGCGCCCGAACTCAACATCCTGACGATCGAGGACCCGGTCGAATACAACCTCGACGGCATCAGCCAGGTGCAGGTCAACACCAAGAAGGGCCTGACCTTCGCCGCCGGCCTGCGCTCCTTCCTGCGCCAGGACCCCGACGTGATGATGGTCGGCGAGGTCCGCGACAACGAGACCGCCGACATCGCCATCCGCGCCGCGCTGACCGGTCACCTGGTCTTCTCGACGGTGCACACCAACGACTCGGCGTCGACCGTGACCCGCCTGATCGACATCGGCGTCGAGCCCTACCTGGTCTCGTCGTCCCTGCTGCTGGTGATCGCCCAGCGCCTGCTGCGCACGATCTGCCCGAACTGCCGCGAGCCGCTGACCCCGAACCAGCAGCAGCGCTACTTCCTCGAGGACCTGAAGCTGACGCCCGACCAGTTCCCCGACGGCAAGCTGATGATGGGCCGCGGCTGCGACGAGTGCTTCCGCTCCGGTTTCGCCGGCCGCACCGCGATCTACGAGGTGATGCCGATCGACACCCACATCCAGGAGCAGATCGTCAACAAGGCGACCGCGAGCCAGATCAAGCGTGGCGCCCTCGAGCGCGGCCTGCGCACGCTGCGCATGGACGGCGTCGCCAAGCTGCTGCAGGGCATGACGACGCCCGAGGAAGTGCTGCGCGTCACGCAGCTCGACGTCATCTGACCTCCCACCCCCTCGAGACACGTTCGTGCCGATCTTCGAGTACAAGGCGATCGACGGCGAGAACAAGCAGCGCCGCGGCATCATCGACGCCGACACGACCCGGGACGCGCGGCAGAAGCTGAAGCGCGAGCGCCTGTTCGTCACCGACATCCGCGAGGCGCGCGCCCGCAAGGCGGGGGCGATCCGGATCCGCGGCGTCACCGGCGTCGAGTTCCCGAACAAGCAGCGCATGGAGCAGGTCGCCGCGGTGACGCGCCAGATGGCGTCGCTGCTGCAGGCGGGCATCCCGCTGGCCGAGGCGCTGCGCATGATCATCGAGCAGGCGCCCGACAAGAAGATCGAGAGCGCGTTCCGCGACATCCGCGAGAAGGTCACCCAGGGCATGCCGCTCGGCGATGCCGTGCTGCAGCACCCGGCCTACTTCACCGACCTGTACTCGAACATGGTCAAGGCCGGCGAGTCGTCCGGCGCGCTCGACAAGGTGCTGCTGCGCCTGGCCGGCTTCCTGCAGGCGCAGACCCGGCTCAAGAACAAGGTCGGAGCGGCGCTGATCTACCCGACGATCATGGTCGTCGTCGGCACGATCGTCGTGGCCGTGCTGATGTACTTCGTGGTGCCGCGCGTCACCCAGCTGATCAAGGGGCGCGGCCAGCAGCTGCCGCTGCCGACCAAGGTCCTGATCACCTGCTCCGACTTCCTGGTCAACTACTGGCTGCTCGTCCTGGTCGGTGCGCTGCTGGCGGTGATCGCCTTCCAGATGTTCATCCACAGCGACAAGGGCAGCCTGATCTGGGACCGCTTCAAGCTGCGCGTGCCGGTGTTCGGCGACCTGATGCGCAAGCAGTCGATGGCGCGCTTCTCGATCACCCTGGCGACCCTGCTCCGGTCCGGCGTGCCGGCGCTGCAAGCGATCCAGGTGACCAAGAGCGTGCTCGACAACAAGGTGCTGCAGAACGCCCTGCAGGACGTGCAGGACCGGGTCGTCGAAGGCGCCGACATCTCGACGCCGATGAAGATGTCGGGCGCCTTCCCGCCGACGGTGTCCTACATGGTCGGCGTCGGCGAACAGGCTGGCAACCTCGAGGAGATGCTCGAGCGCATCGCGGCGACCTACGACGAGGAGGTCGACCTGGCGACGCAGAAGCTGACTTCGATCATCGAGCCGCTCATCATCGTGCTGCTGGCCGTCGTCGTCGCCGGCATCGTCGTCGCCATCGTGATGCCGCTGCTGCAGCTGCAGCGCGCCTGAGCCCGGCGCCCGCGGCGGCGGCGGCCGTCCGGCCGGCGCCGGGCAGGCGACCGCCTCACTGCAGGAACAGGATCTCGCGATACTTGGGCAGCGGCCAATCGGCGTCGTCGACCATCGTCTCGAGCCCGTCGGCAACCTCGCGCAACCGCCCCATCGCCGGCACCACCTTGTCGCGGTAGGTCCGCGCGTGGTCGGCCGGCGCGCCGGCGTGGTGCTCGGCCTGCTCGAACTGGGTCGTCAGGTCGTCGATGGCGCCGACGAAGGCCTCGATGCGGGCGCTCAGCTCCCGCAACCGCTTCTCCTGCACCTTGACGTCGATGCCGCACGCCTTCGCCGCCTGCACGCTCTGCGCCACCGCCAACTGGCTCTTCTGCGCCGCCGGCAGGATCACCGTGCGCGCCAGCGACAGCGCGCTCTGGCCCTCGATGGCGATCGCCTTGCTGTAGGCCTCGAACTGGATGTTCATGCGCGACTCGACCTCCTTGGCCGACAGCACGCCGAAGCGCTCGAACAGCTCGACGTTCTTGCGGCTGCCGAAGTTGCCGATCGCGTCGACCGCATTGCGGAAGCTGGGCAGGCCGCGCTGCTCCGCCTCCTGGTGCCAGGCGGCCGAGTAGCCGTTGCCGTTGAACAGGATGCGCCGGTGCTTCTTCAGCAGATCGACGACGACCTCGTTGACCGCGGCCTCGAGGCCCTTCTGCGCCTTGGCCCGCTCGATCTCGTCGGCGATGCAGGCCAGCGAGTCGGCGACGATGGTGTTCAGCACCGCGTTCGGGCGCCCGCACGCCTGGCTCGCCCCGACGGCGCGGAACTCGAACTTGTTGCCGGTGAAGGCGAACGGCGAAGTCCGGTTGCGGTCGGTGGCGTCGCGCGGCAACGGCGGCAGCACGGAGACGCCGAGCCGCATCGTGTCGCGCTTGCGCTCGCTGCCGCGGCCCGTGCCCGCGATCAGCGCCTCGACGACGTCGGTCAACTGCTCGCCGAGATAGATCGACAGGATGGCCGGCGGCGCCTCGTTGGCGCCGAGGCGATGGTCGTTGCCGGCATGCGCGATCGTGGTGCGCAGGAGGTCCGCATGCAGGTCGATCGCGCGCATGACCGCCGCCAGCATCACCATGAAGCGCATGTTCTGCTCGGGGCTGGTGCCCGGCTCGAGCAGGTTGTCGCCGCCGTCGGTGGCCATCGACCAGTTGTTGTGCTTGCCGGAGCCGTTGATGCCCGCGTAGGGCTTCTCGTGCAGCAGGCAGTGGAAACCGTGCCGCTGGGCCACCTGCTTCATCACCTCCATCGCCAGCATGTTGTGGTCGACGGCCACGGTGGTGCGCTCGAAGATCGGCGCCACCTCGTACTGGCTCGGCGCGACCTCGTTGTGCCGGGTCTTCACCGGCACCCCGAGCTTCCACAGCTCCAGTTCCGCTTCCTGCATGAAGGCCAGCACGCGCGGCTGGATCGAGCCGAAGTAGTGGTCCTCGAGTTCCTGGCCCTTGGGCGGCCGGGCGCCGAACAGCGTGCGGCCGGTGGCGACCAGGTCCGGGCGCAGCAGGTAGAGATCGCGGTCGATCAGGAAGTACTCCTGCTCGCAGCCCAGCGTCGTGTAGACGTACTGCACGCGCTCGTCGCCGAGCAGGCGCAGCAGGCGGACCGCCTCCCGGCTCAGCGCCTCGCTGCTGCGCAGCAACGGCGTCTTCTCGTCGAGCGCTTCGCCGGTCCAGCTGCAGAACGCGGTCGGGATGCACAGCGTCGAGCCGTTCGTGGTCTCGCGCAGGAACGCCGGCGAGGTCGGATCCCAGGCCGTGTAGCCGCGGGCCTCGAAGGTCGCCCGCAGGCCGCCGCTCGGGAACGAGCTCGCGTCCGGTTCCCCCTTGATCAGCGCCTTGCCGCTGAACTCCAGGATCAGCTTGCCGCCCTCGAGCGAGGCGAAACTGTCGTGCTTCTCGGCCGTCGAACCCGTCATCGGCTGGAACCAGTGCGTGAAGTGCGTGGCGCCGCGCTCGACGGCCCATTCCTTCATCGCGTTGGCGACCAGATCGGCGAGGGCGTGGTCGAGCTCCTGGCCGTGCTCCATGCACGAGCGCAGTGCCTTGTAGGCGCTCTCCGGCAGCCTGGCCCGCATCTGGTCGAGCCCGAACACGTTGACGCCGAACAGCTGCGGCAGCGGCTGCGGCGCGGCGGCGACGGCGACGGGCGACTTGCGGGCAATGAGCTGGATGGCGGCGGCACGCGCAGCGGCTGACACGGAACGACCTCCCTGGACGATGGACATGGGCGACGCCTCCACCAGGAAACGCCGCTGCCGGGACACTATCGGCCCCCTCCCGGGAAAGCACGCGACCCGCCGTTGCGGGCCGCGCGACGTCGCGTAGCGTGCACGCCGTGCACCCCATGCCGATCCGGGCCGGAACCGCCTGCCTGTGCCTCGTGGCCTGCACGGCACCGCCGCCCCCGCCGATCCCCCCGGTGGAGATCCACGTCCAGTACGAACCGGCCGCCGGCCCCACCGCCGCCGCGGAGACCCTCGCCGCGCGGCGGCTCCAGGTCGACGTGTTCGGGCTGGCGGCCGAACCCGCGCTCGACTCGGTCGAACTGCACCTCGGCGCCGTGCTGGCGCTGCGCGGCCGCCCCCTGCGCGCCGCCTCGTCGCTGCGACCGGGCACGCGGTGGGGCATGCCGGCGCCCGCCGCGGTCGTCGAGGGCACGCCGCACCTCGGCTCGGTGACCGGCATCGTCGCGGCCGGCTGGTCGACGACGTTCTCGACGTCGGTGCCGCACCTGCCCGAGTTCCGCTGCGAGCCCGCCGCCGACGGCGTGCGCCTGGCCCTGCGGACGGACACCGGTCGCGACCGCGGCATCGAGCTCGCCGTGCTGCGCGACCCGCTCGGGGATGGTGCTGCGCTGCTGTTCGTGCCCGCGACCGGGGCGGGGTTCGCCGGCCATGCCATCCGCATCGGCGCCGGCGGCCTTGCCGACGCCGCCGAGATCGACGCGGCCGTGGCGGCCAACGGCCCGAAGGCGCCCCCGGCCGCGCCGGCTGGGCCGGGGACCGATCCGATCGCCCTGCAGTGGCAGCTCGCTGCCGAGTCGATCGGCGCCCAGCCGCGCCGAGGGGCGCTGCTGGCGCTGGCGACCAACTTCGGCCTGCCGGCCTGCGTCGACGTCCTGCTGGCCGCCGACGAGACGAACCTGATCGCGATCGGCGCCGAGGTCGGTCGCCTGGATCCGGTCGCCGCCGACCGCCGGTTCGACTTCGAACGCGCCGTCTGGTCGGCCCTGCTGCCGGCGATGCAGCGCGAGGAGCTGCCGCTGGGCCTGCGGTCCGCCGTGCTCCGGCGCCTCGGCATCCTCGCCCTCGAGCCCGCGACGCTGCAACGGCTCCTGGCCACCAGCCACGACGCCGCGGCCTTCGCCGCCGGCGCGCAGGCCGAGAACCTCGAGGCGCTCGGCGACCGCGATCCGGTGCACCGGCTGCGCGCCCACGAGTACCTGGCCGAACACGGCCTGGCCGTGCCGGACTATGCGCCGCTGGACCCACCGGAGAGGCGTGCCGCCGCCCTGCGCGCCCACGCCCCGACGGAGTCGTCGCCGTGACGAAGCCGCTGCCGCGCCACGGGCGACGCCGCCGCTGGCGTCGGGTTCTCGCCTGGAGCCTGGCCATCGTGGTCGCCGCGCGCCTCCTGCTCGCGTTGTCCCTGCCCTGGCTGCTCGGCGTGGCCGCGCGCACGGCAGGGCTCGACCTGCAGTGCCGCGCCGCCCAGTTGTCGTTGTCCGGCCTGTCGCTGCGTCTGCTCGACTTCGCCGTGCGCGATGCCGCCGACCCGTCGCGGCCCGCGCTGCTCTCGGCCCAGGAACTCGCCATCGACGTCTCCACCTGGCAGCTGCTGCACGGCAACCTGGTGCTCGTCGATGCCACGCTCGCCGGCGCCCGCCTGCACCTGCAGGTCGACGCCGACGGCCGCCTGCGGCTGCCGCGCGCCTGGCAGGGCGACGGCGGGACGCCGCCGGCCCCGTCCCCAGCCGCCCCCGCCGCGGCCCCGGCCGGCGTGCGCCTCGATCCGCCGCTGCAGGTGGCGTCGCTGCGGGTGCACGACCTGCAGGTCGTCGTCGAGGACCTCGCCACGTCGTCGCGCCTCGTCGGCCACGTCGACGTCGACGTCGCCGAACTGGGCCGGACCGACCGCCCTGGCTCGATCCTGGTGCGCATGCACGCACCCGACCACCACGACGGCGTCTGGCTGCGAGCGACCACGAACACGCGCCACGGCGAGGTCCGGCTGGCGTGGCAGGCGCAGGCGCGCGGCCTGCGCCCGGCCCTGCCCTGGCTCGACGACCCCGCCCGACCGGGAACGCCGCACGTGCTCGCCTTCGACCTCGACGGCGACCTGCACGCCACCTCGCAGGCAGTGCAGGCGCTGCCCGGCCTCGCCGCCTCGCTGCGCCTGCGCGCGCAGCTCGACGACCAGCCGCTGCTCGCGGTCGATGCCGCCGTGGGCCCGTCGAACCACGAGGACGGCGCGTGGATCCTGCCCTTCACCGTCGGCGCACGCGGCGACGGGCTCGCCGCCGACCTGCGCCTCGCGCGCGGCCGCCTCGTACGGCGCCAGGACGCCACGCAGATGTCGGGCCAGTTGCAGGCCCGCGCGGTGACCCTGGGGCGCCTCGCTCCGTGGCTGAAGTCGCGCGGGGTCGTGATGCCGGCCGCAGGCGTCGATCTCGATGCCGCCCTCGCGGCCACGATCGCCGGCGAAGGCCTGACCGCCACGGTCGACGACCTCCAGGTCGGCGCCGGCGAACCGACGCTGCAGCTCTCCCATCTGGCGGTGCGCGACCTGCGGACGCGCGGCGGCCGCCTCGAGGTCGGCGCGGTGGAGTTCGAGGGCCCGCGGCTCGACGCCGCCATCGGCGCGGACGGCGCGTTCGAACTGTTCGGGCTGCGGCTCGTCGGTGCGAGCCCGGCGAACGCCCCCGTGCCGGCGGCCGCCGCCGCGCCGGCCGCCGCCGCGCCCTTCGCCTGGCCGCAGGTCAGCCTGGGCCGGCTCCAGGGCCGGGGCCTCCGCCTGCGCTGCCTCGACCAGTGCTTCGCCGAGCCGGCGCCGCTCGAGGTGGCCGTCGATCTGCAGGGCCGGCAACTCGGCCTCGGCGGGCCCGCCGCCCCCGGCGAACTGGAGGCAAGCCTGCACCTGCCCGGTGCGGTCGAGGCCTGCCGCATCCGCGTGCGCACCGTCCCGTCGGCGACCACCCTGGCCGCGGAAGCCGAGCTGCAGGCCACCGGGCTCACCGCCGCATCGCTGCAGCCCTGGCTGGCCAGGGCCGGCCTCGAGCCACGCCTGCAGGCCGGCAACCTGCAGGCCAAGGCGGCGGTGACCCTGCGCGCCGAGGCCGGCGCGCTCGGCCTGGACGCGCGGCTCGCCGACCTGCGGTTCACCGACGGCGACACCGTGCTGCTGGGCCTGCGCAACCTCGAGGGCCGCGGGCTCGTGCTCGGCCAGACGCTCGACCTCGGCACCTGGACGATCGACGACCCGTTCGTGGCGGTGGCGCGTACGCCCGCGGGCAGCCTCGAGACCCTTGGCCTGCACCTGGCCGGCACCGCCGCCCCGGGCGCCGACGCCCCGCCGGGAGCGGCTCCGGCGCCGGCGGCCGCTCCGACGCCGGCGGCCGCCACGCCACCGCTGCGGCACGGCGCGCTCGACCTGCGCGGCGCCACGGTGCGCTGGACGGACGGCAGCCAACCCGACGCGGCCGCCGTGTCGCTCGGCCTCGACCTGCACGTCGACGCCGCCGCTGCCGGCGCCGCCAACGACTTCCGCGCCGACGTCCGCCTGGAGCCGGGGCTCGGCGCCGTGGCGGTGCAGGGCACGCTGCTGCGCGGGCCCGAGGGCGGCCGCCTCGAACTCGGCTGCCGCGCCGACGGCCTGCGCGGCGCCGGCCTGCAGGCGCTGCTGCCGCCGTCGATCGCCTGCACCCTCGTCGACGGTGCGTTCGCGAGCCGCTGCCAGCTCGAATGGGGCACGGCCGGCCCGTCCGCGCTTTCGCTGCGGGCCTCCGGCATCACCCTGCACGACGCGGACACCGAACTGCTGGCCATCGACACGATCGACCTGCGGCTGCCCGAACTCGGCCCCGACCGCGTCCACGTCGGCAGGGCCGAAGTGCGCGGCGTGCGCGCCGTCGCCGCGCGCACGACCGAGGGCCTGCACCTGCCCGGCATGCGGCTGGTCGCGACCAGCGGCGCAGCGCCACCGGCGCCGGCCCCGGCGACCACCCGCGCCGCGACCCTGCTGCCGGCCCTGCAGGTCGACGCCCTCGAGATCGCGATCGAACGCGTCGTCGTGCGCGAGCGCGCCGACCGCGACGGCGAGCCGCTGGTCGCGGCCCTCCGGCTCGCACTGCGCGAACCCTGGGCCACGGCCGCGAACCCGGCCGAGACGGCGCCCTGCCGGCTCGACCTCGAACTGCAGGCGCCGCCGTTGCTGCGCGAACTGCGCGCCGAGGCGACGATCGCGCCGTTCGCCATCGCGCCGACCCTCGATCTCGACCTGCGGGCCAGCGGCATCGACACCAGCGCCCTGCCGCGGGTGCTGCCGTCCCTCGCCGACCGGCTGGAGGGCACCTGCACCGAGGCCACGCTGACCACCCAGGTGCACGCGCGGCTCGACCTGCGCCGGCGCAACCCGAGCCGCTTCGACCTGTCGCGCGCGTTCGGCGGCGAGATCGCCATCGAACGCACCGAGTTGCGCGCGGAGCCGGACGGCCGCAGCCTGCTCGAGTGGGACGAGGCCAGCGTCGAGCTGCGCGCCATCGATCCCCTGACCGGCGACGTGCAGTTGCGCGAAGTCGACGTCGAGGCGCCGCGGCTGTGGGTCGCGCGCGGCGACGGCGGGCTCGAACTGCTGGGATTGCGCCTCCGGCCCGCGGCCGCGGGCAGCGATCCGTCGCCAGCGCCGACGAGCCTGCCGCCTCCGGTCGCCGCCGGCCAGCGGCCACCCGAGTTCGCCATCGACCGCCTGCAGGTGCTCGGCCTGCAGTTCGACTACGTCGATCGCACCACGTCGCCGCCGTCGGCCCTGCCGATCCAGGAACTCGACCTGCGCCTGCAGGGCTTCTCGACCCGCGCGGCGACCGAAGCGCGTTCGATCGCCTTCGACGCCTCGCTGCGCGGCGGCGACGTCGACCTGCCGCGGCGCGCGGCGGGCGGTTCGCTGCTGGGCAGCGTGTTCGGCGCCGCCACGGGACTCGTCGGCCTGGGCAGCGAACCCGAACTGGAGCCGCGGCCGCTGGTCGAGGAGGCTCGGGTGAGCGGCACGGTGCAGCCCTATCCGCTGCCCACCGGCCACGTGCGCGCCTCCGTGCACGCGCTCGAGCTGACCGCGCTGCGCGGCCTCGCCAGGCAGGGCGGCGTCGAGATCGGCGACGGCCTGTTCGACCTGGAGCTCGACGCGCGCATGGACGGCGCCCGCGGCACCCTGCTGCGCATGACGCCCAAGTTCACGTCGCTGTCCCTGCGCGAGCCACCCGGCGGCCCGGTGTCCTCGTTCCTGCGCGTGCCGCTGTCGCTCGACACCGTCCTGTTCCTGCTGAAGAACGACAACGACGAACAGGTGCTGCCGCTGCGCGTGCAGGTGCCGGCCGACCAGGTGCGCACCGGCCGCATCGCCGAGGCCGCCACCGAGGCGCTGGTCAAGCAGATCGCCGACGCCGTGGCGAAGGCGGCGTTCCGCGTCACCGGCGCGCTGACCAGTTCGATCGGGTTGGGTCCCGGCGCGCCGGCGAAGCCGGTGGTCGCGACGCTCGCCTTCCGGCCGGGCGACCCGCTGCCGGCCGACGGCAGCCTCGACGAGGTGCTCGCGGTCGCCGCCGCCGATGCCAACGTCGTCGTCGTGCTGGCCCACGAGCTCGGCGCCGGCGACGTCGAACGGGCCCGGGAGCTGACCTGCCCGCCGGCGGCCGTGGTGGCCGAGGCGCTGGCCCGGGTGCAGGCCGAACACGCCGCCCTGCGGCAACAGCGCCTCCGGCTCGCGGGCCAGCTGGCCGCCTGCTACGCGGCGGCCCGCACGGCCGGAACGGTGCAGCTGCAGGCGCAGCTGGCCGCGGTCGACGCCGAGCTCGGCGACCTCGAGCACGGCGAGGAAGGCCTGCTGCGGCAGATCGCCGGCGACCACGAACGCGCCCAGCGCCGGCGGGCTCGCGCCGGAGCGATGGAACTTGCCGAGGCCAGGCTGCAGGCCGTGCGCGCCCTGGTGCTCGCCCGGCTCGGCGAGGCGGCCGCACCGCGGGTCATCGTGCGCAGCCCGCGCGGCACCGCCGTCGCCGGCCTGCCGGCGGGCGGCCAGGTGCTGGCCACCACGCGCCGCCGCTCGACGCCCTGAACGCCGCGTGCGGCGGGGATGCGGCCGGCGGCGGCAGCGCCCCGGCGACAGCTTTTGTACGCACCCCCCCATGGCCTCGCGCCGATAGGTCGTCTTCAATGCGCCTGGGTCGCTCGCCCCCACCGGCCCCGACGTCGTCCATGGTCTCCCCCCGCACCTGCGTGTTGCTCGCCGCCGTGGCGCTCGGGCCGGTGGCGCTCGCCCAGACCTCGACCACGAACCCGCAGACGCCGGCCCGCACGGTCGAGTCGGTGCTGCCGCAGGCGAAGGTGCGCGAGCGCGCCGCCCGGCTCGACAGCCTGCTCGAGCGCAGCCTGCGGCGCCTCGGCGAATCCGCGCTGCCGCTGGTCGACGACGCCACGTTCGTGCGCCGCGCCCACCTGCAGATCGTCGGCCGCATCCCGACCCTGGCCGAGACCGAGCAGTTCCTCGCCGACCCGTCGCCCAACAAGCGCGCCGACCTCTGCGACCGCCTGCTGGACGGCCCCGGCCGCACCAGCCACTTCGCCAACTTCTGGTTCGACCTGCTGCGGGTGAAGTCGCGGCAGCAGGCGCTGAGCGGCGAGCCGTTCGCCCACTACCTGCGCGAGGCCGTGCGCCAGGACCTGCCGTACGACCGGATGGTGCGCGAGATGCTGACCGCCGAGGGGGCCGGCCACAAGCAGGGCAATGGCGCCACCGGCATGCTGCTGCGCGACACCAACATGCCGCACGACGCGATGGCGAACGCCCTGCGGCTGTTCCTCGGCACGCGGCTCGAATGCGCGCAGTGCCACAACCACCCGTCGGACGTCTGGACGCAGCGCCAGTTCTACCAGATGGCCGCGTTCTTCGGCGGGCTGCGCTACCGCGACGACACGCTGCCGAATCTCGTCGGTCTGCGCGGCGAACTCGCCCAGGCCGAAGAGCGCACGCGCCAGCAGGCGCTGCAGCTCGTGCGGCGCATGAACCAGGGGCTCGACGGCAGCGGGACCGGCGTCGAGAAGCTGCCGCGGGACTACAAGTACGACGACGGCAAGCCCGGCGACCGCATCGCCGCGAGCACGATCTTCGGCCCGGCGGCGAAGCTGAAGGCGGCGCCACCCGGCAAGGACAAGGACTCCTCGCGCGGCAACCGCCGCGAGCGCGGCGAGGCCGCGCCGCCGGCCGTCGACTCGCGCACGTCGCTGGCGCAGTGGCTCACCACGCCGAAGAACCCGCGCTTCACGGCCGTGATCGCCAACCGCCTGTGGGCGCGCACCTTCGGCCGCGGCCTGGTCGAGCCGCTCGACGACTGGCGGCCGGACACCACGGCCGTGCACCCCGAGCTGTTCGATGCGCTGCAGAAGCTGCTGGTCGAGCTCGGCTACGACCTGCGCCAGTTCGAGCGCGTGCTGGTGCACACCCAGCTGTTCCAGCGCCAGGCGACCGGCGCCGACGAAGCCGCCGCACGGGCGTTCGCGTTCCCCGGGCCGCTGCTGCGGCGCATGACCGCCGAGCAGGTCTGGGACTCGCTGCTGACGCTGGTGTTCGACGACCTCGACGAGCGCCTGCGCGAGACCGATGCCCGCGCCCGGCCCGTCTACGAGCAATACGCCGAACTCGCCGCCGCCGACGCCAAGCAGCTGATCGCCATGGTCGAACGAGGCCGCAACCCGATGCAGCGCCAGCAGCAGGAGCAGGCCGAGGCCGCGCGGCGCGCGGCGGCCGCCGACCAGGAGCTGCAGGCGCGGGCACGGCCGCTGCTGCGGCAGTTGGCCACCGCCCGCCGCAACGGCGACCAGGCCCTCATGCTCGAGATCGCCGCCCAGCTGCAGGCCATGGGCCTGCCGCTCGGCCAGCGGGCCGCGCGCGGCCGCGAGGGCGAGTTCGTGCGGGCCAGCGACCTGGCGCAACCGGCTCCGGCCGGCCACCTGCTGCGCCAGTTCGGCCAGTCGGACCGCGAGACGGTCGACGCGGCCCGGGCCGAGGCCACCGTGCCGCAGGTGCTGACGCTGCTGAACGGCTTCCTCGACCAGCGCGTGCTCGAAGGGCGCTCGGCACTGCGCCGCGACCTCGACCTGACCGCCGACGGCGAACGCCGGGTGCGCATCGCCTTCCTGACCACGCTGAACCGCGAACCCTCGGCCGACGAACTCCGCGACTGGCGCCCGGCGATCGCCAGCGGCGGCGACGCGGCGATCAAGGACCTCGTCTGGGTGCTGTGCAACAGCAACGAGTTCCGCTTCGTGCCGTGACCTTCCGCCGCCTCCGATGAGCCTGCTCACCGACCTCGCCCGCGGCGCCGATCTCGAGACGCGGCGCCTGTTCCTGACGCGGCTGGCCCGCAGCGCGCTCGGCGTCGGCGCCACGGCGGCGTTCGGCCCGGCCGCGATCGCCCGCGCGCTGGCCCAGGATCCGGCCGCGCCGGTGCCGCTCGGCCGCGCCACCGCCAAGCAGGTGATCTACCTGTTCCTGCGCGGGGGCATGAGCCACCTCGACACGCTCGACCCCAAGCCGGGCAAGTCGACGCAGGGGCCGGTCGAGGCGATCCGCAGCCGCGCCGACGGCGTGCTGCTCGGCCAGTACTTCCCCCAGCTCGCCGGCCAGATGGACAAGGCGTGCATCGTCAGCTCGATGTCGAGCCGGCAGGGCGCCCACCCGCAGGCGCAGTACCTGATGCGCACGAGCTTCGAGCTGCGCGGCACGATCCAGCACCCGAGCCTCGGCGCCTGGTGCCACCGGCTCGCCGGCCGCCGCAACCCGACGCTGCCCGGCCACGTGCTGATCGGCGGCGGCGCCGACATGCCGAGCGCGGGCTTCTTCCCGCCCGAGTTCCAGGCGCTGCCGATCGGCAACGCGCAGGACGGCCTGCAGAACGCCCGCCTGCCCAAGGGCGTCGACGACGACCGCTTCCAGCGCCGACTGCAGCGGCTCGCCGAACTCGACGCCGCCTTCGCCGCACGCCATCCGCAGCGCGACGTCGCCGCCTACGAGCGTGCCTATGCCGAGGCGGTGCGCCTGATGCGCAGCAAGGACCTGGCCGCGTTCGACGTCGGACTCGAACAGGCCGCGCTGCGGCAGGCCTACGGCGAGACGCCGTTCGGCGCCGGCTGCCTGCTGGCCAGGCGCCTGGTCGAGCACGGCGTGCGCTACGTCGAGGTCGTCAGCGACGGCTGGGACACGCACGCGGACAACTTCGACCGGCTCGCCGACCTGACGCCGGCCATCGACCAGGGCCTCGCCGCCCTGCTGGCCGACCTCGACGGCCGCGGGCTGCTGCGGGAGACGCTGGTGGTGCTGGCCACCGAGTTCGGCCGCACGCCGGACATCGACCAGGACCAGGGCCGCAACCACTACCCGAAGGCGTTCAGCTGCCTGCTCGCCGGCGGCGGCGTGCGCGGCGGCCAGCGCCACGGCCGCACCGACGCCGAAGGCCGCGAGGTGGTGTCGGAACCGGTGTCGATCCAGGACTTCAACGCCACCATCGCCCACGCCCTCGGCCTGCCGCTCGACCACGTCGTCATGTCGCCCAGCGGCCGGCCGTTCAAGGTCGCCGACAAGGGCGCGCCGATCACCTCCCTCTTCGCCTGAACGCCCCTCCGCCCGCGCCGATGAACCGAACCTGCCTCGCCCTGTGGGCCCTGGCGCTCCCCTGCCTGCCGCTGTTCGCCCAGGACAAGAAGCCCAAGATCGACTTCGAGCAGCAGATCTGGCCGATCTTCGAGAAGCGCTGCGTCGAATGCCACGCGACGGCGCACACCGATGCCGACGGCAAGGTGAAGAAGCCCAAAGGCGGCGTCGTGCTCGACACCAAGGAGGGCATCACCACCAGCAAGCGCGGCAAGCTGGTGGTCGCCGGCAAGGCCAAGTCCTCGATGATCTACGAGTCGATCACGCTGCCGGCCGACGACGAGGACCGCATGCCGCCGGCGAAGAAGGGCGATCCGCTGCCGAAGGAGCAGATCGAGAAGATCCAGCAATGGATCGACGACGGCGCCGACTTCGGCAAGTGGACCGGCAAGGCCAAGGAGAAGGACAAGGAGAAGGGCGGCGCCGACGCGGGGCGCGGCAAGGGCGACAAGGACAAGCCGGCGGGCGGCGACAAGCGCCAGAGCCGCGCCGACCTGTTCCGCCGGCTGCAGCAGGGGCTGCAACCCCTGCCCGCCGCGACGCTGGCGGCGCTCGCCGACGGCCCCTTCCAGGTGCGCGGCCTCGGCGACGACAGTCCGTTGCTCGAGGTCGGCTGCGCCGGCCGCAGCGACGAGGTCGACGACGCAGCCCTCGCCGCGCTGGCGCCGCTCGCCGCGCACATCGCCGAACTCGACCTGGGCCGGTCGCGGATCGGCGACGCCGGCTGCCGCCAGCTCGCGGCGATGCCGCGGCTGGTCAGCCTCGACCTGCGCCAGACCGAGGTCGGCAACCATGGCGTCGCGCTGCTGGCGGCCTGCCGGGAACTGCGCTCGCTGAACCTGTTCGGCACCAAGGCCGGCGACTACGGCGCCGCCGCGCTGGCCAACCTGAAGCAGCTCGAGGACGTCTACGTCTGGCAGACCGCGGTCTCCGCTGCCGCCGTGGTGCGCCTGCGCGATTCCGTGCCCGGCGTGCGCGTCGTCGTGGCGCCCGACCTGCCCGAGCCGATGGCGCAGGGCACGGGTGCGCGGCGCCGCGCGGCGGCGAAGTAGTGCCAGGAGCCGCCGGGCCTGCGACCGAGGCCTGCCCGCCAGCCCAGGCCCGCCGGGCGCGGCGCGGGTTCCTCGTCGCGGTGGCGCTGTTCGCGGCGCTGCTGGCGGGGCTGGTCGCCGGCGACCGCCTCGACGCCGTGGCGGCGCTCGGCGTACCGACGATGCAGCCACGCTTCGCCGACGTGCGGCCGATCACCGGCGCGCGCGACAGCCTGGCGCAGGGCCTCGATCCGCTGGAGCACAACCCCGGCGATCCGTGGGGTCGTGCCCTGAACTACCCGCGCCTCTGGCTCCTGCCGGCCCGGCTCGGGCTCGGCCCCGAGCACAGCGAGGCCCTGGCGCTGGCCTTCCTGGCCGTGTTCGTCGTCGGGCTGTGCTGGCTTACGCCGCTCGCGACGACCGGGCCGCGCACGCTCGCGCTCGCCGCGGCCCTGTTCGCGCCGGTGACCTGGCTGGCGGTGGAACGCGCCAACTCGGACCTCGTGCTGTTCGCGCTGCTCGCCGCCGGCGCGTGGCTCGCGTCCAGGCGACCGGTGCTCGCCGCCGGCGCCATCGCGCTGGGGATCCTGCTGAAGCTCTATCCGGTGTTCGCGCTCGGCAGCCTGCTCGGCCAGGAACGCCGCCGCGCGTTGCTGATGGCCGGCGTGGTGGCGCTGTCCGGTGGCTACCTGCTGTGGCTCGGCGACGACCTGGCCACGATCCACCGCCACTCGCTGGCCTGGAACCGCATCTCCTACGGGATCACCCAGCTGCCCGACGCGCTGGCCGCGAACACCGGCGCCTCGCCCGGCCTGCTGCGTGCCGGCGCGGGCCTCGCATTCGCGGCCATCGCCGGGGTGGCGCTGCGCGCCCGCGGCCGTTGGCACCTGCCCGCGCCGGCGGGTCCCACGCTGGCGGCGTTCCGCAGCGGCGCCGGCGTCTTCCTGGGCACGTTCTGCCTCGGCAGCAACTTCGACTACCGGCTGCTGGCGCTGCTGCTGGTGGTGCCGCAGGTCGTGGCCTGGTGTGGCAGGGCGCGCGGTCCGCTGCTGGCGGCGATGGGTTCGCTCATGGCCTTGCTCCTTTTGCTGTTGTGGAGCATGACCTGGCGCCAGGGTCTCGCCGCGCTGCTCGGCAGCGAGACGCCCGGGCTCGTGCTCGACGAGGTCGTGACGTGGGCGCTGGTGGCGCTGCTGCTCGTCGCCCTGTCGCTCGGCCTGCCCGCGTGGCTGCGGCCGTCGTGGCCGCACGCACGCCCGCTGCTCGGCGAGTGCCCGTAGGAGTCACCGCCGCCGACGTGCCGACGTGGAACGACCTCCGAGGCCGAAGAACATCGGGCCGCTGACCACGCGGACGGCCACCGAGGGTTTGCCGGTGGAGCCGGCGGCAGCGCAGCTGCCGCGGGCGACATCCCCAAGTCCTCGCGCCCCGACAGTTCTCGCGCCTCCGGCGCGAGAAACTGGTCGGGGCGAGAGGATTTGAACCTCCGACCTTTGCGTCCCGAACGCAACGCTCTACCAAGCTGAGCCACGCCCCGACCCGAACGCCGGGCAGCCGGCGATCGAGGCGAGGAGGGTAGCGATGGCCCTGGCCCCGGTCAAGCATCCAGGCGCGCAGCCCTTCCCCGTTCCGGCTCGACGCCCTCGCACCCCGCACCACGCTCCCGGCCGCTCCAGGCGCCGATGGTGCGCGCCCCTCCCACCGCTGCTACCGTCCGCACCCCGCCCGCGCCGTCGCCATGCGCATCCACCTGCTGATCCCCGAGGTCCGCGAACTGCTCCAGGAAGGGCGACGCGACGACCTGTTGTCGGTGCTGCAGGAGATGCATCCGACCGACGCGGCGTCGATCCTCAACGCGCTGACCGTCGAGGAGATCGCCCAGATCCTGGCGATCCTGCCCACCGATCAGGAACGCGACGTCTTCGGCTACCTCGAGCCCGAGGTCCAGGAACTCTACGTCGCCGGCGCCGGCCGCGACCGCGTCATGAACGTGCTGCAGTCGATGCTCAGCGACGACCGCGCCGAGTTCCTCGACCGCCTCGACCCGCGCGTGCGCGACCAGCTGATCCCGATGCTGCCAAACGCCGCGCGCGAGGACCTGCTCCGCCGCAGCACCTTCCGCGACGACCAGGTAGGCGCCTTCCTCAGCACCGACTACGCGGTGCTGAACCCGCTGCTGACCGCGCGCGGCGCCATCAGCGAGCTGCGGCGCCAGGCGCCGAGCAAGGAGACGATCTACTACAGCTACGTCGTCGATCGCTTCGGCAAGCTGCTCGGCTTCGTGTCCCTGCGCGACCTGATCATGGCGCCGGAAGCGACACCGGTCGGCGAGATCATGAAGACCGACCTGGTCTCCGTGCCGGCCGAAGCCGACCAGGAGGAGGCGGCACGCCTGATCCGCGACTACGACCTGCTCGCGCTGCCGGTCGTCGATTCCTCGGGCCGACTGGTCGGTATCGTCACCCACGACGACGCCGTCGACATCGTCGAGGAGGAGGCGCAGGAGGACTTCGAGAAGATGGCCGGCGTCACCGGCAACCGCGAGAGCGACGACTTCCTCGCCGAGCCGGTGCTGCGGCAGTTCCGGCGCCGCGCGCCGGTCATCTGCCTGCTGGCGCTGTTCTGGCTGATGACGGCCTCGGTGATCCAGGGCTTCGAGGAGCTGCTGCACGGCAACGTGCTGCTGGTGGCGACGATGCCGATGGTGATGGCGATCGGCGGCATGGTCGGCAGCCAGGCCAGCACGCTGATCATCCGCGCGCTGTCGACCCAGTCGCGCACGCCGTTCCGCCGCATGATCACCAAGGAACTGCTGGTCAGCGTCACGCTGGCGCTGGTGCTCGGCGGCGTCGCGTTCGGCAACGCGCTGATGCTGCAGGGCTGGAACGGCAGCGGCGGCGAGCTGGCCGCCACGGCGCGCATCGCCGTGGTGATCGCCATCGCGATGGCGGCCGACGTCGTCTTCGCCGCGGCGCTCGGAGCTTCGATCCCCAACCTGGTGCGCCTGCTGCGCATCGACCCGGCGCTGATCAGCACGCCGGCCGTCACGGCGATGACCGACCTGACCGGCGCGGCGATCTTCCTGGCGCTGGTGACGGTGATGCTCTGAGCGACCTCGCGGTGGCGGCGGCGCGTGCGGCGCGGGACGCCGCGTCGTCGTCAGCGCCAGAAGTAGTGCCAGCTCGACTCCAGCCGCGCCGTGGCACCGGCTTCCAGCCGCATCGCCCAGCGGAACTCGCCGAAGCCGTTGTGCCGGAACCACCAGTGCGGCCAGCCCCACCAGCCCCACCAACCCGGCCGGTCGGCGGCGTCGCCGAGCTGGGCGAGGTCGAGCTGCCGCTGCGTGCCGCCCTGCCCGACCTCGTCGACGAGGCCGAGCACGCGCCGCCGCACCTCGACCTCGACCGGCGTCCGCTTGTGGTTGCGCAGTTCGACCGTGCCGGCGAGGTCGACGCGCCTGTACGCGGTGTCGGCGAGCACGACTTCGTTCTGCCGCCCCCGTTCGATCGCCTCCACGTCGACGCCGATGTCGATCGCCACGTTGATCTCCAGGTCGGTCTCGCGGCCGACCGGCGCATAGCGCAGGCGGCCTTGCGCCAGGACGCGCCCCTTGGCCAGCACCAGCGCCGGGGCCGTCGTCAGCGGCGCCGTCGACGTGTTGCGCAGCCGCAGCACGTGCATGGCCTTCGGCGCGGCGAGTTCGCGCGCCAGCTCGAGGATCTGGCTGCCCTGGAGCCCCTGCTGCACCTCGAGCGGCGGTGAGAACGGCAGCAGCAGGGTGTAGACGTCGCGGTACTCGAGCTCGAACGCGGCGATCGGCAGCACCAGCCGCTCTCCCTGGCGCAGCGTCACGTCGCGCACGGTGAACACGAACAGATCCTCGTTCGCCTCGGCGCCCTCGACCGCAGGCGACGGCTCCGGCGCCGCCGCGCCGCCGGCGAAGCCCGCCGTCTGCGTCATCAGGGTGTTCGACATCATCTGCCGCAGCAGCGAGGCCTCCCGCGTGCTCGCCGCGACCGCGGCCGCCTCCTGCTGCAGCGAGATCGGGTCGACCAGCCCCTCGAACGCGAACTTGGGCACGCCGACGACGAGGTGCACGGTGGCCGCGTCGAGGTCGACGAGGTCGTTGATCAGCGTCGCTTCCAGGCGCGCCGCCGCCTTGCCGGCGCCGTCGATGTCGAGTCGGTAGGCAGGGATCCAGCGCAGGCCGCGCTGCACATAGGTGACGCCGACGGTCGCTCCCGCCTTCGGGTCGGCCACGGTCAGCTCCAGCTGCTCGCGATCCCGCGCGACCGCGACCTCGGACACGAACTCGCCCTCGACCTCGATCGACGCGATCGATGCGAACGGCAGGGCCCGGGTGCCGTCGCCGGTCGCCAGCAGCAGCACCGCGCCGGCCGGCGGCGCGGCGCCGGCACGCTGCGGCACCGCCAGCAGCCGGCCGCGGATGCGTTCCCGCTGCGGATCGGCGGTGACGACGACGGCGTCGCGCCCCAGGTTCGCGGTCGCGACGTCGCGCAGGTCGAGCGCGGCCTGCCGCGTCGTCACCGTGTCGCGGCTCGCCTTCGCCGCGACCAGTCGAGCCTCGGTCGCGAACGGCCAGAAGGTGCCGAGCACGGGCGCAGGCAGGTTCTCCAGCACGACCCGGCCGCCGGCGTCGGGCGACAGCGGGGCCGTGCGGACGACGTAGGCGTGGCCGTCCTTGAACACCGTGACCTCGCGCACCGGCAGGGCACCGGCGCCCGCCCGCGGGGCCTCCTGGCCAGCCAGCGAACCGAGGACCAACGCCATCAAGGATCCGGTCCGGGAAGTCCGTCGCATGCTCACCTCACTGGCGGCGAAGGATCGTCGCCGGGACGCAGGCAGCGTAGTCCGGAGCCCGGCCGCTGGGCAGGCGCCCTGGCCCGCCCCGTCAGCCGTCGCCGCCGACCCGCTTCTTGCCGACGGGCTCCTCGATCAACCGCGCCCGCACGAACTCCCGGTTCAGTTCGGCGATCACGCGCACCGGGATCTCCTTCGGGCAGACGGCCTCGCACTCGTTCTGGTTGGTGCAGTTGCCGAAGCCCTCGGCGTCCATCGCCGCCACCAGGTTGCGCGCCCGGCGCTCGCGCTCGACGCGGCCCTGCGGCAGGTGCAGGAAGTGCGACACCTTGGCGCCGACGAACAGCATCGCCGAGGCATTCTTGCACGCCGCGACGCAGGCGCCGCAGCCGATGCAGGTGGCGGCGTCGAACGCCCGGTCGGCAGCCGCCTTCGGCACCGGGATCGCGTTCGCGTCCTGCGGCGCGCCCGTGTTCACCGACACGAAGGCGCCCGCCTGCACGACGCGGTCGAACGCGCTGCGGTCGACGACCAGGTCGCGCACCACCGGGAACGCGGCGGCGCGCCACGGCTCGACCCAGATCTCGGCCCCGTCGCGGAAGCTGCGCATGTGCAGCTGGCACGCCGTGGTGCCGCGTTCCGGTCCGTGCGGCACCCCGTCGATCACGACCCCGCAGGAACCGCAGATGCCCTCGCGGCAGTCATGATCGAAGGCGACCGGATCCTCGCCCTTCCGGATCAGCTGCTCGTTGAGCACGTCGAGCATCTCGAGGAACGACATGTCTGGCGAGACGTGGTCCAGCTCGTAGCGGACCATCCTGCCGTCCTGGACGAAGTCCTGCTTGGTGCTGCGCCGCTGCTGTCGCCAGACGTGGAGGACGACCTTCATCACTTGTAGCTCCGCACCGCGAGGTGCACGTTCTCGAACGCCAGCGGCTCGACGTGGCGCGCGGGCGCCCGGCCGGGACCGGTGTACTCCCACACCGCGGCGTGGCAGAAGTTCTCGTCGTCGCGCCGCGCCTCGCCCTCGTCCTGCCATTCCTCGCGGAAGTGACCGCCGCACGACTCGCGGCGCTCCAGCGCATCGCGGCACATCAGCTCGCCGAACTCGAGGAAGTCGGCGACGCGTCCCGCCTTCTCCAGCGATTGGTTCAGCTCCGCGCCGCTGCCGGGCACCCGCACATCGCGCCAGAACTCCTCGCGCAGGGCCGGGATGTCGCGCAACGCCTGCTGCAGGCCGCGTTCGTTGCGCGCCATGCCGCAGTGCTGCCACATGATCTTGCCGAGCGCCTTGTGGAAGTCGTCGACCGTGCGCTTGCCCTGGATCGACAGGAGCCGCCGCGTCAGCTCGTCGACCTCGCCGGCCGTCGCGGCGAACTGCGGGTGGTCGGTCTTGATCGCGCCGGCACGCTGGCCGGCCAGGTAGCCGCCGATCGTGTAGGGGATCACGAAGTAGCCGTCGGCCAGGCCCTGCATCAGCGCCGAGGCGCCGAGGCGGTTGGCGCCGTGGTCGCTGAAGTTCGCCTCGCCCAGCACGAACAGGCCGGGGATCGTCGACTGCAGGTCGTAGTCGACCCAGAGCCCGCCCATGGTGTAGTGCACCGCCGGGAAGATGCGCATCGGCTGCGAGTAGGGATCCTCGGCCGTGATCTTCGCGTACATGTGGAACAGGTTGCCGTAGCGCGCCGCGATCGCCTCCTTGCCGAGCCGCGCGATCGAGTCGCGGAAGTCGAGGTAGACGCCGAGGCCGGTCTCGCCGATGCCGCGCCCCTCGTCGCAGACCTGCTTGGCCGCCCGCGAGGCGATGTCGCGCGGCGCCAGGTTGCCGAAGCTCGGGTACTTGCGCTCGAGGAAGTAGTCGCGCTCGGCCTCGGGGATGTCCTGCGCCCGGCGCTTGTCGCCGGCCTGCTTGGGCACCCAGACGCGGCCGTCGTTGCGCAGCGACTCCGACATCAGGGTGAGCTTCGACTGGTGGTCGCCGCTGACCGGGATGCAGGTCGGGTGGATCTGCGTGTAGCACGGGTTCGCGAAGCCCGCGCCGCGCTTGTAGGCGCGCCAGGTCGCGGTCACGTTGCAGCCCTTGGCGTTCGTGCTCAGGTAGAAGACGTTGCCGTAGCCGCCGGTCGCCAGCACCACGGCGTCGCCGGCGTGGGAACGGATCTCGCCGCCGACCAGGTCGCGCACCACGATGCCCTTGGCGTGGCCGTCGACGAGGACGACGTCGAGCATCTCGGTGCGCGGGAACATCTTCACGGCACCCAGGCCGATCTGCCGCGACAGCGCGGCGTAGGCGCCGAGCAGCAGCTGCTGGCCGGTCTGCCCCCGGGCGTAGAAGGTGCGCGACACCTGCGCGCCGCCGAAGCTGCGGTTGTCGAGCAGGCCGCCGTATTCGCGGGCGAACGGCACCCCCTGCGCGACGGCCTGGTCGATGATGTCGACGCTGAGCTGCGCCAGCCGGTAGACGTTCGCCTCGCGGGCGCGGAAGTCGCCGCCCTTCACGGTGTCGTAGAACAGCCGCCAGATCGAGTCGCCGTCGTTGCGGTAGTTCTTGGCGGCGTTGATGCCGCCCTGCGCGGCGATGCTGTGCGCCCGGCGCGGACTGTCCTGGAAGCAGAAGCACTCGACCTGGTAGCCGAGCTCGGCCAACGAGGCCGCCGCCGCCGCACCGGCGAGGCCGCTGCCCACCACCAGCACCTTGTACTTGCGCTTGTTCGCCGGGTTGACGAGCTTCAACTCGAACTTGCGGGCGTCCCACTTCTCCTGCACGGGTCCGGCAGGGATCTTGGCATCGAGCTTCATGGCGCCACCGTGACGAGGCCGCTGAGGACGGAGAGGGCCAGCAGGGCGTTGCCGCCGGCGACGAACAGCGCGAGCACCACCGAGGCCCGCGCGATCCAGGGCGTGTAGCGTCCGTGGTGCAGCCCCAGGGTCTGCGCCAGGCTCTGGATGCCGTGCCGCAGGTGCAGGAACAGCACGATCTGGAACCCGGCGTAGGCGATCGCGATCGCGGGCACGTGGAAGCTGGCGGTCACCATCGCGTAGACGTCGTGGCCGTCGGCGCCGGCGGCCTTGCGCGCGTAGTGCGCCGGATTGGTGAGGCCGAAGGTGAAGTGCAGCAGGTGGTAGAGCACGAACACCAGCAGCGACAGGCCGCTGAACACCATCGACCGGGAGGCGAACGTCGCCTGCACCGTGTCGTCCTTCGCGTAGGGCACGGGGCGGGCCGCGCGGTTGCCGCGGGCGAGGCGGATGCCGGTGACGACGTGCAGCACGAAGACGGCCAGCAGGCCGAGCCGCGCGACCCACAGCAAGCCCTGCCGTTCGTGCAGGAACCTGGCGTAGGCGTTGATCGCCTCGGGTCCGGCGAACAGCTGCAGGTTGCCGAGCAGATGCGCGACGACGAACCCGAACAGCAGGAGCCCGGTGATCGCCATCGTCACCTTGCCGCCGATGGACGAGCGCCAGAAGTCGAACAGCCAGGTCATGGAAGCGCCGAAGGATCGACAACGGGCGCTTCGATTGCAACAAGCTGGCGGATGCGCCGCGCCGCGGCGCGGACGTCAGCCCGCCGGCCTGGCCACGCGGCGGATCAGCCAGCCGACCGTGAGGCCCTGCACGACGATCGAGAACACGACGACCGCGTAGGTCACGGTCAGCACGGCATTGCGGCCCGGAAATTCCGGCGTCTTCATCGCCAGCGCGATCGAGATGCCGCCCTTGAGCCCGCCCCAGGTCAGCACCGGAATCGTGCCGGCGCCGATCGGCGCCCGGGTGTGCCAGAGCCGCAGCGGCAGCGCCACCGACAACCACCGCACGCCGAGCAGCGTCGGGATCAGCACCGCCGCCGCGCCGAGGTAGCCGCTGCGCGAGTAGTCGATCGCCAGCACCTCGATGCCGATCAGCAGGAACAGCACCGCGTTCAGCACCTCGTCGATGAAGGTCCAGACGGTGTCGAGCGCGAGTGCGGTGCGGTCGCTCATGGCCCGCGCCCGGCCGCGGTTGCCGAGCCAGAGGCCGGCGACCACGGCCGCGAGCGGCGCCGACACGTGCAGTCGGCTGGCCACGAAGCCGATGCCGAACACCACGGCGAGGGTGATCAGGACCTCGAGGTTCGGTTCGTCGAGGCTGCGCAGCGCGCGCTCGCCGACCCAGCCGAGCAGCAGGCCGAGCAGCACGCCGCCGACGACCTCCTGCCCCAGCAGGCGGAGCACGGTGCCGGGTCCGATGCCGTCGCCGCCCGCCAGGGCCAGCCCCACGGCGAGCGTGAACAGCACCACGCCGGTGCCGTCGTTGAACAGGCTCTCGCCGATGACCTTCGTCTCGAGGTCCTTGGGCGCCTTCGCGGCCTTCATGATGCCGAGCACCGCGATCGGGTCGGTCGGCGAGATCAGGGCGCCGAACACGATGCACCACGGCACCGGCAGGTCGACGCCGAACCACCCCAGCACCAGCCACGCGGCCGCGGCGGCCAGCGCCGTGTTCAGCAGCGTGCCGACCGTCGCCAGCAGCAGCACCGGCCCGAACTTGCGCCGCAACGGCCCGAAGTCGGTGTGCAGCGCGCCGGCGAACAGCAGCAGGCTGAGCATGCCGCTGAGCACCGAGGCGGCGAAGTCGACCTGCAGCACGGCGCCGCGCACCGTCGCCGCCAGCCCGAGCGCCGGCCAGAGCGCATCGGCCGCCAGCACGCCCACCGACGCGAGCAGCCCGGCCAGCAGCAGGCCGATCGTGAACGGCAGCTTCAGCGTGTGGTGGTTCAGCAGGCCGAAGGCGGCGGCGAGGGCCAGCAGGATCGCGGCGGCGTCGAGCAGCAACATGCCCGCATCGAAGCCGACCGAGCCCCGCGAAGCACGGTCTGCCGCTGCAGCCGGCCCACGATTTGGTATGCCTCCGGCGATGCAACTCGCCCCCGCCCTCGCGCTCTGCCCCTGGCTGCTCGCGGCCGCCGCGCCGCTGCCAGCCCAGAGCGCACCCGCCACGCCGCGCATCGGCGTGTTCCTGTGGCACGACTCGCCGAACGACGCCACGACGCTCGCGGGCCTGCGCCGCGGCTTCGAAATCGCCGCCACGACCGCGACCTGGATCGAACGTCGCGCGTCCGCGGACCCCGTCCGTGCCGAGCAGGGGCTCGCCGAACTGCAGGCCGCCGGCTGCGACCTGGTCGTGGCCCTCGGCACGCAGTCGGCGCTGCTCGCCAAGGCATCGCTGCGCGGCGTGCCGGTCCTGTTCGCCGCCGTCAGCGATCCGGTGGCGAGCGGCCTGGTCGGCGACTGGAGCGGCTCCGGCACCCTGCTCTGCGGCGCCAGCAACTGGATCGAGCCCGCCGCGGTGCTGGCGGTGTTCCGGATCGCCGTGCCGGACCTGCAGCGGCTCGGCATCGTGCGTTCCGCCGCCAGCGGCATCGTCAGCGCGGCCGAACTCGCGCGCATGCGAGCGCACCTGGCCGCCACACCGGCTGCCGGCATCACGTTGCTCGAGGCGGTTGCCGCCGATGCCGGCGCCGTCGACCGCGCCCCCGCCGATCTCGTGGCCCGGGGCGTGGACGCGGTCTGGGTGCCGATCGACCTCACCGTCTACAGCGACATCGCCGCCGTGCGGCGCGGCCTGGGCAGCCGCCGCGTGCCCATCCTGTCGACGGCGGCAACCGGCGTCGGCAGCGGCGCCCACGTCGGCGCCGCCGTCGACTACGACCTGCACGGTCGCCGCGCTGCCGTCCTGGCGCTGCGCGTCCTCCGCGGGGACGACCCGGGCCGCCTGCCCGTCGACCGCATGCACGGCACCCTGATCAGGGTCGACCTGGCGACCGCGCGCGCCGACGGCATCGAGCTGCCGCTGTCGGTGCTGGCGATCGCCGACGAACTGCTCGACGAGGAGGCGCCCCGTGCCGGCCGCTGAACATCCGCCGGCGGCGCGCCCGTGGTCGCGCCTGGCCCTGCGGCTCGCGGCGGCGATGGGGCTGTTGCTGATCGCGCTGGGCGCCGTGCTCAACGCCTTCGTCGTGCCCCGCACGGCGCAGGCCTTCGCCGACCACGGCACCGAGCTGCTGCAGGAGGGGGCCGCGGTGATGCGCGACCTCGCCCGCCAGCGCATCGCCGCGACCAGGACGGTGCTGATCGACCTGATCTCGCACACCGCGACGTCGCGCCAGGCCGCCCTGCGCGACCTGCCGGTCGACCTCCACCAGGGCGACGCCGATGGCCTGCGCGCGGCGATCGAGACCGCCGACCGCGAGCGCGCGGCGCGGCAGCAGCACAACACCCGCGTGCTCGCCGACGAGATGCAGCGGCGGGCGACGGCGCAGATCGACGGTCGCCTGCACGAACTGGCCGCCGACCAGGAGCGCCGCACGGCGGCGTTCGCCGCCGACCTGCGCACGACGCACGTCTCCCTGCTGGTTGCCGCCCTGGCGCTGGCGCTGGCGGTGCTCGGTGCCGGCCTGCACTTCCTCGTCGTGCGCCCGGTATCGGCGCTGCGGCGGGCGACGCAGCGCATCGCCGCCGGAGATCTGGCGATCGACGCGCCGCCGGCGCGCAACGACGAGATCGGCGACCTGGCACGCGACTTCGAGCGCATGGCCACCGAACTGCGGCACTCACGCGCGGCTCTGCAGGCGATGGCCGACGGCCTCGAGGCCGAGGTGCAGCGGCAGACCGGCCACCTCGAACGGGCGCTGGCGGACCTGCGCGCCTCGCACGACCAGCTCGCCCAGGCCGAACGCCTCGCGGCGCTCGGCACCCTCGCCGGCGGCATCGCCCACGAGTTCCACAATGTCATCGGCGGCATCCGCGGGTGCGCCGAGGAACTGCGCGAGGAGGAACAGGACGCCGACCGGCGCGAGACGCTGGCCGTCATCACGCGCGCCGCCGACCGCGCCACGGGCATCGTGCAGCAGCTGCTGCGCTTCGCCCGCCACGCCGTCGCACCCAGCGCCGAAGTCGATCTCGCCACCGTCGCCGCCGATGCGGTGCGGCTGTGCGAGCCGGCCGCCCGCCGGCAGGGCGTGCGCATCGAGCGCGACCTGCCGGCGGGCGCGCTCGTGCACGGCGATGCCGACGCCCTGCACCAGGTGTTCGTCAACCTGTGCACCAACGCGCTGCAGGCGATGCCCGAGGGCGGCCGCCTGCGCCTCACGTTGCGGGCGGACGCGGGCGGAGCGCGGATCGAGGTCGCCGACACCGGCGTCGGCATCGCCGCCGCCGACCTGCCGCGCGTCTTCGAGCCGTTCTTCACCACGCGCAGCGGCGAGCGCGACCAGGCGCGACGGGGAACCGGGCTCGGGCTGTCGGTGTCCTACGGCATCGTCGCCGCCCACGGCGGCCGCCTCGAAGTCACGTCCGTACCCGGCCAGGGCACGACCTTCGTCGTGTGGCTGCCGCGGAGGTCGCCCGCGGCCGGCTAGGCGCGTTCGAACGGTCGCCGGGGTCCGCGCCGGGGCGGCCCGCCGCGGTCGTCGCGCCGACCCTGACGCTGTGGCGCGTTCTCCTCGAGGCGGCCACGCAGCATCCCCAGCCGGCGTTCGAGCATGCGGATGCGCAGGCGCAGCACGGCCTGCCGCGGATCGCGGTCGGCCTCGATGCCCGGGCGGCCACGACCGCGCTCGAACGGCGCCTGCCGCCGGTCGTCCGGCCGCGGCGCCGGCAGCCGGTCCTCCCGCGGCGGCAGACGCCTGCCGCCGGCCTCCGGGCGGCCTGCCGTTCGGCCCGCGGCGGGCCGGGCTCGTCTGCGGCGCCCCGCCGTGCTCGGCACGACGTTTCGACCCGCTCGCGCCACCGCTCCCGCAGCCACTCCCGCGCCTCGGGCGGCGGTCGCCGTGCCTCGGCACGGGCATCGGGAGCCGCGTCGCCACGGCCGCCCTGGGCCGGTGCGGGTGCCGCCAGGGCGGCGAACAGGAACAGGAGGAAGAGGCCGTTGCGCATCATGGGTAGGACCTTGGTCGTTCGAGCCGCCCAGAACGAGGACGGCCGTTGCACCCCCACGGCGAATCCACGCATTCGTTACGCCAGGGGAACGCGGTGTCACCGGCGGCGCCGAGGTCGCGCCCGCATCTCCCCCCAGCCCGCGCGGAGCGGGACTTGCCCGTGGAGCCCAGGATGACCGACCATGCCACCGTGACCACCGCCGCGCCCTCGACGACCAAGGCCTTGCGCCTGCTGGTGGCCGACGACGAGGAGAGCATGCGCCACTTCCTGCACCGGGGCCTGCGCCGGCTCGGCCACAGCGTCACGGCGGTCGGCGACGGCGACGCCGCGGTCGACGCCTGGCAACTGCAGCCGTTCGACGCCGCCGTGCTCGACCTGAAGATGCCCGGCACCGACGGCCTCCAGGCCCTGTGCCGGATCCGCGCCGTCGACCCGGAGGCCATCGTGCTGCTGATGACGGCCCACGGCACGGTGGCGACGGCGGTCGAGGCGATGCAGGTCGGCGCCCTCGACTTCGTGCTGAAGCCGTTCGCCCTCGACGAGTTGCACCTGCGCCTCGAGCGGGCGGTGCAGTCGCGCCGCACGGCGCGCGAGAACCGGCAGCTGCGGGCCTTGCTGGAACCCGCCGACGCCGGCGTCGGCCTGTGCGCGCAGAGCAGGTCGATGCGCGAACTGCGGCGCCAGCTCGACCTGCTGCGCGGCAGCGATTCGACCGTCCTGCTGACCGGGGAATCGGGCACCGGCAAGGGGCTGGTGGCGCGGGCGCTGCACCTCGGTTCGGAGAGGCGCGAGCAGCCGTTCGTGGCGATGAACTGCGCCGCGGTCCCCGACACCCTGGTCGAAAGCGAGCTGTTCGGCCACGAACCCGGCGCCTTCACCGGCGCCCGTGCGCGCAAGGCCGGCCTCTTGCTGCGCGCGCATCGCGGCACCCTTTTCCTCGACGAGATCGCCGACATGAGCCTGTCGGCGCAGGCGAAGATCGAGCGCTTCCTGCAGGAGCGCGAGTTCCTGCCGCTCGGCGCCATGGAGCCGGTGCGCGTCGACGTGCGCATCGTCGCCGCCACCAACCGCGACCTGCCCGCCCTGGTCGAGGCCGGCGCGTTCCGGCCGGAACTGCTCTGGCGCCTCGACGTGGTCGGGCTGCGCGTGCCGCCGCTGCGGGAACGGCGGGAGGATGTGCCGCTGCTGGCGGCAGCCAACCTGCAGCGACTGGCCAGCCGCAGCGGGGTCGCGAAGCACCTCACGCCGGACGCGCTGGCCGCGCTGTCGACCTACGACTGGCCGGGCAACGTGCGCGAACTCGAGAACACGATCGAACGCATGGCCGTGCTCGCCGGCGCGCGCCAGGAACTGGGCCTCGGCGACCTGCCGCGCGAGGTCCTCGGTTGCGCGACCGACGTCGTCGCCGACGGCGACGACTACGAAGCAGCCCGGGCCCGCTTCGACCGCATCTACTTCGACACCCTGCTGCGCCGTCACGGGGGCAGCATCACGACGGCGGCGCGCGCCGCCGGCATCTCGCGCGGCCACCTGCACCGGCGGCTGCGCGACCTGGGGCTGGACGCCGATCGTGCGCGCCATCCTTGACGCCCCGGCAGCTCCTGGCACGCTCGTTGCCTTGCGGGTCGTCCGCATGATCCCCTGCCCGATGCCCACCCTCCGCCCCCGCGGGACCGCCGTCGGCCTGTTCGTCGTGGCCCTGACCGTCGGCTGCCAGCAGACCCGCGAGCACTCGCCCTCGCTGCGCGCGGCCGTCGCGCCCCCAGCCGTGGGGGCGCCGAGCGCGAGCACGCTGCCCGGGCTGCACAACGTCGTCACCTACGCTCCGGACGTGATCTGCGGCGGGGTGCCCGAGGGCGCCGAAGGCCTGCAGACGCTGGCGGCGATGGGCGTCCAGTCGATCGTGTCGGTCGATGGCGCGACCCCCGACGTCGCCGGCGCCGAACGGCGCGGCATGCGCTACGTCCACCTGCCCATCAGTTACGACACCGTGACGGCGGAACGGCAGCAGCAGCTGGCGCAGGCCCTCCACTCGCTGCCGCGCCCGATCTACGTGCACTGCCACCACGGCAAGCACCGCAGCGCGGCGGCCCTCGCCACGGCCGCCGTGCGCGCCGGGGTGCTCACCAACGACGAAGCGCTGGAGCGCATGGCGGTGTCCGGCACGGCGAAGGACTACCAGGGGCTGTGGCAGGCGGTGCGCGAGGCCTCGCCGCTGCCGCAGGACGGGCTGCGCGCCGACCCGGCCAGCTTCCCCAGCGTCAGCAAGGTCAGCGGCCTCGTCGCCACGATGGCTGCGATCGACCTGGTGTTCGACCTGGTGAAACAGGCGCAGAAGGCCGGCTGGCAGGCGCCGCAGGACCATCCGGACCTCGTCGCGCCGAAGGAGACCGCCCGGCTGGCACAGCTGTTCGACGACCTGCAGCACGACGCCGACAGCCAGGCGCTGGCGGCCGACTACCAGGCGATGCTGCAGCGGGCGATCGCCGGCGCCACGGCGCTGGATGCAGCCCTCCGGGCCTCGGATCGCGCCACCGCCGACCGCTGGCTCGAAGCGCTGGGCAAGGGCTGCAAGGAGTGCCACAAGGACTACCGCGACCGCCGCTGATCCCCGCCACGACCGCTGCCGGAGCCGACCCATGCGCCCCACCACCTCCCTCGCCCTCTTGCTCCTGGCCGCGTGCAGCGCCGATGCCGCCTCGAGCGGCCCGACGATCTACGTCGCCCTCGACCAGCAGTTCAGCGAACCCGTGCTGAACGCCTTCGCCGCGGAACTGCAGATCGACCTGCGGCAGCGGCACGACACCGAAGGCGCGAAGACCGTCGGCCTCGTCAGCATGCTGCTCGAGGAACGCGACCGTCCGCGCTGCTCGGTGTTCTGGAACAACGAGCTGGCCCACACGGTGCGCCTCGCCCAGGCCGGACTGCTCGAGCCCTACGATTCGCCGTCCGCCCGCGACGTGCCGGCGCCGTGGCGCGACCCGCAGCACCGCTGGACGGCGTTCGCGGCCCGCGCCCGCATCCTGATCGTCAACACCGAACTGCTGCCCGACCGGGCCACGTGGCCGACCAGCTACGCCGACCTCGTCGACCCGAGGTGGAAGGGCCGCTGCGGCATCGCCAAGCCGCGCACGGGCACGACGCTGACGCACTTCACCGCGTTGCGCCAGGTCCTCGGCGAGGAGGCCTTCGCCCGCTTCCTCGACGGCCTGTTCGCGAACGACGTCAAGCTGCTCGCCAGCAACGGCGCGACGATGCGCGAGGTGCGCGACGGCAAGCTGGCCTGGGCGTTCACCGACACCGACGACTACCACGTCGCCCGGCAGAACGGCTTCCCGGTCGCCTGCGTGTTCCCCGACCAGCACGAAGGCGGCATCGGCACGATGCTGATCCCGAACTCGGTGGCGCTGATCAAGGGCGGCCCCGATCCGGTCCACGCCCGCCGCCTGGTCGACCGCATCCTGGCGCGGGAGACCGAAGCCCTGCTGGCCGCGGCCGCCGGCGCCCAGATCCCGCTGCGACCCGGCGTGCAGGGCCCCGCCGACCCGGCGATCCGGCCGGTCGGGTCCTTCCGCGCGATGGCCTGGGACGTCGACTGGACGGCAGCCAACCTCGGCCGGTGCGCCCAGGAATGGGACCGCCGCTTCGGCCCGTAGCCGTGCCCGGGCGCGCCCTGGCCATGACCAGGCTGCCGCTGCTGGCGGCCCTGCTGTTCCTCGCCACGTTCGTGCTGCTGCCGCTCGGCGGGCTGGTCGTCGCGACCGTGCGCGGCCCGGACGGCTGGACGCTGGCGGCCTGGGCGGCGCTCGCCGACGACCGCAACGCCCTCGTGCAACTGGCGGCCTCGCTGCAGCTCGGCCTCGCCGCAACCACCGTGTCGCTGCTGCTGGGTGGCCTGCATGCCTGGGTCACCGTCGGCCGCGACCTGCCGGGCGGCGGCTGGCTCGGCCCGCTCGGCGTCGCCCCGCTGGTGGTGCCGCCGATCTTCGTCGCCATGGGCTTCGCCGACATCGCTCCGGCCGCGGGCTTCTGGCCGTGCGCGCTGCTGCTCGGCGTGGCGCACGCGCCGTTCGTCGCCGTGCTCGCTGCACGCGGCCTGCGCGGCGTCGACGGCCGTGCCTACGAAGCGGCCTGGCTGCTGCGCGGCGGCCGGCGCGCCGAGCTGTGGCTGCTGCGCGCCATCGCGCCGGAGCTGCTGGCCGGCTGCCTGCTCGCGTTCCTGTTCACGCTGGCCGACCACGGCGTGCCGGAGTTCCTGACCGTCAAGGGCAAGACCTGGCACACCTACGCCGAGGGCCTGTTCGCGCGCTGGAACCGCCGTGCCGTCGGCACCACGTTCGCGGAGCTGCAGAGCCCGATCGTCGCCGCGTTGCCGTTCGTCGCCGGCCTCGGCGTCCTGCTCTGGGCCGCGCTGCGGCTGCGGGCCCAGGGCCCCGACCGCGGCGTCGTGCAGCCGCTGCCGCGGCGCCCGCTCGGCCGCTGGCGGTGGCCGGCGCTGCTGGCGCCGACGACCTACCTCGCGGCCGGCATCGCCCTGCCGGTGGTCGTGCTCGCCCGCTGGGCGCTCGGTTCGGCGCAGCGGCTCGAGCCGATGTCCCTTTCGTTCGCGCGGCAGAGCTTCCACAAGGCGATCGACCAGGGCCTGCCGGATCTCCTGCACTCGCTGTGGCTGGCGCTCGGCACGGCGCTGCTGGTCGTGCTGCTGGCGCTGCCGCTGGCCCGCGCCGCCGCGCGCCGCCAGCCGCTGCTCGACCTGCTGTGCGCGCTGCCGGCGGCCCTGCCGGCGATCCTGCTCGGCATCGCCCTGGTGCGGGCGTTCCACGACAGCCCCCTGCTGCGCTCCTTCGGCGGCGACTTCTACGCCGGCTGGGGGTTCGCCGTCTGCGGCTACGCGGCCCGGTTCCTGCCGTTCGCGGCCCTGACGCTGTCGGCGCAGGTCCGGCGGCAGCCGGTGGCCGCCGAGGAAGCTGGCCTGCTGGTGGCGCGACCGCCCTGGGCGCGCGCCGTGCGCCTGCACCTGCCGCCCCTGCTGCCGGCGGCGTGGACGGCCGCGGTGGTCGTGTTCGTGCTGGCGCTGCGCGAACTCGACCTCGCCGTCGTGCTGCCGGCGGCGAACGCCACCGCCGTGCGCCGGCTCGCCAACGCGGTGCACTTCCAGCACGAGGACTGGAGCGGCGTGATCGCGCTGCTGCTGCTCGCGATCGCGGTGCTGGTCCCGTTGCTGCCTTCCCTGCTCGCCGGCCGTAGGCTCCGCTCCCTGTCGTGACCACCTCCGTAGCCGTCGTCGACCTGTGCGTGCATCGCGGCAGCTTCCAGCTGGGCCCGCTGACGTTCGCGGTGCCCTCGGGCGGCCGGCTGGCGGTCGTCGGCCCGTCGGGGTCGGGCAAGACGACGCTGCTGCGCTGCCTCGCCGGCTTCGAACCCGCCGCGTCGGGCACGATCCGGCTCGGCGATGCCATCGCCGACGATGGCCGCCGCCGGCTGCCGCCCGACCGCCGTGGCCTCGGCCTCGTCTTCCAGGACGGCGCCCTGTGGCCGCAGATGACGGCGCTGCAGCATCTGCAGTTCGCCGCCCCCGGCTTGGCCGCCGACGACGCGTTGGCGCTGCTGCGCCGCGCGGGCCTCGAGGCCCGCGCCAACGATCGCCCCGGCACGATGTCGGGCGGCGAGGCGCAGCGACTGGGCCTGTGCCGAGCCCTGGCGCCCGGCCCCGGTCTGCTGCTGCTCGACGAACCGCTGCGCTCGGTCGACGTGCACCAGCGGGACGGGCTCGTGCTGCTGCTGCGCACCCTCGCCGACGAACGGCGGCTGACGACCATCCTGGTCACCCACGATCGCGACGAGGCGCTGGCCCTGGCCACCGACCTCGTCGTGCTGCGCGAGGGCCGCATGGTCGAGTCGGGGCCGGCCCAGGACCTGCTGCAGCGGCCCGCCACCGCGTTCACGGCCGCCTTCCTGCTGGGCGCCGCGTGCCTGCCCGTGTCGGCGACCGATGGCGATCGGCTGTCGACGCCGTTCGGCACCTTCGCCCGGCCGCCGGGCGCCCCCGGCGACCTGCGCCTCGTGCTGCTGCCCGGCGACGTCGACCTGGCCCCGCCCGGGAGCGGGCCGGCCGGACGCATCCTCTGTGCGCTGCCCGGCGAAGACCCCGTGCGCCTGCGCGTCGCCCTGGCCGACCAGATCGTCGAGGCCCATGCCCGCGCCGCGCCGCCAGCCGGCGCCGAGGTGACGCTGGCCCTGCGTGCGGCACCACGCTTCCTGCCCTGGCACGAGCCAACCCGCCCATGAACCTCGCCACCCGGATCGGCCTCGCGACCGGCCTGCTCGGCAGCTTCGCCGGTACCATCGCCTACCTCGCCGGCGGCGGATCGCCGCCGACCGCCGCGGCCACCGTACGCTGGGAATCGGCGGCGCAGTGCCGGAGCTGCCACGAGGACGTGTATGCCGAGTGGCACGGCTCGCACCACCAGATCGCCTTCTCGAACCCCGAGGTGCGCGCCCTCAGCGACGACTTCCGCAAGGAGGAGTGCATGGACTGCCACCTGCCGCGACCGCTGGCGGTCACCGGCTTCGGCAAGCGCACGCTCCCCCGGCGGACCCACTTCGACGAAGGCATCAGCTGCATCTCGTGCCACCTGGGCGCCGATGGCGGCATCCTCGGCCGCCGCGACCGTCCGGAGGTGCCGTGCCGGCCGCGGGCCAGCGCCGAGTTCCTCGCCGTCGACGCCTGCGCGTCGTGCCACAACCAGCACGGCACCACCGACCAGTGGCGCGCGAGCCATTTCGCCGCCCAGGGCACCGACTGCTCGTCGTGCCACATGCCGGAAGTGACGCGGCACCGCCCCGACGGCAGCACGCGCATGGGGCGCGGCCACGTCTACCGCGGCGCGCACGACCCGGCGACCCTGCGGCAGGCGGGTCGCTTCGAAGTGCAGCGCGACGGCGGCGAAGTCGTGCTGGCGCTGACCAACGTCGGTGCCGGCCACAACTTCCCGACCGAGGAACGGCACCGCGCCGTCGACATGACCTACCGCTTCGTCGGCGCCGATGGCGGCGGCGAATGGCAGCGCGCCTGGCGGTTCCGCCAGCCCTACCGCGACGAGATGGAGCCGATCAACCCCGGCAACGCTCCCGGCGAGAACGCACAGCTGCCCGCGGGCCAGCGCCACGCGGTGCGCCTGCCGATCCCACCGGAGGCGCTCGCGCTCGAGGCACGCCTGTGGTACCGCTTGACGCCGTTCGTGTCCGACGACGACCCGCGCAGCACCCTGCTCGAAGAACGCCGACTCGACCTCCGATGAGCCGCTCGCCGCTCCGGCCCCGCCTGTGGTTCGCCGTCGCCCTGGCTGCCTGCAGCCGCGCGCCGGCGCCGGTGGCGCCCGCCGGTCCGCCGCTGCCGCCGCTGCAACTGCGCCCGCTGCTGCCCGAGTTCGACGCCCTCGCCGCGCGGCGCCAGGCGCCGCCGGCGGCGGCCCAGCGCGAGCTGCGCGACCTCGCCGACCTGGCGCTGCAGATCGTCGCCGCCGACCCACGCACCGCCGGGCGGGCCGAGCGCGCGCTGCTCGAGCATCCGGGGGCATGGTGGGTCCTCGAACCCGCCTTGCAGCACGAAGACCTCGCCGTCCGGCGCCGGGCCGCGTGGCTGTGCGGGCGGTCGTCGCAGACCGTGCTGCAGCTGCCGCTGCTGCTGCGCCTGAAGTACGAGAAGGACCCCGAGACCGTGGTGTGGGTCGCCGACGCCTTGCAGCGGCTCGGCAACGACACCGGGCTCCTTTGGCTGGATGCGGCCATCGCCGAGCGGACAACCGCCGACCGCGCCGGCCAGCTGGCCGTCGAGGCCCTGCAGGCGCGGGGCGTCGACCTCGGCGACGAACCGACATGGGCCACCCTGCGCCGCGAACTGCAGCAGTGCGTCGGCCGTTGGCGGGCGACCGGCGTGCCGTCGCGGCCGGACGTGCCGGCGCCCGACGCCGCCGACCTCGAGGCCCGGCTGGCGGCGCACCTGGTGACGCCGCGGGGCTGGGAACTGCGGCCGGTCGACGACGCGCGCTGGGTGCTGCGGCAGGCCGGAGCGCTGGCGGTGCCGATGCTGTGCCGGGCCTTGCAGGCCGACCTGCACTACATCCGCACGATGCCGCTGCAGGTCCTGGCCGAGCTGGGTCATGCCGCCGCAGCCGCGGCCGACGCGGTGCTGCCGCTGCTCGGCGACCCGCTGACCGCCGCCTACGCGGCGCGCGCGCTCGGCGCCATCGGCGCGCGCCAGCACCTGCCGTTCCTGCGGCCGCTGCTCGGCCACGCCGACAGCGAACTGCGCACGGCGGCGACGCACGCGCTCGGCCAGCTGCAGGACCAGGACAGCGCCGTGGCGCTGCGGCAGCGCCTGCACGATCCCGAGGAGACGATGGACGTGCGCGTCGGCGCCGCGTTCGCGCTGCGCTGCCTCGGCCCCGACCAGGAGGCCGAGGCCTTCCTCGCCGAGCGCGAAGGGCGCGGCGACTACCACGCGCCGACCCTGGCCAGGCTGCGCGAGACGCTGGCGACCCTGGGCCGCTGAGGCGTGCCGCGGCAGCGGGCCGCACCGGCCCCGACCGCGCCCGGCGGGCCGATCGCGGAACGGAGGGCAGGGACGGCCGCCAGCAGCTTCCGGCCCGGCCAGGGAACCCTGACCGGGCGCCATTCGTCCATGCCATGCCCCAGGCTCCGCCGGTGCCCCGGCCGGACCTCGCCTCCGGCCAGCGGACCCTGGGTTCTCCCCCAACCGTAGACACCCCATGCGCCAACACGCCCGCTTCCTCGGTGCCGCCACGCTGCTGCTCGCCGGCCTCTCCGCCCAGTGTCCCGGTGGCCCTGCCGGACTCGCCCCCTGGGACAACGTCTTCGGCTTCGCCTCCACGTTCCCGGTCGAGGACGAAGGCCTGAGCACGCCGCCGATCGCCCTGCCGTTCGCCTTCCCGATGCCCGGCGTCGCCGCGACGCTCGACCGCATGTGGGTGCACGCCAACGGCGAGATCTACCTCGACGACAGCGCCCTCGGCCTCACGCAGCCCAACGACGGCATCACCTTCGCCATCATCTCCCAGGCCGAGATGCAGGGCGCCGTCGGCGGCTCGCCGCGCATCGCCGTCTGCAGCCGCGACCACGACCGGTCGTTCGCGCCCGGGGCCAACTGGTCGGTGACCGTGGACCTGACGTTCCCGGGCGAAGTGCGGGTGCTGTGGACTGACGTCGCCCGCTGGAGCAGCTCCGTCGACCGCTACACGTTCCAGTGCACGCTCTACTCGTCGGGCGTGATCCGGCTCGACTACGGCGCGACGGTGCCGGCGTCCGCGACCTATGTCGGCGTGTCGAAGGGCAACAGCGTCTTCTCCACCTCCGGCTCCCAGGACCTGACCTCGCT
Organism: Planctomycetota bacterium; assembly: GCA_019636245.1. Taxonomy (GTDB): domain Bacteria; phylum Planctomycetota; class UBA1135; order UBA1135; family UBA2386; genus JAEUHS01. The sequence goes on along the minus strand of JAHBXX010000001.1, from coordinate 149,286 downwards.
GCCATCCTCGACCCCGACCGAGGCGATCCTCTACGAGGCGTTCACGGCGGCGACCTGGGACCTGACCGGCCAGTCGGTGTTCCTCGCCCCCGACTTCACGGCGGGCGTCGAGAACTACTCGGTGATCGGCATCGTGCCCCTCGTGCAGGGCCCCTGCGCCTCGCACAACCCCTACGGCACCGGCTGCTACCCGATCGCCCGCGAGACGTTCTACGAGCTCTACGGCAACGCGGCGGTGGCCTCGGCGGCGCTGCAGGGCAACAGCATGACGCTCGACCCGACCGGCAACGGCTACGTCGCGACGTGGAACGCGGGCGGCGCCAGCGGCTACGTCGCGCCGGTGCTGCCGACGGACCTGCCCCGGTCGGACGACGGCCAGGTGCTGATGAACCTGACCACGCTCGGCCTGCCGCCGCTGCCGGTGCCCGGCGGCGCGACCACGACGCTCTACGTGCACATGAACGGCTTCGTCTCGACGACGGGGCCGACCAACGACAACGGCAACTGGAACATCCCGCCGAACGACTACACGCCGACGAACAACATGCGCAACGCCTACGAGACGGCGTTCTGGTCCTGGCACGACTTCAACCCGGCCGACCTCGCCGGCGGCCCGGTGCGCTGGCACCACGACGCCGCGCTCGACGTGCTCTACATCACCTGGGACGGCGTCGAGAACTACTCGGCGGTCGCGACGCCGAACCCGAGCACGATCCAGTTCCAGCTGCACCTCGCCGGCTCGTCGACCCCGGGCCGCGTGGTCTTCGTCTGGCTGAGCATCGACACCGACACCACCAGCCCGTTCGGCAGCGCCCACCTCGTCGGCTACTCGCCGGGCGGCCCATCGCTCGATCCGGGTTCGATCGTGCTCGCGACCGCCCTGCCGCTGGTGACCGCGCCGGACGTCAAGCCCATGTCGCTGGCGGCGGCGCCGCGGCCGGTGATCAATCCGAGCACGCTGGTGACCTTCACCGCGAGCGACCTGACCGAGTTCCTGCCCGGCTCGGGCGTCTACCTGTCGACGCTGTTCCTCAGCGTCAACCCGCTGCCAGGCGGCTTCGACCTCGGCGTCATCGGCGCGCCGGGCTGCAACGCCTACATCGCCACGCTCGACCTCGACGTCGGCGCCCAGCTGACCTTGGCCCCGTCGGCGTCGTGGAACGTGCTGTTCGACAACGTCAGCTTCGCGCCGGGCAACGTGATCGCCGCGCAGGCGGTGTCGCTGTTCACGCCGTTCACGCTGCCGAACGGCCAGAACGCGTTCGGCCTGACGGTCAGCAACGGCGTCGCCAGCACGACCGAGGTGAACTGACCGGCCACGCTCGCGACCGCCCTCGCCCGGCCGCGGGCGAGGGCGACGTTGGCAGCGGGGCGGCGGCCGGCTACACGTGCGGCGATGCAGCCAACACCCCCGCTCGGCCAGCGCCTGCACGGCATCGTCCAGCTCGGCCTCACGGTCGGCCTCGCGCGCTACGCGCTCGAGTTCACCGGCAGCCCCGCCGCGATGTGGATCGGCGTCTACTACGTGATGCCGATCGCCCTCCTGGTGATCGGTCTGCAGCGGCGCTGGGGCGACATCGGCTGGCTGGCGCTCCTGGGCACCACCGCGGTCCTGTGCCTGCTGGTCTGGGGCATCCCGAACACGCTCGCCTACACCACCGGCCAGTTCCTCGGCTGGCAGCACGGCCGGTTCCACTACGGTGGACCCGACGATCCGCACAACCGGGCCGCGCCGATCGCGGCCAGCACCCTGGGCAAGCTCGGCTGGGGGGTGCTGCAGGGGCTCTTGACGGCGGTGGCCGGCACGATCTGGTGCACCTTCTGGGCCACGTTGTTCGTCTGGCTGCCGGCCCGGCTGCGCCGGCGACGCGCGACCCCCCGGTGACGCCCCGCTGCCCTCCTCAGGCGGCGAAGAAGTCGTTGCCCTTGTCGTCGACGACGAGGAACGCCGGGAAGTCGCGCACCTCGATGCGCCACACCGCCTCCATGCCGAGGTCGGCGTAGTCGAGCACCTCGACCTTGCGGATCGACTCCTGGGCGAGGATCGCGGCCGGGCCGCCGATCGAGCCGAGGTAGAAGCCCGTGTACTTCTTGCAGGCGTCGGTGACGGCCTTGCCGCGGTTGCCCTTGGCGAGCATCACGAAGCTGCCGCCGGCGGCCTGGAAGGCGTCGACGTAGCCGTCCATGCGCCCGGCGGTGGTCGGTCCGAACGAGCCGGACGCCATGCCCGCGGGCGTCTTCGCCGGCCCCGCGTAGTAGACGACGTGGTCCTTCATGTACTGCGGCAGGCCCTCGCCGCGGTCCAGCCGTTCCTGCATGCGGGCATGGGCGATGTCACGCGCGACGACCATGGGGCCCGTCAGCGAGAAGCGCGTGCGGATCGGGTACCGGCCGAGCGTGGTGCGGATCTCGGCCATCGGCCGCGACAGGTCGATCGGCACCACCTCGCCGGCGATCTGGGCCGCGTCGACCTCCGGCAGGAAGCGGGCCGGATTGGTCTCGAGCTGCTCGAGGAACACGCCCTCGGCGGTGATCTTGCCCATGGCCTGGCGGTCGGCGCTGCAGGAGACGCCGATGCCGACCGGGCAGCTGGCGCCGTGCCGCGGCAGCCGGATCACCCGCACGTCGTGGCAGAAGTACTTGCCGCCGAACTGGGCGCCGATGCCGTTCTTGCGCGTGATCGCCAGCACCTGCTGTTCGAGTTCGAGATCGCGGAAGGCGCGGCCGTGCGCGTTGCCGGTCGTCGGCAGGCCATCGAGGTAGCGCGCGCTGGCGAGCTTCACCACCTTGAGCGTGAACTCCGCCGACATGCCGCCGACGACGATCGCCAGGTGGTACGGCGGGCAGGCCGCGGTGCCGAGCTTGCGCGTCTCCCGGTCGATCCACGCCAGCAGCGACTTCGGGTTCAGCAGCGCCTTCGTCTCCTGGAACAGGAAGGTCTTGTTCGCCGATCCGCCGCCCTTGGTCAGGAACAGGAAGTGGTATTCGTCGCCGGTCGCCGCGTACAGCTCGACCTGCGCCGGCAGGTTGTCGCCGGTGTTGGCCTCCCGGTACATGTCCAGCGGCGCCATCTGCGAGTAGCGCAGGTTGGTCTCGGTGAAGGTGCGGTGCACGCCGCGGCTGATCGCGACCTCGTCGTCGCCGTCGGTCCAGACGTGCTGTCCCTTCTTGCCGATCACGATCGCCGTGCCGGTGTCCTGGCAGCTCGGCAGCACCATGCCGGCCGACACGTTGGCGTTGCGCAGCAGCTGCAGGGCGACGAAGCGGTCGTTCGCCGACGCCTCGGGATCGTCGAGGATCGCCCGCAGCTGCTGCAGGTGGCCGGGCCGGAACAGGTGGCTGATGTCGCGGATCGCGGCGAAGGTCAGCAACTCGAGCGCCTCGGGGCCGACCCGCAGGATGCGCCGGCCGGCGGCCTCGAGGGTGCCGACGTGGTCCTGCGTCAGCAGCCGGTAGGGCGTCGCGTCGGCGGCGAGTTCGAACAGGGGCTGGAACGTGAAGGCCACGCCGGCAGCTTGCCGCCCGGCCGGCGGCGTTTCCACGCCGGGTCCGACGGCGCCCTACTTCGCCGCCGGCCGGAACCGCCGGAGGCACGCCGCGGCGACCTCGTCGCACGCCTTGCCGGCCTCGCCCTGGTTGCAGGTCACGAGCACGGCGAACCTCGCCGTCGGCGAAAGCCAGGCGACGCAGAACCACATCGTGTTGCTGCCGGCGTGCATCAGCACCTTGCCATCGGCCCACGGCCGCTCGGTGACGATCCAGCCGAGCGCGTAGTCGGCGCCAGCCGGCGGCGTGTGCAGCGCCGCCAGCGTCTCGGGTCGCAGCAGCGGAGCGCCGTCGCCGGGCGCGACGCCGAGGTGCAGTTGCACGAACTTCGCCCAGTCCGCCAGCGGCATGTGCACGGTGCCGGCCGGGCCGAGCGACGGCGGGTTGTCGCCGAACACCGGCGTCGGACCCTTGGGTCCCGGCCGATGCCCCCAGGGCTGGTCGGTGGCGTCGCGCGAGCCCGGCGGGCCGAAGCCGGCGCCGTCGATGCCGAGCGGCGCGAAGACCTGCTCGCGCAGCAGCTGGTCCCACGGCTTGCCGCCGACCCGCTCGGCGACGGCGCCGGCCAGCATGTAGCTGGCGTTCGAGTAGAGGAAGCGCTCGCCGGGCGCGGCCTCGGGCGCCTGCGCCAGCAGCACGGTCGCGAGCTCGGTGCGCGCCTCGGCCTCGGTGCCGGCGTAGCGGAACAGCTCGCGCCAGAGGGCGTCCGGCGGCTGCGCCGGCAGCCCCGCCCGGTGCTGCAGCAGCTGCGCGACCGTGATGGCGCGCGCGTCCGCGTGCATGCGCTCGGCGAGATCGGGCAGCGCCACGGCCAGCGGCGTCGTCCAGGCGAGTCCGCCGGCCTCCACCTGCCGCGCGAGCAGCGTCGCCGTCATCGCCTTGGTGCACGAGCCGAGATGCCACCGGTCGCCGCGGGTCACCGGCTCGTCGTGGCCCTGGCGCCGCACCCCGACGACGCCGAGCGCCGCCAGTTCGCCGTCGACGAGCACGGCGGCGCCGAGCGCGGGCACGCCGTGCCGTTCGCGGATCGGCGCCAGCAGGTCGGCGAGGTCGGGCAGCGAGGGCGCCTGCGCCGGCAGGGCCGACGCCAGCAGGAACAGCAGCGGGATCGACCAGGCGGGTGACGCGGGCATGCGCGCACCATCGCCGGCGGCGCGGCCCGGGTCCAGCCCGACGCCGAAGACGGTTGTGCGCGTGCCAAGCCCGCATGGGAGCCCTTACCCTCGCGCCCCATGAAGCCGCGCGTGCTCGTCACCCGCCACGTCTATCCGGCGGCGATCGCCATCCTGCAGGAGGACTGCACCGTCGACTACCACGCCACCCACGACGTGCTGGCCCCGGACCGTCTGGTGCGTCGCCTGCAGCACGCCCAGGGCGTCGTCTGCCAGCTCACCGACGCGCTGACCGCCGACGTGATCGCAGAAGCGCCGCAGTTGAAGGTGATCGCCAACATCGCCGTCGGCTACGACAACGTCGACGTGCCCGCCGCCACCGCGCGCGGCATCGTCGTCACCCACACCCCGGGCGTGCTGACGGAGGCGACCGCCGATCTGACGTTCGCCCTGCTGCTGGCGACCGCGCGGCGCCTGCCCGAGGCCGAGCGCTTCCTGCGCGGCGGCCGCTGGCAACGCTGGGACGTCGACCTCCTGTGCGGCGCCGACGTGCACGGCCGCACCCTCGGCATCGTCGGCCTCGGCCGCATCGGCCAGGCCGTCGCCCGCCGCGCGCGCGGCTTCGGCATGCCCCTGCTCTACAGCGCGCCGCGTCCGGCCCCCGAGGCGATCGAGCGGGAACTGCAGGCCCGGCACGTGCCGCTCGACACGCTGCTGCAGCACAGCGACTTCGTGACCCTGCACGTGCCGCTGCGCGACGACACCCGGCACCTGATCTCCGTCGAGCAGTTGTGCCGCATGCGGCGCAGCGCGATCCTGGTCAACACCTCGCGCGGGCCGATCGTCGACGAGGCCGCGCTGGTCGCGGCGCTCGAGGAGGGCCTGCTCGCCGGCGCCGGCCTCGACGTGTTCGAACACGAACCGCAGGTGCACCCCGGCCTGCTGGCGCTGCCGAACGTCGTGCTGCTGCCTCACGTCGGCAGCGCGACGGTGCCCGTGCGCACGCGCATGTGCGCCCTCGCGGCCGGCGACTGCGCCGCGGTGCTGCGGGGCGAACGGCCGGCACACCCGGTCAACCCCGAGGTGCTCGGGTGAAGGACCTGCTGCGCGCGGCGTTCGCCGCGGTGCTGCGCGACCTCGACGTGGCCAGGGCGATGGCACCGGCCGTGGCCGCGCTGCGAGCCGAAGCGGCGTCGGCCGCGGGGCTGCTCGTGCTCGCCTTCGGCAAGGCGGCGCGGGCGATGGCGCAGGCGGTCGTCGACGGCCTGCCGGGCGTGCCGCTGCGCGGTCTCGTGGTGACGCCATCCGCCGACGACGCGTCGCTGCCGCCGTTCGAACGCATCGCCGCCGGGCACCCGCTGCCCGACCCGGCCAGCCTGCGCGCCGGCGCCCGGGCGCTGGCGCTGGCCCGGTCGGTCCGCACCGACGAGATCGCGCTGTTCCTGGTGTCGGGCGGCGGTTCGGCCCTGCTCGAGGCGCCGCTCGACCCGGCCGTCCCGCTCGACGAACTGCGCGCCTTGCACCGCGCGCTCGTCGCTTCGGGCGCCGACATCGTCGCCGTCAACACCGTTCGCAAGCACCTCTCGGCGGTCAAGGGCGGCCGGCTGGCGCTCGCCGCGGTCGGCGCGCGCGCGCAGCGCACCCTGGTGGTCGCCGACGTGCCGGCCCGTCCGGGGGCGGCCACGGCCTCGGGGCCGAGCGAGGTCGACGCCTCGACGCCAGGCGACTGCTGCGAGGTGCTCGATCGCTTCGGCCTGTGGCCGGCGGTGCCGCCGCGCCTGCGCGAACGCCTTCGCGCCGGCGACCTGCCGCCCGGCCTGCGACCCGACACGCCGTGGACGCGGCCCCGCAGCGTGACGCTGGTCGCCGACGAACGCGCGGCAGCAGCGGCGATGACGGCAGGACTGCGACGCGCCGGCGTGCTCGCGGTCGCCGACGACTCGGTCGACGACTGGCCCTGCGAACGCGCCGTCGACCGGCTGCTCCGGCGGCTCGACCGGCTTCGCCGCCGCCATCCGGGCCGCCACGTCGCCGTGGTCGCCACCGGCGAACTCGCCGTGCCGCTGCCCTCCGAGCCGGGCGTCGGTGGCCGCAACCAGCAGTTCGTGCTCGCCTGCGCCCGCCGCATCCGCGGGCGGCCGATCACGGTGCTCAGCGCCGGCACCGACGGCATCGACGGCAACTCGCCGGCCGCCGGCGGCCTCGCCGACGGCGCGACGCTCGCACGCGCGCGGGCGCGCGGCCTCGACGCGCACCGCGCGCTCGGCCGCGCCGACGCCCACCCGCTGCTGCATGCGCTCGGTGACACCGTGGTCACCGGCCCGACGGGCACCAACGTGCGCGACCTGCGCGTGCTCGTGCACTCGGGCTGAGCGCCCACTGGCCCACAACACGACAGTGCGCGCGACGCGCGCGCGGCAGCGCGCAGCGGCCGCTGCCAACGGGCCCACGAACGGCTCAGGTCGGGACTTCACGGCCTCGCCGCCCGCCGTCGATGCACGGGGACACAACCGGGGACGACAACGGGGATGGGCAAACGAATGCAGCGGGCGGCCGTGCTGGCCGTACTGTCGGCCACCGCCTGCGGCGGCGGCGGCGCCGGCAGTTCCGGCAACGGCAACACCGCCGAGGTCGCGCTCGGCATCGTCCAACTGCTCGGCCACGTGCCCGCCGACGGCGCGGTGCAGGTCGCGGTCGGCGCCGGCATCCAGCTCGAGTTCGACGCGCCGATGGCGCTCGACAGCTTCGGCGACGAGGAGACCTGGCTGCGCCCGGCCGGCTCGTCGACGGACGTCGCCGGCACCTTCTCGCGCGGCAGCGGCGGCCGGGTGCTGTTCCAGCCGGCGGCGCCCCTGCAGCCCGAGACCGACTACGTGTTCCAGCTGTCGCCGCTGACCTGCGACACCAACGGCCGCATCCTCGACGTCGCGCGCACGTTCTCGTTCCGCACCTTCGACCAGACACCGCCGCAGCTGCTGGGCGTCGACGTCGTCGCCGAGAGCACGAACCAGAGCCGCACGCGCACCTTCACCGCGACCTTCAACGAGTCGATCGCGGCGGCCTCGGTGCACGCCGGCACCTTCCAGCTGCTCGACACCTACGGCATCCGCTACGCCGCGGCCTACACGGTCGCCGGCGCCGCGGTGACGCTGGCGCCCCACGCCGACCTGCCGGGCGACCGGCGGTTCACGCTGATCGTCAACGGCGGCATCGCCGACCGCGCCGGCAACCTGCTGGGGACGGTCACGGCGATCGGCTTCCGCACCATCCCGGACACGACCCAACCGCGGGTCGTCGCCGCCTGGCCGCCGACCGGTCGCACCGGCGTGTCACCGCGGGTGCAGCCGACCTTCACCTTCGACGAGTCGATGGATCCGGCGACCGTCGAGGCGGCATCGCTGCTGTTCCAGGACCAGTTCGGCAGCATCGTGCCGTTCGCGATCGAGTCCAGCCCGGACCAGCGCACGCTGCGGGTGCGGCCGCTGTCGCCGCTGGCCGTGGGGCGCGGCTACACCCTGGCCTTCCTGCTCGGCGGCGCCGCGGCCACCGACGTCAGCGGCAACCCGCTGCAGGCGACGCAGGCGCTGGGCTTCACCACCGGCGGCGACGTCGAGCCGCTGCGCCTGGCCGCGAGTTCGCCCGCCCAGGGCGAGACGCGGGTGCCGGGCACCGTCGTCGCGTCGCTGACGTTCGCCGAGCCGTTCGACCCCGACTGGATCGACGCCGGCACCGTGACCCTGCAGGTCGACGGGCAGCCGTGGACGGCGGTCGTCGAACAGCCCGCGGCCGACACGCTGCGGGTGACGCCGGTGCCGGCGATCCCGGTGCAGCGCACGGGCACCATCCACCTGCGCGGCGGCCACGATGGCGTGCGCGACCTCGCCGGCAACGTGCTGGAAGCCGACCTCGTGCTGTCGTTCACCACCTCGACGGACGCCGGCCAGCCGCGGGTGGTGCAGCTGCCGCCCGATGGCGCGGCCGGCATCGCGCCCTCCTCGCGGGTGACGTTCGTGTTCGACGCGCCGATGGACCCGGCGACGCTGACGGACGCCACCGTGCGGGTCTGCGACGACGGCGGCACGCCGCTCGCCGGCACCCTCGAGGTCGACGGCGGCAACCGCGTCGTGCGCTTCACGCCGACCGGCGGGCTGGCGCCGCTGACCTACTACCGCACGCGCGTCGTCGGCGGCAGCACGGGCGCCCGCCGCGCCAGCGGCAACTGGTTCCCGCAGGACCAGAACGCCCGGTTCCGCACCGGCACCGACCTCGACACCACGCCGCCTTCGGTCACGGCGACCCTGAACGGCATCCATGCCTCGCGCGCCAACGGCCTGCTGCTGCCCCCGGCCGGGTTCACGATCGACGTGACGGTCTCGGACGGCGCCAGCCAGTGGGCCGACATGGGCAGCGTCGAGGTGCACTTCCACGGCACCGGCAGCGCTCCGGGCGCCACCACGCTGCTGGCCGCGGCGCGCATCGACTACGGCATCTACCAGGCGACGGTCCCGGCGAGTTCGCCGCTCTCGCCCGGCAGCTGGAGCATGACGGTGAGCGCGCGCGACCTGTCGGGCAACCTCGGCACGTCGGCGGCGATGGCCTTCGAAGTGACGCCGCTGGAGCCACGTCTGATGCCGTTCGAACGCGTGCAGGTCGTCTGGGTGCGCGCCGATCTCGACCGCGACAACGACGGCGTCGTCGACTTCGACGAGGACATGGTGCGCCTGGGCCTGCAGACCGCCGGCGACCCGATCGGCAGCAACGCCCGCATGCGCGCGCTGCTGCTCGACGGCATCCTGGCGCAGGCCAACCGCCTCTACGGCCGCGGTCCACGCGGCGAGCCGGTCGACCAGGGCTCGGTCGCGCTGCGCTTCGCGCGCCGGCAGCCGATCGCGCTGCCGCACATGCAGATGGCGCTCGGCGGCCTCGACCCGGAGGGCAACGCGAACCGCGGCTACGGCGACGAGAGCACCGGCATCCTCGGCCGTGCCTACTACGACTACCGCAACGCCAATCCGAGCGAACGCAACACCGCGACGAGCCCGGGTCTCGGCGTGTTCCCCGCCGAGATGTGGCTCTACCAGTGCCGCATCCATGCCCAGGTCTGGCCGTCGTTCCAGACGGCGTTCGCGCAGCGTTTCCGTCCGCTGTGTCCGGACATGGGCGGCGTGCCGGCCGGCGCGCACGCGCTGGACCCCGTCGTCTTGGCGCCCGGCTTCGACTACGCGACCGCGACCACGAGCCAGCGCGCCCGCTGGAACACGATCCTGCTGGCCGCCGACGACTGGGCGACCATGATCGGCATCATCCTCGCCCACGAGGTCGGCCATTCGGTCGGCCTCGTCGCGCCCGGCGTCGCGCCCTCCGGCCTGTTCGGCGACGCCTCGCTGCACAACACGTTCGCCGGCGCCGCCGAGGTCATGGCGGCTGCCGTCGGCTACGAGGCGATGACGACGCTCGACTACCAGTTCCGCGACCTCGACATGGCCTACCTGCGCCAGAGGGTGCTGCTCCGATGAGTCCGCTGCTGCGCTCCGCTCTCGCCCTCGCCTGCCTCGGCCCGGCATCCGCCCAGGACCAGGCCACGACCCTGCTCGCCGCCGGCCAGCGCGCCGCGGTCGTCGTGCGCGCCACGGTGCTGGCCGCGACCGACCCGTCGCCCGACTGGCACCGGCTGGTGTTCGCCGCCGACGAGGTGCTGAAGGGCAGCGTCGGCGCGACGTTCGAACTGCTCGAGCCGGCCGGCGCCTGCTGCGGCCGCAGCCTGTTCGCGCTGCTGCCCGGCCAGCGTTGCCTGCTGCTGCTGCAGCGCACCGGCGCCGTGCTGCATCCGCTCGGCGGCGCCCGCGGGGTCCTCGCCGACACGCCCGAGGCCCGCGCCGCGGTGCAGGAACTGCTGGCCGCCACCACGGACGCCGCCCGCGCGCAGCGGCTGGTCGGCCAGCTCGCCAGCGACGACCCGCGCGTGGCCGCCGACGCGGCCCAGGCGCTGCCGGCGCTCGCCGCCCTGACGCTCGGTCCCACCGACCGCGCGAACCTGCTCGCCGCCCTGCAGGCGGCGCTGCAGCGCCGCTCCACCATGGCGGCGCCGCTGCTGGAAGCCGCCCTGCGCCTGCCCGACCCGGCCGTGCTCGACGCCCTGGTGCCCGCCTACCTCGACGCCCGCGCCGACGACCAGGCCGTGCTGCTGCGGCGCGGACTGGGGCGCGCCCACGGCGCCGCCGTCGCCGCCCGCCTCGACCAGCACACGGGGGACGCCGCCGAACGGCAGCTGCGGGCCGCCGAGCTGCTGACCGAGCTGCCCGCCGAAGCGGCGACCGGCGCCTTGCACCACCTGGTCGCGCGCACCCGCTGTCCGCGGGTCAAGCTGTGCGCCAGCGAAGCCCTGCTCGCCAACGGCGTACGGGCCGCCGAGCTCGCCGGCGCCGTGCCGGCGCCGGTGCTCGAACTCGCCCAGCGCCGGCGCGCCGCCCCGCCGCCGTTCCGCACCCTCGACCCGCAACGGCCATGACCCGCACCCGGTCCCCGCGACGGCGCCCGCCGACGGCTGCAGCGCGGCTCCTGCCCGAGAGCCTGTTGGACCTGCCGCTGGCGCAGCTCGAGCTGTCGGCCGAGGTCGCGGCCTCGTTGCAGGAGCACGGCCTGCGCCGCATCGCCGACCTGCTGGACCTGCCGGCCGGCGCGTTCGGCCGGCGCGGCTGGTTCCACGCCGCGGCCGTCGGCGAGGTGCAGCGAGCCCTCGGGCACCGGCTGCGCCGGGGGCTCGCCCAGGCGACCGCCGCCGCGGCCGATGTCGGCCACGACGGACTGCGCGACGAACTGCTCGCCGGACTCGACCCCGACCAGCGCCAGCTGGTGTGCGAGCTCACCGGTCTGGGTGCGGCCCCGCTGTCCCGCCTGGCCGCGGCGCGCCGGCGGTCGCTCGCGGTGCCGGAGCTCGAGGATCGCGCCGAACAGGCCCGCGCCCGCCTGCACCAGACCGCGCCCGCGCTGCTCGGCCGCCTGCGCTACGAAGTCGGCCGCGACCTCGCCAGCGGCGACGGCGTGTTGCCGGCCACCCGGCTCGTGCAGGGTTCGCTGCTGCAGGTCCTGGCCGCGGGCAGCGGCGACGCGCGGCTCGGCCCGCGCCTGGTCGCGTTCTGCTTCCCGCGCGAGTTCACGCTGCACGGCGACTGCCTGTGCGCCCTGCCGGCGCGCTACCTGCGCCGCCTCGTGCGCGCGTTGCCGGAGCTGCTGCCGCCGCAGCGCCTGCCGCTGCCGGTCGCCGCGCTGCAGGCCGAACTGCAGGGCGCCAACCTGCCGCTGCCGCGCGGTCTGCTGCTCCACCTGCTGCGCACCGAGCTCCGGCTCGAGGTGGAGAACGCGGCCGATGGCAGGGAGACGATCGTCGCCGACCCGCGCTCGCCGTCGGCGCGGCTCGTCGACCTGCTGCTCGACCTCGCCCGACCGACCCCGCTCGACGAACTGGTCTACGCCTACCGCGAGCGCTTCCGCCGCGCGTCGCGGCGCCGCATCGAACAGCGCCTGCGCCAGAACCCGGCCTTCGTGCAGCTCGGTCCGTCGCTGTGGTCGCTGCGGCGCTGGCACCTCGACGAGCTGGCGAACGTCGCCCCGCTGGTCGACCGCGTCGCGCGACAGGTCGCCGCCGGCGATCGCCGCCAGCGCGTCGCCGACCTGCTGGACGGCGACCGCACCGACGACCAGGTCCTGTACCTGGTGCTCGACCGCCTCGCCGCCGACCCCCGCGTGCGCCTGCTCGGCCGCGGCGAGGTGTGCGCGGCGACGCACCGGGAATCGCGGGTGCTGTCGCAGCTGCTGGCCGACTTCCGCCGGGCGGCCGGCGACGTGGTCGAGAGCCTGTTCGTGCACAACCAGCCCCCGGAGCGGCGCCGGCTGGTCGGGCGTCTGCTGCGCCACAACCGCGCCTTCGTGTCCCCGGCCGCCGACCGCATCGACGTGCTGACGAACTACCCGTTCAACCGCGAACGCATGCGGCGGCTGGTGAACCTCGTCGGGCACCAGCTCGACCAGCGCGCCGGCCGCGCCGCGATCGCCGACCTGAAGAGCGTGCTCGACGGCACCGACCTCGGCGGCGCCTGGCTGTCGCCGACGCTGCTCGCCGATCTGCTGCGGCGCCACGGGCCGTTCGACCTGCTGGGGCACGACATCGTCTGCCGCCGGGAACTGCAGCTGCCGGCGTCCCTGCTGCGCACGGTGCGCCAGGCGCTGCGCGCCGCCGGCGTGCCGCTGACGGTCGACGAGATCCTGGCGGCGCGGCCCGAACTGTCCGAGTTCGCGGCCTGCCTGCACGACCTCGTCAGCAGCGATCCGCTGCTGCAGTCGCCGGACGGACAGCGCTTCCTGCTGCCGTGACCCGCGGCCAGTGGTCGCGGTCGGCGAGCCAGTCGCACAGCCGCAGCCAGGGCCAGGCGACGGCGGCGCCGACCAGCACGTCGATCGCCCAGTGGTAGCGCAGCAGCATCGTGCTGGCGATCAGCAGCAGCGCCGGCGGGAGCAGGCGCCAGAACCACGGCCGGTGCCAGCGCCACAGCAGGCAGAGGCTCAACACCGTGAGCATCGTGTGGCCGCTCGGGAAGCAGTCCCACGGATTCGCCTCGGCGGCGTCGATCCACGCCCGCAGCGGCGCGGTCGCCCACAGCCCCTCGACCGCGGTCGCGAACGGCAGCACGACCTTCGGCCCCAGCGTCGGCACCAGCAGGTAGCCCAGGTAGCTGGCCAGGAAGCCCGACACCAGCGCCAGCATCGCGCGGTCGAACGCAGCCGCACCCCGGCCGCGCCCGGCGCCGATGCCGGCCAGGATCGGCACGGCGTAGAAGCCGGCGTAGACGAGCTGCAGCAGTTCGACCGACCACGCCGGCAGCCACGGCGCCACGACGTCGCCGAGGTCGCCGCCGAACCACCGCCGGTCGAGCTCGAGCCACCGGTACTCGTACGGCTCCGGGTGCACGTGCGGCAGCAGCCAGCTCATCGCCGAGAACACCACCGGCAGGCCGGCGATGCCGAGCGCCACCCGCCAGGGCCGGGCGGCCGCCGCCGAGCGCCGCACGGCGATCGTGTGCACGACCACGACGACCGCCAGCACGCCGCCGTGCAGCGCGAGGTGCGCGGCGAGGTCGGCGCGCGGCACGTGGTCGCCGCCCGCCGCCAGCCCCACCACGGCCACCGCGAGCAGGTAGGCGTACCAGACCCGTTCCAGGGTCGGCTGCGGCGTCATGCGGATCCGCTGCCCACCCTGCCCACCGCCGGATGGCTGGCGGCGACCTCGGTCGAACTGGCCGTCTCGCCGTCGAAGCTCAGCAGGCGGCCCTTGCCGTTCTCGATCGTCTCGATGTGCACCGGCCGGCCCCACAACCGCTGCAGGCCCTGCAACGTCAGCTGCGCCTGCTCGAGCTGCAGGTCGCCGCCGACCCACTCGTGCACCAGGTAGAGCTCGCCGCGGTTGCGGTGGTTGCCGTCGACGACCTTGATGATCGGGTTGCCGAAGTTGGTCAACGCGGCCAGCAGCTGCTCCTTCACCTTCCGGTAGTCGCGGTCGACGATCACCAGCTGTCCGGTCTGCGGATCCTGGCCGTAGACGAACATCTTCTGCTCCTCGGCGAACTCCGGCGTCACGAACTCGTCGATGAAGGTGACGTCGTTGTAGATCGCCCGCACCTCGAAGATCTTGGCCCGACCCTGCTGCGTCGGCCGGCTCCAGCGCTTGCGAACCTCGGGGTCGTCGCAGGCCTGGTACTCGGCGCCGAAGCGGCCGTGGTCCCAGCGCTCCTCGATGTGGCGGAACAGCTCGACGCCGAGCTTGTAGGGATTGACCTGCCCCGGCCGGGTCGACAGCGTGCCGCTGTGCGTGTCGCAGTACTGCACGACCTCGCTGGCGTCGCAGAGGTGCCGCGTCATCAGCCGGCTGTGCCAGTAGACCGCCCAGCCCTCGTTCATGATCTTCGTCATGCCCTGCGGCGCGAAGTAGTAGGCCTCGTCGCGCAGCATCGCGAGCACGTCCTGCTGCCAGGTCTCGAGCGGCGCGTGGTCGAGCAGGAACTTCAGCACGTCGCGCACCGGCCGGGCCGGGAAGTGGCGTTCCTGCTGCTCCTCCGCCGCCAGCCGCTGCTGCTCCCGCCGCAGGAACTCGGGCGGGTTGATGTAGCGGTCCATGTAGTCCTTGGCGGCGATCTTGCGCACCTCGCGCGGCGCCGCCTCGGTTTCGCGGCGCCTCGTCGCGCGCGGCTCGGTGCCCCGGTCGATGTAGGGCGAGTAGGGGTCGATCAGGTTGTCGAGCGAGTGCACGACGTCGATGAAGTTCTCGACCCGCTCCTGGCCGTGCCGGTCCATGTAGCGCCGGATGCGCGCGCCGTGGTTGGCCAGCACGTCCATCATCTTGCGCGAGGTGTGCGCGAACCACGCGTTGTTCTTGAAGAAGTCGCAGTGGCCGTAGACGTGCGCCATCACCAGCTTCTGCTCGGTGATCGAGTTGCTGCGCATCAGGTACGCGTAGCAGGGGTCGTTGTTGACGACCAGCTCGTAGATCTTCGACAGGCCGTAGGCATACGACTTCGTCAGGTGCTCGTACTCCATGCCGAAGCGCCAGTGCGGATAGCGGGTCGGGAAGCCGCCGTAGCTGGCGATCATGTTCAGCTCGTCGTGGTCGACGAGCTCGAAGATCACCTCGTAGAAGTCGAGACCGTAGCTCTTCGCCAGGTCGCGCGTCTCGTCGCGCAGGGCCGCGAGTTCGGGGGTCAGGTTGCCCATGTCGGGAGTCTCGGGTGCGGCGGCGCGCCCGCGCCGCGGTCGGCGGGATGGCGCCTCATCTGCCCTTGCCCAGGAACGCCTTGATCGACGGCAGGATGCCCTCGCGATCCTGGATGTCCGTCGTCACGACCTTGTCGTCGCCACGGAACGCCACGTCGAGGTCCTTCTTGAACTGGCCGGAACCATAGGCGCTCTTGACCTGGCCGTAGCAGAACTGGTTGCAGACCGGCAGCAGGCTGTCGCGCAGCAGGGCGACGCAGTGCTCGGTGTCGCGCGTGCTCCAGTTGTCGCCGTCGCTGAAGTGGAACGGGTAGACGTTCCATTCCTGCGCCGGGTAGCGATCGCGCACCAGCTGCAGGCACAGCTCGTAGGCCGAGCTGATCTTGGTGCCGCCGCTCTCGCGCAGATGGAAGAACGTGTGCTGGTCGACCTCGTGCGCGACCGCGTCGTGCACGATGTAGTGCACCTGCAGGTTCTTGTATTGGTGCCGGAGCCAGGTGTCGATCCAGAACGCCTCGATGCGCACGATGTCCTTCTGCTCGCGGCCCATCGAGCCCGACACGTCCATCATGTAGACGATCGCGGCGCTGGCCTGCGGCACCTCGCGGGTCTGCAGGGCGCGGAAGCGCAGGTCGTCGCGGATCGGCACGATCACCGGGTTGCGGGCGTCGTAGGTGCCCGAGGCGATCTGGCGCTTCAGCGCCTCGCGGAAGGTGCGCTTGAAGTGCCGCAGCGACATCGGGCCCGAACGCGATATGCCGGTGTAGCGGCCGGCGCTGGCGCGCAGGTTGCGGCGCCCGCGCGGCTCGATGTTCGGCAGTTCGAGTTCCTCGCCGAGGATCTTCGCCAGCTCGTCGAGCGGCACCTCGACCTCGAGCGTGTGCCGACCCGCCTCCTCGCCGGCCTGCCCCTGGCCGTCGCCGTCCTGCCCGGGCACCGGCTGGCCGTTCTCGCCCTCGCCCTGGCCGACGCCCTGCTTCTGGTTCGAGCCGTAGCGGAACCGCGGCAGCGTGATCTGCGGCAACGGGATCGTGACGTAGCGCTGCCCCTGCTTGCCGATCAGTTCGCCGGAGCTGACGAAGCGCTTCAGGTCCTGCTTGATCCTGCCGCGCACGATCTGGCGGAACCGTGTGTGGTCCTGGTCGATCCGTCGGACGGACACGTGCGCCTCACTCGCCCTTCGTGTCGCCGCGCGCGAAGATCGAGGCGACGTAGTTCAGCACGTCGGTGGCGCTGATCTCGTCGTAGCCGAAGTCGCGCATCAGGCGGCCCTTGACGACCTCGATCTTCTCCTGCGTGTCCTTGTCGACGACCGTCGACACCAGGCTGGTCAGCTTGATCGAGTCCTTCTGGTCCTCGAACAGCTTCAGCTCCAGCGCCCGGTGCAGCCGCTCGTTGGTCTTGTAGTTGAACGTGCGGCCCTCGACGGCGAGCGCGCCGATGTAGTTCATGATCTCGCGGCGGAAGTCGTCCTTGCGCGAATCGGGGATGTTGATCTTCTCCTCGATCGACCGCATCAGGCGCTCGTCCGGCTCCTCGTCGCGGCCGGTGTAGGGGTTCTTGACCTTCTCGTTCTGCGTGTAGGCCTTGACGTTGTCGATGTAGTTGCCGCACAGGCGGGCGATCGCCTCCTCGTCGGCCGAGATCGCGCGCTGCACCTCGTTCTTGATGATCTCCTCGTACTCCTCGCGCACGACCAGCAGCAGGTCCTTGTAGCGCTTCTTGGTCTCGGGATCGGAGATCAGGCTGTGGTGGTCGAGGCCCTCCTCGAGCTCGTTCATGATCATGAACGGGTTGATGCACGGCAGGTCGCGCACCAGCACGTTGCTGATCTTGTCCTGGATGTAGCGCGGCGAGATGCCCTCCATGCCCTCGCGCGGCGCCTCGTCGCGCAGCTCGCGGATGTTGTCGCGCGTGTAGCCCGGCAACGACTTGCCGTTGTACAGCTTCAGCTTCTGCAGCAGCGACAGGTTGGCCTTCTTCGGCTCCTCGAGCCTGGTCAGGATCGCCCACATCGCCGCGATCTCGAGCGTGTGCGGGGCGATGTGCTTGCCCGGCACGTGCTTCCGCCCGAAGTCCTTCTCGTAGATCTTGATCTCGTTCTCGAGCCGCAGGTTGTACGGGATGTCGATCTTGATCGTGCGGTCCCGGAACGCCTCCATCAGCTCGTTCGACTGCAGCCGGTTGTACTCGGGCTCGTTGGTGTGCCCGATGATCACCTCGTCGATGTCCGTCTGCGCGAACTTCTTCGGCTTGATCTTGTGCTCCTGGCTGGCCGTCAGCAGGTCGTAGAGGAACGCCACGTCGAGCTTCAGCACCTCGATGAACTCGACGATGCCGCGGTTGGCGACGCAGAACTCGCCGTCGAAGTTGAACGCGCGCGGGTCGCTGTCGGTGCCGAGCTCGGCGATGCGCCGGTAGTTGATGTCGCCGGTCAGCTCGGTCGAATCCTGGTTCTTCTCGTCCTTCGGCATGAAGGTGCCGATGCCGACGCGGTCCTTCTCGGAGATCAGCAGGCGCCGCACGACGACGTGGTCGAGCACCTTGTTGTAGTCGCCCTCGTAGCGCTTCAGCAGCAGCTCCAGGTAGAACCGCGACACCGGCGACAGGTCGAAGTCCTGCCGCAGCTTGTACGAGGTGCGGATCTTCTTCTGCAGCGACGCCAGCACCTTGCCGCGGACCTCGCGCGGCAGCAGCAGCAGCGGCTCCTCGTTCATCGGCGACGGCACCACCTCGCCGTCGATCTGCCACGAGAACGTGTACAGCGCCCCCTGCGGCGTGTGGGAGTAGGCCTCCAGGCCCTTCTTCAGCAGGCGCACGATCGTCGATTTCGACGAGCCGACCGGGCCGTGCAGCAGCAGCACGCGCCGCTCGCTGCCGAAGCCGTGGGCGGCCGCCTTGAACACCGCCATCAGGTTGCCGAGCGAGCGCTCGAGCCCGAACACCGCGTCCTTGCCGTCCTCGATCACGTCGGCGAAGAAGCGGAAGCGCTGCACCTTCTCCTTGTCGATCTCGATCTCGTCGACGCCGTGGCTGAGCACCATGTCGTAGATCCGCTGGTGCGCCGTGCGCACCACCAGCGGGTTCTGCTGCACCAGTTCCAGGTACTGCTGGAACGTGCCTTGCCAGTGCTCGGCCTGGTACTGCTTCTGGTCGAGGGATTCGCGGATGAGTCCGTGCAGATCGAGTTCCGTCATGACGTGCGCCTCGCCGAGCCCCGGCCTGTGCGTGAAACCGCAGCAGCGGCCCACGCCATGCTATCGACGCGAGCACCCCGTGCCATGAGGCTTTTGACCCCGCGCGCCGGCCGGTGCTAACGTGCGGCGATGCACGTCGGCCCCTCGCGCACCCCCACGTTCGCCGCTGCGGCCGTCGTCGCCGCGGTCCTGCTGGTCCTGCCCACCGCCGGCTGCGGCGGCGCGCAGGGCCCGGTCGACGGCGCCCGCGCGCACGCACACCTCGAGCGCCTCGTCGCCCTCGGCCCGCGTCCGTTCGGGTCCGAGGCGCTCGCCAAGGCCGCCGACTACATCACCGGCGAACTGACGCGGCTCGGCCTGTCGCCGCAGCGGCAGGAAGTCGAGCACGCGACCGAGAAGAAGATGATCCGCAACCTGTGGGTGCAGATCGACGGCGAGGACCCGGCGCAGGGGCCGATCCTGATCCTCGGCGCGCACTACGACACCAAGCTGGCCTCCGGCCACCAGGATGCGGCGCACAACTTCCCGTTCGTCGGCGCGATCGACGGCGGCGGCGGCCCGGCGGTGCTGCTGGAGCTGGCGCGCGTGCTCGCCCAGCGGCCCCAGCGGCCCAAGGTCAACATCTGGCTCTACTGGATCGACGCCGAGGAGTCCCTGGACTGGACCTGGAACGACGAACGCGCGCTGCTCGGCAGCAAGGCGTTCTGCAAGTGGCTGTCGGAGTCGAAGACGCTGGCGCGCGTCAAGGCGTTCGTGCTGCTCGACCTGATCGGCAGCAAGGACTGGAAGATCGACCGCGACGGCAACTCGGACGGCCGCCTGCAGGACCTGTTCGAGCGCGCCGCCAAGGCGATGGGCGAATCGAAGCGCCTCTACGAGTTCCCCAAGCCCCAGGAGATCGCCGAGCTGCAGCGCCGCGGCCAGAAGTGGGGCATCGTCGACGACCACGCGACCTTCAGCCGCTACGGCGTGCCGAGCGTGCTGCTGATCGACTTCGACCGCCGCATCCCGGGCGCCGCCAAGGACCCGCGCTACGAGCAGTGGTGGCACACCGCCGACGACGACCTGCCGGCCACCGACCCGCGCGCGCTGGCGTTTGCCGGCAACCTGGTGCTGCAGGCGCTGCCCGACCTCGAGGCCTTCGTGCTCGGCCGCAAGTGAACCGGACGATGCGCGCCTCCTCGGCCCTCGGCTGCTGCGCGATCGGCCTCGTCGCCTGCATCGGCGCGGCCGTCGCCGGCGGCGGCTTCGCCGCCACCCCGGCCCCGGAGCGCCCCGCGGCGCAGCAGACGATCGACAAGCGGGCGACGACGCCGCTGCCGCCGGTGCGGGCGCCGGCAGACCTCGGCGACGAGGCGTTCGCGCACGTGCGGGCGCTGACGGGCTTCGGCCCGCGCCACAGCGGCACGCCCGGCTGGTCGCAGCAGCTCGACTACATCGAACGCCACCTGCGGGCGCTTGGTCTCGAGGTGCGGCGCGACACCTGGACGGACCGCAAGGAGCTGCTGACGTTCACCAACCTGAGCGCGGTGATCCCGGGCCGACGACCCGAGCGCATCGTGCTCGCCTGCCACCACGACACCAAGTGCATGCAGGGCCACGCCGACCCGGCGCACAACTTCCACTTCGTCGGCGCCAACGACGGCGCCAGCGCGGTGGCGCTGCTGCTGGCCCTGGCGCCGGTGCTGCAGCGGGCCGAACGTGAGGCGACGCTGGAGCTGGTCTTCTTCGACGGCGAGGAGAGCCTCGACTGGGCCTGGAACGAGGGCGTGCGCGCGCTGTTCGGCAGCAAGCGCTTCGTGCAGCGCCACCGCGACGCCCTGTTGCTCGGCCAGGAGGCGCGCATCGAGGCCCTGATCCTGCTCGACATGGTCGGCCGCGCCGACCTGCACATCCAGGAGGAGCTGTACTCGACCGAGCGGCTGCGGCAGATCGTCTGGTCGGCGGCGGTCGCCTGCGGCCACCAGCGGCACTTCTACCAGCGCGCCGAAGCGGCCAGCGACGACCACAAGCCGTTCCTCGACGTCGGCATCCCCGCCGTCGACCTGATCGACCTGAACGGCAACCCCTACTGGCACACGGAGCAGGACACGATCGAGCACATGGCGCCCGCGAGCCTGCAGATCACGGCCGACGTCGTGCTGACGATGCTGCCCGAGGTCGAGCGGGTCTACGTGCTCGCCGGCCGCTGATGGCGGGGCCGCCGATGCGGCGCATCACGTTCCTGGTCCGCGGCCGCGTGCAGGGAGTCGGCTTCCGGGCCAGCGCCGCCGCCGAGGCGCGACGGTGCGGCCTGTCGGGGTTCGTGCAGAACCGGGCCGATGGCGCCGTCGCGGGCGAGGCGCAGGGCGCCGCCGACGGCGTGGCCGCGTTCGTGCGCTGGCTCGGACAGGGGCCGCCCCTGGCGAGCGTCGACTCAGTCGACGTGGCGGAAGTGGCGTACGCCCCGGCCGGCGGCGCGTTCACCGTGCGCCGCTGAACGACTGGCCGCGTGCCGGACGCCGCGGCCGCGCGTCGCTCACGGCAGCCGGATCGTGTGCCGTTGCGTCGCCGCGTAGGCGCCGGTGACCGGCTCCAGCACGAACCACTGCGCCTGGACGTCGGTGCCGGCGGCGGCGGCCGACAGCGGGTGCGGCAGGTCGACCGCCGCGTAGCCGCGGTCGATGCCCGCCGTGCCGGTGAGGCGCAGGAAGGCGGCGGCCGGATCGACGTAGGCGGTGCAGCCGGGGAAGCCGTACGGGGACAGGTCGACCGGCGCCGCCAGCGGCGCGAACGCGAAGTGCAACGCCGCCAGCGCGTCGGCGTGCGTCTTCGCCACCGTGGTACGGAAGCCGGTGTTCGCGGCTCCTTGACCGAGCTTGCGCACGCCGATCCGCGGCAGCGGGCCCGCACTCGTGCAGGCGGTGCCGGTCACCGGGCCCTGGCCGGCGCGGGCGCCGCCGTAGACGCGGATCAGACCCGAGTAGTTGCTGGCCATCTCCTCCGTGTTCAGCCAGGCAACCACGGGGTACGGATTGCCCGGCTGCACGCCGAGGCTGGCCGAGTACATCATCCAGCCGCTGGTGCCGTGGAAGCCGGTGCCCTGGGGATACAGCACCGCCTCCACCCGCCACAGCTCGCTGCCGTCGCGGCCGCTCCAGCAGTGGGTGCGGCCATACAGGTTGCCCCACAGGTACCAGTCCGCACCCGTCACCAGGTCGGGCACGCCGTCCTGGTCGAAGTCCTCGCCGGCGACCACCGAGTTCGGACCATCGGCCCAGGTGCGGATCACCGCGCCCGAGGCCCCCGAGTATGCCGCCGCCAGGAGGCCGGTCGACGAGTACCACGGGAACGCCGCATAGTCGTTGACGCCGTCGCCGTCGATGTCGCCGAGGTTGCAGACGTTCAGGGCCAGCGGCGCGCCCGGCAATGGACCGTAGGTCTCGCGGATCGTCGCGCCGGTCCGGCCGGACACCAGCCACTGCAGGCCCCTCCCCGTGGGCTCGAGGCAGCCGATCAGGATGTCGGCGCAGCCGTCGCCATCCATGTCGCCCATGTCGGCGAGGCTCGCCGGCCGCCGACCCTGCGCCAGGCACGGGATCGTGTAGCGCAGCGCACCGTAGTGGTCGAACACGTAGACCTCCGCCAGCGCGGCCTCGAACACCTTCGTCACCACGTCGGGCAGGCCGTCGCCGTCGGTGTCGAGGTTGCCGAGCACCTCGCTGCCGAACGACAGGCCCTGGCCTGTGTACTGCCAGAACACCACGTTGCGGCTCGGCGAGTAGACCTCCAGCATCTGCGCGCTCGCCGTGCCCTGGCCGCGCACCGCGATCATGTCCGGCACGCCATCGCCGTCGAAGTCGCCGGCGTGCGCCACGTCGCCGAAGAAGCCGAGCCAATGCCACTGCCGCAGCAGCAGCGAGCCGTCGCGGCCCGAGACGATGTCGAGGTAGGGTGTCAGGGGGTCGTAGATCGCCCGCACGAAGTCGAGGCAGCCATCGCCGTCGTAGTCGGCGAAGCCCTTCATCCAGTTGGTTTCGAGCAGCGGTGGCGCGGCTACTGCGGGCGCCTGCCAGAGCAACTGCTGCGCCGGCAGCGCTCCCACCGCGACCAGGAGAGCGACCGGGATTGCGCGCAGGCGGATCATCGCAGCACCACCCAGATCGGCTCGGACGGCCCCCCGCCGAGGAACACCCGCATCTTGTGCCACTGGCCGCCCTCGAACAGCAGCGGGTGGTAGAGCGGTTGCTCGGCGCCGCCGCCGTCCTGCCACAGCCCGCCCAGGATCAACAGCCCGCCGGTCGGCAGGATCACCGTGTTGGCGAACAACCGGCCACCATCGATCGAAACGTCCTCGGATGGCATCGACGGCGCGGCAGTCCACGTGCTGGCAGTGCTGCCAGCGGCGATCGACTCCATCGTGTCGGTGGCCGCGCCGCCGTGGCCCTTCGCGCCCCCCAGGCGCAGCACGACGTCGGCATTGCCGCCGAGGTTGGGGAAGAGCACGGCGCTGCCATCGTGCCGGATCTCCGGCCAGTTGCTGCTGTAGGTGCCGGGTGCCCCAGGCTGGGCCGCGGCCTGCGCCCACAGCCCCGGCGCGCCATCATGCTCCAGCCATGCCCCACGCGGCGCGTAACCGCTGAAGAACAGCTCGCCGGACGAGAGCAGGAACGTGCGCGGGTACTCGTAGAGCCAATCCTGCGGCAGCGAGCCGAGCACCGGGCTGATGCCTGGCCCGTTCCAGATCCGGTCCTGCTGCAGGGACGTCGGTACGAACGGCGCCGGACCGCTGGCGTAGTCCGGCACCAGTTTGCTGCGGTTCGGGGGCTGGTTGTCGCACTCGCCGAGGATCACGTAGGCCTCGTAGCTGAAGTTCGCGTGGTCGCCGGGCAGCGCCGGCACCGTCACGCTGCCGCCGAGGAATACCATGCGCTCCCGGTTCGCCGTGCCGGGAATCGGCCCGGTCTGCGGATGGATCGCCTGCCGCAGGAGCCGGTGCGTCAGCGTCGCGGTCGGGTACCAGCGCGGCACGGCGAGGTCGGCGGCGCGCGCCCACAGGCCACGGTAGTCGTCGGCGCTCGGGCTGCCCGCGGCGACCGTCGACGGGTAGTACTCGGTCGGCGTGCCCGGCCACTGGCACGTGCGGCGAGGATTGAACACGTAGACCAGGCTGCCGCCCCCGTAGGCGACGGAGGGTGCGGCCGGTGGCGGCGGGATCACCAGTTCGAACTCAGTCGCACCCGGCACGATCAGGTCGCCGTATGGCGACCACGCGTGGCCGGCGCAGAACATGTTCTTCGCGATCACCGGCCAGGACTCCGGCAGGCGCAGCTCGTCGCCCGTCGGCACCAGGAAGTTGCGGTAGCGGATGCCGTGCAGTGGGGCATCGGCCGGATCGACGATCGCATAGGCTTGGTATCCCTGCGTCACGATCTCGCCGGGCTGCGGCGTGGAGAGCGGTGGAACGCCGGGAGGATTCACGAGCGCGTAGCACTCGACGTGGTTCCAGACCAGCACGTGGCCGCGGTAGGGTCCCTTCGGAATCAGCGCCATGTGCACGGCGTTGAAGCTACGTCCGTTGTGCAGCGGCTCCGGCTGCGGCCAGCCCTTCACGAACACGCCGCCACCCGACCATGCCACCTGCGCCGGCACCGTGGCGGGGGCCGTGAAGATGCTGCTCGGCGCCGGAGCGTTCGACCCCGGCAGCAGGCTCCACGGCGAATAGGGGCTCGTGAAGCCGCCGGTGCCGGCATGCGGCTGATTGTGTTGGAACGGGTTGCTCCAGCTCTGCGCCGGCATCGATTCCCCACCGAGGGCGGACAGCATCAGCGCGACGAGCGCGCCTCCCTTCCTTCCTTCCTTCCTTCCTTCCTTCCTTCCTTCCTTCCTTCCGCGTGCGCATGGAAACCTCTTCCAGAAAGGGGTGCTGACGATCGAGCCGCGCCGAGGGGACGCGCCCCAACACGCCAAGTCACCGATGCTACGGACCCAGCCCCGAAGGGAGGAGCCCCCCACTGCGCATCCCGGCCGAAACAGGGCGAAAGCGCTGCCGCCGACCGCCGGATCCGCGCCCCGGACATCGCCGCTGGACGTCGGTGCCGGTGGCGGCCGCCGACAGCGGGTGGGGCGAACGCCGCCATCGGCCCACCGCACGCCGGCGATTCCCGGGTCGCCCCTTGTCCCCTACCGCCGCCGCGCAACGCTGCACGCCCAGTGACTCCAGCCACCGACGAAATCGAGGCCTTCGCGCGGCTGCAGGCCAGGCTGCCCGCCATCTGGTCGGAGGTGCACGAGCAGCCGCGCCAACCGCACTCCTGCCTGATCGTGCCCTCCCTGAGCTTCGACCAGGAGGAGCTGCAGAAGGTCAAGGGCGTGCCGTTCTACGAGGAGCGCCTGATGTTCATGCTGATGCGGCTGCGGCGACCGGGCGTGCGCATCATGTACGTCACCAGCCAGCCGGTCGAAGAGGACATCGTCGACTACTACCTGCAGCTCCTGGTCGGCATCCCGCCGCTGCACGCCAAGCGCCGCCTGACGATGCTCTGCGTGCAGGACGCCAGCCCGCGCGCATTGACCGAGAAGATCCTCGAGCGGCCGCGCGTGATCGAACGCATCCGGCAGTGGATCGGCGACCGCGACCGCGCCTACATGAGCTGCTTCACGACGTCGCCGCTCGAACGCACGCTCGCGGTGCAGCTCGGCATCCCGCTGAACGGCGCCGACCCGGCCCTGCTGCACCTGGGCAGCAAGTCGGGCTCGCGCGAGACTTTCCGCGAGGCCGGCATCGAGCTGCCCGACGGCTTCGAGCACCTGCCGGACGAGGCCGCCGCGGTGGCAGCCCTCGACCGCCTCAAGCGCGACAAGCCGCAGCTGCGGCGCGCGGTGGTCAAGATCAACGACGGCTTCTCGGGCGAGGGCAACGCCCTGTTCACCTACCCGAGTCCGATGCCCGGCGACGAGCCCGCACGGCACGCCGCCATCCGCGGAGCGCTCGACCGGATGAAGTTCTCGGCTCCGGACCATTCCCGGAGCGAGTTCTTCGCCAAGTACGCGCAGATGGGCGGCATCGTCGAGGAGTTCCTCGAGGCCGACGAGGTGCACTCCCCGAGCGTGCAGCTGCGCATCACGCCGACCGGCCAGCTGCAGATCATCTCGACGCACGACCAGGCGCTCGGCGGCGACTCCGGGCAGGTCTACCTCGGCTGCCGCTTCCCGGCCAACGCGGACTACCGGAGCCTGATCACGGAGCGCGCCCACTACGTCGGCGAGGTGCTGCGCGCCCGCGGCGTGCTCGGCCGCTTCGCGATCGACTTCCTCGTCTACCGCAGGACGGGCGCCGACTGGCGCTGCGCCGCGATCGAGATCAACCTGCGCATGGGCGGCACGACGTTCCCGTTCACGGCGCTCGACTTCCTCACCGGCGGCGCCATCGGCGGCGCCGGCGACTACCGCTCGCGCACCGGGGTGCGCAAGTACTACTTCGCCACCGACGCGCTGGTGTCGCCGTCGTACCGCGGCCTCTTGCCGCAGGACTTCCTCGAGATCGTGATCGGCCACGGCCTGCACTGGAGCCCGCAGACCGAGACCGGCGTGCTGTTCCACATGATCGGCGCGCTGTCGCAATTCGGGAAGCTGGGCGTGATCTGCATCGCCGACAGCGCGCAGGAGGCCGACGACCTCTACCAGCGCACCCGCGACGTGCTCGACATGGAGACCCACGCCGACCGCGCCGGGCGCGGCGAGTTGCACTCGATGTTCGACGACTTCCCGCACCTGATGGACTGAACCGGCGGCGTCCGCCTGGGCAGGGCAGGCACGGTCGGTCCGCCGCCGGGCCCCGCGCCCCGCGGCCGTGCGGGGTCCCTGCCGGCGGTGGTTCGCGGGCTACTTCGCCTGCGGGGCGTCGGGCCCGGCCCGCTCGCTGCGCACGCGGATCCACACGAAGGCCCGCGGGTCGGTCGACCGGCTCACGGAGAACTGCACCCGGAAGGGCAGCTCCTGGAACAGGAGAGCACGGGCGTGCTCGTAGTTGCACTCGTGCCGATCGTCGGGCAGCCCGCCGAGCACGGAGTACTTCGCGTCGGCGAGCCACGGCACGAACACCGCGAAGCGGATGCGGTCCACGTAGTGGTGCCAGTGGCCCCGGTCCTCGCGGTCCTCGGCACCGAGGCCGGCGTGCGCGATCAGCCTGTCGACGAGGTCCTCGCCGCGGATCGTGAACTCGAGGTCGTAGGTCCAAGGCCCGGGGACGCCTTCCTTCTCGTTGCGCCGCATCAACTGCGTGTGCAGCACCACCGCGGCCTTCGGGTCCAGCAGGTCCGCGGGCGCGGCGGCTGGGACCCTGTCCGCGTTCCGATCGAGGTACGCCACCAGGTAGCCCTGGTAGGCCGGCTTGTCGCCAGCGCCCCCTTCCTTGGCGAACTGCGCGCGGATCCGCAGCCGGTCGGCGGACTCCGGCTCGGCCGGCAGCTTCTGCACCCAAGACTGGCTCAGGTAGCAGTCGTAGAGCGGCGCGCAGTGCTGCGCGCGAACGGCGCCCGCCGCGAGCAGCAGCGCGGCGCCAACGGTGGTGGCAACGTGGCGGCGTACCATGGTCGACCTCGCTCGCGTTGTACACCGAACGCGGACAGGATGGCCCGCTCAGCGACGCCGATGCGCGCGCCGCGCGCGCGCCGGCACCGACCCCGTCGCCGCCGTGTCCGGCGCGACCGCCACCCCAGGCAACCCGTGGCCGGGCACCCGCGCCAGCAGCACGACCTGGCCGTCGAAGCCGGCGGCGACCAGTTCGTCGGTGCCGTTGCGACCGTCGAGTTCGCCGACCGCCAGCCAATGGCCGCGCTGCGCGCCCGTGAACACCGCCTCGGCCGTGAACGCGCCGCCGTCCGTCCGCGACAGCAGATGCACCGTGCGGCCGTAGCCGTACACCGCGACCGCCTCGCGGCCGTCGGCGAAGAACCGGCCCGCGGCGACGCCGCGCAGCCCTTCGGGCCCGACGAACACCACCTCCCGGCGCGCCAGGCCGTCGCCGTCGAGTTCGAGCCGCAGCAGCACGCCGTCGTCGCGGGCGACGTAGACGACCTCCGGCCGGTCGGGCGCCGCGGCGATGCGGCCGAGCCCGCAGTCCTCGTGCAGCAGCACGCGGTGCGGCGCGCCGTCGCCGGCCAGTTGCAGGCGCAGCAGGTGGCCCGAGCGCGTCACCGCGAGCACGTGCGGCAACGCCGCCCCGCCACCGGGCACCACGATCGTGTCGCGCACGCGGCCGGGCAGCGTCGCCACCCGCCGCATTCCGAACGCCCCCTCGGCGCCCTCGGCGGCGAGCGCCCACACGGCGCCGCTGACGCCGAAGGCCAGCAGTTCGCTGGCCCCGCCGGGCACCAGGTCGGCAGCCAGCACGGCGTGGAATTCCTCGCCCGCCGCATGGCCGATCTCGCGGCTCTCGAGCCGGAACTGCCCGAACGGCTGCCGCCGCAGCGTGACCTGGTGCACGGAGCCGGCGCGGCCGGCGGCGTAGAGTTCGCGGCCGGGCACCCGCGGGTCGACGTCGGCCGGCGCCGTCGGCGCCACCCACTGGCCGTCGCAGACGACGTCGCGCGCGGTCCACTGGCCGCTGTAGCCGGTCAGCAGCACGAGGCGCCCCTTGTCGTCGCCGAGCACGATCTCGCGCTGGCCGTTCGCCTCGACGACGGACTCGATGCGCGCGTACCAGACCCCGGCGTCGGCGCGATGCACCTCGCGGGCCGACCAGCCGTTCGCGGCCGGCAGCGGCCGGCTGGCGGTGGTCGCGGGCGCCTGCGCCGCGAGGGCCGTGCCAAACCAGGACAGGAACCAGATCGTCGTGCAGCGGAGCATGGGTCGTCGGGCCGGCCGTCGCCGGCCGCGCATCATGCCGGACGGCCGGCGCCCGCGCCCGCGCGGCCCGCCCTCGCGTCGCGGCGGGCCCGACCTAGACTGCGCCGCCATGCCGACGATCGACCGCAACGGCCGCACCGTGCACTTCACCCGCGACGGCTCCGGCCCCGGCGTCGTGCTGGTGCCCGGCCTCGGCTCCGGCGCGCGGCTGTTCGGCACGCTGCCGCGGCGGTTCGCGCGCGCCGGCTTCACCTGCGCCGCGGTCGATCCGGTCGGTCTCGAACCGTCGGGGCCGCTGCCCGGCGGCGTCTACGACTTCGTCCAGGCCGCGCACGACGTGCTCGCGGTCGCCGCCCAGCTGCCGCCGCCGGTCGCGTTGGTCGGCACCTCCCTCGGCGGCAAGGTCGCGCTGTGCGCCGCCGCGACCGGCAGCCCGCACGCGGCCCGGCTGGTGCTGCTGTGCAGTTCGGCGCTGACGACGCCGCGCAGCCGCCGCGTCTACCGCTGGTTCGAACTCCTGTGCACCGAGGTCGACGGCCGCCTGCTCGGCGACCTGACGGCGCCGTTCCTGTTCGGCGAGACGTTCCTGAACCAGAAGCCGGGCGTCGTCGACGACATCGTGCGCAGCACCAAGCCGAGCGACGCGTCGCGCACGTTCATGCGGGCGCAGGCGCAGGCGCTGCAGGCGTTCGACGGCGAACGGCTCTGCGCCCAGGTGCGCTGGCCGACCCTGTGCCTCGCCGGCGCCGAGGACGTCCTGACGCCGGCGAGCGAGGTCGCGGCGACCGCGGCGCGCATCGCGGGCGCCGAGCACGCCTGCGTCGCCGGCGCCGGCCACAGCCTGCTGCTGGAGAGCGCCGCGGCGTTCGACCGGGTGGTGGCGTTCCTGCGCGGCTGACGGTCGGGCCCTCCCTCGCCGGACCTCACATCGGCTTCGGCGTGCCCTGCGCGAACATCCACAGCCCCGTGCCGGTCGCGGTGAGAACGCTGAGCAGCCAGACCACCACGGCGATGCGGTGCCAGCGCCGCGCGCGCGGCTGCCGCCACAACCACAAACCCGTGATCACCACCGGCAGCGCCAGCAGGCCGCCGGCCTTGGCGAAGCCCAGGTGGGTGCGCACGACGTCGGGCGGGAAGTCGTAGCGGCGCACGAGCTGTTCGGTCCACACGATCGTCAGCGCGAGCGACACCATCGTCAGCGGCCCCAGCCAGAGGTGCAGCCGACGGCGGCGGCGGAGGCCGGTGTAGAGCGCCACCACCAGCAGCAGCACGGTGGCTGTGAAACCGATCCAGAACAGGAGGGTGGGCGGCATGAGGGGCGTGCATGGTGCGCACCCGGCACCACGAAGGGAATCGCCAAAACAGCAAGGCCGCGCCCGCCGGCGGCGCCGCGCTTCCCCCGTCCGCCGGCCCTCGCTACGGTGCCGCGCATGGTGAACGTGCGGCACGGCAACCCCGACGGCAAGGGCGCCCGCGTGGCGATCGCGGTGGCGCGCTTCAACGAGATCGTCACCGAGCGGCTGCTGGCCGGCGCGCTGCAGGCGCTGCGCGACTGCGGCACCGCCGACGCCGACGTCGAGGTCGCCTGGGTGCCGGGCGCGTTCGAACTGCCGCTGGCCTGCCGCTGGTTCGCCCAGAGCGGCCGCTTCGACGCCGTGGTGATGCTCGGCGCCGTCGTGCGCGGCGGCACCGACCACTACGAGTACGTGTGCCGCGGGGTCACCGACGGGGCGATGCGGGTCGAACTCGACACCGGCGTGCCGCTCGGCTTCGGCGTCCTGACCTGCGCGGCGATCGACCAGGCGCTGGCCCGCGCCGGCGGTGACGCCGGCAACAAGGGCGCCGACGCCGTGATGGCGGCGCTGTCGATGCGCGACCTGCGCCGCCACTGCGCTCTGGCGTGACGGCCGACCGGGTTGATCGACGCCGGACCGCCGCTAGAGTGCGGGGCTTCGTTTCCCCTGGAAACCGCTCCTTCGATGACCGCCCCCATCCGCCGCCGCACGCGCGCCCGCGAGGTCGCCCTGCAGGTGCTGTTCCAGTTCGACCTGCGCGGCGCCGACTACGCGCAGGAGCTCGGCCGGACGACGGCGCAGCTGTGCGCCGACGAAGGCGAGGGCCCGGCGGAGGTGACCGACTACGCGGCCCGGCTGGTCGACGGCACGCTCCAGCACCGCGAGCAGATCGACCAGCGGCTGCAGGCCGTGACGCGCAACTGGGACCTGCGGCGCATGGCGAACGTCGACCGCAACGTGCTGCGCATGGCGATCTACGAACTGATGCACTGCCGCGACGTGCCGCCGAAGGTGGTGATCAACGAGGCGATCGAGCTGGCGAAGAAGTTCTCGACCGCCAACTCGGGCGGCTTCGTCAACGGCATCCTCGACCGCATCCGCATCGACCTCGAGGCGCAGGCGAAACCCGCCCAAGCGGCCGAGTGACCTGAGCCCCGCCGGCAGGACCCATGGTGCTCGGCAAGCTGTTCGGCGCCCTGAAGCGCACCCGCGACAAGCTCGCGGCCGGCCTCGGCCGGCTGTTCTCGTTCGGCCGCGCGCTCGACGAGGCGTTCCTCGACGAACTCGAGCAGCTGCTCTACGAAGGCGATCTGGGCCCGGTCGGCACCGAGGTCGTCGAGCGGCTGAAGAGCGCCTTCCGGCAGCGCCAGATCCGCGACGCCGCCGCGGTACCGGCCTTCCTGCGCCAGCAGCTGATCGAACGATTGCGCGGCAGCGAGGCGCCGCTGCAGCACGCTGCCGCGCCGCCGACCGTGGTGCTCGTCGTCGGCGTCAACGGCGCCGGCAAGACCACCTCGATCGCGAAGCTGGCGCGGCACCTGCAGCAGCAGGGTCGCTCGGTGCTGCTCGGCGCCGGCGACACCTTCCGCGCCGCCGCCGTCGAGCAGCTGACGCTCTGGGCCGAGCGCATGCGGATCCCGATCGTCAAGCAGGCCACCGGCGCCGACCCGGCCGCGGTCGCCTTCGACGCGGTCGCGGCGGCGATCGCGCGCAAGGTCGACTACCTGATCCTCGACACCGCCGGCCGGCTGCACACGCAGAAGAACCTGATGACCGAGCTCGAGAAGATCGTGCGCGTGGTCAAGAAGCAGCTGCCGGAGGCGCCGCACGAGACGCTGCTGGTGCTCGACGCGACCACCGGCCAGAACGCGATCCGGCAGGCCAGCGAGTTCGCGCGCAGCGCGCCGGTCACCGGCCTGATCCTGGCGAAGATGGACGGCACCGCCAAGGGCGGCGCCGTGTTCGGCATCCGCTCGGTGCTGCCGGTGCCGGTCAAGTTCGTCGGCACCGGCGAGGGTCTCGACGACCTCGAGCCGTTCCGCGTCGAGGCCTTCGTCGACGCGATCCTCGACTTCGGCGCGCGCGACCAGGGCCAGCCGACGCCGGCATGACCGCCGCCATCGCGCCGCCGTCGGGGTCGCTGCCGCGCTGGCTGCCGTGGGCGTTCGTGCTGCTGCTGGTGCTGCCGTTCCAGCCGTTCTGGCTCGACTTCGAGCAGGTGCGGCGCGGGCTGCTGCTCGCGCTCGCCGGCGCCGTGCTGCTGCTGGCGCCGCGCCTGGGGCCCGCGGCCGGCGAACGCCAGGGGCTCTGGTTCCTCGGCGCGCTGGCCCTCGCCGCGCTGGTCAACCTCGGCGGCCAGGCGCTCGCCGCCACCGAGGCGGTGCCGGTGTCGTTCCAGCCCTGGGACGCCCTCTACCGGCTCGCCCACTGGCTCGCGCTCGGCGTCGTGCTGCGGCTCGGCGCCGCCGCGCCGCACGCCTTCGCGCTGCCGCTGGCCGGCACGCTGCTGGTGACGTCGCTGTACGGCCTGCTGCAGCGCCTCGGCCTCGCCGAGGTCGCCGGCTACGGTCTGCCCGCCGAGCCGGTGTCGGTGTTCGGCAACCTCAACGTCGCCGCCGAATGGACCGCGGTCGCCGCCGCCGCCACCGCCGCGCTGGCGCCACGGCCACGCTGGCTGCCGGCCGCGGCGCTCGCCGGCGCCGCGGCCTACCTGGTCGTCGACGGCTCGCGCTCGGGCCTCGTGGCGCTGCCGCTCGGGCTGCTGCTGCTCGCCATCCTGCGCCGCCGCGCCGCCCGTCCGTGGCTGCCGCTGGCCGTCGCCGCCGCCGGCGCCCTGGGTGGTCTCGCCATCGAGGCGTTGGCGCCGCGCTCCGCGCCGGCCGACGCCGCGGCGGCGCAGGCCGCCGCCGGGCGGGCGGCGAAGACGCTCGCGGTGCGGCTCGAGATCGCCAAGGGCGGCACCCGCCTCGTCGGCGAGGCGCCGCTGTTCGGCCATGGCCCGGGCCAGTTCGCGGTCGTCTACCCGCGCGTGCGCAGCCAGGCCGAGATCGAGGCCTCGACGCAGGGCCGCCAGTTCGCCGCCGCGGTGCGCACGGCGCACGACGACTGGCTCGAGCTGCTGGTCGACGGCGGTCTGCTGGCGCTCGGCCTGTTCACCTGGCTCCTGTTCGCGCTGCAGCGCGGCGCCGGGGACCGCGCGCGGCTGGTGCCGCTGTTCGTGCTGCTGCTGCTGATGCTCGCCCGCTCGCCGCTGTGGAACGCGCCGGCGGTCGCCGCCGCGCTGCTGCTCGCGGGCCGGCCCGCGCCGGCGCCGCCCGCCGCCGCGCGGACCTGGCGCGTGCTGCTGCGCGGCGCGCTGGCGCTGGCGCTGCTCGCGCTCGGCGCACTGCCGCTGCTGGCGAACACGTTCTTCGTCCCCTACCAGCGGGCGCGCGCGCAGGGCGGACTGGCGCCGGTCGCGTCGCTGGAGCAGGTCCGCGCGGTGATGCCGTTCGAACCATCCTGGCACCAGCTGCTGGCGCAGGAGCAGATGTTCCGGGGCGACCTGGCCGCGGCCGCGACCTCGGCGGCGCGGGCGCTGCGGCTGCGGCCCTACGACCCGCAGCTGCACGTGCTGCTCGGCGAGATCCTGGCGCGCGGCAACCGCCCGGCCGAGGCCGAGCAGGTGGCGCGCCACGCGCTGCGGCTCGACCCGCCGAACCCGGAGCTGCGGCTCCTGCTCGGCACCGTGCTGGCCGGTCGCGGCGCCCAGGACGCCGCCGTCGAAGCGCTGGCCGTCGCACCGCACCCGCGGCTGCGCGCGCGGCTCGCCGAAGCGTTCGCCGGCCTCGCCGACCGGGCGCAGCAGAAGGGCGACGAGGCCGGCGCCGCCCGCTACCGCGCCGAGCAGCACTTCGTGCAGGCGATCGACACGCTCGGCGTGCCGTCGCCAGGGGCGCTGGCGGCGACCGGCGAGCACCTGCGGGAGCTGCTGCAGGCGATGCGCGGCGCCGGCATGCTGCGGCGCGACTGCCGCGGCCACGTCGTCGGCGCGCTGCACGCGCTCGACCTCGGCCAGCCCGACACGGCGATCCGGCTCGGTGAGGACGCGACCCAGCTCGGCGTCCGGCTGCTGCCGTGGCAGCAGGCCCTGCTCGGCGACAAGCTGGCGCCGCTGCGCGCCGTGCCGGACTGGCAGCCGGTGCTCGGCCGCTGACGCCGGTTCCGGCGCGCCGCGAGCCGCGCGTCGGCCGGCGCCGTCACCGCGCCCGCGCCGCCGCCGCGCGCTGCAGCTCGAGGTCGCCCTCGGCGCCGGCGGCCTCGACGAACCGCTCGAAGGTCCACTGCTGGGCGCGCAGCGGGTGCTCGGCCGGGAACATCTGCCGCAGCGCCGGCTGCAGCAGCCAGCCGAGGTAGGCCATGCCGAGCCTGTTCGCGTGCAGCCGGTCGCCCTGCTGCAGCGCGCCGGGCGCCGTCGCCAGACCACCGCGTTCGAGCGGCAGCGTCACGCCCTCGTCGCGCATCGCCTTGACCGCTCCGGCCAGCGGCAGCAGCCGCACGTGCTCGTGCGCCGCCACGAACTCGGCCAGCTGGGCGTTCAGCGCTGCCAGCAGTTCGGGCGGCGGGATCTGCCGCGGGTTCAGCATGCGCCGCGCAGCACCCGTCATGTCGGGCAGGTCGCCGATCAGCACCGGCATCGAGAGGTCCCCGAGCAGCGCCAGTCCGGCGGCGAGCCGTTCCTTGCGCGCCGCCGCCTCGTCGCCGTCCACGTAGCCGTAGGCGAACCAGAACGGGAAGTCGACGGCGACCACCAGGTCCGCCTTCGCCTTGCGCACGCCGGCGATCTGCTCGCGGCCGATGCGCAGCGGATCGGTGAACATCGCCAGCATGTCGACCGTGCTGTGCGTGCTCACCACCGCGTGCTCGCCGGCCCAGCGCCGCAGCACATGCTGCATCGTCACCGAATCGCCCTGCTCCTCGGCGCCGAACATCGGCCCGTCGCGGAAGCCGCCGCTGACGCTGGCGCCGATCACGCGCACGCGCAGGCTCGCCGGCACAGGCGCCGCGTCCTGTGCGGGCAGCGCGGCACAGAGGAACGACAGACCGACGATCGTGGCACGCAGCATGGGCAACCTCAGGGCCGTCAGCGTAGCGCGGCGAGCACCAGTTCGTGCACGTCGGCGCGCACCGCGGCGATGCCGGTGCCGTCGCCGCGCCGCGGGTGCACCCGGTTGGTCAGCAGCACGACGCACAGGTCGTGGCGCGGATGGCACCACAGCGAGGTGCCGGTGAAGCCCGTGTGGCCGAAGGCGCCGCCGGCGGCTGGGGCGAAACCCAGCGGTTCCGGCCCCGTGGTCGCCAGCGCCACCAGCTCGCGCGGCAGCACGCCGCGGCCGCCGGCCAGCATGGCGATGCCCAGCCGCAGCACGTCGTCGGCGCGGGCGAACAGCCCCGCGTGGCCGGCGACGCCGCCCATCGCGAACGCGTTCTCGTCGTGCACGTGGCCGCGCACGACGCCGCCGCGGGCCGGATCGGACTCGGTCGGCGCCGCCGCGAGCGGCGCCGCGGCCACCGGCACGAAGCACGCGCCCTGCATGCCCAGCGGCACGAACACCTCGCGCGCGGCGAACGCCGCCAGCGATTCGCCGCTCGCCGCCTCGACGACGGCGCCGAGCAGCACGTAGCCGACGTCGCTGTAGACGCGCACGAACGGCCCGTCCGCCACCGGCTCGGCGGCCGCGGCGGCGACGATCGCGTCGCGGCCCTGCAGGGTGCGGAACCAGGGCCGGAAGGCGGGCAGGCCGCCGCGGTGCCGCAACAGGTCGGCGACGGTGACGGCCGCCTGGCCCCCGGCACGGAACTCCGGCAGCCAACGACCGACCGGATCGTCGAGCGACAGCGTGCCCCGGGCCGCCAGCCGCAGCACCGCCGGCAGCGTCGCGACGACCTTCGTCAGCGAGGCCAGGTCGTAGACCAGGGCCGGCGTGACCGCGGCGGCGTCGTCGGCGTAGCTCTCGCGGCCGACCGCGACCTCGACCACCCGCTCGCCACGGCGGGCGACCAGACAGACGCCGCCGGGGAACACGCGCTCGGCCACCGCGCGTTCGAGCCGGCGGCGGATGCGTTCGGCGAGGTCGGGCACCAGGTCGTGGTCCGCGGGCTCGGCGCCCGGCACCTCGACGCCGGGCAACTGCGTGCAGCCGGCGCCTGGTTCGGCGGCGCCCGGGATGCCGACCGGCAGCCGGCCGGTGACCGCGACCTCGCCGCGCAGCGCCGCCGCCGCGCGGCGCTGCAGCCGCTCGGTCCCGACGTAGGCGCACAAGCAGGCATCGGCGTGCGGCAGGCGACGCGCGACGTAGGGATCCCCGAACGACACCGCGACCACGCGCTGGTCGTGGCGCAGCGCGTCGAGCACGGGCTGCAGCCGCGGCGGCAGGCCGAGCTGGCCCGAGTACTCCCGCACGCGCACGTCGAGCGCGAGCACCACGTGGGCCGCGGCCGCGACGCGCGCCGAGGCGGCGGCGATCGCCTCCTCGCCGCTGCCGGCCGAGACCCGCAACCGGTCGCCTTCGCCGACGCCGAGCGCCTCCGCGAACGCGCCGAGCTGGCCCTCGTCGTGGTCGAGCAGCGTCACCAGCAGCGGGGCCGCGTCACGCGCCAGCGGCAGCGCGCCGTCGCGCGCGAACGCCAGCGTCAGCCCGCGCGCCGCGATCGCGTCGGCCACGCGCTCGGCCTCGGGCGTGCGCAGCCGCGCCGGCCAGTCGGCGGCGACGCGACCGCCGCCGGCGAACAAGCCGGCGCGCGCCTTCGCGGCGAGGATCCGCGCCACGGCCTCGTCGAGCCGTGCCGCCGGCACGCGGCCCGACCGCACCGCCTCGACCACGGCCGCGCGCGCCGCCAGCGGATCGGGCGGCATCAGCAGCACGTCGGCGCCGGCCAGCAACGCGCGCACCGCGACCTCGCCGGGCGGCAGGGCGCCGCGCACGCCGCCCATGTCGAGCGCATCGGTGACGACCAGGCCCTGGAAGCCGAGTTCGCCGCGCAGCACGCCGCCGAGGAGGCGCGGGCTCAGCGTCGCCGGCACGTCCGGGCTCTCGCCGAGCCCCGGCACCGCCAGGTGGCCGGTCATCACCGCGCCGAGGCCGGCGCGCGCCGCCGCCGCGAACGGCCGCAGTTCGACCGCGCGCAGCCGGGCGGCGTCGCCGGGCACCGTCGGCAACGAGAGGTGCGAGTCGGCATCGACGTCGCCGTGGCCGGGGAAGTGCTTGCCGCAGGCGAGCAGCCCTTCCTGCTGCACGCCGCGCGCGAACGCGCTGCCGAGCCGTGCGACCAGGTCGGGATCCTCGCCGAAGCTGCGCGTGTTGATGATCGGGTTGTCGGGGTTGCTGTTCACGTCCAGCACCGGCGCGAACACCCAGTGGCAGCCGAGCGCGCCCGCCTCGCGGGCGGTGACCCGCCCCATCGCCTCGGCCAGCGCGGCCGAGCCGGTCGCGCCGACCAGCATCTGGTTGCCGAGTTCGGTGGCGCCGGCCAGCCGGAACCAGACGCCGCCCTCGAAGTCGCCGGCGACCAGCAGCGGCACCGCCGCCGCGGCCTGCAGGCGCGGCACCAGCGCCGCCGCGTCGGCGACGGTGCCGAGGCTGAGGACGACGCCGCCGAGGCCGGCCTCGCCCACCGCGGCCAGCAGCCGTTCGTGGTGGTCGCCCTCGGCGCGCGACAGCGTCCAGGCGACGAACAGCTGCCCCGCCTTCTGTTCGAGCGTCAGCGCGGCGAGCCGCTCCGCCACCGGATCCTGCGCGGCCAGCGCGGCGCTCGCCAGCAGGCCCAGGCCCACGCGGCGCCTCACGCGTCCTCCCCGCGCGGCGGCGCCGCGAGGGCCGCGGCCGCGGCGGCGTCGAGCACCACCACCCGGTCCGGGTGGCGCCGCAGCACCGACGCCGGGCACAAGGGCGAGAGATCGCCTTCGAGCGCGGCGGCCACCGCCGGCGCCTTGGCGGCGCCGAACGCGCACAGCACGACGCGCCGCGCCGCCAGGATCGTCGCCGGCCCGGCGGTCACCGCGCGGAGCGGCGGCTCGTCGGGCGCGAACCGGGCGCGCGCGTCGTCGCGCGTCGCGGCGGCGAGCGTCGCCACGTGGAAGCCGACCTCGAACGGCGTGCCGGGTTCGTTGAAGCCGATGTGGCCGTTGCGGCCGATGCCGACGAACTGCAGCGCGATGCCGCCGGCGCGCTCGAGCCGCGCCGCGTGGGCGGCGATCGCTTCCGGGTCGTCGGCGCAAGGCACCGGCAGGAACGCGCCGCGCTGCAGCCGCTCCCGCAGCGGCGGGCACGCGGTCAGCAGTTCGTGCACCATGCCGCCGGGGCGGTCCGGCGGGTAGCCGACGTACTCGTCGAGGTGCGTCGCCGCGAACCCGCCCGGCAGCTCGCCGCGCCGCAGCCGCTCCGCCAGTCCGGCCAGGAATGGCGCGTAGGTGGCGCCGGTGGCGAAGCCGACCAGCGGCAGCCCGCCCGGGACCAGCACCCGCCGCAGCTCCTCGAACAGGAGCGGCAGCGCGGCCGTCGGCGTCGCCACCACGTGCACCCGCGGACGCGCACCCGGACTCATGGACGCGCCTCCAGCAGCAGCCACGGCAGCGAGGGCAGCACCATGCCGCGGACCCTACCGTCGCGGCGGCGCCGACGCGACCGGCGCACCCGGCCGGCTCACGCGTCGAGCGCCTCGAGCGCGCGCCGCACGCAGCCGTCGTGGGTCAGCAGCACCGTGCGCGCGGTCGGCGGGTCGACGCGGT
Organism: Planctomycetota bacterium; assembly: GCA_019636245.1. Classification (GTDB taxonomy): domain Bacteria; phylum Planctomycetota; class UBA1135; order UBA1135; family UBA2386; genus JAEUHS01. The sequence continues at coordinate 110,780 of JAHBXX010000001.1, read as the reverse complement.
GCGCCAGCACCACGATCGCCACCTTGGCCTCGCCGTCGCACGCCGCCAGGGTCCGCTCGGCGGTCGCCTGGTCGCAGCCGGTCGCCTGCGCGACGATGCGAGCGCTGCGCGCCACCAGCTTGCGGTTGGTCGCCTGCAGGTCGACCATCAGGTTGCCGTAGGTCTTGCCGAGCCGCACGAACGCCCCGGTGCTGAGCATGTTCAGCACCATCTTGGTGGCCGTGCCGGCCTTCAGCCGCGTGCTGCCGGTCAGCACCTCGGGGCCGGTCGCGAGTTCGATCGGCAGCGTCGCCGCGGCGGCGACCGGGCTGCCCGGATTGCAGACGATCGCCGCCGTCAGCGCGCCCGCCGCCGCGGCCTCGCGCAGCGCGCCGAGCACGTACGGCGTGCGGCCGCTGGCGGCGATGCCGACCACGACGTCCTTGGCGCCCACGTGGCGCGCCCGCAGGTCGGCCGCGCCCTGCCCTTCGCTGTCCTCCGCGCCCTCGATCGACTGCTCGAAGGCGGCCGGCCCGCCGGCGATCAGGCCGATCACGCAGTCCGGCTTTGCCGAGAACGTCGGCGGGCACTCGGCCGCGTCGAGCACGCCGAGCCGGCCCGAGGTGCCGGCGCCGCAATAGACCAGCCGCCCGCCCTTGCGCAGGCGTTCGGCGGTCGCGTCGACCACCTCGGCGATGCGCGGCAGCGCCGCCCGCACGGCGTCGGCGACGGTCCGGTCCTCGTCGTTCATGACCGTCACCAGCTCGAGCGTCGGCATCGCGTCGAGCGCCTCGGTGCGCGGGTGCCGCGCTTCGGTCGTCAACGAGGTGAGATCGGGTTTGGTCATCGCCGGATGCGTCAGTATAGCTGCCGCCGCCCGCCGCCCGTCATGCGCATCGGCCCGCTCGACCTCGCGATCGTGATCGCCTACCTCGTGGGCATGGTCGCGCTCGGCGTGTGGCTGGGCCGCGGCCAGCGCACCGCGAAGGACTACCTGCTCGGCGGCCGCGACCTGCCGTGGTGGGCGCTGCTGGTGTCGATCGTCGCCACCGAGACCAGCACGATCACGTTCCTCAGCGTGCCGGGACTCGTGCACGGCGACGGCCTCGCCGGCAGCCCCGGCGACCTGCGCTTCCTGCAGCTGCCGGTGGGCTTCGTGCTGGGGCGCGTGCTGGCCGCCCGCTGGCTCCTGCCGCTCTACTTCCGCGGCGAACTGTTCACCGCCTACGAGGTGCTGCAGGTGCGCTTCGGCCCGCTGCTGCGCGGCCTCGCCAGCGGCGTGTTCCTGGTCATGCGCACGCTCGCCGACGGGCTGCGGCTCTACCTGACGGCGCTGGTGCTGCAGGAGCTGGCCGGCCTCGGGCCCGCCCCCGCCGTGCTGCTCGTCGGCGCCACGACGCTCGTCTACACGTTCTTCGGCGGCGTGCGCGCCGTGGTCTGGACCGACGTGCTGCAGTTCGCCGTCTACATGCTCGGGGCGGCGTTCGCGGCCGGCTCGCTGTGGCTCGCCGCCGGCCCGTCGCTCGCCGCCCTGGTCGCCGACGGCACCGCCGCGGCGCACCTGCGCGTGCTGTCGCTGGAGCCGACGCTGCGCGATCCGCACACGCTGTGGGCCGGCCTGATCGCCGGCGCGGCGCTGTCGCTCGGCACGCACGGCGTCGACCAGCTGATCGTGCAGCGCTACCTGTGCGCGCGCTCGCTGCGCGACGCCCGGCGGGCGCTGGTCAGCAGCGGCGTCGTCGTGCTGCTGCAGTTCGCGTTCTTCCTCGGCATCGGGCTGCTGCTGTGGGCCTTCTACCGGCAGACGCCGCCGGCGGCGCCGTTCGGCAAGGGCGACGCGGTGTTCGTCGACTACCTCGTGCACCACATGCCGACCGGCGTGCGCGGCCTGGCGCTGGGCGCCGTGTTCGCGGCGGCGATGTCGACGCTGTCGGGCTCGCTGAACAGCTCGGCGTCGGCGCTGGTCAACGACGTGCTGTTGCCGCTGCAGCGCCGCACCGCCGCCGACGCCCGCGCGCTGCCGATGGCGCGCGCCGCGACCCTGCTGTTCGGCGCGCTGCAGATCGCGGTCGGCCTCAGCGGCCTCGGCGGCGGCAGCGTCGTCGACCGGGTGCTGGCGATCGCCTCGTTCACGACCGGGATCCTGCTCGGACTGTTCGCGCTGGCGCGGCTGCCGGGCCCGACGCCGCCGGCCGCGGCCGTGACCGCGCTGGTCGGCGGCGCGCTGGGCACGGCCGGTCTCTGGTTCGCGGCCGCCGACCGCGTCGCCGGCCTCTGGTTCGGCGCGGTCGGCGCGCTGGCGACGCTCGCCTGCGGGGCCGTGGCGCGCCGGTGGTGCCGCCCGGCGCCGGTCGGCTAGCATCGCGACGATGCCGCCGCGAACGACCGCCGCCGCCGCGACCGCGTGGGCACCGCCGGCGCGTTGGTGGCTGTTCGCCGCGCTGCCGGCGCTCGCCGTCGCCGCGGTGCAGGCGGCGTGGCCGTGGCCGTTCGTCTCCGACGACGCCTTCGTGTCGCTGCGCTACGCCGAACGCCTGCTGCACGGGCACGGCCTCACCTGGACCGACGGCGAACGCGTCGAGGGCTACAGCAACCTGGCGTGGGTGCTGGCCAGCGCGGCGCTCGGCGCGCTCGGCCTCGACCTCGTCGCGGCCGCGCGCCTGCTGGGCGCCGCCTGCACCGCCGGCGCGCTGCTGCTGCTGGCGCGCGCCCAGCGGCCGCACGATGCCCGCACCGCATGCCTCGCGGCGTTGGCGCCGCTGCTGGTCGCGACCAGCCAGCCGGTGCTGGCGTGGACGCTCGGCGGGCTCGAAGGGCCGATGCTGCTGCTGTGGCTGGCGTGGGGCTTCGGCGCGCTCGGCCGTGCGCCCGACCTCGCCGCCGCCGGCCCGCGCGCGCTGCTCGGCCCCGGCGTGCCGTTCGCGCTGGCGTGCTGGACGCGGCCGGACAGCCCGCTGTGGGTCGCCGGCATCGCGCTCGGGCTCGGGCTCGCGGCGCGGGGCGGCGGCTTCGGGCTGGCGCTGCGGCGCGCGGCGGCCTTCGCGGCCCTGCCGGCCGCAGCCGTGCTGCTGCAGCTCGCCTGCCGCCTCGCCTACTACGGCGACACGGTGCCCAACACCGCGCACGTGAAGGCCGAGTTCGATCCCGGGCACGGCGGCGCCGGCGTCGACTACGTGCTCGGGGCATGGACGGCGCTGCCCGGACTCGCCTGGCCGGCGCTCGGCGGCGGCCTCGTGCTGCTGGCCGCGCGGCGCACGCGGCTCCTCGGCGCCGTGCTGCTGGTGCCGCTGGCGCTGTGGGCCGCCTACCTGATGGCCATCGGCGGCGACCACTTCCCCGGCCGTCGCCTGCTGCACGGCGCGCTGGCGCCGCTCGGGTTGCTCGCGGCCGCGGGCCTGCGCGCGGTCGCCGGTACGGCATGGTCGCGAACGCTGCTGGCGGTGCTGCTCGGCGGCGGCGCGGCGCTCTGGGGCGCGCTCGTGGCCCGCAGCGACGCCCAGAGCCACGAACTGCGCGCCGAGGTCTGGGAGTGGCGCGGCAAGGCGGTCGGCGAGGCGCTCGCCACCGCCTTCGCCGACGCCCGGCCGCTGCTCGCCGTCGACGCCGCCGGCGCGGTGCCGTTCTATTCCCGCCTGCCGGCGCTCGACCTGCTCGGGCTGTGCGACCGCACGATCGCGACCACGCCCTACCGCGACTGGCTGCACCAGGTGAAGGCGCGCGGCGACGTGCCCTTGCCGCCGGGGCACCTGCGCGGCAACGGCGCCTACGCGATGGCGCGCGCCCCCGACCTGATGCTGTTCGGGCCGCCGCCGGGTCTGCCGGTGCCGGTGTTCGTCAGCGCGCTCGAGTTCGAGGACGACCCACGCTTCCTCGACGGCTACCGCTGCGTGCACTTCGCCGCCGGCACGGCGCCGATCCCGCCGGGCAGCGACCGCGTCGAGGCGATCGTGGCGCCGCTGTGGGTGCACGTGCGCGGCCGCTTCGGCCCCGTCGCCGCACCCGACCGCATCGAGATCCCGGCGCTCTGGTTCGGCTCGCTGCGCTACCCCGGGCCGTTGCTGCGGCGGCGCCTGCCGCCGCCGCCCGACGATCCCGCCGCGGCGGCGATCGCCGACGGCCTGCGCACGGTCGGGGCCTGGCATGCCGCCCGCGCCGCCACGGTGGTGCCGCAGGCCTCCGGCGGGGTCGAACTCGAACTCCACCAGGGCGGCGCCGCCTTCGCGTGGCCGGTGCCGCGCGGCACCTGGCGCCTGGCCACGGTGCCGGCGGCAGCCGGCGTGCAGGTCCGCGTCGCCGGCGAGGCGCCGGCCGCGGGTGGGCTCGTCACGTTCGACCGCGACCAGGAGGTGCCCCTCGAGCTCACGGTGGCACCGGGCACTCCGCGGCCGGCGCGGCTGCAGGGCGTCGTGCTGCAGCGCGCAGGCCCGTGAGCGCGGGCCCCGCCGCGCGGGCGAACGGCGGACCGAATTCGCCGAGCCTTCACGGCAGCCTCCTCCTCGCTGCATGCGGGCTTGCATGATCCTGGGGCGCTCGATGTCGGTGCGGCGCAACGCACCGGATCCGGCGCGCTCCCGGCCGGAGTGGTCGACTCCGCGCACCCGATCGGGTTGCATGCTCCCTTCCCCGCGTGCCCACCATGAATCCACTGTCTTCCTCCCGCCTCCTGCTCCTCGCCGCTCCGGCGATCCTCGTCTCCACGGCCCTGGCCCAGGCGCCGATGCAGATCGGCAACCTCGTCGTGCTGCGTGTCGGCGACGGCGCTGCCGCGTTGTCGTCGGCGGCGACGCCCGCGTTCCTCGAGGAATGGGATCCGACCGGCTCCTTCACCACGCCGGTGCAGACGGTTGCGGTGCCGACGGCGCCCGCCGGCCTGCAGTTCGCCTGCACGAACTCGGGCACGGCCAACAGTGAAGGCCAGCTCAACCTGTCGGCCAACGGCCTCTACCTGACGTGGGGCGGCTACGACGCCGCGCCCGGCACGCTGGCCGTCCCGCAGACCGCCAACCCGCCGACGGCGCGCGTGATCGGCCGCTTCGACATCCTGACGGGCACGATCGACACCAGCACCGCGTTGACCGACGCCTACGGCTCGCTGGCGGCCGGGGCGAACGCCAACATCCGCGGTGTCGTCAGCGACGACGGCAACCGCTTCTGGACCACGAGCCCGGTGTTCAGCACCGCCGGCGGCGGCGTGCGCTTCGTCGCCAACCTCGGCGACCTGACGTCGACCTCGATCGCCGCCGGGAACATGCGCTTCGTCTCCATCTTCCATGGCGACCTCTACGTGACCCAGTCCTCCGGCAGCGTGCAGGGCGTGGCGAAGGTCGGCCTCGGCGGTCTGCCGACCGGCCCGGCCGCTGTGTCGCTGCTGAACGGCTTCCCCACCCTCACCGGCCCGTCGAACTACGACATGTTCTGGGCCGACCCCGACACGCTCTACGTCGCCAACGACCAGAACCAGGTCGGCAGCCCCGCCGGCATCCAGAAGTGGGTGCAGTCCGGCGGCACGTGGAGCCTCGCCTACACGCTGGCCACGCCGGTGCTCTGCCGCGCCGTCACCGGCTACGCGCAGAACGGCGTCACCACGCTGTGGGCGACCGGCAGCTCGGGCAGCTCGACGCAGATCCTCACCGTGGTCGACACCGGTCCCACCTCGATCGCCACGCCGCTGATCACGGCCCCGGCCAACACCGCCTACCGCGGCATCCGGTTCCTGCCCAAGCCGTCGACCCTGCAGCGCATCCCGATGGCCTGCGGCCCGGCCAACCTCGTCGCCACCGGCAACGCCGACCTCGGCACCCAGGTGTTCACCAAGGTCGTCGACACCCAGGGCTTCGCCCAGCTGATCGCGCTCGACGTGGTGTTCACCGGCTTCCCGCTGGGCTTCGTGTTCGCGAACTGCGCCTGCACGCTCGGCACCAGCCCGAGCCCGGTGCTGCTGGTCTCCGGCAACACCTTCACGCTGAACATCCTGCCGTCGTGGGCGACGCTCGGCCTGCCGGTGTTCATGCAGGGCATCGACCTGTTCACGCCGCCGGGCGGACCGTGCCCGGACCTGCTGGACCTGACGCTGACCGACACGTTCTCGTTCGTCGTGCAGTGAGCGGCGAGGGCACGCGGCCGTGACGGCCGCGCGCCGAAGGGGCGGGCCGCGCCGGGCGCGGCCCGCGGCCCGTACGGGCATGGGCGGCGCGCCCGGCTGTCGGCCGGCTGGCGGCCCGGCTACTGTGCGGGCCTGCGGACAGCCCCGCGGCCCCCATGACCTCGCCGTCGCGCATCAGCCACCGCCACCTGCTCGCGCTGTGCACGTTCCTGGTGCCGCTGGCGGTGCTGGCCGTGCTCGGCTGGAGCGAGCTGCAGCGCAGCGGCGCCGAGGCCCAGGCAGCGCTCGCGCGCGAGGCGCGCCAGTTCCTGCACCGCGCCGCGCAGGCGATCGACCAGCAGTTCGAGCAGCGCCTGCCCGCGCTCCTGGCGGCGACCGAGGCCGAACTGGGCGAACACGGCCCGGTGCGCGCGACGCTGCGCCTGCGCCAGGCCATGCCGCAGGCGGGCCTGCTGGACCTGCTGCTGCTCGACGAGCAGTTCGCGCTGGTGTGGCCGACGCCACCGCCGGGCAACCTCGGCCTGCCGTTCGCCCGCGAAGAGCGGCCGCGCGGCGACGGCACGGCGGCGGCGGCCCTGCAGGCCATCGACCTGTTGCTGGCGCACGGCGAGGGCGAAGCGGCGAAGGCGATGCTGCAGCACCTGCTGGCCCAGCTCGAGGCCGCCACCCCCCAGGCGCGCGGCGGCCGCCGGCCCGACCTCGACGAGGCCGAACTGATGGCCAGGTTCCGCCTCGCCACCGTGCACCGGCGGCTCGGCGACCGCGACGCCGCGCGCACGGAGTTCGAGGCCGTGGTGCGCGCGGCCACGCCCGGCAGCCGGCCGGGGCGGCTCGACCCCGACGCCTGGGCCGTGGCCGTGCTGGCCGAGGCCGCGCTGGCGGAACTCGGTTCGGTCGCCGAGCGCATCAAGCTGCTGCGGGCGATCGCCGAGAGCCGGCGCGACTTCCTCGCCGACGGGCTCTTGTCGGCGATCGCGCGGCGCCTCGCCGCCGGCATCGCCGAGGCGGCTGCCGAACGCCCCGAGGTCGACACGCTGCTGACCGAGGAGCACCAGCGGGCGCAGTCGCGGGCCTTCGCCGGCGCCTACGACCTCGTGTTGAAGTTCGGCCTGCGGCTGCGCCGCATGCGCGCCGTCCCGCCGGAGGAGGCCGACCCGGACGGCGACGACGAGCAGCGGCTGGTGTCGACTCTGTCCGGCCGCACCACGCTGCTGGCCGTGCGGCCGGCGACGGCCGGCGAACGCCAGCGCCTGCGCTGCACCCGCGTCGGCGTGCACCTCGACCTGGAGACGCTGCTGGCGCCGGCGATCGCGCCGCTCGCGGGCGACGGCGCCACGTTCGCGCTGGCGATCCACGACGAGACGGGAGCGCCGATGCTGCCGCCGCCGGCCGCCGTGCCGGCCGATTTCGTGCCGCCCGGCCGCGAACGCCATGGCCTCACGCTGCGTGCGTTCCCGGCCAACGCCGAGCGCATCATCGCCGAGGCCGACGCGGCGGCGCGGAACCGCACGGCCCTGATGCTGGCGCTGTTCGCGGCGGCCTTCGGCGGCGGCCTGTGGCTGTGGCGCTCGGCGTCGCGCGAGGCGGAGCTGGCGGCGTTGAAGATCGACCTCGTCTCGCGCGTCTCGCACGAGCTGAAGACGCCGCTGGCGCTGATCCGCATGTACGGCGAGACCCTCGGCATGGGCCGGGCCCGCGACCCGGAACAGGCCGCGTCGTTCGGCGGCATCATCGCCCGCGAATCGGAGCGGCTGACGCTGCTGATCCAGCGCATCCTCGACTTCTCGCGCCAGCAGGCCGGGACGCTGACCTACGAGCCGACCCGCGTCGACCTCGGGGCGCTGCTGCGCACGGTGTGCGACGCCTACACGCCGCACCTGGAGGCGCGCGGCGCGATCCTGGTCGACACCCTGCCGCTCGGCATCCACGTGCACTGCGACCGCAACGCCGGCGAGAGCGCGATCGTCAACCTGCTCGAGAACGCGGCCAAGTACGCGCGCGACGGCGACAGCGAGCACGAGGTCGAGCTCGAACTGCGCACCGAGCCCGGCTACGCGGTCGTCGAGGTGCGCGACCGCGGCCGCGGCATCCCGCCCGACGAGCTCGAACGCGTGTTCGACAGCTTCCATCGCGCCAGCAACGCCGGCGAGGTGCGCGGCGCCGGCCTCGGCCTCAGCCTGGTACGGCACTTCGCCGAAGCCCACGGCGGCACGGTCACGGCCCATGCCCGCGAGGGCGGCGGCACCGTGCTGCGCCTGCGTCTGCCGCGCGCCGGCACCGACCCCGGCGGCGATCTGCCCGCCCGAACGGACCCACCATGAACCAGCTCGCCGACTCCCACATCCTCGTCGTCGAGGACGAACCGGACCTGCGCCGCGGCCTGCAGCACAACCTCGAACTCGAGGGCTACAAGGTCGACACGGCCGCCGATGGCCGCGAGGGCCTGCGCAAGGCCCGCGACGGCCATCCGGCGCTGGTGCTGCTCGACCTGATGCTGCCCGGCATGAGCGGGCTCGAGGTGCTGCGGCACCTGCGCGAGACCGGCCACGAGATGCCGATCATCATCGTCTCCGCCAAGGGCCAGGACCGCGACAAGGTGCAGGGGCTCGAGCTCGGCGCCGACGACTACCTGACCAAGCCGTTCGGTCTCGGTGAACTGACGGCCCGCATCCGCGCGGTGCTGCGCCGCACCCAGACCGGCGCCAAGGCCGCGGCCGGCGACCGGCCCGCCGTGGCAGGCGTGATGCAGTTCCCGGACCTGACGATCGACTGGCGGCGCTTCTCGGTGCTGCGCGACGGCGTCGAGACCCAGCTGTCGCGCTACGAGGCCGAGATCCTGCGCATGCTCGTCGAGCACCGCGGCGAGGTGGTCAGCCGCCAGGATCTGCTGCGCAAGGTCTGGGGCTACGTGCACCTGCCGACCACGCGCACGGTCGACAACCACATCGCGCGGTTGCGCAAGAAGATCGAACGCGACGTCGAGAACCCGGTGCACGTGGTCACGGTGCACGGCCTCGGCTACCGGTTCGAGTCGCCGCTGCGGGAGCCGTCGTGAGCGCTCGCTCCACGGTGCTCCGGTGGCTGGCCACGGGGCTCCTGGCCGTCGCCATGCCGGGCCAGGACCCGGCGGCGACGACGCTGCACGACGCCTGGCTGCGGGAAGTCCTCGACCTCGATCCGGCAGCTGCCGCCGCCGGCTACCGGCAGGTCGCCGCGGACACCCGACCGGGCCACCTCGAACGCTGGGTGGCGGCGGCGCGGCTCTGTGAACTCGCGCGGCTGCAGGTCGTGCCGGCGCCGGCGAGCGACCTGGCCGACGCGCCGCCGCCGTTGCGCGCCGCGTTCGCCGCGGCCGCGGCCCGCCTGCCCGCCACCGAACTGCTGGCCCGCGTCCGGGGCGAGCCCAGGACGGTGCTGCCGGCGCTGGCCACCGAGGCCGGCCATCTGCCGCCGCTGCGTCCCGTGGTGGCGGCCGCCGAGGACTGGATCATGCGACAGGTCGGGCCGAGCCTGCGCGACCGCTGGCGCCAGCGCATGGCGACGGCGAACAGCCGCGGCCGCAGCGCCGACGTGGCGCGCGCCAGCGAGCGCGTCTACGCCGCCGACATCCTGCGCGCCGAGCTGCAGGGCGAGACGGCCCAGGCCGACGCGCTGCGCACGCTCTACTTCGCCGACTGGCGGCCGCCGGTGGTCGCCGGCGACCTGGCGACCGGCCTCGCGCGCGTGCGACGCAACCTGGACGCGGCGTTGCGCGACGAGGAGCTGCCGCCGCCGCAGGCCGCGCTGCTGCGCGACCTCGCCGCTGCGATCGACCAGCGCGCGGCGGTCGACCCCGCGGCCGCATGGGCCCTGGTGCAGCGGCTGCCCCTCTACGCCGAACGCCTGCTGCAGGACGAACCGGCCGGGCGCCGCTGAGCGGGCCCCGACGCAGCCGGGCGCTCGGGCGCGTCCGCTCTCAGCGCGACGCTTCGCCGCTCTCGGCGTCGGTCCCGCTCTTGGCCCACGAGTCGAACCAGGTGCCCTGGTAGAAGTCGAGCGGCTTGATGTCCGGGCCGTACGGGTGCAACTCCGCGGCGCCGTAGAACAGGCACAGCGGGAAGTCGATCAGGTGGATGATGCCGTAGACGCCGTGCTCGATGGCGTGGAACAGGAAGGTGAAGGGGAACGCCAGCACCTCGATCACCGGCCCGCTCTCCAGGCCGGTGCGGGCGGACTTCGCCGAGGTGTAGCCGTCGGTCGCCCCGCCGTAGACCATCAGCACCGGCGTGCCGACGCCGAGCATCAGATCCTTGCCGGCGCGGTTCAGGGTGCCGCACGAAGCGAGCGTGGTCGCGGCCAGGGCGGAGAGGGACAGGAGAGCGTGGCGAACGTTCACTCGTGATTCCTCGGTCGGGACCGCGGCTCCCGGACACCGGTCCGTCCTGGACCCGGCGCGGCAGCGGTCGGGGATTCGAAAGGGGGCTGTCGGGGCGAGATGCAAGCCGCCGGCCGGTCCGACGACAAGCCCGGAGGCGCAAAAACCCGACGCCGTGGTGGCTTGCGTCGGCGTTTGCTACCGTCTGCGGCGATGAGCGATTTCGGCGCGAACATCTTCGGCCCCGACGATTCTCCGCCGCCGCCCCGGCGGCCGAAGGCCCCGGTGCCCGCCCCCGCGCCGGCGCCGCCGCCGGCTCCGGCGGCCGCGCCGCCCGCACCGGCGCCCCGACGCCACGCGACCGAGCGTCCCGACCGCGCGCGACGCGAGGCCGACCGCCGAGACGACGAACGACCGCCGCAGGCACCGTCGCGGCAGCATGGCCGCCCGTACCCCGATCGGCGCGGCGACGAGCCGGCGGCCCGCCCCCACCACCCGCCACGGCAGGCGCCGCCGGCCGCACCGCGCTCCCCGGCCGCCGCCGAACCCCCGCTGCCCACCGGAGCCGGCCGCGCCGCGCCGGTGCCCGCTCCGGCCGGGCCGGCGCGGCCGGCCGCAGCGACCCGCGTGGCCGTGCTCGTGGACCTGGCGGCCCTGCGCGAGGAAGCCCACCGCCAGGGCGCCGAGCTGGCCCAGCACAAGCTGCGCAACGGCATCGCCCAGCAGCGGTCGGTGGCCCGCGCCGTGGCCGCCGTGGCCGGCGATGCCAAGGCGCCGAGCGGCTTCGAACCGCTGCCGGCCGACGGCGGGTTCGCCGCCGGCGTCCAGTTCGCGGCCAAGGCCTGCGAACTGCTGGCCGGCGCCGGCTGCCTGGTGCTGGCCCCGGCGACCCCCGCGATCCTCGCGCTCGCCCAGGCCCTGCGGCAGGGCGGCCATACGGTCGAACTGGCCGGACTGCAGGCTGACCCGGCCGCCGGGGTGCGGCGCCTGGGTCGCGATTGCCTGTTCGTGCCGTGACCCCGACGCCGCCTGGGCCCGCCGCGGCACCGGACCTCGCCAGGGCCCGCCGGGGCAGCACCCGGCCACGCCGGCGGCGGACGCTATAGTCGAGGCCCGCGCCCGCCGAAGAACCCGACCATCCGGGCCTCGCCGGCCGGTCTTCGCCAGATCCTCCCCGATGTCTCTCCGACTCCGATCCGCCCTGGCCGTGGCCGTGCTCGCGGCCGCGCCGCCTGGCCTGGCGCAGGACGCCGGGCGCGCGGCGCCGCGGGCGCCCCGCGGCGGCGTGCCCTCCTACTCGGAGTCGGTGAGCCGCGACCTGTTCGCCGCGTGCGATGCCGACAGCGACGACCGCCTCGACGTGTTCGAGGCCGCCGACGCGCTCGACTGCATCGACTCGCCGCGCGACAGCCAGGGCTTCCAGCGCCTCGACCTCGACCGGGACGGCTTCGTGTCCTGGCCGGAGTTCGACCGCTACTTCTGGACCGTGGTGCAGCGCGGCGACCCGTTCCACGTCCGGCCGTGCCGGCAGCTGGTCGAGTCGGCCCCGGAGCGGCAGGAGGCGCGCCCGGCCTCGCCGCTGCAGGCCTTCCTGCGCCTCTTCGACAAGAACGGCAACGGCGGCCTCGACGCCGACGAGGTCGAGGCGATGGTGCGCGCGGCCAGCCTGCCGCCGCCGATCGCCACCCAGCTGCGCGCGCTCGACCTCGATCGCTCGGGGCGCATCGAGGAGGCCGAGCTGGCGCCGTGGTTCGAGCTGGTGCGCAGCCTGGTGCCCGGGGTCGGCAAGGAGGCGATGGCCGGCGCCAGCACGCTGCCGCCGCCGTGGCAATCCGCCGATGCCGACGGCAACGGTCGCCTCGAGGCCAGCGAACTCGCCGCCTTGCTGCGCCGGCTGGATCCGGCGCTGGTGCGCTGGGCGCCGCACCTGCTGCGGGCGCTCGATCGCGATGGGGATGGTGCGCTCGCGCCGTCGGAGCTGCCGGCGGCGGTGCGACCGCCGCGGCACGGCACGGCCTTGGGCCCACGGACCGCGCCGACCGCGACCGTCAGCCAGGCGCCGCCGGCCATCGGCCAGTGACCGGGCGCCGATGCCGTCGGTGCTGCTCGGTCTGTTGCTGGCGCCGCAGTCGCCCCCGCCGCCGCTGCCGCCGCCGCTCCCGCAGACCGTGGCCGAGTCGAGCGCCCACGCGGCCACCTCCCGCGCGGCCGACGTCGAGCGCTTCTGCCGCGCCGCCGCCGCACTGCCGCACGGCGACCGCCTGCGCCTCGAGCGCCGGGCCTCGCACCAGGATCGCGAGCTGCAGCTCGTGCACGTGGCGCTGCGCGAGGCGGCGCCTGCGCCCCGCCTGCGGGTGCTGGTGATCGGCGCCATCCATGGCGGGGAGATCGAGGGCAAGGAGGCCCTGCAACAGCTGGTGCGCGAGTTCGCGCTCGGCGAGCACACCGAGCTGCTGCGGCAGGTCGAGCTGTGCCTGGTGCCGATCTACAACGTCGACGGCAACGAGGCGATCGCCGTCGGCAACCGCCCGGGCCAGAACGGGCCCGACGCGGTCGGCGAGCGCAGCAACGGCCAGGGTCTCGACCTCAACCGCGACTTCGTCAAGGCCGAGGCGCCGGAGACGCGGGCGCTGCTGGCCCTGTTCCGCGAGCTCGATCCGCACCTGTTCGTCGACCTGCACACGACCAACGGCTCGCACCACGGCTACCACCTGACCTACGCCCCGAGCCTGTCGCCGAACGTCGACGCGCAGCTGGCGCAAGTCAACCGCGCGCTGCTCGACCGCGCCCAGGCGGCGATGCGCGATCGGCACGGCTTCGCGACCTTCGACTACGGCAACTTCGAGACGCGGGACCGGGACGGCGGTGGCGCGCCGGAGTCGGGGGCCTCCGTGCGCGGCTGGTACACCTACGACCACCGCGCCCGCTACGGCGTCAACTACCACGGCCTGCGCAACCGGCTGGCGGTGCTCGCGGAGGCCTACAGCTACTGCGACTTCGCGACCAGGATCGCGGCGACGCGCGCGTTCGTGCTGTGCCTGGTCGAGGCGCTGGCGGCGCTGCGCGACGACTGCGAACGCGCGTGCGCCGCCGCCGACCGCCGGCTGGTGCAGCGCGACGCCGCGGTGGCGTTCGGCTTCGCGACCACGTTCGCGGCCGCCGAGCCGCTCGACGTGCTGGTCGGCGCGGTCGAACGCATCGAACCGCGCGACGGCCGGCCGCTGCGCCTGCAGCGGCGCGGCGACGGCGTGCCCGAGCGCATGCCGGTCGTGCGCGCGTTCGCGGCCGGGCGCCACCGCGAGCTGCCGGCCGCCTGGGCGATCCCCTCGCCCCCCGCCGCGGTGCGCGAGCGGCTGGATTGGCACGGCGTGCAGGCGACCACGCTGGCGGCGGCGCAGCCGGCGCGCGCGCAGCGCTTCGCGGTGGCGAAGCAGCGGCGGCCCAAGCGCCCGTTCCAGGGCCATCAGGAGCTGGTGCTCGAAGGCGACTGGCTCGCGGCCGAGGCGGTCGACCTGCCGGCCGGCACCCTGTGGATCGACGCCCGGCAGCCGCTCGCGCGCCTGGCCGCGACGCTGCTCGAGCCCGAGAGCGAGGATTCACTGACGACCTGGAACTTCTTCGACGCCGACCTCGGCGCGCACCACCCGGTGCTGCGCGTCGTCGACTGAAACCGCTCAGGTCCAGCGGAACCAGCGCACGGCCAGCACGAAGCACAGCGCGCCGAACGCGACCAGGCCGCCGAGCGGCGCCGCGACGTCGATCAGGCCGGCCGGCTCGAGCATCACGTCGCGCAGCGCGCCGTTCAGGTGCGTCAGCGGCACCGCCTCGACCAGCCACTGCAGGGCGCCGTCGAAGCGCTCGTTGCTGAAGAACACGCCGCCGAGCAGCCACATCGGCAGCTGGCAGAGGTTCGTCAGGCCGGCGATCGCCTCGATCGTGCGCGGTCGCGCCGCCAGGAGGCAGCCGAGCCCCATGAAGGCGAAGCCGCCGGCGAGCACCAGCAGGGCGAACGCGAGCAGGCTGCCGCGGAAGGGCACGCCCCACACCAGCGCGCCGAACAGCGCGATCGCGATCGCCTCCGGCACGACCAGCACGCCGCGGCCGAGCAGGAAGCCGAGCAGGAACTCGCGCGGCCGCATCGGCGTGACGACCAGCCGCCGCAGCAGCCGCTGGGTGCGCAGGTGCACGAGGTTGAAGCCGATGCCCCACATGCCGGCGCCCAGCAGGTTGAGGCCGATCAGGCCCGGGATCAGGAAGTCGATGTAGCGCGAGCCGGGGCGGTCCTCGACCTCGCCGACCAGCGCCGGCTGCGACTCGGCGCCCGCCGGCCGCAGCGCGCGTTCGACCAGGAGCCGCGCCAGTTCCGCGTCGGGCCGCGTCGGGTCGCTGCGCAGCACCGGCCCCTGGGCCGTGGGGCGCACCAGCAGCGCCGTGCGGCCGCGCGCCAACGACCGGTCGGCGGCGTCCGCCGCCAGCACCTCCGGGCGCAGCCGCGGGTCCCGCTGCAGCCTGGCCACGATCGCCTCGGCCTCGGCCGACGCCACCACCGCGACCGGCAACGGCTGTGGCGACGGGGTCTGGAACGCGTAGCCGAGCACCAGCGCCATCAGCAGCGGGAAGCCGTAGGTCCAGAACACCGCGTCGGGGCTGCGCCAGAACTCGCGGAACGTGACCGCCGCGATCGCCCGCACGATGCGCGGCTTCATGCGGCGCCCTCGTCGCGCAGGTGGCGGCCGGTCAGGTGCACGAACACGTCCTCGAGGGTGGCGTGGCGCGTCGCCAGGTCGCGCAGCACCACGCCGCGCCCGGTCAGCAGGTCGAGCACCGCCGGCAGCACCCGGTGGATCGAGGCGACGGTCAGCACGACGCGTCCGCCGTCGGCCTGCAGGGCCTGCACCTCCGGCAGCCGCTCCAGGTCGCCGGCCGCGAGCAGCTCGCGCGCCGCCGCCGGCTCGAGGTCGAGGTGCAGGAAGTGCTCGGCGCCCAGCGAGCGGATCAGTTCGGCCGGCGTGCCGCGCGCGATCACCGTGCCGTGGTCGACGATGGCGATTCGGTCGCAGAGCTGCTGCGCCTCGTCCATGTAGTGGGTCGTCAGCACCACGGTGCCGCCCTCGCGCTGGAAGCGACGCACCACCTCCCACAGCTGCCGCCGCGACTGCGGGTCCAGTCCGGTCGTCGGCTCGTCGAGGAACAGCAGTTCCGGGCGGCCGAGCAGCGCCGTCGCCACGGCGAGCCGCTGCCGCTGGCCGCCCGACAGCGCCGCCTGCCGCGCCGTCGCCTTCTCCTGCAGCGACACCAGCGCCAGCGCCTCGTCGACCGAACGGCCGCCGGGGTAGAACGCCGCGAACAGCTGCAGGGTCTCGCGCACCGTCGCCTTGTCGTGGAACTTCGTCTCCTGCAGGCAGACGCCGAGTCGCTGCCGCAGGGACTGGTCGTCGCCGCGGCCCCACTGCCGGCCGAGGATGCGCACCTCGCCGGCATCCGGGGCCAGCAGGCCCTCGCAGATCTCGACCGTGGTGGTCTTGCCGGCCCCGTTGGGTCCCAGCAGACCGAACACCTCGCCGCGGCGCACCGTGAGGTCCAGGCCGTCGACGGCGACGGTCTGCTTGCCGCCGCGCCGGTAGACCTTGCGCAGGCCGCGCAGTTCGATCGCCGGCGGCGCGGCCGCGTCCGCGGTCATCGCGGGAACGCCTCCGGCAGACCGCCGTCGACCGGCAGCACGGCGCCGGTGGTCGGCGTGCGCATCGCCGCGAAGAACACCACCGCCTCGCCGACGTGCCGCGGCAGGACCTCGGTCTTCAGCAGCGACCGCTCGCGGTAGAAGGCCCGCAGCCCGGCGGCGTCGAGCCCCCGCGCCCGCATGCGGTCGGCGCCCACCTGCTGCCACAGCAGGCTCGGCACCTCGTCGTCGCCGAACACCGCGTCGGCGTTGACGGCGTTGACGCGCACGCCGAACTCGGCGAACTCGAGCGCGGCGGTGCGCGCCAGCTGCAGCGCCGCGGCCTTGCTCGCCGCATAGGCGCCGAAGCCGGCCCCCGGCGCGAAGGCGCTCTTGCTGACCTGGACGACGATGCTGCCGCCGGTGCCTTGGGCGCGCAGGAGGCGCGCCGCGGCCCGCAGCACGTGCAGCGTGCCGCCGGCGTTGACCGCCTGCACCTCCTCGTAGCGGGCGGGATCGAGGTCCTCGAGCCGGCCGGCGAGCGCGATGCCGGCGTTCGGCACCACGCAGTCGACGCCGCCGAAGCGCAGCACGCATTGCGCGAACGCCGCCTCGACGGCCGCCGGGTCGCGCAGGTCGGCGACGCTGGTGTCGAGGCGATCGCCGGGCGCGGCCAGGCGCGCCATCGCCCGTGCCAGGCGGTCGCCGTCGACGTCGGTGGCGTGCACGCAGGCGCCGTGCTCGAGCAGCGCGGCGACGATGCCGGCGCCGATCGCGCCGGCGGCGCCGGTGACGAACGCGACCTGGCCGTGCAGCAGCGGCGCCGGCGCCGGCCGCAGCTTCGCCAGTTCCAGCGGCCAGTACTCCATCGCCGCCAGCTCCGCGTCGGGCAGGCCCTCGAAGCGGTCGAGGTCGTGCGCCAGCGCCTTGACCCGCAACGTGTGCTCGGCGATGTCGGCGACGGCGGCGGCGGCGGCCGGCGTCGCCTCCAGCGCCACCAGGCCTATGCCGGCGATCACCGCGACCTTCGGCTGCGGCGACAGCATCGGCACGGCCGCGTCGCGGCGGCTGGCGGCGAAGTAGCGCTGGTAGGCGGCGGCGTGGGCGGCGACGGCGCGGCGGCACTGGTCGGCGGCGACCGCCTCGTCGCGGCCGAGGAACAGGTAGTGCGGCCGCGTGCGCAGCACGTGGTCGGGCGTGATCGGCCCGGTGGCGCAGAGCTGCGGCGCGGCGCCGTGGGCCGCGAACGCCGCCAGGTCGTCGTCCGTGCGCGCCGCGGCGACCACGCGCAGCCACTGCGGTCCGACCGGCGTGTCGACCGCGCGCGCCACGTCGCCGCGCAGCACCGGCAGCGCCCGCAGCAGCCACTGGCGGCGCTCGGCCGGCGGCAGCGCGCCGCAGTCGGCCCAGAGCATCGACGGCCGGCCGCCGATGCGGTGCGCGAGGTAGCGCTCGGCGCGATCGACCAGCGCGATCGTGCGGTCGTAGCTCTGCCGCGCATCGGCGCCGAACGTCAGCAGGCCGTGCCGCGCCAGCACGACGCCGAGGCAGCGCGGCGACCGCTCGACCGCGTCGGCGACCGCCTTCGCCAGCGCGAAGCCGGGCATGATCCACGGCAGCAGCACGACGTCGCCGCCGAACGCCGCGTGCACGTGCTCGGCCGGGTCCGGCTGGTCGGTCAGCGCGAGGATCGCGTCGGCATGGGTATGGTCGACGAACGCATGCGGCAGGAACGCATGCAGCAGCGTCTCGACCGACGGGTTCGGCGCCCGGCTGTCGAGCAGCGCGCCGCGCACCGCATCGACCATCGCCTGGTCGTCGAGCCGGTCGAGCGCGCGCAGTTCGCGCAGCGGTTCGAGGCGCACCGCCGGCAGGCCGGCCGCGGTGACGGTGGCGAGGTCGCTGCCGCTGCCCTTGACGCGCAGCACCGCGACCTCGCGGCCGCACCAGTCGCGCTGGGTCGTCTTCACCGACGTGTTGCCGCCGCCGTGCAGCACCAGCGACGCGTCCGCGCCGAGCAGGTGCGAGGTGTAGAGCCGCAGCGCCAGCGCCTCGCCGAGGTCGGCGTGGCGACGGCAGTAGTCGCGGGCGGTCTCGTCGTGCCAACGGCTCTGCATGGTGGTCTCCCGCGACGGGGGCCGCGAACGTAACCGACGCGACGAGGCGGGGAATGCCTTTCAGCGGCCCGGTCGGTACCGGCGCAGCCAGTCCCGCAGCGCCCGCAGGTCGGCCGGCAGGTCGGCCGCGAACACGAGGCGTTCCTCGGTGAACGGGTGCTGCAGTTCCAGCCGCTGCGCGTGCAGGCACTGGCGCCCGGGATCCGGCGCCCCGGCCGGCAGCCGCTCGTGCTGGCGCGAGCGCGAACGGTAGGTGCGGTCGCCGACCAGCGAGTGGCCGATCGAGGTCATGTGCACGCGGATCTGGTGCGTGCGGCCGGTGTGCGGCCGGCAGCGCACGTCGGCGAAGCCGTCGAAGCGCTCGACCACCTCGTAGTAGGTCTGGGACTCGCGGCCGCCGTCGTCGACCACGGTCATGCGGTCCGGGTGGCGCGGGTCGGGCGCGATCGGCCGTTCGATCCAGTCGCTGTGGAAGCGCGGCACGCCGAACACGAGGCAGCGGTACTCCTTGGTCACGGTGCGGGCCCGCCACTGCGCCCGCAGGGCGTCGAGCGCCGCCTGGGTGCGGGCTATGACCATGACGCCCGAGGTGTCGCGGTCGAGCCGGTGCACGATGCCCGGCCGGTCGGTGTCGGGCGCCGTCGGCAGTTCGCCGAACCTGGCCAGGGCCCAGCTCGCCACGGTGTGCGCCCGCGACCGCCGGTCCTCGGGCGGGTGCGCGGCGAGGCCCGGCGGCTTGTCGATCACGCACATCCACGCGTCCTCGTAGAGCACGGGCACCGCCGGCAGCGGCAGCGCCGGTGCCAGCGGATCCTCGGCGGCGCCGGGCGGCAGCTGCACCTCGACCACCATGTCGGGCCGCAGGCACAACCCCGGCCGGGCCACCTGGCCTGGCACCGTCACGCAGCCCTGGTCGAGCAGGCGCCGCGCCGTGGTGCGCCCGCGCACCTCGGGCTGGCGGGCCAGGAACGCGTCCAGGCGCATGCCGGCCTCGCTGGCGGGGACGCTGCGGGTGAACGAATCCGAGGTCACGCGCAGCGATTGTGCGGTCCCGGCGCCGCCGCGCAATGGCGCCCGCTCGTGGAGAGTTTTCCCCAGAGCCTGCTTGCGCCTGTTGGGAGTCTGCGCAGACTTCTCCCCACATGCGGTCCGCCGCGAACGCGGCACCGTCCGACTCGTCGACGCACCATGCACTTCTCCGACGCCTTCCCGTCCCGGCGCGGCCCCGCGGCGACCGATGCCGACGCCAGTCTGCGCAGCCCCCATGCCATCGATGCCTTGGGCCACCGCCGGGGGGCCCGCGTGCTGCTGGTCGACGACGAACCGGAGGTGCTCGGCCTGGTGCGGACCATCCTCGAACGCGCCGGCTACGCCGTCACCAGCGCGCCGAACCTCGAACGCGCGGTGGGCGCCCTCTCCAGCGCGCCCTTCGAACTGGTGCTGACCGACCTCTACCTCGGCGACACCGAACTGGGCCACCAGATCGCCGAGGTGGCGCGCAGCCGCCGACCGCACACCCCCGTCGTGGTGATGACGGGGCGACCGACCTTCGACGCCGCCCAGGGCGCGTTGCGCCACCGGGTCGACGACATCGTCGTCAAGCCGGTCGACCCCGACCACCTGATCGCCACCTGCCGGCGGGTGATCCGCGACACCGATCTGGCCCGCCGCAACCAGGAGCTGGAGTCGGCGAACCGCGTGCTGACCTCGGTGCTGCCCCGCACCATCGAGATGAAGGACCCGACCACCAGCGGCCATGCCGCCCGGGTCGTCGGCTACACCGACACGCTGGCCGCTCGCTGCGGGGTCGATGCCGAGCAACGGGCCTCGCTGCGGCTGGCGGCGCTGCTGCACGACATCGGCAAGATCGGCGTGCCCGACAGCATCCTGCGCAAGCCCGGGCCGCTGACGCCGGACGAGATGGAGGTGGTGAAGCGCCACCCGGCGATGGGCTACGAGGTGCTGGCGCCGCTCGCCGAGCACGGCGACGTGCGCGACTGGGTCTACCAGCACCACGAGCGCTGGGACGGCAAGGGCTACCCGCAGGGCCTCGCCGGCGAGGAGGTCGCCCTGCCCGGACGCATCCTGGTGCTGGCCGAGGTCTACGACGCGCTGGTCGAGGAACGCAGCTACAAGCCCGCCTGGCCGGTCGAGCGGATCGTCGCCCTGTTCCGCGAGCAGGCCGGCCGGCACTTCGATCCGGACCTCGCCCGGCTGGTGGCCGACGGCCTCGAGCGGCAGGGCAAGCGCTTCTTCGCCGCCGCCGCCGGCCAGTTGTTCTGACCTCGACCGGGGGCGCCCTGCCCAGGGCGCCCCGCGGCCAGGGCTTGGCAGCCGCGACCGGCGCGCGACAATCGGGCTCGACACCCCTTCTGCCCGGGCTAGGATCCCGCCCGGTTCCCCGCGGTGGATCGCACCCCTCGGTCCCCGCCATCCGCTGCCCCTCCCGGATGCGCTGCATGCACCCGAACTCGCTGCTCGCCGTGACCCGATCGATGCTGCCCTGCGGTCTCCTGCTGGCGGCGGCCTGCGCGCAGACGGCGGCCATCACCGCCCAGGCCGCTGGCTCCGCCGCCCCGACGCCCCCGGCCGCGCCGGCCGTCGCCGGCCTGCCGACCTTCCTGCTGCCGGTGCCAGGCGGCACCGTCGAGATCGGTCTCGGCGCCGATCGGCTGGTGCAGGCGACCTGCCAGGTGGTGAGCCCGGCCCGGCCCGACGTCGCCGCCAAGATCTCGGCCAGCAAGGTCTCGCTGCTGCTGAAGCAGAGCGCCTCCGTGCTCGGGCCGCGCAAGGTCGCCGTCGAACCCTTCCTGCTGGCCCGCACGCCCGTGACCTGCGCCCAGTGGGAGCGCTACCTGAAGGAGAAGAGCAAGACCGGGCCGGTGCGCTCGCCGTTCGACTGGTGGCGCTACGGCCGCGAGGACGACTACACCGCGCGCCTGCCCGAGATCACCAAGGAGTTCCCCGGCGAGGAGCTGGGGCCGCTGCTCTACTGGGAACGGCACGCCACCGAACTGCCGTACGGCCTCACCGACAAGGCCGGCAAGTCGTTCGCCGACCGGCCGGTGACCTTCGTCGACTACCGCGAGGCGAACGCGTTCGCCGCGTCGCTCGGCATGCGGCTGCCGACCGAGGCCGAGTGGACGCGCGCCGCCCGCGGCGACGGCAACCACGTCTGGCCGTGGGGCGCCGGCGAGCCCAAGAACGACGTCTTCACCGAGGCGGCGCTCGAGCAGCTGCGCATCCTGAAGTCGAGCGATCGCGACCGCAAACCGGTCGGGACCGTGGCCGCGGCGGCCGGCCCGTTCGGCCATGCCGACATGTTCGGCCAGGTCTGGCAGCTGGTGTCCGGCACCGGCTACCGGCCGATCAACGGCGAGGACCCGTTCACCGACGAGTGGAAGCGCCTGCAGAAGGACAAGGTCGGGGCGCTGCTGTCGTCGCCGCCGATGTGGAAGGACGACCGCGCGCTCGCCAAGGGCGGCTCCTACCTGTCTGGCGGCGAGCCGATCACGCTGCTGATCGACGCCCGGGCGCCGATGCAGACCATCGACGTGCTGGCCTCGGTCGGCGTGCGGCTGGCGAAGAGCCTGCGGCCGGGCTACGACCTGCTGCTCTCGACGCTGCGCGGCGCCTTCAACCGCAACGTGTTCCTCACCCAGCAGGACGTCGACCTCGGCCAGCAGGTCGGTGCCGAGCGCTACGAACTCGGCGCCGACGGCTTCCCGACCGCCTACGACGCCATCTCGTTCGCGCCGGTCAACTGGCTCTCGGCCGACAAGAACCCCGAGCTCGGCAAGCTGCTCGACGCGACGCAGCAGCAGCCGCTGCTGGTCGGCGTGCTGGTGACGACGGTGCCGCTCGCGGCGCCCGAACTGCCGGCCGGGGCCTACGCGGTGCTGTTCCGCAAGCAGGGCGTGCCGCGCGAGCTGACCGAGGCGGTCAAGGTCGGCCACAAGGAGCTCGCGGCGCCGGCGAAGAAGCCGAAGAACGGCGAGACCGAGGCGGCGGCGCCGGGCAAGGGCGGCTGGCGCGAGATCGTCGCCCGCTACGGCCTCACCGAGGCCGACGTGGCCAGCAAGGACGCCGCCAACGGCCTGAAGTTCGTGCGCGTCGACGGGCTCGAGGTGCCGATCGAGCACGACCTGCTGCTGCTGTCCGGCAGCGACGGCAAGGTCGCGGCCTTCACCCAGGCCCCCAACCACAAGTTCGCGCTGGGGGGACCGCTCGCGCCCGAGATCGCCGTCGAGGCCTGTGCCAAGGGCCGCATGCAGGTGAAGCTGCGCGCCGGCGCGCCGGCGAGCGCCGCGAACGCCAAGCGGGTGGTCGACATGCGCCTGCACTTCACGCTCGACCGCCCCGCCCCCGCCGCCGGCGACGGCTGGCGCCTGCCCGGCTCCTGACCACCCCCACCCGCCCGACCCCGCCGTGAACGAACCGCAGCACCACCCTGACGCCAGGGTCCGCATCCATCCCAAGGCCAGGGCCGCGTTCTTCGTGCAGGAGTACGGCGCCAGCGCCCGCATCGACGGCGTGCAGATCGTCGAGCTGAAGCGTTTCAACGACGACGGCGGCGCGATCACCGAACTCGGCCGCCTGACCGCCGGCCGGCACGCGCAGCTCGAGGGCTTCGAGTGCAAGCAGGTCAACTACTCGGAGATGGAGCCCGGCGCGGTCAAGGCCTTCCACATGCACCACCGCCAGACCGACGTCTGGTACGTGCCGCCGTGCGACAAGCTGCTGCTGGTGCTGCACGACTGCCGCGAAGGCTCCAAGACCGAGGGGGTGACGATGCGGTTCGTGCTCGGCGACGGCAAGGACCGGCTGGTGCGCATCCCGCCCGGCGTCGCCCACGGCGCGGCGAACATCGGCCAACGCACCGGCCGCATCATCTACATGGTCGACCTGCACTTCTCCGGCACGCCGGGCGAGTGCGACGAGGGCCGCCTGCCCTGGGACTACCTCGGCAAGGAGATCTGGGACGTCGTCCGGGGCTGACGCCCGCGCCGCCGACGCGTCAGAGCAGCGGCGACAGCATGCCGCAGAAGCCGTCGGCGGCCCGCCGCAGCGGTTCGGTCGGCAGGTCGGCCAGGGACAGCCGCCGGCAATCGACGCGGCGCCGCTCGATCGTCTGCAGCACCTCGGCGGCGAGTCCGGGCGCGTCGACCGCCATCACCGCCAGCTCGAAGTTCAGGTTGGCGCTGCGCAGGTCCATGTTGGCGCTGCCGACCATGACGTGGCGACCGTCGACCACCAGCAGCTTGGCGTGGTTGTACTCCTGCACCGTCTCGTACAGCTCGATGCCCGCGGCCAGCATCGCCGCGTAGTGGTGGCGCTGCGCGTGGTAGAGCAGCGCCGCCTCGACCCTGGGACCGTTCGTGTACACCCGCACCGTCACGCCGCGCGCGGCGGCCATCTGCAGCGCCAGCAGCAGCGTCGGCGGCGGCACCAGGTAGGGCGAACTCAGGTCGACGGTGCCCTGGGCGTCGCCGATCGCCTGGATGGTCGCGAACCACAGATCGGACAGTTCGCGGTCGGGGCCGCTGCAGACGACGCCGACGTCGATCCCGGCCGTCGGCAGCGGCGTCGCCGCCGGCGACGCCAGATCGGCCAGGACCTCGTCGGTCGCCGTGCACCAGTCCTCGGCGAACACGTCCTCGAGCCGGGCCACGACCGGACCGCGCACCTCGAGCATGGCGTCCAGCCAGCGCCGCGACCGGCCGACCCGGTCGGTGAAGTACTCGTCGCCGACGTTGCGACCGCCGACGAAGCCGGTGTGGCCATCGACGACCAGCAGCTTGCGGTGGTTGCGCAGGTTGACGGTGAACGGCCGTCGCTTCCACAGCAGCGGCAGGAACGCCTCGGCGCGGCCGCCGGCGGCCCGCAGCGCCGCGAGGTGCTGCGCCTTCAGACCGAGGCTGCCGAACGAGTCGTAGAGCAGCCGCACGGCCACGCCGCGCGCGGCGGCGCGGGTCAGCGCGTCCAGGAAGCGCCGGCCGGTGGCGTCCGGGCGCAGGATGTAGACGACGCAGTGCACGTGGTGGCGCGCGGCCTCGACCGCCGCCTCCCAGGCGGCGAAGAACGCCTGCCCGTCGGGCAGCCACCGCAGCGACGAACCACCGACCAGGCCGCTGCCGTCGCTGCCGGCCAGCAGCGCCCGCAGGCCGGAGCGACCGGACGGCGACGCCTCGGCGCCGCCGCGCCGCCCTTCGCGCGCGCGTTCGCCGCGCACGCGCAGGCGCCGCAAGCGACGCAACTGCAGCCGCCGCGGCAGCAGGTAGTACAGCGCGAGCCCGACCCAGGGCGCGGCGAGGATCACCGCCATCCACAGCAGCGTGCTCGACGGCGAGCCGCCGCGGACGAGCACGCGGTACACGAACACCAGCGCCAGCAGTTCGCCCAGCAGGGCGATGGCCACGACCTGCCACGAGTTGGCGGTGTCGATCGCGAACGCGGCGGTCAGCACGGTCCGGTACCGGGGGCCGCCGCGAGCACGGCGGCCCGATCGGACTAGCCGCTGCCGTCGGCCGGCATCGTGCCGGCATTGACGGCCTTGAGCGGCAGGGTGCGCCGCTCGTTCACGCCCGCGGCGTCGCGCGCCTCGACGGCCAGCACGAAGAACTGGCCGAACACCGGCTCCCGGCCGAGCGGGCTGTCGAGGTAGAAGGTGGCGCGGAAGCCGGGCTCGACCTTGATCGGCGTCATCGCGCCGTAGGGCTGCATGTCGGGGCCGGCGGCAGGCGTCACGCCGCCGATCGGCCGCAGCAGCACTTCGCCGATCGCCGCCCGGGGCTGGCCGCCCTCGGGGCCGACCCGGAACTCGACCGGCGCCGAGCCGGTGTTCTGCACCTGCACCTCGATGCGCGTCTGCCTCTTGCCGAGGTCGATCGTCACCTCGGCGCCGTGCAGGCGGCCGGCGTGCAGTCCCTCCGCATTGGTGCCCCAGTTCGTCGGCCCGTTCTGCTGGTAGCGCAGCCACGGGCGCGGCGGCGGCGTGTTGCACGCGGCCAGCAGCAGGCTGCCGGCCAGGAAGCGGGTCCACAGGGTTCTCGCCATCGCGTTCTCCATCCGTCGGTCGTGCGGCGCGCGCCGCGAAAGCACACCCCGCCCGCGCCGGCGGCGCGGGCGGGGCAGTGGAGCCGATGGTGGGATTCGAACCCGCGACCTATGCTTTACGAAAGCATTGCTCTACCAGCTGAGCTACATCGGCGCAGCGGGCGAGGGAGAGTAGCGAGCCCAACCGCGGGGATCCAGCGCGAAGTGGCTGCGGTGCCCGGGGAGTCGCGCGGCCGTCGGGCGCCTGCCGGCGCCCGCCGCGATCAGCCTTCGCCGCCGCCGGCGTGGCCGGCGACGCGACGCAGCTTCTTCTGGATGTCGGCGCGCCACTGCGCCTCGAGCTTGCTCTTGCCCAGCGCCACCGCCGCCGCCGTGCGCAGACCGACCTCCGCGTCGCTGTCGACGACGGCGACCAGGGCCTGGATGGCGTCCTGCGGGCACGCATCGATGCGGGCCAGGATGTTGCCCATCGCCTCGGCGACCGCCGTGCGGCGTTCGACGCTGCCGCCGTTGCCGAGCGCCACCGCGAGGCTGCTGAGCTCGACCGGTCCACCGGCGAGGCCGAGCGCACGGGCCGCGGGCACCGAAACGGCGTCGCCGCGGTCGAGCTGCTTGGCGAGGTTGCCCAACGCGCCGGCGATGCTGCCCTTCTGCCGGGCGATCGCCAACAGGGCATTGCTGGCCTTGGTCGCATACGCCTCGGCCCGCTCGCCGGCCGGGCTCGACACGCCCTCGAGCGCCGTGTTCACGGCCGCCACGAGCGTCTCGCCGGTCAGCGGCGCCTGCACCACGCCGACGCCGTCGCCGAAGCGCGCCTGCGCCGCCTCGACGTCCTTGGCGATCACCACGATGCGCGTGTTGGCCAGCCGCGGGTCCTTCTTGATGTTGCCGATCACGTCCTCCGGCATCCGGTCGGGCAGGATCTCGTTGATCACCACCACGTCGACGTTCGGGTTGACCAGCAGGCTGCGCATGCCGCCGATGGCGTTGGCGTTGGCCTCGACCGCCATGCCGCGCACGCCGCTGGAAGCCTGCACCGCGGCCGCGGAGTCGAGCGACGGCGCGATCACGTGGATCGTGCGCACCGCCTCCTCGCCGACGGCATCGGCCAGCACGGCGACGACCCGCTCCTGCTGCGGCACGCGGGCGCCGCCGCTGGCGACCACCAGCGACTCGGCGGCCGCGTACTGGATGCGCTTGTCGCTGCTCTGCAGCGCGGCGAGCAAGGTGCTCTGGTCGATCGTGTCGACGCTCTCGGCCGCGGCCAGCGCCTGGATGGCGCCGATCGCCACCGGGGCCATGCCCTGCCGCACGCCGGCGTCGAGCGCCGAGCGCAGCGCGTCGACGCCGGTCGCCAGCGCGGCGATCTTCAGTTCGGCGGCGACCGGCTCCAGCGGGCGCAGCGCCTCGTCGCCGCGGGCGAGCGAGGTCTCGATCAGGTTGGCCTGGCCCAGGTTGGCCTGCGCCAGCATGCTGCGCGCCTCGAGGCTCGACGGCGCGATGCGCACCGCGCTGGCCGCCACCGACTTCGCCAGTTCGCTCGGGTAGAGCAGCGCCGGCACGTCGGTCGCCACCAGCCGGTCGTCGACCAGCTGCCAGACGACGTCGCTGTGGCCGCCGATCGGGATCTCGCCCTGCAGGTAGTTGCGCGCCTGGGCCAGCAGCAGGTCGACGGCGCCGCCGGAGACGCCCTTCTTGGCGACGAACTTGCGCGCGATCGCGCTGACGTTCGGGCGCTCGTCGCCGGCCAGGTAGACCATCGCCGGCACCGCCCGGTCGTCGCCGATCTGGTGCAGCGCGGCGGCCGCGTTCTGCGCCACCAGTTCGTTGCTGCTCCGCAGCGCCTCGATCAGCGGCAGCACGGCCGCCGAGCGCAGCTGCGACAGCACGTAGATCGCCTGGATCTGCCCTTCGGCGTCGTCGGGATCGCCGAGCTTCTGCACCAGCGCCGGCACCGCGAACTCACCGTGGTTGGCGACCAGCTTGTTGATCGCCGCCTGGCGGGTGCCGTAGTCGCTGTCCTTCGCCGTCGCCGTGGCCACCAGCTCCGCGATCGCCGCCTCGTCCCGCGAACGCTGCCGCGTCTCGACCCGCGCGCGCTCGAGGATCGACTGCGCGATCTGCTGCACCTCGCCGCGCGTGGTCATCAGCATGTACCACTCGTCCTGCGACACCGACTGGTAGAGCTTCAGCGCCTCGGTGTTCGACGGGTCCGAGGCCAGGATCTCGCGCAGCTTGGCGACCGCTTCGTCCGACTTGCTCAACCGCAACAGCGTGACGGCTTCCTGCAGCGGCGTGTCCTGCGCCCGGACCGATCCGCCGACGACGGCGGCAACGGCAGCCGCCAGGAGAAACTGAGGGAACGAGCGGGCCATGGAACGGGACTCCTTGGGGAAGAGCAGTAGGGGTCTGGGATGAGGGCGCGAACAGGGGATGCGGCACACCGCGGGCATACGGACGTTCCGGTGCCGGCACTCCCCCCAGCCGGGCAAGGCTGGAAAGGGCTGTGGAATGCTATGTTCCGACCGACGACCGTCAAGGGCACGCGAGCGGGGACCGCCAAGGTCGCGGCAAGGATACCCCAACCGCGGTCGTGCGCCGGCGGCCGCGCCGCCCGCGTGCCGCCGACCGCCGTTGCCATCGCGGCCTGCGGCGCGCGAATCGCCTCCCCCCCACCTGGGCCTGGGCGATCCGACCGCTACCCTCGCCGCCCATGCCCGCCGCGCCGGCCCGGATCCTGATCGTCGACGACCACCGCGCCGTACGCGAGGAACTCGCCTTCGCGCTCGGCTACGACGGCTACGAGACCCGCGAGGCCGCCGACGGCCCGACCGGCCTCGAACTGGCGCTCGCCGACGACGTCGACCTGGTGCTGCTGGACGTGAAGCTGCCCGGCCTGGACGGCCTCGAGGTGCTGGCGCGGCTGAAGGAACGCCGCCCGGAGGTCCCGGTGGTGATGATCTCCGGCCACGGCGACCTCGACACCGCGGTGCTGGCCGTGCGCCGGGGCGCCTTCGACTTCCTGCAGAAGCCGTTCACCGCCGACCGCGTCGGCCTGTCGATCCGCAACGCGCTGCACGCCTTCCGGCTGCAGCGGGAGAACGCGGCGCTGCGCGCCGGCTCGGAGCCCGATCTGCTCGGCGACAGCCCGGCGATCGCCCAGGTGCGCGCCACCGTCGACAAGGTGGCCCGCACCGAGGTCCCGGTGCTGGTCACCGGCGACAACGGCACCGGCAAGGAGCTGGTCGCGCGGCGGCTGCACCGCGCCAGCGCGCGCGCCGCCGGCCCGTTCGTGGCCGTCAACTGCGCCGCGATCCCCGCCGAGCTGGCCGAGAGCGAGCTGTTCGGCCACGAGAAGGGCGCCTTCACCGGCGCCGTGCAGGCACGGGCGGGCTCGTTCGAGCAGGCCGACGGCGGCACGCTGTTCCTCGACGAGGTCGGCGACCTGCCGCTGCCGCTGCAGGGCAAGCTGCTGCGCGTGCTGCAGGAGCACGTCGTGCAGCGGCTCGGGGCCCGGCAACCGTTGCGCGTCGACGTGCGCGTGCTGGCGGCGACCAACCAGGACCTGCCGGCGATGGTGGCGGCGAAGACCTTCCGCGAGGACCTCTACTACCGGCTGCACGTCGTGCGGGTGCACCTGCCGCCGCTGCGCGAACGCGGCGACGACGTGGTCGCGCTCGCCGGCCACTTCCTGGCCGCGGCCACGGCGCGCAACGGCCTGCCCCCGCGGCGGCTCGGCAAGGGAGCTGCGGCATGGCTGCGCGCGCAGCCGTGGCCTGGCAACGTGCGGCAGCTGCGCAACGTCGTCGAGGCGGCCGCGGTGCTCGCCGACGGCACCGATCTCGCGGCCGAGGACCTCGCCGCGGCGGCGATGCCGGCGCCCGGCGGCGGCGGCAGCGACGGCGGCGTCGACTGGTTCGCCTTCGAGAAGCTCGAGGACTTCCGGGCCGCGACCGAGAAGGAGTTCCTGCGCCGCAAGCTGCTCGAGTTCGGCGGCAACATCAAGCGCACCGCCGAGCGCATCGACCTGCAGCGCAGCAACCTCTACAAGAAACTCGACCGCTACGGGCTCAAGTGAGGGCGGCGGCGCGCGGCGCTCACGGCGCCGGCGGCAGCACCAGCTTCTGGCCGGGCTTCACGCGCTCGTCCAGCCCCGGATTCGCCTCCAGGATCGCCCGCACCATGCGGGCCGCCTGCTGGCGCCCGTAGCTGCGCTCGGCGATCTTCCACAGCGAGTCGCCGCTCTGCACGGTGTACTCCGTGACCGCCCGGCGGGCCGCCGGCGCCGTGCCGCTGCGCCCCGGCTCGGCGAACGCCGGCGCTTCGGCCGGGCGCGCCGCGCCGTCGCCCGCCGCCGCCGTGCCGACGCCGAGCATGCGCTGCAGGGAACCGATCGGCGCCACGCCGCCGCCGGCCGGCGCCACGCCGGCATCCGACGCCGCCGCCAACGGCTTCGGCTGGTTGGCCTCGAGCGCCGCCAGCAGCACGGCGTCGTCGACCCAGGGCAGGCAGACCTCCTGGCCGGCACGCAGCACCCCGAGGTCCTCGTTCATCGCCTTCGCCTCGGCGAGGAACGGATCGCGGGCGCCGCACCAGCGGCGCACCAGCAGTTCGAGCGAGTCGCCCGGCCGCGCGCGCACGAGGCGCGTCGACCAGCTGCGCTGGCTCGGGCCGAGCTGCTGCGCCAGCAGTTCCGCGGCCACGGCGGCCGCATCGACGGCGACCAGCGGCTGCTGCCGCGTGAGTTCGCCCGGCGCCGGCAGCACCTCGGCGCCGCTGGCGCCGGCCGGCGACGGCTGGTCCTGCTGGCCGATCAGCTCGGCGAGCCCCTTGGCCGCCGGCGACGCCGGCTTGGCGGCGCCGGCCGCCTCGCGCCCACCCGGACCGAACCACACCGCGACGACTAGGATGACCGCGAGGAACCCGGTCACCGCGTAGACCAACAGACGCTCGTTCTGCTTCATGAAACCCTCCCAACCTGGCTGTGCGCCGGCCCGATGCGCCGGCTGCGGCACGACGGGATGACCGCCCGTCGCGCCGCCGCATGCTAGGGCAACTACGCCGCCGGTGCCACCGGTGGCTCGACGAAGTTGGACTAGCCGCCGCGCTTCTGCGCCGCGTGCTCGACCACCGTCGTGCCCTCGGCGACCTCGAACTCGCAGCTCGGCGCCGGGTCCGGGTCGCCCACCACGTTCTCCAGTTCGATCTCGATCAGGTCGCCGGCGTGGTCGCGGTAGGCCACCGCCGCCAGCGCGCGGCTGCTCGTGCGCAGCGACAGGCGCAGCTCGGGCAACCGCTCGCGCACCGCCTCGCGGCGCGGCGCCAGCACCACGCGCGTGCGCTCCCGGTCGGCCGGATCGACGCCGCAGGCGGCGATCGAGAACTCGCGCAGCAGCAGGTCGGCGTCGCCGCCGAGCGCGGCGAACAGGCCCTGCGCCAGCTCCGGACCGTCGAGGCGGAAACGCTCGAGCCGCCGCTGCTGGGGCCGGTAGACCTCGTAGAGGTCGCGGCGCACCCGCACCACCGACGGCCGCGGCGCCGTGGCGCGGAACAGCACGCACGCCGGCTCGCGCACGAACAGGAACGTGCCCTTGCTCTGCAGCGGCGTGGCCGCGAGCCGGGTCGTGCGGGTCTGGCGGTAGTCGGCCGCCAGCACCGCGACGCCGCGGCTGCGTTCGCCGTGCGCGCGCAGCAGCGCCTCGCCCGCCGCCACCACGGCCGGGTCGACCGGCGGCGGCGCCGGCGGCGGCGCCGGCGGCGGCTCCTGCGCCGGCAGGGCGGCGGCCGCCAGCAGCAGCATCCCGAGCCGGGACCTCACGACCCCGCCCCCGCGGTCGCCGCGGCCAGGCGCGGCACCAGGTCGTAGCGCGCCTGCAGGCGGCCGATCAGGAAGAACAGCTGCAGCCGCAGCCGGTCGAGCCAGCCGAGGTCGAAGCCGCCGGCCAGCACGGTGGTCACCGCCCTGGTCATGCCGAGCAGCGGGCGCGGCGCGAAGAACACGTCGCGCGTGTTCGGGTCGTAGAAGCCGGTGACGAACCGGCGCACGAACCAGTAGCGCTGCTGCAGGCGCCGGTCGAAGCGCTGCAGGACGGCGGCGCGCCGGCGGCCACGGCCGAGGTACGCGGCGGCCGCCGCGTCGGCGGCCTCGAGGCCCGAGCGCAGCGCCAGCAGCACGCCGGTCGAGAACACCGGGTCGAGGAACGAACCGGCGTCGCCGGCCAGGAACCAGCGGTCGCCGCAGTAGCGGGCGGCGCGGTAGCTGAAGCCGCTCTCGACCCGGAACTCGCCGAGCCGCTCGGCCGCGGCCAGCAGCCTTGCCGCCGCCGGCGCCGCCGCCACCGCGGCGGCGAACAGCGCCGCCGGCTCGCCCTTCGCCTGCTGCCGGTAGTCGTCGAGATCGAGCACGGCGCCGACGCTGGTCTGGCCGTCCTTCAGCGGGATGAACCACATCCAGCCGAGCCGCGGCAGCGACACGATGCGGGTGTCGCCGCCGCGGCGCCCCGGATCGGTCTCGACGCCGCGGAAATGGGCGTAGACGGCGGCCTTGCGCAGTTCGTGGTCGTCGATGCGCACGCCCTCGCGGCGGGCGACGAAGCCGCTGCGGCCGCTGGCGTCGATCAGCGCCCGCGCCCGCACCGTGTGGCGGGCGCCGTCGGCGGCCTCGTAGTCGACGGCGACGCCGTCGCCGTCGACCGTGTAGTCGCGGGCGCGGCCCTGCACCGTGGTCGCACCGCAGGCGATCGCGTGCTCGAGCAGCAGCGCGTCGAACTCGGCGCGATGGACCTGGAACGTCCACGGCAGTTCCAGGTGCCGCGCCTCGGCGAAGTCGAACAGCACGGTGCGGCGGCCGCACGGCGACACCAGGCGGGCGCCGTACTTCTGCACGAAGCCGGCGGCGGCCAGGCGGTCGCGGCAGCCGAGTTCGCGGAACACCGCGTCGCCGAGCGGCAGCAGCGATTCGCCGATGTGGAAGCGCGGGAAGCGTTCGCTCTCCAGCACGAGCACGCGGTGGCCCAGGCGGCCCAGCCGCGCGGCTGCCGCCGCGCCGGCCGGGCCGCCGCCGACGACGACGACGTCCTGATCGATCCGGGTGCCCATCACCGGGCCGCAACGGCCCGCGCCGGCAGGTGAACACAAAGCCGTCCGCGGCTCAACCTTCGGCTGGCCAGTGGAACCGCACCCGCACGGAGGGCGCGGTCAGGCCGTCGGCCTCGAGCCGGCAGCCGAACCCCGCCACCTCGAGCTGGCAGGCCACCACCGCGCCGTCCGCCGCCAGCTCGACCCGCACGGTCACGCCGTCGAGCACAGGCCGCAGCGCGAGTTCGGTCCGGCCGCCGGGCAGCGGCCGTTCGCCGAGCACACGCTCGGCGGCGGCCGGCGCCCCCAGTTCCGCCAGGGCGACGGCCAGCAGCAGCGCCAGGTGCGGCGCGGCGCCGGCGAACGGCGCCGCCGCCGCCCAGGGGCCCGCCGGCGTGTCGGCGGCGACGGCGCCGCCGGCGACGGTCAGGTCGAGCACCTTGGCGCCGATGTCGGGGAACAGCTGCAGCGCGAAGCCGTGCGGCTGGGGCGCGAACACCGCGTCGAACACGCCGGTCAAGGCCGGCGACTCGATCTCGACCTCGAACCGGGCCGGCACGGGGTCCGCCCGCAGCGGCCGCAGCCGTGCCAGCGTCGCCGGGCGCGGCGGCGCGAAGCCGGTGCAGGCGGTCGAGGCCGCCGCCGCGGCGGCGAGCGCGATGGCGCGGAACAGCGTGCGTCGTGGGCCCGGCAACGGATAGTCTCGGGCCAGAAGCCTACTGGTGACGAGCCCCGCGCAAAGCGTCGAACCGATCCGCGACAAGCCGCACGGCCCGCCGCGCACGCTGGGCCGCCGCCTGCTCGGCCCGCTGCACGTGACCGGCATCGCCTGGTACCGGCTGCACTACTGGGCGACGTTCTTCCCCGAGTGGTTCATCGTGCTGGTGATCCACCTGTCGACGTGGTTCTTCTGGGCCACGCTGTGGCAGATCCGCTCGGCCGTCGCGCACAACCTCGAGGCCGTGCTCGGACCCTGCGGCTGGTTCACGCGGCAGCGCCGCATCTGGCGCACCTTCCACGAGTACGCGTGGTGCCTGACCGAGCGCTACGAGCAGTTCCACCGCGCCGACCGCATGCGGTTCGACTTCGCCGGCGAGGCGACCTACGCGCGCATGCAGGCGACCGAGCGCGGCTTCGTGTTCTTCACCGCCCACTTCGGCAACTGGGAGATGGGGCCGCTGGTGCGCGACGTGCCGCGCGGGCGCAAGATCCACGTCGTGCGCGAGCCGGAGATGGGGCGCGCGGCGCAGCGCTTCGTCGCCGAGCTGTTCGAACGCCACCCGCTGCGCGACCAGTTCGTCGTGCACTACGCCGGCGCCGACCTCGCGCTCGGCGCGCGGCTGCTGATGGCGCTGCGCCAGGGCGACGTGGTGGCGATGCCCGGCGACCGGCCGCGCGCCGGCATGGACGTGCAGCGGTCGACGATGTTCGGCCGGCCGATGGACCTGCCGCCCGGGCCGGCGGCGCTGGCGCGCGCCGCCAACGCGCCGCTGGTGCCGGTGTTCGTGTTCCGCGAGGGCCGGCGCCACTACCGCGTCGAGCTGCGCGAGCCGATCGAGGTCGAACGCACCGACGACAAGGCGCGCGACGTGGCGCGCGCCGTCGACCGCATGGCGGCCGAGTGCGAGCGCGCGATCCGCGAACGGCCGCATCACTGGTTCTGCTGGGCCCGGCTCTGGTGAGCGGCGCGCGGCGCCAGCAGCGGCGCCAGCACGAACAGGCAGGACAGCATGCAGAGCAGCGAGCCGATGGCGACGATGCCGCCGAGCGCCTGCAGCCCCGGACTCTCGGCCCACAGCAGCGCGCCGAAGCCGAGCACGGTGCCGAGGCTGGTGCGCACCACGCCGGTGCCGGTGGCGCCGGTGGTGCGCCCGCCGTGGCGGAAGTGACCGACGGTGTGCACGCCCTCGTCGACGCCGATGCCCAGCACGAACGGCACGGCGACGAAGCTGACCAGCGACAGCTCGATGCCGGCGGCGGCCAGCCACGCGAGCGTCAGCGCGAGGCCGATGGCGCTCGGCAGCAGCGCCAGGAGGCCCTGCCGCCACGAGCGCAGCCACAGCAGCACCATGCCGAACGCCAGCCCGACCGCCAGCAGCACCGCGCGCACCAGGTCGCGCTGCAGCACGGTCGCCAGCGCCGCGGCCACGGTCGCGCCGGCGTGCACCTGGACGCGCGGACCGAGCCTCGCCTGCACCTCGCCGGCGAACGCCGGCAGCCGGTCGGCGTCGAGGCGCTCGACCGGCCAGGCCTGCACCACGCGCCAGCGTTCGCCGTCGAGGTCGAGCCAGCGCGGCGCCGCGGCCGGCGGGTCGGCGTCGAGCCGCGCCTGCAGCGCCTGCAGCGCCGGGCGGAACGGCCCCGGCTCGAGGCCGGCCGCCGCGAACTGCTGCAGGGTCGGTTCGACGAACGCGCCGAGGCGCGCGCGGCACGCCGTCACCGCCTGCCGCGCGCCCTCGGTCTCCACCGCCTCGAGACCGGACCAGAACCGGACCACGCCGGCCGCCTGCAGCGCCAGCAGGCCGTCGCGCGCGGCCGAAGGCTCGTCGGCCGCCGGCAGCAGCAGCACCGCCGGCACGCTCTGGAAGCCGAGCCGCCGCTCGATCGCCGCGCGCGCGGCGGCGACCGGATCGCCCGCCGGGCGCAGGGCCTCCGGCTCGGCCGACAGCGGCACGCCGCGCCATGCCGTGGCGACGGCGAGCACGGCGGCCAGGGCGATCACCGACCACGCCAGCGGCCGCGCCGCGCGCTGCGCGAGCCAGCGGTCGGCCAAGGCGGCGAGCCAGCTGCGCTCCGGATCCCGCCGGCGGCCGGCGGCGGCGAGCAGCACCGGCAGCGCGGTGACGGTGACGACGAGGCTGCCGACCAGCCCGAGCGCCAGCAGCAGGCCGAACGCGCGCAGGCCGCTGAGTTCGCCGCTGCCGACGGCGAGGAAGGTGACGGCCGTGGTCGCCATGTCGATCGCCAGTTCGGGCACCGTCGTACGCTGCACGCGGCGCACCGCCTCGGCGTGGCCGTGCAGGAGGCACTCGGCGCGGTAGCGCGCGGCATAGTGGATCGCGAAGTCGACGCCAAGGCCGCACAGCACCGCCACCGCCGCCACCGCCACCGTCGGCAGCGGCCCGAACCACGCGCTGCCGAACGGGATCGCCCAGGTGATCGACAGCAGCGCCGGCAGCTGCACGAGCAGCGGCAGGCGCACGCCGCGCATCGTCCAGCACAGGTAGACGAGGATCGCCACCAGCGCCCAGCCACTGGCGCGCTCGAAGTCGGCGCGGATGCGGCGCTGGTCGGCCGCGGCCACCGCGTAGCCGCCGAACACGGCGGCGTCGACGCCGTGCAGCACGGTCTCGACGTGCCCCATCAGGGCCAGGGCGGCGTCGGCGTCGTAGGCGTCGGTCGTGCCGGTGAGCCGCAGCAGCACCTCGCCGCCGCGCTCGAACGACACCAGGTCGGAATCCTGGTCGAGGCCGAGCGCCGCGGCCGGGTCGGCGGCCTGCAGCAGCCAGCGCAGGCCGAGCGGGTCGCGCACCGCGAGTTCGCCGCCGGCCAGCGGATCGTCGGCGAGGTCGAGGCGCAGCGCCTCGATCGCCGCTGCCCGCGCCGCCGGCTGCAGCGCCGCCGTCAGCTCCTCGCGCTGCGGCGGCGGCAGCGACCACAGCGGCGCCGCGGCGCCCCGGGCCAGCCACGGGCCGAACAGCTGGTCGCGCGTGGTCTCGACGGCGGCGACCCAGGGCGAGGCGGCGAGCGCCGCGGCGAGCGCCGGCACGCGCGCCGGCAGGTCGGGGCCGCGCAGCAGGAGCCACAGGGTGCGCGCCGGGCGCGCGCGTTCGTCGAGCAGTTCGGCGACGCGCAGGTAGGGATGGTCGGCCGGCAGCAGGCGCGCGACGTCCGGCTGGAAGCGCACGCCCGGCCACAGCAGCAGCGCCGCCGCGGTCACCAGCACGATCGCGACCAGGGTCGCGAGCGGCCGGCGCAGCGGCAGGTCGAGCAGCGAGCCCCCCCCCGCGGGCGCCGTCACGGGGCCCGCCAGGGGTCGCCGGCCGGCGCCGCCGCGGCCAGGAGCCGCTGCCAGGCCTCGCGCGGCAGCTTGCCGCGGCTGTCGCGCGGCAGTTCGGGCAGGAACAGGATGCAGCGCGGCACCTTCGCCGCCGGCAGGGCACGCGCGCAGTGCTGGCGCACCGCGACCTCGTCGGCGACCGTGGCGACGACCAGCGCCGCCGCCGCCGCCCGGCCGGCGGCGTCCTGCCACGGCACCACCGCGACGTCGCGCACGCCGTCGAGGCCAGCGATCACCGCTTCGACCTCGCGCGGGTGCACCTTGTGGCCGCCGACGTCGAAGCTGTCGCCGATGCGGCCGAGCAGCACCAGTTCGCCGGCGCGGAAGGCGCCGAGGTCCGGGGCCCGGTAGGTGCCGTCGGCGAGATCGGGATCCGGTTCCAGAGCGCGGCCGACCGCCGGCGAACGCACGACCACGCGGCCGTCGCCATCGAGTTCCACCTGCACGCCGTCGACCGGCTGGCCCACGCTGCCGGCCTCGGCGGCGGCGCCGGTGCGGTCGTAGCAGATGCCGCCGGCCTCGGTGGCGCCGTAGAACGCGTGCACGGCGCGGCCGAAGCGGGCCCGGAACGCGGCCGCGACCGCGGGCGGCAGCTGGGCCCCGGCCGACACGACGAGGCGCAGGCTCGCCGGCAGCGGCCGCGCGTCGGCCAGCAACGCCCGCAGCAGCGCCGGCACCGCCGGCAGCACCGTCGGCCCGGCCTGGCGCAGGGCGTGCAGGAAACCGAGCGGATGCCGCGCTTCGGGCAGCACCAGCACGCGGCCGCGCCACAGGGCCGGCAGCAGCAGGTTGCCGACGCCGTAGCTGAACGACATCGGCACGGCCGCCAGCACGCGGTCGGCGTCGCCGATGCCCATGGTGCGCTCGAGCGCATCGGCGTCGGCGATCAGCTCCGCGAACCCCACGCCGACGGCGCGCGGCCGGGCCGTCGTGCCCGAGGTCAGCTTGATCGCCGCCAGGTCCCCCGCCGGCAGGGCGCCCGGCAGCGACGTCAGCCCGAACGTCGGCCCGCCGTCGAGCAGGGCGGCGGCGCCCAGTTCGCTGGCCAGGTCGAGGCGCGGCGCGCGCGGATCGGCGGCATCGAGCAGGATCGCGCAGGAACGGTGCTGCCAGACGGCCAGCACCGCGGCCAGGAACGCGAAGCCATCGCGCACGCACAGGGCGATGCGGCTGCCGGCCGGCACTCCGGCCAGCGCGGCGGTGGCAAGAGCCGCCAGCGCGGCGAGGTCGGCGCGGCTCTGCCAGCCGGCGGCAGTCCACGCCACGGGGGCGGTCGGCTCGGCGCGGTACCGCAGGGCGAAGGCTTCGACGACCGGCGAGTGCATCGGCATCCCGGGAGCCAGCGAAGCCTACTTTGGCCGACCGCAGCCGCAAGCCGCCGGTCGGCGGCCGTTCGGGGCTACGCCGAACGCAGAATTCCCGCTGCCCCCTCCCCCAGCTACACTACTCGCCCTCATGAGCACGCAGGTGACCGTCGGCCAGCTGAAGGCGCTGATCGTCCAGAAGCTGAACCTGAAGGGCGTTACCGCCGACTCGTTCGGCGACGACGATCCCCTGTTCGGCTCCGGGCTGGGCCTCGATTCGGTCGACGCGCTCGAACTGGTGCTGGCGATCGAGAGCGAATACGGCCTCCAGATCCAGGACGCCGAGGTCGGCAAGGAGGCGTTCGCGTCGGCCCGCGTGCTGTGCGACTTCCTGAACGCCCGGCTGCTCGGCGATGGCGCCGCCGCCGGCGCGCGCGACCGGCGCGCGTGACCGTGGCACCGGTCGTCGTCACGGGGCTCGGCGCGGTCTGCGGGCTGGGAGTCGGCGTGGAGACGGTCTGGCAGGGCGCGCTGGCCGGCCGGGCCGCGGTCGCGCCGCTGCGGCTGTTCCCGACCGCGACGCACCGCACGACGCTCGCCGCCGCCGTGCCCGACGACGCCGTGCTCGCCGCCGGCCGCGGCTGGTCGCGCGCCGAGCGCTTCGCCTGCACCGCGGCCGCCGAAGCGGTGCGCGACCTGCCCGCCGCCGTGCGGCAGGGCGCGCGCACCGGCGTGTTCTTCGGCAGCAGCACCGGGGCGCTGTTCGAGGCGGAACGGTTCCTGGCGGCGATCCTGCACGGCCACGAAGGACGGCTGCGGCCACTGGCGGCGCAGCAGAACGACGGCCCCGGCAGCGCCGTGGCCCGCCACCTCGGCGTGCGCGGGCCGGTGGCCACCTGGTCGACCGCCTGCACGTCGGCCAACGTCGCGCTCGGCGCCGCGCTCGACGCGCTGCGCGCCGGCGAGGTCGACGTCGCCATCGCCGGCGGCGCCGACGAGCTCTGCGAGACGACCTACGCCGGCTTCAACAGCCTGCGCGCCGTCGACCCGCAGCCGACGCGGCCGTTCCGCCGCACGCGCGCCGGCCTGTCGCTCGGCGAAGGCGCCGGCGTGTTGCTGCTGGAGACGGCGGCGCACGCTCGGGCGCGCGGCGCGCGGGTGCTGTGCGAGCTGGCGGGGGCCGGCCGCTCCTGCGACGCCCACCACGTTTCGGCGCCCGATCCGGAGGGCCGCGGCGCGGCGGCGGCGATCCGCACGGCGCTGGCCGAGGCCGGGCTCGAGCCCGCGGCGGTGACGTTCGTCAACGCGCACGGCACCGGCACGCCGCACAACGACGACAGCGAGGCCAAGGCGCTGCACGCGGTGTTCGGCGCGCGCGCGGCGGCGATCCCGGTGACCTCGAGCAAGAGCCTGATCGGCCACCTGCTCGGCGCCGCCGGCGGCATCGAGGCGGTGTTCACCGCGCTGTCGATCGTGCACCGGCTGGTGCCGCCGCTGGCCGGCTCGGAACCGGCCGATCCGGAGCTCGGCCTCGACGTCGTGCTCGGCGCACCGCGGCCGCTGCCCCTGGCCAACGTCGGGCTGTCGACCAACCTCGCGTTCGGCGGCAACAACGCGGTGGTGCTGCTGCGGAGCTGGCAGCCATGACGCCGCGCGACGTCGTCGTCACCGGCGTCGGCTGCCTCGGCCCGTGGGGCCTCGGCCTGCCGGCGCTCGCGGCGGCGCTGCGGCAGGGCCGCGCCCTGGCGTCGCCGATCGACCGTTCGGCCGGCTACCACCGGCCGGACGCGGCGACGCAGGTCGCCGCCTGCGGGCCGCTCGACCTGTCGCCCTGGCTGTCGCCGCAGGCGGCGCGGCGCATGAGCGACCTGTCGCAGTACGCCGTCGCCGCGGCGCGCATGGCGCTGGCCGATGCCGGGCTGGCCGCGGTGCCCGCCGACCGCACCGCGGTGGCGCTGGCGACCGCGTTCGGCCCCGGCGGCTTCACCGAGCAGCTGGCGCGGCAGATCCTCGACAAGGGCGGCAAGGCGGCGTCGCCGTTCCTGTTCACCGACTGCGTCGCCAACGCCGCCGCCGGCCAGATCGCGATCGACCTCGGCGCGCGCGGGCCCAACACGACGATCTGCCAGCGCGAGGCCGGGCCGCTGCTGGCGCTGCAGCAGGGCGCCTTCGACGTCGCCAGCGGCCGCGCCGACGTCTGCCTCGCCGGCGCCGTCGACGAGATGAAGCCGCTGTCGCACGCGATCCTCGACCGCTTCCGCGCCCTGGTGCGTCCCGACGGCCAGGGCGAACTGCCGCGGCCGTTCGACCGGCGGCGACGCGGCGTGCTCGCCGGCGAGGGCGCCACCGTGCTGGTGCTCGAGAGCGAGGCCTCGGCCCGGGCGCGCGGCGCCCGCGTGCTGGCGCGCGTCGGCCCGACGGCGCGCGGCTTCGACCCCACCGCCGGCCGGGCCAGCTTCGGCCACGACGCCGGGGGGCTGGCGGCGCTGCTGCGCACCCGGCTCGGACGGCTGCTGCCGGAAGTCGGCGCCGTGGTCAGCACGGCCGCCGGCGCGCGGCAGGGCGACGCGCTCGAGGCCGCGGTGCTGCGGCGCACGTTCGCGGCCCTGCCGCCGGTGCTGGTGCCGAAGGCGGTGCACGGCGAATACGGCGGCGGCACGCTGGCGACGGCGCTCTTGGCGCTCGCGGGCAGCGACTTCGCGCGGCCGGCGGGCTGCACCGAACCCGATCCCGACCTCGGCGTCGTGCCGGCCTCTGGCCGGGTGCAGGCCGCGCGCGTGCTGTGCAGCGCGCTCGCCGCCGGCGGCGCCGCGGCCTGGTCGATCCTGGAGATCCCCTGATGCAAACCGACCACGACGTGGTGATCCTCGGCGGCGGTCTCGCCGGCGGGCTGCTGCTGCGCCAGCTGCGGCTGCAGCGGCCCGACCTGCGGGTGCTCGCCTGCGAACGCAGCCGCACGACCTCGTTCAAGGTCGGCGAGGCGACCGTCGAGCTGTTCTCGAACTACCTGCTGCGGCGGCTCGGGCTGTCGACCTACCTCTACGAGCACCACCTGCCGAAGAACGGGCTGCGGTTCTTCTTCGACACGCCGGCCAGGGACACGCCGCTGCTGGCGATGAGCGAGATCGGCAGCCAGTCGCTGCCCTACCACCCGAGCTTCCAGCTCGACCGCAGCGCGCTCGAACGCGAGCTCCGCGACGGCGCGGCGCGGCTCGGCGGCGAGCTGCTCGAAGGCGCCAAGGTGACCGCGGTCGAGCTCGGGGAGCCGCACCGGGTGACGTTCGTCGACGACGGCGGCCGCGAGCGCACGGTGCGCGCGCGCTGGGTGGTCGACGCGACCGGCCGCACCAGCCTGCTGGCGAAGCAGCTCGCGCTGCGCACGCCGGTGCAGGACCACCGCTGCCTCGCCGCCTGGGCGCGGGTGCGCGACCTCGTCGACCTCGACGGCGCGGCGATCGACGCCGGGTTCCGCGACCGGGTGCGGCACACGTCGCGGCGGCTGTCGACGGTGCACTTCGTGCACCGCGGCTACTGGATCTGGCTGATCCCTCTGCGCGGCGGGATCACCAGCGTCGGGGTGGTCGGCGACCACCGGCGGCTGTCGCGCGAGGTGCTGACGGCCGACGGGCTGCGCACGTTCCTGCACGGGCACCGGGCGCTCGGCGAACTGCTGGCGCCGGCGCAGTGGCTCGACTTCGGCGGCTACGGGCAGCTGGCCTACGGCACCAAACAGTGGTTCGGCGACCGCTGGGCCGTGGTCGGCGAGGCGGCCGCGTTCAGCGATCCGTTCTACAGTCCGGGCAGCGACTTCATCACGCTGGCCAACGACTTCACCGCCGACCTGATCGGGCGCGACGCCGACGGCGAGGACGTGGCGGAGCGGCGGCGGCTCTACGATGGGTATCTGCAGTACCGTTACGCGGCGAACCTGCCGCTCTACCGGGATCAATACGAGCTGTTCGGCAGCTTCGACCTGCTGCGGGCGCGCTGGGACTTCGACGTCGCCAGCTACTACAACCTGTGGCTGGAGTCGTGGCTGCAGGACCAGCACCTCGACGTCGGGCACCTGCGGCAGGAGCTGCGGCAGCGGCCGTTCGTGGTCAGGGCGCTGGAGCGCTTCGGCGCGCTGTTCGCCGCCGCCGAGCGGGCGGTGACGGCGCGCGGCGACTATGAGCGGCACAATCTGGGGCGGTTCGCCGAGGGGCTGGGGTCGATCGGGTTCGTGCGCGAACTCGGGCGTCGCGACCGGGCGACGACCGACGCGGAGTCGCTCCGCATCTTCGCGCTGGCGAGGGAGCGGTGTTTCGAGCTGCTGGGCAAGGCGAGTGGCGGCGAGCGGCTCGGGTTCGCGGACTTCGTCACCGGTCGGGCGATGGCGGGTGTGCTGGAGGGTAGCTAGGGTTTCGTTCTGCCGCGCGACGGGCTGGAGGCGCCGGTCCACTGGCGATGCCGAGCGATGGTGGATCTGCGGCGATGCGTGGGGAGAGCGACGCGGCGGGACCGGTGGATCGCGTGGGCAGCCGGATTTCGACAGTTCTGCCGGCACACGGCTCTGGAAGCCAAGGAGGGTGCGGTCGCAGGACTTGCGGTCAGGGGTGTCGCCGCTAGGCTGACGAGCAAGGCGGCGGAACGGACTTCGATTCGGCTGCCGAAGCAGACGTTGGGCGCACCGGGATGCTGACCACGAACCTGAAGCAACTGAGTGCAGTAGGGTGGCTGCTTGCGGCAGTCGCGCTGACCTCAACGATGCTTGTGTCAATCCCTCTCGGTGCGTGGGCGCTCGATGCGATTGACAGATCCACGTTCCGCGCGTGGCGAGATCCGATCATTTGCCTCTTGGCCGTGCCCCCGCTCGGCGCAGCGGTCATCACGTTCTGGGTTGGCGCAAGATTCCTGCGTCGACTTGGCATTGACGTTCAAAAACATGGTAGTCTGGGCGCCCAACAGAGTGCAGCAGCCGACGAGCGCCCCCAAGCGGGCGCTCGCGGCTGAGCACCAGAGACGTTGGGCCGGCGTCGTCAGGTTCCTTCATGAAAACCCAAGGCAAGTGCTCCAAGTGTGGTTGCTCCGACGTGCTCCGTGTGCCGGGCGAAATCGGTGTCTTGGGGGGCAGCTCTATTCGGGTGGGAGCCACGATGCTCAGCGCAGTTCCCGTCACCCGCTTCGTGTGCGCCGCCTGCGGCTACGTAGAGGAGTGGATCGACAACGCCGTCAATCTGGCAAGTCTGGCCAAGCGATACGGTGGCAAGGCCAAGTAGCATGCGGCCCAACACGACCTTGGAGCCGGCGAGCGCCGCAGCGGCGCTCGCGGCTCAGGGTCAAAGACGTTGGCTGGGTGCGGCAGAGGAGACTCCGATGGTGATATCCAAGGACCAGTACGAAACAATCGCTTCCCGTCGTGCCACCTACGACTCGATGCTCTGGCAGACTCCGGTGCTGAGTCTTACGGCACAGTCTTTCCTTTTCACTATCGCCCTCGATGCAGGTTCCGCGGAGGGCGCGCGCGTGATCTCTTCCGTTCTAGCCTTGGCTGCTGCCGTGGCGTCTATGCACCTGATGAGCAAGCACCGGTTATTCGAGGTGCAGGATTCGCATCGGCTAAGCGACTTCGAGCAGGCGCAAGAAGGTTGGGAGGTTGTGCACGGGCGTCCGCTGTCGTCGGGGGTGAGCGCCTACAAGGTGTGGATGGTTGTTCTCGCAGTGTTCGCCGTCGCGGCCGCTGTTGCCATCATCGGCGTCGTGGCGTCTTGGCCATGGCTAACAGGTGCACCAGCCAACAAGACGTAGGAGCCGACCGGCGCCCCAAGCAGCGCCGGCGGCTGATGGTCAAAGACGTTGGGCGGGCCATGCAGCCGCCCGCCGCCCTCACCCACCCCCACCACCCCGCGGCGCCACCACGTCGCCCGGCGCCTGGTTCCGCGCCGGCCGCTGCCGCTGCGGCAGCTCCTCCTTGCGCGCCGAGAACGTGAACGTCTCCGCCCCGCGCCGGAACGTGAACGCGACCTCCTCGCCCTCCGCCTCGCGCGCGAACTGGAAGATCTGCCGCAGACTCTCGATCTCCTGGCCGTCGACGCGCACCAGCACGTCACCTGCCTGCACCCCCATCTTCGCGGCCCGACCCTCGGGCTTGACGCTCTTGAACTTCAGCTCGTCGAACTCGCACTCGAACCAGCCCTCGGCGAACGCCTGCGCCTGACCGGCGCCGCCACCGCCGCCGCCGACGTTCTGCCGGTCGAGCATCGCCTCCAGGTTCGCCGTGCCCAGCGCCGCCAACGCCACCACCGTCGCCGTGTGCCGCTGGTACTCCTCGATCGCGACGTCGAACGTGTCCCACTGCGTGTGCCAGGTGTGGCGGAAGTAGTCGCTGCGCCCCTTCAGGCCCCAGTCGAG
This sequence comes from Planctomycetota bacterium, assembly GCA_019636245.1. GTDB lineage: Bacteria > Planctomycetota > UBA1135 > UBA1135 > UBA2386 > JAEUHS01. The sequence goes on along the minus strand of JAHBXX010000001.1, from coordinate 66,681 downwards.
CCCCGGCACCCCGGCGGCCAGGAACGACGCGTGGTCGCTGCCGCCGCCGCCGGCGACGCGCGGCACCACCCGCAGCGTGAACACCTCGTCGGCCCAGTCCGCGTCGGGCGGCACCAGCAACCGCGAGACCTCGGCGAACACCGGCGCGAGCTGGTCGCGCATCGCCGCGGTCACCGCCAGCGACTGCGCCCAGTTGGTGCCCGTGTCGTGGTTGAACACCGCCGAGACCTTCGGCATCGCGGCCCGGTGCCGCTGCACGTAGGCGCGGCTGCCGAGCAGCCCCTGCTCCTCCCCGCCCCACAGACAGAACCGGACCGTGCGGCGCGGCGCGGCCCCGACCGCGGCCAGGATGCGCGCCGCCTCCAGCGTCGTCGCCGTGCCGGTGCCGTTGTCGGTGCAGCCCTGCGCCTGGTGCCAGCTGTCGAGGTGGCCGCAGACGATCACCACCTCGTCCGCCTTGTCGCTGCCGGGGATCTCGGCGATCACGTTGTGCAGCTCGATCGGCCCGTCGCGGAAGCTGTTCTGGATGTCGAACTCGCACACCACCTCCTGGCCGCCTTCGACCAGCCCCACCAGCTGGTCGAAGTGGTCGGCGCGCACGGCGATCTCCGGCACCCTCGGCGCCTGCTCGACCGGCTTCTGCGCCGTCTGGCTGTTGCCGAACACGCGCACGCGGGTCGGGTACTGCGCGTCCGGGTCGCCGGCGCGGTAGACGAAGCCCAGCGCGCCAGCGTCGCCGATCGCCTTGCGGAGCGAACCACGCGGCAGCCGGCGGCTCAGCACCCATTTGCCGGCCACCGCCTCCGGCTCGAACTCGGCGCTCGCCGGCACCGGCACGACGGCGGCGCGCTGCAGCCCCTTGGTGCCGGCCGTCCAGGCCTCGGTGGCGACGTACATGTCGAGTTCGACCGGCTGCACGATGCGGCCGACCCAGGCGCCGCGGTTCCAGACCGTCTTCCACTCGCCCCACTTCTCGATCTGCACGTTGGCGAGCCCCATGGCGCGGAACTCGGCCGCGGCCCACTCGCAGGCGCGGGTGAAGTTGTCGGAGCCGGTCAGCCGGTGGCCGATCTTGCCGGTGAGGTCGCCGAGGATGCGCATCACCTGGCTGTTGTCGATGCCCTCGGCGCGGATCGCCTCGGCGACCTCGGCCCGGATCGGGCTCGCCGCCGGCGCGGCGGCGGCGTCCTGGGCGATCGCCAGGCAGGGCAGGAACAGGAACGGCAGCAACGGGCGGAGCAGGTTCATGCGGGTCTCGCGGCAGGACGGAGAAGAGCCGGGATTTACGCGCCGTCGGCGTCGATTGCGAGCCGGCCCTGGTCCCGAAACCGTCGCCGGCCGGGCCCTCGTTCCGGCCCACCTGCGCACCTCGGTCCGGGGCGGCCCGGACGCGCCCTGCTCCGATGGCCTGCCGACCCGTTCCCCACCCCCACCATGCTGCACGAACTCACCGGCGACCTGCTGCTCAGCCAGGCCGATCTGCTCGCCCACGGCATCGCCCCGAACGACGACTTCAAGCAGGGCCTCGCGCTGGCTCTGCGCGCGGCCTGCCCGGCGATGTACAGGGACTTCCGCCACTACTGCCGCCAGCAGGCGCCGAAGCCAGGCTCGCTCTGGCTGTGGCGCGGCGTCGACCAGACCGGTCGGCCGGTACGCCTCGCGGCGCTGTTCACGCAGGAGCCGCCCGACCACGACGGCGGCCGGCCGGGCCGGGCCCGCACCGAGCACGTCAACCACGCCCTGCACGAACTGCGGCGGCTGGTCGAGCGCGAGCGCATCGGCAGCGTCGCCCTGCCGCGGCTGGCGACCGGCGTCGGCGGCCTCGACTGGGCGCACGTGGCGCCGCTGGTGCAGGCGCAGCTCGGCGGCCTGGCGGTGCCGGTGTTCGTCTACACGCGCTACCAGAAGGGCGTGGCCGCCGACGAGGCCGCCGCGGCCCGGGGCCGCGCCCACCACGCCTGAGGCCGGCTCAGAGGTACGGCTGGAGCGCCGCCCGCATCTCCTGCTCCTCGCGGTCGGGCGTGAACGCGGTGTAGCCGCGGCGCAGGTACTCGGCGAAGTAGGCGCGCAGCTCGGCCCTGGTGTAGGCGCCGCCGTTGTCGCCGAACTTGGTGACGAAGGGCGTGAAGTGCGGGTAGAGCGCCGCGGCGCCCTGCTTGCCCCACCAGTCGCCGTGCAGCGTCGTCTTGCAGAAGTTGCCGATCAGGATGTCGTCGAACGCGTTCCACGCCACCGCCTGCAGCAGCGACTGCCGCGGCGTCGCGAAGGTGATGCCGCGCGCGTGTTCGCGCTCGACGTCGATCACGTGGTCCTTGCCGCCGACGCGGAAGTTCACGTAGCCGAGGAACGTGCGCAGGTGCTCGACGCGGAGCAGCCAGGCGCGCAGCACCTCGACGTCGTCGCGCTCGAGCGGCGTGCTCCAGTCGTCGCCGTGGGCTTCGGGCGGTTCCGGCGGGCCGTCGTTGGGCCTCGGATCGATGCGTTCGTACTGGCCGGTGTGCAGGTCGAAGCGAACGAACGCCGGCAGGCAGGTGCGGCGGCCGCCGTCGAAGCCCTGCTGGTGCGCGTCGATCGGCGTCGCGCAGGAATCGGCCCAGACGCTGTCGGTGCGGTTGTAGCGGTGCATCGAGCTCGACGGCGCGAAGTAGTCGAGGTCGTAGTGGTCTAGCAGCGCCTTGATGCCAGGCCCCTGCGGCTCGTGCTTCGCCGCCAGCGGCGGGACCTGGCGGCCCTGCTCGTCGAAGAAGTGGATCATGTCGGCGTCGCCGTAGCCGGTCAGGCAGGCGAGCACGCTGCGCTTCGCGAAGCGGTGGCGTTCGCGGGCCAGGAAGCGGCTGCTGCCGCGGTCGCCGGCGTCGTTGGCGTCGATCACCAGGTGGCCGTCGAGGTCGATCACCAGCGTCGCGTCCTGGTTGTAGTTCGCCAGCGAGGCGATGCGGCAGCGTTCGCTGACCGGGAACCACTCGCCGCAGCGCAGCACGCGCACGGCGAAGCCGAGCCCGCCCAGGTCGCGCGCGACGCGGCCGCCGTAGTGGTCGGGCAGCAGGATCGTCTTGTCGCGCAGGGTCTCGAGCGACGGCAGCGACAGGTGGTCGGGATGGCCGTGCGAGATCCAGAGGTACTTGCAGGCGCGCACGTTCGCCTGCTGCTCGGCCGGCACCTCGTGGCTGAGCCGCCACGAGCCGAAGTAGGCGGTGCCGTGAAGCCAGGGGTCGGTCGCCAGCACCGGCCCGCGGTCGTGGGCGATGACGCAGGCGTTGCCGATCGTCTCGAAGCCGAGGTCCATGGCGGCGGTGTAGCCGGCGGGCGGCGCGCGCGCCACGGGGCTTGCGGCGGTCCCGGGTGCACACGATGCCGCCAGCCCAGCCGCGCGGCGCCAGCCGAGCGATGCGCGCGCTACGTGCCGGCTCACAAGGTGAAGGTCACTGGCACCCGCAGCAGGTCACGATCGAGCGGACCGGTGGGGTTCTGCACGGTGAAGTAGACATAGGCCGTCTCGCCCGAGATATCGAACGACATGCTGGGGCTGTCGTGGTCGATGAGGGAGGGATAGGCGAGTTGGTAGAGGCCCGGTCCACCTTCGCTCGGGTGCTGCAGATGGCGATTCAGCAACTGCTTCGGGGTCCAGTGCACGAGGTCGTCGGAGAACGCGTAGTAGATGCCCATGTTCGGGTTGGCGGGCGGCGTCGCCGAATACCCGACGAGGACGAAGCACTCCAGGTGGTAGTTGTAGCTGATGCTCTCGTGCATCAGATCGATCTGGGCTGGCGACAGCGGCCGCGGGATGTGGTCGAGGGGGTTGTAGGTGCCCGGCAGGTACGGGTTGCGGAAGGCGACGTCCCACTGGCCGGACCCGCCCCACGCAACGTCACCGCCCCATGCGCGCCAGGACGCGGGATCGGCGAGGTCGTTGGTGCGAATCGCCGTCACCCAGCCCAGCACATTCGCCATCCCCATGTTCGTCAAGGCGTACCAATAGCCGTCGTTTGGGTTGTGCACGATGTTGCTGGGCTCGCCGAAACCGATGTTGGACGAGGGGTAGGGATAGGGGTCCACCGCAACGACATGCCGCGGCGAGACCGGCGAGCTGAAACTGATCCCGCCGTCCGTCGACACCGCATAGGTGACCGTGCGCGGGATGCAACCGAACATCGAGCCGCTGCAGAGACCCACGCAGCTTGCGTACTGGTACTCGTTGTGCACGAGTCCGTGCACGGTGATCCCGTCCGCGGTCCAGAACGACATCAGCCACTCCTGGTCCTCGAACGCACTGTGCTGCGGGTTCTGCGTGGACCCCATCACCGGCGCGCAGACGATGGCAAGGTGGTCGAAGTCGGGACCGCTCATGCGGTAGTTCTGGCCCTGCGGGCTGGGCAGGCAGCCGGGAACGGGCTGGGACACACCGTCCCATGAGAGGTACTGTGCGGTATACAGGCTGCCGTGTGCCATGTAGAGGTGCACGGTGCCGGATTGGGTGCGGATGGCGCGCGCCGGCGCATCGGGGATGTTGAGCGGACTGCAGGCGTGCTGCGAGTGGTCGAACACGACCTCCACCGGCCCGGCGACCTCCATCTTGTGCGGTTTCGGCAGAATGCCACTCTGTGCCGCGGCGCCGCCCGCGAAGGCAGTGATGGCGAGCAACCAGGAGGCAGGGGAAGGAGTCCGTGCGCGCACGGACGTGGAATCGACGGCGTGTTGCATTGTGGAAGGGAACCGGTGTTGTGGACGCGGGCTCCCATGCCGGGCGGCGCGGCAGCGTTCCAGAATTCACTCTCGCGACCACTCGGCCGCAGGCGCTGGCGTCCGGCCGGATTCCTGGCACAACACCAAGCTCCTCGGCATCCGTGGCCCCAAGACCCCGCCCATGAGACTCAGCGCCCTCGCCTGCCCCCTCTTCGCCGCTTCGCTCGCGGCCCAATCCCCCATCGTCCCCGCGTTCGAACTGGAACGCATCGAACGGCAGTGGCCGACGGCCTCGCCGGGGACCGACACGCACCTTGCCTGCGGCCGGTTCGTAGCCGGACATCCGGCCCGCGGCGCCGTCGTCGTGCGCAACAGCCGGCTGCACCTCTGGCTCGCCCCGGCGCACTTCGACCACTGCGTGCCCACGTCGTTCCTCGGTGCCGGCAGCATCGCGACGATCCCGTCGGCCGCCGCCGCACCTGACCTGCTCGCCGTCGCGACCGAGGCCGGGTTGCGAGTGCTGCGCTATGCGGGCGGCACGTTCGTCGATGCGGCGCCGGGCCAGGGCGCGTTGCCGGCATGGACCGGGGCGCGCGACCTCGATGTCCTGACGCTGGCGGCGCCGCTGCCGATGACCTACGTGCTGGCGCACGCGCCCGGCTGGATCCGGGTCGCGATCGTCGATGCCGATGGCACGGTGTCGCCGTCGCTGGCGTTCCCGGCCCCCCCTGGGATCACGGTGCTCGACGCCGATCTGATCGACTGGGTACCAGGCGGCGCGCCGGAGATCGTTGCCGTGCTCAGTAACGGCACCTTCGTGCTCGACGGCAACGGCACGGTGCTGGCTGCCGCAGCGCAACCGGCGGACGCCGCCGTGGTAGCGCCGCTGCGCACCAACCCGACGCCAGCGTTCGCGCAGGCGCGCGAACTGGGCGGGGTCTGGCGGATCGAGACCTTCGCCGCCACCGGCAGCTTCGTCCCGATCGACGGCGGCACGCTGCCGGTCGCATCGGCGGTGCTGGGCCTGGCGACATTCGATGCCAACGGCGACGCCTGGACCGACCTCGTGGTGTCGACCGGCGAGTCCACCCGCCGCATCCTGGTCGGCCGCGCCGAGGGTTTCTCGGCCGCGAGCGCCCACCGCATCGACTTCCTCGACGTGGACGCCGCCGACCTGCCCCCGATCCCGCTGCCCAACCGGGCGTCGCTCTACGTCGACGACATCGACCGCGACGGCAACGACGATTTCGTGGTGTGCCATCGCGACACCGGTCGACTGGTGGTGACCACCCGCGTGCGACCGCAGGTGCAGTTCGCCGCCTACGGCATCGAGGACGAAGGCGGCACGCAGGCGACGCTGGAGTTCCTGACGCCGTTGGCGGGGGCGCAGAACCTCGCCACGCTGCCGGTCGACGACGCCGCGAACCAGACGGTCTACGTCGCGCGGATCAAGCTGCCGACGACGCTGTTGCCGAGCCAGGCGCTGGACGCGATCGTGTACCCACGGCCGATGGTCGGCACGGAACCACTGCCGGACGATCCAGCCGATCTGCAGGCAGCGGTGCACGTACGCTTCGCGCTGCCACCGGACAGCGCGGGCAAGCGGTTCGACTTCCTGCTGCCGGTACCAACCGACCTGCTGTCGGCACCGGCAATGGGGCCGAACCCACGCGTGCTGGTCGAGTTCACGCTGGTCGAAGCCGCCATCGAGCAGCCGCAGACCAGCACCGCGCCGGTGTTCGCCGAGTTCGCCCGGAACCCGTGGATGCTGAAGTTCGAGGACCTGTTGCTGACGCTGGATCCTGCTGCCGACGCGAGCTGGTGGTTCGACGAGTGCATCGAACTGCCGGTTGACTGGGCGACCGCCGGCATGGAGCCCACGGGTGATTCCGTACCGCCACCGGATGCGCGCTACTTCGGCGCCGTCGTCGCACTGCGGCAGCCGAAGGTCGGCGGTACGCCCTCGGTGCCGACGCAGAAGTCGGGCACCGGCGTCGCCCACTGAGCCCCCGTCGCGGCGCCGCAACAGTGAGCTGTCAGTGGCCGCGGCCGTGCATCTGCACGAGCAGCAGTTCGAGCGCCGCCGCGCGGTCGCCGGTCCTCGCGACCGCCCGACGCGCCGCCCACAGGGCCTCGGCGGGCGACTTGCCGGCGGCCAGCGCCGCGTGCAGCGCCGCACCCGCGTCGAGGTGGCGGCCCACCTGCACGTCCGTCGACGGCACGAGGACAGAGCGTGCGCCGGCCGCCAGCATCGCCCCGGCGAGCGACGCCGCCAGCGGGTCGCCGCCACGCCGCAGCGGCGCCTCGGCGGCCCGGCACGAGCCCAGCACCACCACCACTCCGCGCAGGTCGCGCTCGAGCACCAGGTCGCCGCTCAGAGCCTGAGAGAGAAAGCCAAGGACGAGGGTTGAGATTGGGTTTGGGCTGAGGCTATTGCCGCGCGGCGCTTTCGGCCCTGCCCAGACGCGGCTCCCGTCACGCAGAACAGCGGGCCGGGAGGGCGGCAGGGCTCGCCGGGTCAGAGGGTCGCGGCGTTCTGACCGATCCAGAGCAGCGCGTTGTAGGTGATCGCCATCCAGAGACCGACCATCATGGTCTTCTCGATTCCGCGCACTGGAAGATGTCGAAGCCCTCGATGTTGTCGAAGGTCAGCGTTGGTGCGCTCGGACGTTGACGCACGGTCCTTGTAGATGTCCTTGGCCTTGCCGGTGCCCATTCGCTTTCGCCACTCGGCGACGTGCTCGGTGTCGTTCTTCTTGGGTTGATGAGGATCGATGTCCGGCGATCGCGGCTGCTGCAGAGGAGCGAACACCTTGACGCCCTTCTCGCCGACAGCCTCGATGTCCGCGAGGCTGGTGTACCCACCGTCGACGAGCCACTCCTTGGGCTTCTTGTCCAACCGTCGCTCGACTTCCTCCAGCATGGGTTCGATCTGCCCCATGTCCGAGCCGCTGTTGGTCACGCCAATTCCGACAATGGCGCGAGTGTCGGTGTCGACGGCGAACTGCATGTTGAACGCAGGGCGGTAGCCCCCGTCCGCCATGCGCATCACGCGCGACTCCGGATCCGTCGTCGACGCACGTGCTTCCTTCGCGTCCTCGTCGGTCTTCGTCGCCTGCAGCTCCCGCAGCTCTTCCATGGCCTTCTTAACCCGATCCTCGCGCTCGCGGGCCGCTCGATGCGCAGACTCGCGTTGCTTGTCCGACCGCGTCGGGTCTTCCTTGTCGAGCATCGCTTTCGCGAGCCGCACTTGCTCTTTCGCTTCCCTGAGGCACTCCCGCAGCCTCGGCTGGCGCCGGAACGAAGCCGCACCCGCATTCGCACGCACACGCACGCCGTCCTGAGCGACGCGCTTCAGCACGACGAGGCCCTGGTGCATCAGCACGCCCAAGACTTGTGTCAGCAAGTCATCGAGGGCAGCGCCGTGATCGACCCGGAAGTCGCTCAGCCCGTGCTGGTTGACCTGCACACCGCCGCAGATCCACCGGTAGGCATCGTCGCGCTCGCACAGCCGCTCCAGGTGACGAGCACTACCGACTCCCTCGCTCGTCGCAAACAGCCACAGTGCGATCAGCATCGCCGGGTCGGTCGCGGGCCGGCCGGGGTCGCTGCCTCGCGACTTGATCGGCGCGTAGAACGACTCGAGGTCCATCTCGTCGACGAACTTCACGATGCCGCGAGCGCGATGATCCGGCGGAATCAGCTCGTCGAACGTCTGCGGGCGAAACACCGACTGCCGTCGGTCCGGGCGCTTCACGCGCGCTTCGCCTTCCGCCTTCTTCGCCTTCCCCTTGGTGTCCTTGCCGCCGAGATCGTCGCCGAACAGTGACTTCGTGCTCATCACTGTGATCTACGCACGACGATCTCGTGGCGGATTCTGAAAGGGGGATTTCCTCTCACTCTCTCAGCAGACCGTCGTCGTGGTCGGTGAAGCGGATCGCGTGTTCGAAGATCCGATTGCCGTCGAAGTCGCCGTGGCCGATGCAGTGCACGATCGACGCCTGTTCGAGGGCGTTGAGCAACTCGGGCACGGCGACGGCGGCGTCGACGTGGACCACCGCCTTCGGGTCGTACGGGGCGACCAGTCGACCGATATCGGAAGGCATCGCGCGCACGCTGCCGTGCCGCGCCGTGCGCAGCGCCGCCGCGAGCACGGGCGGCTGCCGCAGCGGACGGCGCGGCGCGCACTCGGCCGCGCTCGCGACGTTGGCGACGTAGTCCACGGCGAGCAGTTCACCGAGCGGCACGTCCCGGTCATCGATCCGCAGCGGCAACACGTCGAACGGCAGACTCTGCAGCATGCCGGCGCCGACGATGGTGAGCCGTCGGCTGCTGGCGAGGTGGGCCCGTACCTCAGCGGGCAGCACCCGCGGCGCGACCGCCGCCGCGCGGTCGGTGAACGCGGCGAACGCGCGGTCGGCAACCGCACCGCTGACCGCCTCGATGGCCGCTTCGCCGGCCGCGCGCAGCCGGTCGGCAGCGTCGCGCAACGGCCGCGCGGGCCCGATCACGTGCATGGACGTGCGATCCGCGGTCGCGCACAGCAGCACGGTGCCGAACCTGCCGGGCACGTAGGCGAGCAGCGTCTGACCCGCCGCGGTCAACTCCTGGCGCACGCGCGCCGGATCGACGTCGTCGAGGCCGGCCGTGGCGGCATGCAATTCGACGAGGAGGGCCCAGACACGCTCCGGGCCATCCGCCGCTGCCGACCGCAGTGCCGTAGCGGCGAACGTCGCGCGATCGCCGACGTGCAACAGGCCGGTGCCACCGCGCAGGCGCGGGGCACGGCGCAGGTGATGCAGCATGGCCTGCCACGCCGCGTGTACCCGGACCATCAGCGCCGCCGGGGGCTGGCTGCCGCTTCGCCACGCGAGCTCGAGGGCCAGCGTGGTGGTGCGTTCGTCCGGGTGGGCACCGCCGACCGTCACCGCGTCCAGCGCGTCGAGGTGCGCACGCGCACCGGCCAGGTCGTCCGCCAGCAGGGCTGCCTGGGCCAGCTTGGCGAAAACCAGGCGGCGCAGGTCCGGGGCGCAGCGCGGCTGCCCGGCGATGTCCGCCAACGCATCCACCTGCGATCGGTCGCCACGCAGCAGGCGACTGAGCCGAAGGTAGACCTGGGCATCGCCGATGCGCTGCACCGGTTCGAGCGCCGCGATGGCGCCGTCGACGTCGTCACCGAGCAGACAGAGATCCGCCTGGAGCATCGCAATCGCGTAGCGCAGCGGATCCGCGGCCGCGCGCGCCGCGGGCGGCATGGCGTCGACGTACCGATCGGCGGCAGCGCGGGCGCGCTCGAGCGCGCCGCCAGCCGCCTCGAGGCGACCGAGCAGCAGCTGCGTGCGCCCGGCCAGCACGAGGGCGCTGGCGGTCTCAAACGCATTGCTCGCCGCAGCGTCGCCGAGGGCGCGGTGCACGGCCACCAGCGCACCCTGCAGGTCGCCGGCGAGGAACGCGCATTCGGCCCAGAATCGCAGATCGGCCTGCCGCCAGGCAGGCGCGGGCCGCCGCCCATCGAGTGTCTGGTAACACCGCTGCAATGTCGCCGCCGCGCCGCCCACCTCGTGCCCGACCTGACGCCGCAACGTGGCCGCATAGGCAAGGTGTTCGAGCACCACCGCCAGATCCGCTGGTGACCGCGACGGGTCGTCAGCGGCAGCCGCCACGCGCGCGACGAGGTCGCGGAAGCCGTCGTCGGCTCGCGGCGTGGCGTCGGCGAGAGCCTCGGCCCGCCGGGAGAGTTCGCCGAGGGCGGCATCCAAGCCTGGCTCCTGCGCAATGGCGAGGTGCAACGCCGCCAGGATCCACGGTGCGGCAACGGCGTGGCTCACCGGAACACGACTTCGCAGGTCCATTCCCGCGGCGCGCGGCCGGGCGCGACGGCGCGGAACCGCCAGGTGAAGGCATCCGGCAGCGTGGCCTGCAGGTCCGCCGGCGGCAGCCAGCGCGGTTCACGCAGCGGCGGTGACTGAACCTCCCGGTCGCCGATCCAAACCGTGATCCCGAACGTCGCGCCGGTGGCTTCCGAGCCGCGGCCAGGCCCCTCGAACCCGCGCGCCGCGAACTCCGCCCGCGGGACCGGTCCGTCGGGCCACGGTCGCTCGCCGAGCCGCTGCGACGGATCGGCGATCGGCGGCCCGTCAGGCGTGACTCCTCGGCGCATCACGACCAGGGCCACGAGCCCGACGAGGCTCGCCGCCAGCAGGATCGCCGGCCACCAGCGGCGCCGGGCCGGCCCCGGTCGGACCGACGCGAAGTGGCCGGCCACCGCGCGGTCGACCGCCGCATCGGCTCCGGGCCACGGCTCCGGCGCGCCGACCTCACTCGCCCGCGGCGCGGTGCGGACGGCCTGCAGTTCGGTCGCCAGCGCGAGCATGCCGGCCAGCGCCGCGGCAAACGCCGGATCGGCAGCGCAGCGCTGCCGCACCTCGGGCGCATCCCGTTCGAGGTCGCCGTCGACGAGGCGCTGGAACAGGTCCACCGCCTCGGCATCGTCGGGCACGCCACTCGGCATCTCGTTCATGGTGCAGGCTCCTGCTCCCCATCCCAGGCCTCGAGTCGCTGCTTGAGCTTCGCCAGGGCACGGTAGTGGCGCGTCCGGACCGCCGCCATGGGGATGCCGAGCCGGGCGCTGATGTCTCGGAAATCCAGGCCTCCCATGTAGCGGAGCCGCAACACCTCGGCTTCGGCCCCGCCGATGGCGTCGCAGCCGCCCCGCAGCGCCGCCGCCACCTCGGCCGCGGCCGCCGCGGTCGCTGGGGTGTGGCCGGGGTCCACGACCTCGGTCGCCAGCGGCAAGGCAGCGCGCAGCCGGCGGCGCCGGGCCTGGCTGCGAAGGGTGTTCGTACAGATCGTGTACAACCACGAATCGAACGGCGCGAGGCCATGGTAGCGCGCCAGGCTGGTGAGCGCGGCGCGCACCGCCTCGGCCGCCGCGTCCTCGACGTCGTGCGAAGTCCAGCCACCCGTCCGTCGTGCCAGCTGCGCCATCCAGCGCGGCACTTGGCGCAGGCGCTCGGTCACCCAGTCGATGGCCGCAGTGTCGCCCTCGTTGGCAGCCACTACTCGTTCATGGTCGGGATGCCGCGCGGCCATCGGCGCGCGACGGTAGTGGCTGCCGCACGCGGCGCAAGCGCCCCCTCCATGCCCGACGCCCGCGCGACGACAGGCCCAGGGTCCGGCCGCGCCTCGCTTGCCTGGCATCGAGGCGATGCTACAGCCGGTGGCGACCTCCGCCGCTGGCGGCGGCAGCCGGTCGCTCCGTCGCTCACGTCGAAGGTGACGACGCGGGTGTCATCGTGCGTCGGGCCAGGGAACACCGACGCGCTTCGCCCGCGGGTGGGCGTAACCGCTGGGACAAGCGCTCCGCCATCGCCGTGGAAGAACCGCTGCCACCCGATCGCGCCCTGTGCATCGGTGACCTGCAGGATCGCCACGACCGCCCCGGGTCCCCCCACCGGCTCCGGCAAGACCCTGGCGGCATTCTTGCATGCGCTCGACGGGCTGCCGCGCCAGGGCGCGGCGTTGCGCGACGAACTGCAAGTGGTCTACGTCTCGCCGCTGCGCGCGCTGGCCAACGACGTGCAGAAGAGCCTTCGCAGCCGCTGCACGAACTGCACGCGCGACCGTCGCTGCCCCGAGGTGCACGTGCCGGCGGCGGCATAGCGGGTGTTCGCGGTGCGGCGGCCTCGCGGTCCCTTGCGTCGGCGCTAGCATGTGCCGTGCCCCCACCCGCCCTCCCGCAAGCCAATCCCATGCGCTACTCCCTCACGCTCCTCACCATGGCGATGTTCGGCTCGGCGCTCAGCGCCCAGTGGAACACGATCCCCGGCCTCGACGGCAGCCTGACCAATGCCGCGAGCCCGACCTACTTCGGTCGCCGCGGCCCCGCGTATCCAGGTGGCGAGATCGCGATGGCGTGCAACTACTCGATGTGCAACTCGGGCACGGTGCCGATCCAGTGGTCGGCGCCGATGAACCCGAACCATCCGATGTTCGCGATGGCGGTCGTGCGCGAGACCGCGACCCGGTTCGAGCAGATCACGGACGCGTCGACGACCTACGTCAAGCACGCGTTCGCGGCCGCGAACTCGGCCAGCACCTGCGGCGGCACGTGCCAGAGCGGCGCCGGCGGCCAGCTGCGCGTCAACTGCACCGACGTGTACGGCGCCAGCACGAACGCGAACCGCTTCTACCTCGCCCCGGCCAGCGAGGTCGATCCGTGGACCGGCCGCTGGGAACCGGTGGCTTCCTACTTCGACCGCGGCGACCCCGACGTCGGCGCACCCGGCAACAGCGACGGCGTGCGCAGCCTGACCAGCACCTCGGGCGGGTTCTCCACCGACCCGGTCAAGAACCGCATCACGCTGCAGGAACAGGATCTGCTGGTCCCCGGCACGTTCTGGTACTGCACCCACATCGTCTGCCGAGGCGAGGCCGGCGACCTGCACTTCGACAACTTCGGCAGCCGCCAGATCGCGCCGAGCTGGAACGGGTCGACCTGGAGCTTCACGGCGCCGGGCACGTTCGCCCAGGGCTCGGTGCTGAATCGCTGGACCGGCGCGACCGTGACGCACGCGCGCAACGGCGACAACGACGGCCACTTCCTGGTCGCGGTCAAGGTGACGCCACTCGGCGGCGGCCAGTGGCACTACGAGTATGCGTTGCAGAACTTCGACAACCACCGCGGCGGCGCGAGCCTGAGGATTCCGATCTGCCCGAGCCTCAGCGTCACCAACCTGACGTTCCGCGACACGAACCAGAACCCGCTCGACGAGTGGACCGCGACGCGCCTCGGCGCCGAACTGGTGTTCGCGGCGCCGGCCGAGAATCCGCTGAACTGGAACCACATCTACAACTTCGGCTTCGACTGCAACATCGGCCCCGACAGCGGCGACGTCGTCGTCGACCAGGCCCGGCTCGGGCCCGGGGCGCTGTCCGTGACGATCGCCACGCAGGTACCGGCCGGCATCGCCGAGGTGCTGGTGCTCGGCCCGGGCTGCGGCGCCCCACCACCGGTGCTCGCCACCTCCGGGCTGCCGTTGATCCCCAGCCCGGGCTTCACGCTCGACGTCACGACGCAACCGGCGGCGCCGACGTTCGTGTTCGCTTCGCTGGGCAGCGACAACGTGTCGTTCTCGGGCTGCAACGTCTATGTCGACGCGGGGCAGTTCCTGTGGGGCAGCACGACCGCCGACGGCACGGGCTTCGCGCAGGTGCCGTTCGTGATCCCGCCCGACCTGTCACTCGACGGCCTGCGCGTCACCTGGCAGGCCGCGGCCGCGGTCGTCGGCGCGCCGTTCCTCGGCTTCCTCGAACTCAGCAACGGCATCGAGACGGTGATCGGCTGCCGCTGAGCCCCGGCGGCGGCGCGCGCTGAGCCCGCGCGGCTGCCGGTGGCGCTCGGCTCGCGCCGCCGGGCGCCGGTATGCTGGCGCGCCCTTGCTGACGCACTTCCACCCGACCGTTGCCCGCTGGTTCGCCGACCGCCTCGGCGAACCGTCGCCGCCGCAGGTCCAAGGGTGGCCCGCGATCGCGCGCGGCGAGCACGTGCTGATCGCCGCCCCCACCGGCTCCGGCAAGACCCTGGCCGCGTTCCTGCACGCGCTCGACGGGCTCCTGCGGCAGGGCCAGGCGCTGCGCCCGGAACTGCAGGTCGTCTACGTGTCGCCGCTGCGCGCGCTCGCCAACGACGTGCAGAAGAACCTGCAGCAGCCGCTGGCCGAACTACGCGCGCTGGACCCCTCGCTGCCCGAGGTGCGCGTGCTGGTGCGCAGCGGCGACACGCCGGCCAGCGACCGTACGGCGATGACCAGGACGCCGCCGCACATCCTCGTCACCACGCCGGAGTCGCTCTACATCCTGCTGACCACGCAGCGCGGCCGGCAGATGCTGGCGACCGCGCGCACGCTGATCACCGACGAGATCCACGCGCTGGCGGCCAGCAAGCGCGGCAGCCACCTCGCGCTCAGCTGCGAACGGCTCGACCGGCTGGTCAGCCAGCACGGCGGCCGGCTGCAGCGCATCGGTCTGTCGGCGACGCAGCGGCCGATCGCCGGCACCGCCCGGCTGCTGGTCGGCGCGGCGCGGCCGTGCACGATCGTCGACATCGGCCACCGCCGCGAGCTCGACCTGGCACTGGAGCTGCCCGGCGCACCGCTCGACACGATCTGCAGCGGCGAGATCTGGCAGGAGGTGTTCGCGCGCATGCGTGAGCGGATCGAGACGCACCGGACGACGCTGGTGTTCGCCAACACGCGCAAGATGGCGGAGCGGGTCGCCGCGCGGCTCGGTGAGCAGCTCGGCCGTGAGTTCGTGACCAGCCACCACGGTTCGCTGAGCAAGCAGCGCCGGCTCGACGCCGAGCAGCGGCTCAAGCGCGGCGAACTGAAGGCGCTGGTCGCCACCAGCTCGCTCGAACTCGGCATCGACATCGGCGACGTCGACCTGGTGCTGCAGATCGGCCCGACGCCGAGCATCGCCGCGTTCCTGCAGCGCGCCGGCCGCGCCGGCCACGCGCTGGCGAAGACGCCGAAGGCGCGCCTGTTCCCGCTGACGCGCGAAGAACTGGTCGCCTCGGCGGCACTGCTTTACGCGGTGCGCCAGGGCGATCTCGACATCACCCACCACCCGCGGCATCCGCTCGACATCCTGGCGCAGCAGATCGTCGCGACCTGCTGTGACGAGACGCTCGGTGAGGACGAACTGTTCGCGTTGGTGACCGCGGCGGCGCCGTACGCCGAACTGCCGCGCGAGCGCTTCGACGCGGTGCTCGCACTGCACGCCGGCGGTCGCACCGCCCTGCTGCACCGCGACTCCGTGCACGGCACCGTGCGCGCGACGCGCCGCGCGCGGCTCACGGCGGTGACCTGCGGCGGCGCGATCCCCGACACCGCCGACTGGCAGGTCGTGCAGGACCACGACGACACCCTGGTCGGCACCGTGCACGAGGACTTCGCCATCGAGTCGAGCGTCGGCGACGTGTTCCAGCTCGGCACGACGAGCTGGCAGATCCGCCGCATCGGCTCGGGCCAGCTGCGTGTCGCCGATGCGCACGGCGTGCCGCCGAGCCTGCCGTTCTGGATCGCCGAGGGGCCATCGCGTTCGGACGAACTGTGCGCCGCGGTGTCGACGGTGCGCGAGCACGGCGTCGAGCCAGCCTGGCTGCAGCGCGAATGCGGGCTCGAGCCGGCCGCCGCGGAGCAACTGGCCGGGTACCTGCAGAGCGGTGCCGCGGCACTCGGCGCGATGCCGACGCAGCGGCATCTGGTGCTGGAACGCTTCTTCGACGAGACCGGCGGCCAGCAGCTGATCCTGCACAGCCCGTACGGCAGCCGCATCAACCGCGCGTTCGGCCTGGCGCTGCGCAAGCGCTTCTGCACCGGCTTCGGCTACGAACTGCAGGCCGCGGCCAACGAGGAGGCGCTGCTGATCTCGCTCGGGCCGATGCACAGCTTCGAGCTCGCGGACGTCTGGAGCTACCTGCACCCTCGGACCGTGACCGACGTGCTGATCCAGGCGATGCTGCCGGCACCGATGTTCCAGGCGCGGTGGCGCTGGAACGTCGCCCGCTCGCTGCTGGTCGAACGGTCGCGCTCGGGCCGGCGCGTGCCGGCACCGCTGCTGCGCTTCCGCGCCGACGACGCGCTGGCGGCCGCGTTCCCGCAGGCGCAGGCCTGCCCGGAGACGCTGCCGCCGGGGCCGATCCCGGTGCCGCGCGAGCACCCGATCGTCGACCAGACTGTGCACGACGCGCTGCACGAGGCGATGGACATCGACGGGTTGATCGCGCTGCTGCAACGCCTGCGCGACGGCACGGTCGCGCGGCGCGAGGTCGACACCAGCGGGCCGTCGCCGTTCGCCGACAGCATCCTGCACGCGATGCCGTACGCGTTCCTCGACGACGCGCCGCTCGAGGAACGGCGCACGCAGGCGGTGACCTCGGCACAGCGCGGCGCGCGGCGCTCGGGCGACCAGGCCGACGGCGACCTCGATCCCGCGGCGCTGCAGCAGGTGCAGCAGGAGTGCTGGCCGGAGCCGCGCTCGGCCACCGAGCTGCACGAGGCGCTCGGCTGGATGGGCTGGCTCGACGCTGGCGAGGTGCAGCCGGAGTGGCGGGCGTGGCTCGACGAACTGGCCGCCGACGGCCGCGCGCAGCGCGACGGCGCGCGCTGGTTCGCCGCCGAAGCGAGCCGGGAGCCCCTGGCCGCGTGGCGCGGCCGGCTGGAGGCGGTCATCCCGGTCTGGCACGACGAGCTCGGCGACGAGCACGCGGAGACGCTGCGCGCGCTCGAGGCCGAGGGCACGGCGATGCGCGCGCGCTGCGGCGGCCGCGAACTCTGGGCGCATCGCCGGCTGCTGGCGCGCGTGCGCCGCACGATGCTCGACCGCCTGCGCGCGGCCGTGCAACCGGTCAGCCAGGCCGACTACGCGGCGTTCCTGCCCGGCTGGCAGCACGCGACGGCGGGCACGCGGCGCGCCGGCCCGCGCGGCCTGCACGACACGCTGCAGCAGCTGGCGACAGCGACGTTCCCGTGCCGCGAGTGGGAACACGACGTGCTGCCCCGGCACGTCGGCGAATGCCGTCGGGATGCCCTCGACCAGGTGACGCTGAGCGGCGAGTTCGCGTGGCTGCGGCTGTGGGGTCCGTGGCGCGGCCCGCTCAGCAAGCTGCCGCTGTCGATCGTGCCGCGCGCGGAGCTGGCGCTGTGGCTCGAACTGCCGTGGGAACGCGCCGAACCGGGCCAGCTCGGCGCCAACGCACGCACGTTGCACGAGCTGCTGGCGACGCGCGGCGCCTTGTTCCCGACCGACCTGCAGGCGCAGAGCCGACTGCTGCCCAGCCAGCTCGAGGAGGGCCTCGGCGAACTGATCGGCATGGGCCTCGCCACCTGCGATTCGTTCGCGGCGATGCGCCAGCTGGCGGTGCCGCCGAGCCAGCGCTCGTTCCCGGTCGCGGCCGTCGGCCGCTGGAGCCTGCTGCCGCTGCCCGCGGCGGGCACCCGGGCCAGCGAAGCGGCGATCGAGCTGTGCGCGCGCTCGCTGCTGCTGCGCTTCGGCGTCGTCGCCCACAACGTGCTGCTCGACCACAAGGTGGTGGTGCCGTGGCGGCTGCTGCTACGGTCGCTCCGTAGTCTGGAGCTGCGCGGGGAGGCGCGCGGCGGGCGGTTCGTGCGCGGTTGGGCGGGAGAGCAGTATGCTCTGCCGGCCGCGGTGCAGGGGTTGAGGTCGGTCAGGCCCCCTCTCGCTGCCGCGATCACCCCGTAGCCGGAGTCGCCAATGCCGCGCGCCTTTCGCCGATCCGCCGCGCACCGCCGTGCGCAGCCGCTGCGGCGACGTGGCGCGCTCCGCCGCCGCCGCCGACAGCCGTTCGCCCAGCGTCGACAGCCGCGTGCTCGGCTGCGGCGGCTCGTACTCGCGCAGGAACGCGCCGAACCACGCCAGCCCGTGCCGCTGCACCTCGCCGGGGTCGAGCGGCAGCTCGCCGGTCAGCAGTTCGTACAGCACCGCGCCCAGCGAGCAGACGTCGGTAGCCGCAGCCGCTGCTCGAGCGGCAGCCGGTGCTCGCGGCAGTAGTCGTCGAGCGGCTGCCCCGGCACGTACTCCATCGCGAACCACGACTGCCCGTTCGCCTCGCCGGCGTCGAGCAGCCGGGCGATGTTCGGGTGGTCCATGCGCGCCAGCGCCTGCTGCTCCATCGCGAAGCGGGCGCGGTAGGTGCGGTCGAGCCGGTCGGTGCGGATCACCTTCAAGGCCACGCGCTGCTCGACCGGCTCGCGCCGTTCGGCGAGGTAGACCACGCCCATGCCGCCCGCGCCGATGCGCTCGAGCAGGCGGAACGGGCCTGTGAACCGGGGGCGGTCGAGGCCGTCTCCCTCAGCGGCGGGGTCCAGCGCGTCCGGCGCCATGGCCGGCAGGATAGCGCGCCGCCGCCACCACCGCGTCGAGATCGAGTTCGTCGCCGCCGGCGTGGTCGACCTCACGGTGGCGCATGCGGCCCTCGGCATCGAACACGACCACGCCGCCCTGCTGCCACGCGTCGCCCTGCACCCCCGTCTGCCGGAAGCCCGCGCGCAGCGCGCGCAGCAGGTTCGGCAGCAGCCGCCAGTGCAGCGTCGCCCACAGCGAGCGCCGCATGCCGGCCGCCGCGAAGGTTCGCCTGGCCGGATCGCTGAGCACCGGGTGCGGCCCGGCGTGCGTGCGCGCGAAGTCGGCGGCCATCGCCGGCGTGCCGGTGCCGACGAACACGAGGCGCGCGCCGAGCGCGGCGAGGTCGGTCTCCCGGCGGCGCAACTGCGCCGCCCGTTCGCGGCAGAACAGTCAACCGAAGTGGCGCAGGAACACGACCACCAGCGGCCCCGGACCGAGCCAGGCGCGCAGCGTGGTCGGCTGGCCCAGGGTGTCGCCCAGCGGTTCGTCGAGCAGGATGTCGGCCATGGCCCCGACGATACCGCCGGGCGCTCAGTCGCCGATCGTGAACCGCTGCGCCACCGACAGCCCGAAGTCGGGCAGGATCGCGCAACCGCCGGGCGCGAACAGCAGCCACTGCGTCCAGAACTGCACGCCGATCCAGGTCGGGTCGCAGGGGATCGGGATCCCGTGCGGGCCGGGTCCCGCCAGCACGATGTCGAGGTTCGGCACCAGGGTGCACGGCCCGCAGGCGAGCGACACGTTCGACAGGCCGACGATCGCCGCCAGCACCGGCGCCGTCGGCGACCCGAGCGTCAGGGCGAACGTCGCGTCGCCGAGCACCGGCGCGCCCTGGTGGCCGACCACGTTGCCGCCGCCCGGTCCGCAGGCGCCGCCGAGCAGCGTCGAACTGCCGCCGCCGGTCGCCTCGTAGCGCCGCGCCCGGATCGCGCCGCCGCTCTCCCACGCCACCAGCGCCGTGTCGTCGAGCCCCATGCCGCCGCTCCACCACGCCGCCACCGCCGGCTGGCTCTGCGCGGCGCCGCTCGTCTCGACGGCGTACTCGCCGCTGCACGCGGCGCAGGTCGCCGGGTCGAGGCTCTTCATGCGCACGCTGGTCGGCGAGAGCAGGTTCGCGTGCCGCCAGGCGAGCACGTACTTGTCCTGCGCGAAGTCGAGCGCGGGCTGCGAGCAGAAGCCCGACGCCTGCACCGGATCGACCGCCGCCCCCAGCGTCAGCGTGCCGCTGCCGCAGGCACCGCCGTAGAGGATGGTCCGGACGCGCAGCCGCTGCGTCGTGTCGTCGCGCCAGGCCAGCGCGAACGCCGAGTTGCCGCGCGTCGCCAGGGCCGGCGCCTGCACCTGCCCGGTCGCGAGCGTCCAGACCGGCGTGCAGACGTTGCCGCTGCCGTCGATCACGCAGCCCTCGATCTGTGGGTAGGGCGGCGCTGCAACACCGTTGGTCCGGGCCCAGGCGACGAGCCACAGCCCCTGGTTGCCGGCGTGCCGCGTCAGCGCCATCGGCCCGTAGGGCTGGCTGCCCGACGCCAGCGTCAGCACCGCTCCCGACGCCACCGGCGGACCGCTGGCGGGCACCTGCACGAGCTGCGCCCGGACCTGGCTGCTGCCGAGGAACTCGTCGGTGTGGACGAGCAGGGCCTTGTCCCCGATGCCGAACACGCCGACGCGGGCATCGCCCCCCAGCACGAAGTCGTCCGGCCCGGTCGAGTAGAGCGTCACCGTCGAGGACGAGGCACCGGTCGCCGCGTCGACGGCGACCGCGCGCAGGGCCAGGAAGAGGAGCCCGCCGTTGTCCGACCGGGTCACCCAGCCGACCAGGAAGCGGTCGCTGGCGTTGACGTTCACGACCCGGGGACGGTGGGCGGCCGACGCGTGCAGGCCGCTGCTGCCCTGGACGAGGATCTGGCCACCGAGCAACGCCCCGGTGTAGGAGACCCGCTGCGCGCGCACTTCCGCGACGTTCGCGCTCACGTCGACCCGCCAGACGACGAGCCAGCACAGGTTCGTCGCATCGAAGGCGAGGTCGGCCGCGGTGTCCGTCCCGGTGGGCGCATCGCCGACCGCGAACGCCGCGCCGAACAGCGGATCGACGACCAGCGGGAAGGTCGCCGCCGCGACGAAGGCACCGGGCAGCACGTACTCGATGCCGTCGCCGGCGACGCGGATCGTGCCCGGCGCGCGGACGCCTTCGGCATCGACGCCGGTGACGCCGCCGATCGTCACCCCGCCCCGGCCGGGCGCCGCGTAGTGCAGTCCGGCCGCGGGATCGGCCGCGACCAGCACGAGTCCGGTCGCGACCTCGAGCCGCACGACCAGGTCGCCGTCGCCGGCCGGTCGTTCGGCCAGCACGAAGCGCTGCTCGATGCCCGCGTCGGCGACCAGGTAGGACTCGGTGACCGCGCCGTGCCGGCAGTGCACTTCCGCGCCCACGGCCTCCGGTACGGGGCCGTCGCCCGTCCGCGCGAACACCACCGCGTCGCCCCGTCGCACCGACGCGAGCGTCGTGCGCAGCGGCATCGGCTGCGGCGCGGCGGCGCCGAGCAGCGGCGTGAACTCGAACCCGGCGCGGTCGAAGCGGGCGGTGAAGCCCGGTCCCGTCGCCAGCACGTGGTCCGACCGCGGGTGCACGCCGTGGCCCTGGCGGGCCTTGGCGAGGTCCTGCGCGGTGGCCGGCACCGTGCACGGCGCGGCGAGGCAGAGCAGCAGCAGACCGCAGCGAAGGTCGGGCATGGCAGGGGCTCCAGGGCGCATGGCGCCCGCGTGCGCCGCGATCGCGGGGCGGGTGCCGAGCGAACGAACCCCGCCTGCCGCCGCGCGTGACGCGCCGGCGGCCGGGTTTCGCCGCCGACCGCCGCGCGCTCCCCACCTTCGGCCGCGTCCGCGCGCCCGCAGCGAGCGCTACCCGCCGGTGCGACGGGCGCTAGACTGCGCGCCCACCCCCGTCGCAGGCTGCCCCGCATGACCGTCCCCCCCGATCCGCGCGCCGGCGTCTCCCGCCGTTCGTTCCTCAAGGGTTCCGCCGTGGCCGGCCTCGCCAGCACCGGCCTCACCGCCGCGGCGACCGCAGCCGACGGCCCGACCACCTTCGGCCCAGGCGCGCACGACATCGTGCTCACGGTCAACGGCGCCGAGCGCAAGGTCGCGGTGGAGACGCGCACGACGCTGCTCGACGCGCTGCGCGACGGCCTCGACCTGACCGGCGCCAAGAGGATCTGCGACCGCGGCGCCTGCGGCGGCTGCACCGTGCTGCTCGACGGCCAGCCGGTGAACAGCTGCCTCGTGCTGGCGATCGACGCCATCGGCCGGCCGGTGCAGACCGTCGAGAGCCTGGCCCAGGGCGACCTGCCGCACCCGCTGCTGGAGGCGTTCGTGCACTGCGATGCGCTGCAGTGCGGCTACTGCACGCCGGGCATGGTGATGAGTTCGCTGGCCTGCCTGCAGCAGCGCGGCCGGCCGACGCGCGAGCAGATGCAGCACGACCTCGCCGGCAACCTGTGCCGCTGCGGCACCTACGGCCGCGTGTTCGCGGCGATCGAGCGCACGGCGCAGGCAGGTGGCAAGTGACGGCCCCCGCCGGACCGCGCGACGGCGTCGAGATCACGGTCGGCTACCGCGGCCTCGGCGGCATGCCCGACCGGCTCGAAGCCCGGGCCGTCGAGCCGGCCGAGGGCGACGCGCCGCCCTGGGACGCCAACACGCCGCTGCGCCAGGTCGGCGGCGACCACGACCGCGTCGACGGCCTCGCCAAGGCCTCGGGCCGGGCGAAGTACACCTCGGACGTGAACCTGCCGGGCCTCCTGCAGGCGGCGATCCTGCGCGCGCCGATCGCGCGCGGCAAGCTGGTGCAGCTCGAGCTCGACGCGGCCAGGGCGATGCCGGGCATCGCCGCCGTGGTGGCCCTGAAGAACGTCGGCAGCCGGGTGCGCTTCGTCGGCGACGCGATCGCCGCGGTCGCCGGCGCCGACCTGCACCGCGTGCGCGACGCGCTGGCGGCGATCCGCGCCGACTACGAGGTCGAGCCGCACAACGTCGACTGGCTGCGCGGCGAGGACGCGCCGCTGCTCGACGCCGACGGCGAGATCGCCGAGCCCTGGCCGGAGGCGGTCGCGCTCGAGGGGGCGCTGGCGCTCGCCGCCACCACGCACGGCGCCACCTACCGCACCGAGGTGCAGACGCACAGCTCGCTCGAGCCGCACGGCGCCACGGCGCGCTGGCAGGGCGAGGACCTCGAGGTCTGGAGCAGCACGCAGGCGACGTTCGGCGTGCGCGGCGAACTGGCGCAGGCGCTGAAGGGCCGCGGCCTGCGCGTCGGCGCGGTGACCGTGCACGCCGAGTACGTCGGCGGCGGCTTCGGCAGCAAGTTCGGCGCCGGCGTCGAGGGGCTCGCCTGCTGCCTCTTGGCGCACGCCGCCAAGGCGCCGGTCAAGCTGATGCTCGACCGCTTCGAGGAGCACACGACGGCGGGCAACCGGCCGGCGGCGCTGTTGCAGCTGCGCGGCGGCCTCGACGCCGAGGGCCGCCTGATCGCCTGGGACGTGCGCAGCTACGGCGGCTGCGGCTTCAACGTCGAACGCGGCGACGGCGGCGGCAACGTCGCCGTGCCCGACTACTACACGCGCGCGGCGAAGACGCGCCGCAAGCACACGGACCTGCCGGCCGACACCGATCCGGCGCGGGCGATGCGGGCTCCGGGCCATCCGCAGGGCTGGTTCGGCGCCGAGCTGTTCCTCGACGAGCTGGCGCACAAGGCCGGCATCGATCCGCTCGAGCTGCGGCTCCGCAACGACAGCCAGACGATGCGCCAGGACCAGTGGCGCTTCGGCGCCGAACGCTTCGGCTGGGCGGCGGCGCGCGCGCGCCCGAACGCGCCGGACGCCCGCTTCCGCCGCGGCGTGGGCCTCGCCAGCGCTCGCTGGAGCCAGCTCGGCTCGGCCGGCCGCCCGCCGCACGGCGTCCAGTGCCGCATCCACCGCGACGGCAGCGTCGAGGTGCGCAGCGGCGCGCAGGACATCGGCACCGGCCTGAAGACCGTGCTGGCGCTGATCGCCGCCGAGGAACTCGGCATCGACCCGAAGCTGGTGCAGGCGTTCACCGGCCACACCGGCGATCCGTCGGGGCCGGGCTCCGGCGGCAGCACGACGACGCCGAGCCTCTCGCCGGCGGTGCGGCACGCGGCGTTCCTCGCCCGGCAGCAGCTCGCCGGCTTCGTCGCCACCCACCTCGGCGCCGACGCCGCCGAGATCGACTGCCGGGACGGCACCGTCGGCACGCGCACGCAGCGCCTGGCCTGGGCCGAAGCCTGCAAGCTGATCGGCCCGAACCCGATCGACGTGCGCGGCCAGCGGTTCCCGAACTACGGCGGCAAGCCGTTCTCCGCCTCGGTCTGCGGCTGCCAGTTCGCCGAGGTCGAGGTCGACACCTGGACGGGGCAGGTGCGGGTCCTGCGCATGCTGGCGGTGCAGGACTGCGGCCTCGTGATCGCGAAGAAGCTGGCCGAGAGCCAGGTGCTCGGCGCGATGCTGCAGGGCATCAGCTTCGCGCTGCACGAGCAGCGCATCATGGACCGGCAGAGCGGCCGCATGCTGAACGGCGACTTCCTGCGCTACAAGATCCTCGGCAGCGCCGACGTGCCCGAGCTCGACTGCGTGCTGATGACCGTGCACAACGGCCACAGCAGCACGCCGGCCGCCGGCCTCGGCGAACCGCCGGCGGTCGCCGCGCCGGCCGCGGTCGCCACCGCCGTGTTCCACGCGCTCGGCGAGCCCGTGCGGCACCTGCCGATCACGCCCGACAAGGTCCTCGCAGCCCTGGCCAGGAGGGCCTGAGCCGATGCAACCATTCACCTACGTGCTTCCCGAGAACCTCTCCCAGGCCGACGCGGCCGCGCGCCAGCCGGACACCGTGCTCAAGGGCGGCGGCATCGACCTCGTCGACCGCATGAAGGAGCGGCTGCAGACGCCGGCCCGGGTCGTCAGCCTGCTGCCGCTGCGGGCCGAGCTCGGCGGCATCGCCGTCGAGGCCGACGGCGGCGTGCGCTTGGGCGCGCTGGCGACGCTGGCCGAACTCGAACGGCACCCGGCGCTGGCCACGCCGGCGCTGGCCGGGCTGCGCGAGGCGGCCGCGTCGACGGCGTCGCCACAGCTGCGCAACCGCGCCACCGTCGCCGGCAACCTGCTGCAGTTCACGCGCTGCTGGTACGTGCGCAGCGAGGCGTTCCGCTGCGTGCACGGCGGCCGCGGCCCGACCTGCCTCGCCGTGACCGGCGACAACCGCTACCACGCGGTCATGGGCTACAGCGACTGCGTGCGCGTGCACCCGAGCAACCTGGCGCCGCCGCTGCTGGCGCTCGACGCCGAGTACACGACGGTGCTCGAGGGCAAGACGCGGCGCCGCAAGCTCGCCGAGCTGTTCCCCAGCGACCCGCGCGGCCAGGCGCCCGAGCACACGCTCGCCGCCGGCGAGATCGTCACCGCGCTGCACGTGCCGCCGCAGCCGGCCTCGGCGCGCACGAGCTACGCCGAGAGCCGCGAGAAGCAGAGCTTCGACTGGGCGACGACGGCGTGCGCGGTGCGCGTGGTGCTCGACGGCGGCGTGATCGAGGCCGCGACCGTGGTGCTGGGCGCCGTGGCGCCGGTGCCGCTGCCGCGCCCGGCCGCGCGGCTGATGCTCGGCCAGAAGCCCAGCGCGGCGCT
Organism: Planctomycetota bacterium; assembly: GCA_019636245.1. Classification (GTDB taxonomy): domain Bacteria; phylum Planctomycetota; class UBA1135; order UBA1135; family UBA2386; genus JAEUHS01. The sequence goes on along the minus strand of JAHBXX010000001.1, from coordinate 41,380 downwards.
GTTCCAGAAGGTCGCCGACGCGGCGTTCACCGGCGCCTTGCCGCTGTCGCAGAACGGCTACAAGGTCACGGTCGGCAAGGCGATCGTGCGCGAGGCGCTCGAACGCGCGACGAGGTGAGGTCATGCAACCCGAGAAGAAGCGTGCCGATCTGCTGCCCGCGCACCTGTGCCCGTCGCTGCTGCTGAAGCAGATCCTGACGCACGGCCTCGACGAGGTCGTGCACGACGACCGGCGGTATCCGGGCGACGGCTACTACTGGTGTTCTCGGACGTGCACCTGCGTCGGTCCGGACGACGAGGTCGTGCACCCGAGCCGCTGCGTACCGGAGCGGGCCTGCTACGACGGCCCGCAGGCGTGAGGCCGTGACGCTGACGGGCACCTGGCACGGGGAGTACACGTATGGCGAGGGCTACGGGGGCCTCGCCGGCCAGAGCGTGCCGTTCGTGATGAGCCTGACCGAATCGGCGGACCACGGCGTGACCGGCTACGTGCGCGACGATGCAGCCCGCGGCGGCCAGCCGGAGCGCGGCCGCATCGCCGGCCGACGGCGCGGCGCCACGGTCGCGTTCGTGAAGACGATGCCGGTCGGCTACGTCACCGAGGCGGACGGCACCATGGAGGAGATCGGCGCCTGGCTGCGCCGCACGCAGGGCGTCGAGGTGCCGGATCTGCCGCCGCACCGGATCCACTACGCCGGCGAGCTGGCGGTCGACGGGACGCTGGCCGGCAGCTGGGTGATCCGGGTGGCCGGGGGCGGCGGGGATGGCGGGTGCATCGGCGGCGAGGGGACCTGGACGGCGCGGCGCGTGGCGGACGTGCCGTCGGCGGTGTGACGGCGGGTTTTCCGCCGCCGGATGCAGCACGCGGCGACCTTCCGAGCCAGAGCCGGTGATGTTCCCCTTCCGAACCGTCGAACTCGCCTTCCGCCGCTTCCAGCGGCACCGCGAACCGCGCGCGCTGGCCCTGGTGTTCGATCGCACGGCGGCCGACCTCCTGGCCCTGGCACGGCACCTGGCACCGCCGGGCACCGAGGCCGAGGACCTCGTCCAAGCCACGTTCGTGACCGCGATCGAGGCGGCCGCCACCCACCGGCCCGGCGAACGTGTGCTGCCGTGGCTCTGCGGCATCCTCGCCAACCATGCCCGCGCCGCGCGCCGCCAGGGCCGAAGGCAGCCCGATCCGACCCGGCTGCAGCAGCCGGTCGGCGACCCGGCGGCCGCCGCCGCCGCGGCCGAACTGCACGCCGAACTCGCGGCGGCGATCGACCGCCTGCCCGACGCCTACCGACCGGTGCTGCGGCTGGTGCTCGCGCACGGGCTGCAGGCGCATGAGGTCGCCCGGGCACTCGATCGCCCCGCCGGCACGGTGCGCGCGCAGGTGGCACGGGGACTCGATCGGCTCCGCCGCTCGCTGCCCGCGAGCCTCGCCGGCTCGGCGGCGGTCACCCTGGCGGCGGGGCGTGGTCTCGCCGCCGTGCGACGAGCGGTGTTGTCCGGGCCCGGCGGCATGGGGTCCGGCCAGTTGCCCCCGCAGCTCGTTGGCCGCGGGCTCGCGCACTCCGCCAGGTTCGCCGCTGCGGCGGCCGTGCTGGTCGCGGCCACTCTGGGTGGGCTCTGGCTGCGGCAGGGTCCCCCGCCGCCGCGGATGGCCGCCCCAACCGCCGCGGCCGATCCCGGATCGACGGCGCCGGCGCCCGCCACGGCCCCGGCCGACAGCGAACGCGACCGCTTCGCCGCCGCGGAGTCGACCGCGACCTCGCCGGCGGTGATCGGATCGATGCCGCCCGCCGCGCCGCCGGCGAGCCACGCCGGCAGCCTCGTCGTTCTCGTGCGCGACCAGACCGGCGCGGCGGTGGCCGGGGTGCGCGTCGCCGTGTTCCCGATCGCCGAGCTCGCCGATCCCGGCCGGCGCCCGGACTACGTCGCCACCGACGCGAGCGGCCGGGTGCGCTTCGACGGCCTGGCGGCCGCCGACCTGGCGATCGACGTCGATCGCGCCGGCATGTGCGGCACGGCCACGGCGCGGCCGGGCACGGTCGTCGAGCGCGCCCTCGTGCTGCCGCCGGGCCTGCGGGCCGCCGGCCGGGTCGTCGACCGCCGCGGCGCGCCGGTCGCCGGTGCGTCCGTGGTGCTGCACGGCAGCCGCGCCGCCGCGGTGCCGGTCGCGACCACCGACGCGCACGGCGCGTTCGCGGTCGACCACCTCGCCCCCGGCCTCGAGTTGCAGGCACGCGCTCCCTGCCGCGTGCCGTCGCTGGCGCACCCCGTGGGCGGCACCCCTCTAGACGAAGTCGGACTCGAACTGGTTCTCGGCGACGCATCGGCCCGCGCGCACGGCGTCGTGCTCGATGCCGCAGGCCATGCGGTGGCAGATGCCGTGGTCGCGATCCTGCCGTCGCGAGCCTGCCGACCAGCTCTGCCGCATCCCGGCCGGCCGCAGGTGCGCGCGCACTGGGTGCGCACCGGCACCGACGGCGCCTTCGCCAGCGACGAGGTCGCGGCGGAACCGCTGCTGGTCTTCGCGCAGCGGCTGCCGTTCGCCCCCGCCTGGGTCGAAGTCGACGCCTCGCGCGGCACCGCGTCCGCGACGCTGACGCTCGGCCCGGGCGGTGTGCTGACGGGCCGCGCCATGCGCGGCGCCGCGCCGCTCGCCGGGGCGCAGGTCTCGCTCTGGCCGCGCGACGAGGCGCCAATCGGCTATCTGTTGAACCTGTTCGGCCAGCGGCTGGCGACGACGGGTGAGGACGGCACGTTCCGCATCGACGGCGTCGTGCCCGGGTCGCACGTGGCGCGGGTGCTGCAGGGCACGAACCTGCTGCGGCAGGGCTCCCTCGAGTTCGCGGCGGGAACGACGACCGAATGGCACGTCGACCTCGCCGCGGCAACCGGCCTGCGGCTCCGGGTGGAGTGCGCGGAGCCACTGCACGGCCTCGCGCTGCAGGTGCTGGTCTACCCCAACCCCCTGCAAGACGGCGTGCCGCCGTCGATGGTGCCACTGCGGCACGACGGCACCGCAAGCGTGAGGAAGGCGTGCGATGGCGACGTCGACGTGATCCTGTGCACGCTGCCTGGAGGCCGGAGCCTGGTGCAGGTGGCCGCCGTTCGCGCGGTGCCACCAAACCAGGAGGAGGTGGTGCTCGAGGTGCGGCCGGGGCAGTTGCCTCGGCGGTCGATCCGAGGTCGTCTGGTCGACGCGCAGCGCGCGCCGCAGGGCGGGCATGTGGTCACGGCGGTGCGCGCCGACGCATCGGGTCTGGTCGGGCGGCTCGAGGTGAACACGGCGGCGGACGGTTCGTTCCGGCTCGGTCCGCTGCCGGCGGGCGGCTATCGGTTGGTCGCGGGAGCGTTGTCGGGTGCGGTGGAGGTCGGGGCGGTGGTGCTGACGGCGGATCGGGACGAGGAGGTCGGCGATCTCGTGGGGCCGGTGCGGTGACGGCGGGCTGGGGGCGGGGCTTTCTGGGGCCAACCGGATCCCCACGTCCCCTCGGGCACCACCAGCCCCAGATGGCAGCGCAGCACGCATCCAGCTCCCCCCGATGCAGGTACAGACGCGTGCCCGGCAGGAACCGCGGGGAGCCGGCGTTCACGAGCCCCGGCACCGCCGCGCACGCCGCCATCGTCGCCGGGCAGCGCGACGCCTCGCCGGCCAGAGCGTGCCGTTCGTGATGAGCCTGACCGAATCGGCGGACCACGGCGTGACCGGCTGCGTCCGCGACGATGCAGCGCGCGGCGGCCAGCCGGAGCGCGGCCGCATCGTCGGCCGACGGCGCGGCGCCGCGGTCGCGTTCGTGAAGACGATGCCGGTCGGCTACGTCAGCGAGGCGGACGGCACCATGGAGGAGATCGGCGCCTGGCAGCGCCGCACGCAGGGCGTCGAGGTGCCGGATCTGCCGCCGCACCGGATCCACTACGCCGGCGAGCTGGCGGTCGACGGGACGCTGGCCGGCAGCTGGGTGATCCGGGTGGCCGGGGGCGGCGGGGATGGCGGGTGCATCGGCGGCGAGGGGACCTGGACGGCGCGGCGCGTGGCGGACGTGCCGTCGGCGGTGTGACGGCGGCTCCCCGATCGTCGCAGCCGCGGTTCAGACGTCGCCGAGAGCCAAGTCTATCGCGTTGCTGGTGATCAGGCCCGTCGGATTGGCATTCGGCGCCAGGCAGCACGCCTGCAGGTAGACATGCACGCCGACGAACTGAGGCACGGGCGGCAGGAACAGCGAGTGCGTCGCCATCGTGGCTCCCATCGGCGTGCACCCGTGGGTGCCCAGCACGAGGTCGTGGTAGAGGCGACAACCGCTCATCCCCAGGGCCGACAACGGCAGCGGCAGCGCGGTCCCGCCGACGTGCGAACTCGAGAGACCGATCGCCAGGAAGGCGGGGGCCGCCGCCAGGTTGCCGATCAGCGTCTGCTGCAGGCCGCCGAGCACCGGGCGCGAGCCGGGTGCAGGCGCGATGGTCAACGGCGGGACGCCACAGCCGACGCCGAACGCAGCCGCCGAGGCCAGCGGCGCGGTCGACGGCGACTCGAGCTCCCAAAGGTCGCCGAGCAGGCTGGATCCGTCGCCGCCGCCGAACAGGACGGTGCGGCCGCGATGCGGGTCGAAGACCATCGCCGCCTCGTACCGTGGCGGTGGCACGTTCGCGGCCGCGACCGGGGCCCATGCGACCCCGTTCCACGTCCAGGTGTCGTGGAGCGGCTGTCCCTCGTGACCGGCGTGGAGCACGCATTGCCGTTGCACGGTGTCGAACACCATCGTCGGATGCAGACGCGGACTCGGAGAGACGGCGGGGACGATCGCATGCCACTGTGCGCCATCCCACTCGTGCACGTCGTTGCGATCCTGCTGGGAGCCGTCGCGACCACCGAACAGCACGACACGCCCTCGCACCGGATCGCTGCACATCGCGTGGGCGAAGCGCGCCGACGGCGCCGCCGCAGTGAAGACGTTCTGCCAATCCGTCCCATCCCACCACCACGTGTCCGCGAAGACCGCTCCGCCAGCGGCTCCGCCGAACAGTACGACGCGCCCGAGATCGTGATCGAACGCCATCGCCGCGCCCGCGCGCGCGGACGGGCGATGAGCAGGGGAGCGCTGCTGCCACGTCGAGCCATTCCACGTCCACGTGTCGTCGAGATCTTGGCCCCATGCGAAGGAGCCGCCGAACAGCACGATTTCGGCGCGCACCGCATCGAACACCATCGCGTGGCCCCAGCGCGCGGACGGTGCCGTGGTCGTGAACGACTGCGCCCATGTCGTGCCGTCCCACAGCCAGGTCTCGCCGTCCGGCGTCAGGCCCCAACGCATGCCACCGAACAGGACCGTGCGAGCCGCGGCCAGGTCGTAGGCCATCGCGTGGAGCACACGTCCCGCCGGCGCCGTCGGCGTCGGTCGCAGATCCCACGTCTGTGCACGAGCACAGGTCGCACTCGCAAGAACCGCCAGAACCACCGCGCGAAGATCACTGGCCATCCGCCCTCCTTGTGCGGCGTACGATGCGGGTGCGGACGCCGGAATGCAAGCGCGCGGTTGCCGCGGCGGTTTCTCGCGGTCGTACCGTCACGCACTTCGCGCGACGAACGCCCTCTCCACGCGCGCCTGGAAGGATGGCGAGGAGCGGCGCGCCGCCCGCGAACGCGGGGCGCCGTTCCGCGACTGGGCCGGCTGGTGGATCACGGGACGGTAGCCGCCGCCACCCAGGGCCGGAACGTCACCAGCAGCACATCCCGCGGCGAAGCCGCGTGGTTCCACGCCTCGTGCTCGAAGCCATCGTCGAACACCAGACACCGCCCTTCCTGCCACCGCCGCACCTCGCCGCCGAACCGGATCCCCACCTCCCCCTCGGGCACCACCAGCCCCAGATGGCAGCGCAGCACGCCCGCCAGCTCCCCACGATGCGGGTACAGATGCGTGCCCGGCAGGAACCGCGAGAACCCGGCGTTCACGAGCCCCGGCACCGCCGCGCACGCCGCCACCGTCGCCTGGCAACGCGCCCGCCGCGCCTCGCCCGCGCCCGGCGTGCCCACCAGCGGATACCACCGCCAGCCGCGCTCGTCGTAGACCCCGTCGACGCTGGTCAGCGAGTCCGGCGCCTCGACCCACTCGTCGTCCCGCAGCGCCAGCGCCTCCGCCCGCACCGCCGCGAACGCCGCCTCGAGCGCCGCCACGAAGCCGAACCCGGCCGGCGCGTGGAACGCCCCCGCCATCACCCGCCGCGCCGGGGCTCCAGCAGCCGCTGCAGCCGCCGCCACTGGAACTCGTCGCCGTGCGCGCGCACCTCCGGGTGCAGGCCGTGCCGCGAACGCGGATAGAGCATCAGCTCGAAGTCCTGCCGGCCGGCGGTCTGCAGCGCCCAGACCAGCTGCATCGCGTTCTGCACGTGCACGTTGTCGTCGAGCGTGCCGTGCAGGATCACCAGGTGGCCGTGCAGGTCCTTCGCCGCCTTGATCACCGAACTCGCGTCGTAGCCGGCCTGGTTCTCCTGCGGCGTGCGCATGTAGCGCTCGGTGTAGATCGTGTCGTAGAGCCGCCAGTCGTAGACGCCGGCGCCGGCGAGGCCGAGCGCGAACTTCTTGCTGTGCGTCAGCGCATACGCGGCCATGAAGCCGCCGTAGCTCCAGCCCGAGATCGCGACCCGCTCCGGGTCGCCGTCGAAGTGCGCCACCACGTGGTCGACCGCGTCCTCGAGGTCGCGCAGCTCCTGCACGCCGAGCTGCCGGTAGCAGGTGCCGGTGAAGGCCTGGCCGCGGCCGCTGGCCGAGCGCACGTTCACCTGCAGCACGACGAAGCCCTGCTGGCACAGGAACTGGTGGTAGGTCGAGTGCGACCAGGCGTCGCGCACGCTCGGCGCGTCGGGACCTGAGTAGGTCGGCAGGAACACCGGCAGGCGCCGGCCGGGCTGCCGATCCACCGGCAGCTGCACGCAGGCGTCGAGCAGGTAGCCGTCGCGCGCCGGGATCGACAGCCGCTGCCGCTCGGCGAACGCGTACTTCGCCGCCGCCTCGCCGCGGCCGGCGGCGCCGAGCTCGGCCACCACGGCGCCGGTCGCGGCGTCGAGCAGCCGCACCGTCGGCGGCCTGTCCATCGCCGACCAGCGGTCGATCAGGTAGGTGCCGGCGGCGTCGAGTTCGTAGGCGTGCGTGCCCTCGCCGGGCGTCACCCCGACCAGCCCCTCGCCGTCGAGGCCGATGCGGTAGAGGTGCCGGCCGGTGGCGCCGTCCTTGGTGCCCTCGAACCACAGCACGCCCTTCGCCTCGTCGACGCGTTCGATCTTGCGCACCTGCCAGTCGCCGGCGGTCACGGCGCCGACCAGCTCGCCGCCGCGGCGGTAGCGGTAGACGTGCCGCCGGCCGGTGCGCTCCGACAGCCACAGGAAGGAGCCGTCGGCGAGCCAGCGCGGCGACTCCGGCCGGTTGACCCAGGTCGCCGACTCCTCGCGCAGCCAGCGCTTGGGCGTGCCGGTCGCCGGATCGACGGCGCACAGCTCCGCCCAGGTCTGGATGCGGTCCTGGATCGTCGCCAGCAGTTCCTTGCCGTCCGGCGTCCAGTCGACGCGCACCACCAGCGCGTCGGCGGGGAACCCCGACAGGTCGACGCGCACCACCGTGCGCGTGCCGAGGTGCGCCACCGACAGGCTCGCGGTCGGGTTCGGGTCGCCGGCCTTGGGGTAGTTCGACACCTCGGTCGTGACGGCGCGCTCCTGGTCGAGGAAGCCCTTCGGCACGTGGTCGACCAGCGTGAACGGCTTCACCGCCGCGGCGTCGAGCGACAGGAACGCGAGTGCCTCGCCGCCCGGACTCCACCAGTGCGCCTGGAAGTCGCCGCGGCCGTAGAGCTCCTCCTGATAGACCCAGTCGAGCCGGCCGTGGAAGCGGTCGGGCGCGCCGTCGTCGGTGACCCGCCACTGCGCGCGCGAGGCGGCGTCGACGACGAACAGGTCGTTGCGGCGCACGAACGACGCGAACGCGCCGCCGGGCGCCAGGTGGCACTCCGCCTTCTCGCCGGCGGCGGCGTCGTCGGTGAGCCGCACGGCGCGTTCGCTCTTCGCCGCCGAGGCGCCCCGCCCGCGGGCCTCGCCCTCGTCGAGCCACAGGTCGCCCTCGTGCAGCAGCACGCGCTGCCGCGGCGGCCCGGCCGCGGCCGCGGCCTCCCCGGCCGGCTTCGGCCTGCGCGCGCCGCTGGCCGGCTCCAGCCAGATCAGGTCCTTGCCGTCCTCGATCTCGACGTGCACGCCGTCGGCGGCCCACCGCACCGTGGGCAGCTTGCCCTGCCAGACGATCGGCCGCCGCACGTCGGCGTAGGCCAGCCGCTCGACGCCCTGCGCTGCGGCGGGCGCGAGCGGGACCAGCAGGGCCAGCAGGAACGGCGACGGCGGCATCGGGCGCATGGCAGGAGACCTCGTGGCTTGGGCGGCGCATGCTACGGAGCCGGGGCGCGGGCGACGAAGCGGCGACGACGGGAAATCGGCGCATTGCGGCCGGTCGCCGGCGGCCGCACGATGCGGCGATGACCACGATCGTCGCCGTCCCCTCCCCCGACGCGGCCGCGGCCGCCGGCAGCCGCTTCGACGCCGTCGTGCTCGTCGGCCACGCGCCCGCCACCGTCGCCGTGCCGGCGCTGCGGCCGCACCTGCAGGCCGCGGCCGCCGCCGACGCCGCGTTCGCCCGCACCCTCAGCCTGCTGCCGGCCGAGGGCGTCGCCGGCGGGCGGCTGGTCGTCGCGCCGACCGGCTCGTTGTTCCGCGACCACGACGACGTACGCCGCTATGCCGAGGCCGCGGCCAAGGGCGTGCGCCGCGCGCGCGACGCCGGCGCCACCCGGATCCTGCTGCTGGTCGAGGCGCCGCCCAGCGGCGAGGTCTACGCCGCGGCGGCGCGGGTGGCGGCGCTCGGCGCCGCCGGCGCCCTGTGGGAACCGCTGGAGGCACGCGAGGCGCTCGGCGAGGTGGCGACCGAACCGGTCCGGCGCCTGGGCATCGGCGTGCTCGGCGGCCCGTTCACCGCCGCCGACGCGGCCTGGGTCGAGGCGGCCGAGGCCGGCCTGCGGCTGGCGCGCGACCTCGCCGGCACCGAGCCCGAGCGCATGGCGCCGCCGCGCTTCGCCGCCTACGTGCAGCAGGCGATGAAGGGGCTGCCGGTCGAAGTCACCGTGCAGAAGAACACGGCGAAGCTGGCCAAGGACTACCCGCTGCTGATGGCGGTGGCGCGCGCGTCGCTCGGCGTGCCGCGGCACCGGCCGTGCGTCGTGCGGCTCGACTACACGCCCAAGGGCAAGGTCGAGCGCACGCTGCTGTTCGCCGGCAAGGGGCTCACCTACGACACCGGCGGCGCCGACCTGAAGGCGGGCGGCCACATGGCCGGCATGAGCCGCGACAAGGGCGGCGCGGCCGCGGTCGCGGGGCTGTTCCTGGCGGCGGCGAAGCTGCGGCTGCGCGGCGTACGGCTGGTCGCCGAACTCGGCGTGGTGCGCAACAGCATCGGCAGCGACGCGTTCGTCAGCGACGAGATCGTCACCAGCCACGCCGGCTGCCGCGTGCGCATCGGCAACACCGACGCCGAGGGCCGGCTGGTGCTGGCCGACCTGCTGTCGCACCTGCGGCTCGACGCGGTGAAGGCGGACGCGGCGCAGCTGTTCTCGGTGGCGACCCTGACCGGCCACGCCGACCGCGCCGTCGGCCCCTACAACATCGCGCTCGACAACGGGCCGGCGCGGGCGCTCGGCACGGCGATGGCGCTGATGGCCACCGGCGACCGGCTCGGCGATCCGTTCGAGGTCTCGCGCCTGCGCCGCGAGGACTTCGACTTCGTGCGGCCGCGGTCGAAGGCCGACGACGTGCTGTCGTGCAACAACGCGCCGAGTTCGGCGACGGCGCGCGGCCACCAGTTCCCGATGGCGTTCCTGTGCCTCGCCAGCGGCCTGGACAAGCACGGCGTCGACAGCGCCGTGCCGCTGCCGTTCACGCACATCGACATCGGCGGCAGCGGCTGCGAGGACGGCGACTGGCAGCACGGCCGGCCGACCGGGCGGCCGCTGGCGGCGCTGCTGGCGGCGCTGGCCGGCTGACCGGGCGCGGGGCGGAAGGGCGACGGCAGCGGAAATCCCGCCGGAAACAGCGCCCCGTCCCCCACTGCCGACGTGGGCATCGAGGCACCGCACGACACCTTCTTCCGCGCCATCTTCCAGCGCGCCGCGCCGGCGGCGAGCTGGCTCGGCACCCTTCTGCCCGCGGCCGTCCTTGGCGCCCTCGACGCCACCACGCTGAGCCCCGCGGCCGGCACCGCCCTCGGCGTGCGCCTGCTCCGCCACCACGCCGACCTCGTCTTCACCGCCGCCCTGCGCCACAACCGGGCCCCGGTCCTGCTGCTGCTCGAGCACAAGGCCCAACCCGACGCCGACCTGCCGTCCCAGCTGCTGCGCTACGCCGTGCACCTGCGCCGCGCCGCCCGCCGCCGCCAGCGCGGCCCCGAACCGCTCGTGCTCGCCGCCGTGCTCCACCACGGCGCCACGCCGCTGCCCGGTCCGGCCTCGCATCCCCACCTCGCCGAGCTGCCGCCGGCCCAGGCCGCGGCGTTCGCCGCGCTGCAGCCGCAGCTCGCGTTCGTCGCCGACGACCTCGCCGCGCAGGACGAAGCGGCGCTGCACCGCCCCGGCCTCGTGCCCACCGCCGAGCTGGCCCTGCTGTGCCTGCGGAGCCTGCGCGGCTTCGCGCCCGACGAGGTGCTGGCCGCGTTCGACCGCTGGGCCGACCTGCTGCGCGCCGTCGATGCGGACGCCGAGGGCGGCCCCGACGTCGTCGATGCCGTCGGTTGGTATGCTCTCGCCGTCACCGAGGTTCCCGCCGCCGACCTCAGCGAGGCGTTCGCCCGCATCCTGCGCCGGCCGGAGGACACCATCATGAGCACGCTGGAACGCACCTACCTGAAGGGACTCGCCGACGGCAAGGCCGAAGGCCTCGCCAAGGGCAAGACCGAGGGGATCGCCAGGGGCAAGGCCGAAGGCAAGGCCGAAGGCCGCATCGAGACCATCCTGCGCCTGCTCGGCCGCCGCTTCGGCCCGCTGCCGCCGGCCGTCGCCGCCCGCGTGCGCCAGGGCAGCCCCGCCGAACTCGACCGCTGGACGGACCGCGTGCTCGAGGCGGCGACGCTCGACGGCGTGTTCGCCGACTGAGCGAGGCAGCCGCGGCCCGCCTCAGCGCGGCGCCGCCGCCTCGACCGCGGCCTCGAGCGGCACGTCGCTGCGGCCGACGTTGCTGCCGTCCAGCCCCGCCAGCAGCTTGCCCATGCTCTGCTGCAGGGCCCGGCCGACGAGCCGGTAGGGGCTCACCGGGTTCAGCTCCACCTCCGACAGCTGCCGGCTGCCGTAGGTCTGTTCGAGCAGCGTCACCCGCCTGCCGCCGGCGTCGGCCGGGCCGAGCACGGTGAGCCGCAGGCCGACCTCGGCGAACGTGCGCCGCCCCGACATCGCCTCGGTCGCCCCGGTGGTGAAGGTGACCAGCACCGGCTTCAGCACCAGGCTCGACGGCGACGGCCGGTCGACGACCTGCCCGAACAACTGGCTCTGCTCGAGCTGCCGCCGCAGCACGTCGGCCAGCATCTCGCGCACCGGCCGCTCCCAGAACTCGTCGCCGCCGTAGACGATCGGGAAGCCCTTCTCCTTGGTCGGCAGCGCGGCCAGGTCGCGCGCGTCGGCGACCGGCGCGACGAACACCTCGCGGTCGCCCGGCGCCTTGGTCGCGAACGGCACGTCGACGTAGAGCAGTTCGTTGCTGGCGAGGTCGGCGCGGTCGTTGGGCACGACGCCGCAGCCCAGGGCCAGGAGCCACGGCGACAGGAACAGCACGCGCAGGGGGAAGCGGTCCATCGTGCCCATGCCATCGGCACCTGCCGCGCCGCGACTGGAGCCCCGCCGCCGCCGCCGCGCTTTTGCCTGGGGTCCGCCGAACGGATAGAACGGTCGCCCCCGCGCGGCTCGGTCGGCCGCCGCCACCACGCCCCCATGCCACCCCGGAACCCCTTCTCCTCCCGCTCGCGCCTCACCGTCGGCAAGCAGACGTTCACCTGGTTCTCGCTGCCGGCGCTCGAACGCGCCGGCCTCGGCCGCATGGCCGAACTGCCCTACTCGATCCGCGTGCTGCTCGAGCAGGCGTTGCGCAACCTCGACGGCTACGTCGTCACCGAGAAGGACGTGCAGAACATCGCCGGCTGGGGTCCGGCGACCGCCGGCGAGGTCGAGATCCCGTTCCTCCCCGGCCGCGTCGTGCTGCAGGACTTCACCGGCGTGCCGTGCGTCGTCGACCTCGCGGCGATGCGGGCGGCGATGCGGCGCCTGGGCGGCGATCCGCGCAAGATCAACCCGCTGGTGCCGTGCGACCTCGTCATCGACCACTCGGTGCAGGTCGACGCGTTCGCCAGCCGCGACGCCGAGCAGGAGAACCTGAAGCTCGAGTTCCACCGCAACCGCGAGCGCTACGAGTTCCTGAAGTGGGGCCAGCGCTCGCTGACGAACTTCCGCGCCGTGCCGCCGGGCATGGGCATCGTGCACCAGGTCAACCTCGAGTACCTGGCCAGCGGCGTGCTGACCCGCAAGGACGGCAAGGACACGCTGGCGTTCCCCGACACCGTCGTCGGCACCGACTCGCACACGACGATGATCAACGGCCTCGGCGTGCTCGGCTGGGGCGTCGGCGGCATCGAGGCCGAGGCGGTGATGCTCGGCCAGCCGACCTACATGCTGCTGCCCGAGGTCGTCGGCATGGAACTGCGCGGCACGCTGCCCGAGGGCGCGACCGCGACCGACCTCGTGCTGACGATCACGCAGCTGCTGCGCAAGCACGGCGTCGTCGGCAAGTTCGTCGAGTTCTTCGGCGACGGCGTAGCCCGCATGTCGCTGGCCGACCGCGCCACGATCGCCAACATGGCGCCGGAGTACGGCGCGACGATGGGCTTCTTCCCGGTCGACGCCGAGACCTGCCGCTTCCTCGAACGCACCGGCCGCAGCAAGGCGCAGGTCGCGCTGGTCGAGGCCTACCACCGCGCCCAGGGCCTGTTCTGGACTCCGACCGCCGAGGTGCCGCGCTTCTCGTCTGTGCTGTCGCTCGACCTCGCGACCGTCGAACCGAGCCTCGCCGGTCCCAAGCGGCCGCAGGACCGCGTGCCGCTGCGGGCGATGCAGACCGACTTCCGCGCCGGGCTGGCGAAGCCGGTCAAGGAGCGCGGCTTCGGCCTGCCGGCCGAGCAGCTCGCGGCGAAGGCGGCGGTCGACGACGGCAGCGGCGCGGCGATCGGCCACGGCGCCGTGGTGATCGCGGCGATCACCTCGTGCACCAACACCAGCAACCCGTCGGTGATGCTCGGCGCCGGCCTGCTGGCCCGGAAGGCCGCCGCGCGCGGCCTGCGCCGCAAGCCCTGGGTCAAGACGTCCCTGGCGCCGGGCTCGCGCGTCGTCACCGACTACCTGCAGAAGGCCGGCCTGCTGGCGGACCTCGAGCAGATCGGCTTCCACGTGGTCGGCTACGGCTGCACGACCTGCATCGGCAACAGCGGCCCCCTGCCGGCGCCGGTGCAGGCGGCGATCAAGCAGCAGAGCCTGGTCGCGGCGGCGGTGCTGAGCGGCAACCGCAACTTCGAGGGCCGCGTCAACCCCGACGTCAAGGCGAACTACCTCGCCTCGCCGCCGCTGGTCGTGGCCTATGCGCTGGCCGGCACCGTCGACATCGACCTCGACCGCGAGCCGCTCGGCCACGACCGGGAAGGCCGGCCGGTGTTCCTGCGCGACGTCTGGCCGAGCCAGCAGGAGGTCGCCGACGCGATCGCCGCCAACCTGTCGCCGAAGGCGTTCCAGCGCCAGTACGCGGTCGTCGACCAGGGCCCCAAGGCGTGGCGCCAGATCACGGCGGCGAAGAGCGACCTGTTCCGCTTCGACCCCGACAGCACCTACGTGCAGGAGCCGCCGTTCTTCACCACCATGACCCGCGAGGTCGGCCACGTGACGCCGGTGCTCGGCGCGCGGGCGCTGTGCGTGCTCGGCGATTCGGTGACGACCGACCACATCTCGCCGGCCGGCAACATCAAGGCCGACAGCCCCGCCGGCCGCTACCTGCTCGAGCACGGCGTGCAGCCCGCCGACTTCAACCAGTACGGCGCCCGCCGCGGCAACGACCGGGTGATGACGCGCGGCACGTTCGCGAACATCCGCCTGCGCAACTTCCTGGTCCACCAGGAGGGCGGCATGACCAAGCACCTGCCGAGCGGCGAGGTGATGGCGATCTACGACGCGGCGATGCGCTACCAGCAGGACGGCGTGCCGCTGTGCGTGCTCGCCGGCAAGGAGTACGGCACCGGCAGCTCGCGCGACTGGGCGGCCAAGGGCACCTTCCTGCTCGGCGTGCGCTTCGTGCTGGCCGAGAGCTACGAGCGCATCCACCGCAGCAACCTCGTCGGCATGGGCGTGCTGCCGCTGCAGTTCCGGGCCGGCGAGACGCGCGAGTCGCTGGGGCTCACCGGCGTCGAGGTGTTCGACGTCGCCGTCGACGACGCGGTGCAGCCGCGGCAGCTGCTGCAGGTCACCGCGACCCACCCGGAGACCGGCAAGGTGACCCTGTTCCAGGCCCTGTGCCGCATCGACACGCCGGTCGAGGTCGACTACTACCGCAACGGCGGCATCCTGCAGACCGTGCTGCGCAAGCTGCTGGCGCCGGCGGCCGCGGCGAAGCCGGCCAAGGCGAAGGGCAGGGCGAAGGCCAAGGCCGCGGCGGTGAAGCAGCCAGCGAAACGCCCCGCCGAGAAGCCGGCGGCCGGCCGGAAGGCCGCGGCCAGGAAGGCGCCGAAGCAGGCCAAGCAGGCGTCGCGCGCCAAGGCAGGAGCCACGACCAAGGCGAAGGCCAAGGCGAAGGCGACCACCGCGCGCAAGCCGCCGCCGAAGCCGAAGGCGCGCCAGCGCCCGGCCAGGAAGCCGGCATCGAAGTCGTCCCAGCGGCCGCCGGCCGGCAAGCGCCGCTGACATGACCGCCCGCGGCGGCACCGGGCTGCTGCTGCTGCTCGCCGCCTGCCAGGCGACGCCGGCTGGGCCTTCGCTGCGGCAGCAGCTCGCCGACCGCCTGGCCGCGTTCCGCGGCGAGGCCGGGCTCTACGTCCGCCACCTCGTGACCGGCGAGGAGGTCGCGCTGCGCGCCGACGACGTGTTCCCGACCGCCAGCCTGGTCAAGGTGCCGATCCTGGCCGCGCTGCTGGCACGCGTCGACCGCGGCGAGCTCGACTACCAGCAGAAGCTGACCTACACGCGCGACCGGCTCTACCCCGGCGAGGACCTGCTGGGCGCCTTCGCCGACGGCAGCGAGGTGGCGCTCGCCAAGGTGGCGATGCTGATGATCACGACCAGCGACAACACCGCGTCGCTGTGGTGCCAGGAACTCGCCGGCGGCGGCGCGGCGATCAACGACTGGCTCGCCGGCGAGGGCTTCGCCGCCACCCGCGTCAACTCGCGCACCGCCGGTCGCGAGGCCGAGCGCGCGCGGTTCGGCTGGGGCCAGACCACGCCGCGCGAGATGGTCGAGCTGCTGGCGCGCCTGCACGCAGGCCGGCTGGTCGGCCGCGCCGCCAGCGAGGAGATGCAGCGCTGCCTCGCCCGCATCTACTGGGACGGCGAGGCGCTGTCGGCGATCCCGCCCTGGGTGCATGCGCTGAGCAAGCAGGGCGCGGTCGACCGCTCGCGCAGCGAGGTGGTGCTCGTCTACGCCCCGCACGGGCCGTACGGGTTCTGCCTGATCACCGCCGAACAGGAGGACCGGGGCTGGGACCACGACAACGCGGGCTTCGTGCTGCTGCGCGACGTCTCGGCGCTCCTGTGGCGGCACTTCGCCCCCGACCACCCCTACGCGCCACCGCCGGGCGCGGAACGGTTCCGCTAGCGACCTCGGCTTCAGGCCAGGCGCTGCAGGACCAGGGCGCCGCGCTTGCGGCGCTCCTCGCCGACCGGCATCGCCGCCAGCACGCGGCCGACCGCCGCCTCCGCGGCGCCGCGCGTGCGCGCGTGCACGAACGCCAGCACGTCGCCGGTGCGCACCGCGTCGCCGAGCACGTGCTTCAGCACGATGCCGACGTGCGGATCGATCGCGTCGCCGGGCTGGCGCCGGCCGCCGCCGAGGTCGACGACCAGTTCGCCGAGCGCCAGCGGGTCGACGTCGGCGACGAAACCGGTGCCCTGCGCCTCGACGGCCAGCACGTGCGGCGCCCGGCCGAGCACTTCGGGGTCCTCGAGCACGCGCAGGTCGCCGCCCTGCAGCTCGAGGTTGTGGCGGAACACCTGCCGGGCGACCCCGTCGCGCCACAGCCGCTGCAGCACGGCCCGTGCCGCGTCGGCGTCGGACGCCACGCCGGCGAGCAGCAGCATCTCGGCGCCGAGCGCCAGCGTCAGCTCGGCGAGGTCGTCCGGACACTGGCCCTCGAGCGCCGCCAGCACCTCGGCCACCTCCAGCGAGTTGCCGAGCGCGAGCCCCAGCGGGTGGTCCATGTCGGTCCGCAGCGCCGCCATGCGGATGCCGGCCGCGCTGCCGACCGCGCACAGGCTCTCCATCAGCGCCGTGGCGTCGTCGGCCGCCGGCAGGAACGCCGCGCGGCCGCACTTCACGTCCATGACCAGGCCGTCGATGCCCTCGGCCAGCTTCTTCGCCAGGATCGAGCTGGTGATCAGCGGGATGCTCTCGACCGTGCCGCTGACGTCGCGCGTCGCGTACATGCGCCGATCCGCGGGCGCGAGCTCGGCGCTCGGGGCCATCATCGCGTAGCCGCACTGATCGAGCACCTCGCCGAACCGCTCCGGCGACAGGTCGGTGCGGTAGCCCGGCAGCGCCGCCAGCTTGTCGATCGTGCCGCCGGTGTGGCCGAGGCCGCGGCCGCTGACCATCGGCACCGCGACGCCCGCCGCCGCCACCAGCGGCGCCAGCAGCAGGCTCACCTTGTCGCCGACGCCGCCGGTCGAGTGCTTGTCGATCTTCGGCTTCGCCACCTGCGCATGGCGCAGCACGCGGCCGGAGTCGCGCATCGCCAGGGTCAGCGCCGTGGTCTCCTGCGGCGACATGCCGTTGCAGCAGACCGCCATCAGGAACGCGCCGAGCTGCGCCTCGCCGAGCGTGCCGTCGACGACGCCGCCGACGAGGTCCTGGATCTCCCCGGCCGACAACTCGTGGCCGTCGCGCTTCCGCGCGATCAATCGGGCTGGATGATGCTGCATGCGCGCGTCCCTGGCTGCAGTCTAGCGAGCGGCGTTCACGGCGACACCGGATGCCACAGCGTCTTCACCTCGACGAACGGCTCGACGAACGCGAGCGAACGCAGGCGCTCGGCCCGGGTCCAGTCGGCCGGCGTCAGATCGCAGCAGCGCACCCGCTTGCAGTTGTCGGCGGCGGCCTGGGTCAGCGCGGCGTCGGGACGGCCGGCGACCAGCAGGCCGTCGATGTCGCGGTGCGCGGCGAACTGCCCGGCCAGCTCGGCGCGGTGGCCGGCGAGCAGGTTGACGGCGCCGGCCGGCACGTCGCTCGACGCGCAGACCTCGCCGAGCGCGAGGCCCGCGAACGGCGCCGCCTCGCTGACCAGCGCGACCACGGCGTTGCCGCCGGCGAGCAGCGGCAGCACCAGCGCCAGCGTGCCGACCAGCGCCGGCGCCTCGGGCGCGAGCACGCCGACCACGCCGGTCGGCTCGACGGTCGAGAAGTTGAAGAACGGCCCCTGCACCGCGTTCTGGCTGCCGAGCAGGCTCTGCACCTTGTCGCACAGGCCCGCGTACCAGAGCGACAGTGCGATCGCGGTGTCGAGTTCCTTGCGGGCCGCGGCCGCCGTGGCGCCGCCGAGCCGCAGCTCGGCCTGCATCGCGGCGCGGCGCGACTCCAGCATCTCGGCGAGCCGGTAGAGCACCTGGCCGCGCAGGTAGGCGCTGCTGCCGCTCCAGGCCACAAGCCCGGCGCGCGCGGCCGTCACCGCGTCGCGCAGGTCCTTGCGGCTGCCGCGCGCGACGTTGAGCCGCGGGTTGCCCGCCGGCTGGAACGCGCGGCCGGACTCGCTGCGCGGGAACTTGCCACCGACGAACAGCTTGTAGGTCTTCGGCACCGGGAGGGGCATGGCCGCCTTTGTGCCCGCTCGACGGCGGCGAAGCAAGCGAGCGGCGCGGTCAGGGCAGGGCCCTGGCGACCGGACCGCCGCGGAACTGCTCCTTGTGCAGTCCCAGCCGCTGCAGCTTGGCGTAGAGCGTGCGCACGCTGAGGCCGGCCTGCCGCGCGGCGGCGGCGACGCGGCCGCGGCACTCGCGCAGCAGCGCGGTGAAGTAGGCGCGCTCGAACGCCTCCTGGTGCCTCTGCTCGGCGGCGGCGAACGGCAGCGCCAACAGGTCCTCGTCGGTCGCGCGCCCGCGCCGCGCCGCCAAAGGCGCGACGATGCCGGAAAGGTCGCCCACGGCGATCTGCTGGCCGTCGCCGAGCAGCGCCGCGCGCTCGAGCACGTTGGCGAGCTCGCGCACGTTGCCCGGCCAGTCGTGCGCGCACAGCGCCGCCATCGCCTCGGCCGACACCGCGATCGGCCGGCGGTTGAGCCGCACGCACCACGACTCCAGGTGGTTCTGCACCAGCACCGGGATGTCGGCGCGCCGCTCGCGCAGCGGCGGGATCGACAGCGCCACGACCGCGAGCCGGTAGTAGAGGTCGGCGCGGAACCGGGCCGCCTGCATCTCCGCCTGCAGATCGCGGTTGGTCGCCGCGACCACGCGCACGTCGACGGCGATGTCGCGTTCGCCGCCGACCGGCCGGATGCGGCGGTCCTGCAGCACGCGCAGCAGCTTCACCTGCAGCAACAGCGGCATCTCGCCGACCTCGTCGAGGAACAGCGTGCCGCCGTGCGCCAGCTCGAACAGGCCCCGGTGCGCGCGCACGGCGCCGGTGAAGGCGCCTTCCTCGTGGCCGAACAGCTCGCTCTCGAGCAGGGCTTCGGGCAGGGCCCCGCAGTTGATCGCCACGAACGGCCCGTCGCGACGCGGCCCCTCGTCGTGGATCGCGCGCGCCAGCCGTTCCTTGCCGACGCCGGTCTCCCCCATCAGCAGCAGCGTGGCGTCGCTGTCGACCATGCGCCGCGCGACGGCGAGCAGCCGCGCCATCTCGTCGCTCTTGCTGACGAAGTCGGCGAGCGACGCCGGCGGTTCGCCGCGCAGCGCGCGCAGCCGTTGCACGGCCGCCGCGCGCGAACGCTGCACCATCGCCTGCAGCGCCTCGGCGAGGGCCTGGTCGTCGAGCGTGCCGTCGAGCACCCCGAGCACGCCGCTGCCGAGCAGCTGCGCGCGCAGCCGCGCCTCCGGTTCGTCGACGAACACGATGCGGTCGGGCACCTGGCCGGCCGCCGCCTGGCGCTGCAGCGCGCGCTCGACGGCGGGCCCGAGGCGGCTCGCGTGCAGCAGCAGCAGGTCGAGATGGCCGCGCTCGATCGCCGCGGCCAGGGCGCCGGGAGCCCGGACGAAACGAACGGGCGCGGCGGCGAGCAGACGTTCGACGCGGCGGGCCAACGCGGCAGGCAACGAGGCCAGCGTTCGCAGCAACATGGCGGCGTCGGCATGCTCGTGCCGATCCGGATCGGAAGCAAGCTGCCGGAAACGGCCTCCCGGCCGGCGCGCGCCCGCTTCGACCATTTCACCCCAACCTGTTTCCAGACCGTCCTTTGCAACACCATGGCGGCGGCAGGCGCCGGGCCTGGCACCGGGCTTGCCCCAGGGCTCCCGCACGCGGCATCCGCCGCGGCATCCCAAAACCAACATGAACACGCCCAAACCCGGTCAGCCCAACCCCCCCAAGCCCGGCGCCTCGCCGGCCCCGAAGCCCGCGACTCCCAACGCCCCGAAGCCGAGCGCACCGCCCGCCGGTCAGCCTGGCAAGCCGGCGCCGAAGCCCAAGGGCTGAAGCTGGCCACGGCTGCACGTCCCGGAGCCGCCGGCGCGAGCCGGGCGGCTCCGCGTGCGTACGGGGGCCGCTCCCCGCCGCGCGAGAGAATCCTCTCGAACGCCCTGCGCGGCCGGGCACTCAGCCCGGCGACAGCCCGCCCGCCAGGCGCACGTAGGCGCGCAGACCCTGGCGCCCGCCCTCGCGGCCGAAGCCCGACTCCTTGTAGCCGCCGAACGGACTGGCGGCGTCGAAGCGGTTGAAGGTGTTGTTCCAGACCACGCCGGCCTGCATGCGCGCGGCGAGCCACAGGACGCGCGCGCCCTTGTCGGTCCAGATGCCCGCCGACAGGCCGTAGCTGGTGTTGTTCGCCTTCTCGACCGCCTCCTCCGGCGTGCGGAAGGTCAGGACCGACAGCACCGGGCCGAAGATCTCCTCGCGCGCGATGCGGTGGCTCATCGACACACCGGTGAACATCGACGGCGGGAACCAGAAGCCCTTCGCCGGCAGGTCGCACGCCGTCTGGTGCAGCCGCGCGCCCTCGTCGACCCCGGCCGCCACCAGCTCGCGGATGCGCGCCAGCTGGGCCTGGCTGTGGATCGCGCCCATGTCGGTGTTCTTGTCGAGCGGCGGGCCGACGCGGATGCGACCCATGCGCCGCCGCAGCTTGTCGACGAACAGGTCGTGCACGCTCTCCTGCACCAGGAGGCGCGAGCCGGCGCAGCAGACGTGGCCCTGGTTGAAGAAGATGCCGCGCACGACGCCCTCGACCGCCTGGTCGAGCGCCGCGTCCTCGAACACCAGGTGCGCCGCCTTGCCGCCGAGTTCGAGCGTCAGCTCGACGCCGCGACCGGCGACCGCGCGCTGGATCTCCTTGCCGACCTCGGTGCTGCCGGTGAACGCGACCTTCGCCAGGCCCGGATGCCGCACCAGCGCCGCGCCGGTGCGGCCGTCGCCGGTGACCACGTTGGCGACGCCGGGCGGCAGCCCGGCCTGCTCGAACACCTCGCAGAGGCGCAGCGCGGTCAGCGGCGACGTCTCGGCCGGCTTCAGCACCACCGTGTTGCCGGCGGCGAGCGCCGGCGCGATCTTCCACGCCGCCATCAGCAGCGGGAAGTTCCACGGGATCACCTGCCCGATGACGCCGAGCGGTTGCGGCCGCTGCCCCGGGAACAGCAGATCGAGCTTGTCGGCCCAGCCGGCGTGGTAGAAGAAGTGCTGCGCCGCCAGCGGCACGTCGACGTCGCGCGTCTCCTTGATCGGCTTGCCGTTGTCGAGCGTCTCCAGCACCGCGAACTCGCGCGCGCGCTCGAGCAGGATGCGCGCGATGCGGAACAGGTAGCGCGCCCGGTCCTCGCCGGAGCGGGCCCGCCAGGCCGGGAACGCCTTCTGCGCCGCCTTGACGGCGGCGTCGACGTCCCGGTCCCCGGCCAGCGCCACCTCGCTGAGCGGCCGTTCGGTCGCCGGATCGATCGTCGCGAGGTACTCGCCCGACCTCGGCTTCGTCCACTGGCCGCCGATGTAGAGCTGGTACCGCGCGGCGATCGCGCAGTGGTCGGTGGTTTCGGGCGCCGGCTCGTACTGCCAGACGCCGCCGAACCGCAGTTCGGGCGCCGCCACGGGATCCGCCTTGTCGACGTGCTTGGCCATGGGCTCAGTCCGCGCTGAAGTCCGCCGGGCGCTGGTAGCGACCGGTGCGTTCCTTCTCGAGCTGCAGCAACACGTCGTTGAGCAGCGAGCTGGCGCCGAAGCGGAACCACCGCGGCGACAGCCACAGGTCGCCGCAGGTCTCGGCGACCAGCACCAGGTAGCGCAGCGCGTCCTTGCTGGTGCGGATGCCGCCGGCCGCCTTGACGCCGACCATGCGCCCGGTCTCCAGGAAGTGGTCGCGCACCGCCTCGAGCAGCAGCAGCACCGTCGGCAGCGTGCTCGCCGGCGTCACCTTGCCGGTGCTGGTCTTCAGGAAGTCGGCGCCGGCGAGCAACGCGATGCGGCAGGCGCGGCGCATGTTGTCGTAGGTCCGCAGTTCGCCGGTCTCGAGGATCACCTTCAGGTGGGCGGCGCCGCAGGCCTCCTTGACCGCGCAGATCTCGTCGTAGACCAGGCCGTAGCGGCCGGCCAGGAACGCGCCGCGGTCGATCACCATGTCGATCTCGGTGGCGCCGGCGGCGACCGCGAGTTCGACCTCGCGCAGCTTGGTCTGGCGGTCGGTGCGGCCGGCCGGGAAACCCGTCGCCACCGACGCGACCTGCACCGGGCTGCCGCGCAGCGCCTCGACCGCGATCGGCACCAGGTCCGGGTAGACGCAGACGGCCGCACACGGCGGCACGTCGGGCCGGGTCGGCAACGGCCGCCGCGCCTTGCCGCACAGCTGCCGCACCTTGCCCGGCGAGTCCATGCCCTCGAGCGTCGTCAGGTCCATCATCGACACGGCGAGGCACAGGCCCTGCACCTTGGCGCGCTTCTTGATCGACCGGGTGGCGAGGTCGGCGGCGCGCGTCTCGAGCGCCACGGCGTCGACGGGCGGCACGCGGAACTCGACGGGGGACAGCGAGGCAGCCATGGGCGAGGCCCCGGATCGTGCCCCGCCGCGGCGGCGTTGTCGACAGGGCGTGGCCCGCCGGTCGCCGGTCAGCTCGGATCGAGCCGCTTCTGCACGGTCGGGCGGGCCGCATACCAGTCCGCCAGCGCCGCCGAGCGGGCGCGGCCTTCGCCGGCCGCCCAGTGCACGAACGTGTCCGGCGCGTCCTCGCGCAGCGTCGGCAGCAGCACGGCCGGGTCCGGGTAGCGCTGCCGCAACGCCGCGTCGCCATGCCACAGCTCCAGCGCCGGCGGCGGCAGCACCGTCTCGTCGCCGCGGGGCTGCTTCAGGCCGAGGAAGCAGGTGCCGGCGGCGATGCGCAGCGCGTGCTCCTGGTCGAAGCACGCGTCCAGCGCCCGGGCGTCGAAGCCGCCGAGCGCGCGGATGGCGGCGAGGAACCGCCGGTCGTGCTCGGTGCGCGGCTTGCAGAAGCGCAACCACTCGCCGAGCAGCACCTCGAGTCCGTACGACGGCATCAGCCACGGCGGCACCTCGACCGCGACCTTGCGGAAGCCGGCGAAGATCCGCTGCAGGCCCTCGCCCGAGGCGTGGAAGTAGCTGGCCGGGAAGCCGTGGAACGGGAACACGAACGAGCAGTCGGCGATCACCTGGCCGCCGGGCTTCAGCACCCGGTGGATCTCGCCGGCCGCGGCGAACGGATCCCGCAGGTGCTCGAACACCGCCCCCGCGAGCACCAGGTCGACGCACGCGTCCCGCAGCGGCAGCACGTGCGCGTCGCTGACCAGGTCGACCCGGGGCGTGAAGCGCAGGTCGGTGCACAGCACGCGCGGATCGTCGGTCTCGCGCTCGCCGGAGCCCAGATCGAGCACGACTTGGTCGCGCGCCAGCGCGTCGAGCAGCCGGGCCACGCCCTTGGGATAGTGCGATCGCACCTCGAGTTCGCGTTCGTGCTCGATCTGCAGACCGCGCTGCGCCTGCGGCAGCAGGAACGGGATGCCCTCGCGCACCGGGTGGCCGCTGCCGCAGCCCGTGCACCGCAGCGATGCCGCATCGCGCTGCAACGGCGCCCGGCAGTCCGGGCAGGCCAGCAGGTCCAGCAGCGGGATCGGCGGAGCGGGCATGGTGGCGGGCAGCGTATCGGCGCCTGCCGGCTTCGGCATGCGAAGCGGCTCGCCCGCGCGCGCCCCGGATCGCGACCGGGCGCCCCACCGGCTCCAGGCGCCGCCCGCGAACGCCGATGGAACCTCGCCGCCGATGCTCGAGGTCCACTACCCGCTGCGCGATGACGCCACCGGCCAGGCGGGCGAACTGCGCCTGCGCGGCGGCGTCTGGGCCGGCGATGTCTGCGGCTTCGAGTTCGTCGACACGCTGCTCGGCCTCGCCGGCACCGTCGCCTGCGACTGGCGCGAAGCGGCGCCGCGCCTGTGGCTCGACGAGGGCGATGGCCGCGCGCCCGCTGCCACCGCGCGCCTCGCCGAGCTGGCGCGCTGGCTGCGCCCGTTCCACGCCGGCGCCTTCCGGCACCTGACCGACCGCGACGTGCGCCGTGGCTCCGCCGTCCCGGGCACGCCCGTCCCGGCCGCCGTGTCGCCAGCGCCCGCCAGCCCGCCCTGGCCACAACTCGCCGCGGCGCTCTGGCGCGATGGCGCGCCACGGCTCGTGCTCGACCTCGGCAGCCCGCACGGACAGCTCGTACGCCACCTGCGCCAGCACGGCGTCGAGGCCTACGGCTACGACCTCTGTCCGGATCCCGGCGCGCGCCCGGATCCCGACCTCGGCCTCGCCCGCGACGGGCCGTTGGCCGAGATCCCGTTCGGGCCCGCGGACGGCTTCGACACCCTGCTGGCGTGCGACGTGCTGGCGCGCGTGCCCGAGCACCTGCTCGGCGACCTGGTCGCGGAACTCGCGCGCCTGGGCGCCGAGCGCCTGGTCGTGCAGATCCCGACCGCCGCGTTCCACGAACCCGGCCAGGTGACGCTGCGGCCGCCGTCGTGGTGGGACCGCCGCCTGACGCCGTGGTTCCGCCGCGTGCCGTCGGCGGACGGGCGCCGCGCCGCCGCGCTGGCGGCCGGCCTGGCGCCGCCGCTGCGCGTCTACGAACCGACGTCGGTGCCGGCCGCGGTCTGAGCGCCGCGCAGCCGGGCGAACGTGAACGGCGCCGGCAGCAGCACGGCCAGCGTGGTGAGCTGCCGCGCGCCGTGGTCGCCGAGCAGCAGGACCTCGAGATCCGGGCCGAACTCGGCCAGCACCTGGCGGCAGGCGCCGCAGGGCGTGGCCGGCACGGCGAGCGCCGTGGCGATCGCCACGGCCCGGAGGTCGCGGGCCCCCGCCGCCACCGCCGCGCACACCGCGGCCCGCTCGGCGCAGATGGTCAGGCCGTAGCTGGCGTTCTCGACGTTGCAGCCGACGAACGCCCGGCCGTCGGCGGCGAGCACCGCGGCGCCGACCTGGAAGCCCGACGCCGGGGCGTAGGCGTGCGAGCGCACCGCCCAGGCGGCGGCGGCCAGTCGCTCCCATTCTGCGGTGGTGACGGTCATCGGGCAGGGCTCACCGCGCCGTGCGGCTGGCGCCGAGCGCGAGCAGCGCGATCGTGGCGCCGTAGCTGCCGAGCTGCAGGGCGCAGATGCCGAAGGCCAGCAGCGAACCGTGGTGCTCGACCGCCTGGTCCAGTTCGCCGAAGCCCTGCAGCAGGGCGTAGCCGGCGGCGCCGGCGATGGCCAGCGAGGCTACGACCCACAGCACGAGGTCGGCTTCCAGGCGGTCGAGCAGGCGGCCGAGCAGCAGCAGGATCGGCGTGCCGCCGAGCAGCGCCGGCCACAGCCACGCAGTCGTCTCGCCGGCGCTGTCGAACACGTAGCAGGCCCAGACCCCCGCCAGCGCGCCGATGCAGAACAGCTGGCCGCCGTGGCCCGGCCACCGCACGCCGAGCGCGCAGGCCACCACGAACCACGCCGGCAGGAGCCAGGTGAAGCGCGGCCGATGGACCCTCGGCGGCAGGGTGACGATGGCGGTCATGGGTGGATCCCGGGCAGGCATCTTCGCCGGTCGCGGCCGGCGCGGGAAGCACTGCCGCCCTTGGGACCGCGGGGAACGCCGGGCCGCGGCCGGCAACGACGGTTGCCGGGGCGGTCCTTCCCGAGCAGACACCCCGTAGCATGGGCGCGTGCCCCCACCGGCAACCGACGACCCCGACCTCGGCCCCGCCCTGCAGGAACTCGGTTGCCGCGCTGGCGCCGAGCTCGCCCTCGGCGGCGTGCCAGCGAGCGAACTCGCAGCCCGGTTCGGCACGCCGCTGTACGTGTTCGACGCCGGCGTGCTGCGGCAGCGCGTCGCCGCCGTGCGGGCGGCGCTCGGGCCGCGGGTCGAGCTGCTCTGGTCGGTGAAGGCGAACCCTTCGCTGGCGGTGACCCGCTGCCTGCGGCTCGCCGGGGCCGGCGCCGAGGTGGCCTCCCTGGGCGAGCTGCACCTCGCGCTCGCCGCCGGCCACGCCGCCGGCGACCTGCGCTTCGCCGGCCCCGGCAAGACCGAGGCCGAGATCCACGCCGCCACGGCGCTCGGCCTCGGCTGCTTCCACGCCGAGAGCGAGGCCGAGATCGACGCGATCGCCGCCGCCGCCCGCGCCGGCGGCCGCCGGACCGCGGTCGCGATCCGCACCAACCTGCCGGACGAACTCGCCGGCTCGCGGCTGCGCATGGGCGGGCGCAGCAGCCGGTTCGGCGTCGACGCCGACCAGGTGCCCGACCTGCTGCGGCGGTTCGCCGACCACGCCGACGTGCACCTCGCCGGCCTGCACGTCTACGCCGGCACGCAGTGTTTCGACGCCAGCGCGTTCGTGCGGCACGCCACCTCGCTGGTCGAGCACGCGCTGCGCTGGGAGCGCGACACCGGCGTGCCGCTCGACGAACTGGATCTCGGCGGCGGCTTCGGCATCGGCCTCTACGCCGGCGATCCGACCTTCGACCTCGCGGCGGCGGGGCAGGGCATCCAGGCGCTGGTCGCGGCCCACGACCGGCCTGGGCGCCGGTGGTTCGTCGAGCTGGGGCGCTACCTCGCCGCCCCCGCGGGGGTCTACCTGGCGCGCGTCGTCGGCACCAAGCGCAGCGGCGGCGAACGGCACGCCGTGCTCGACGGCGGCCTGCACCACGCCGCCGCGGCCGCGGGCATGGGCACGGTGCTCAAGCGCGCGCCGCTGCTCGTGCACGCGGCCGGACTGCAGGCCACGGCGCTCGAACCGGTCACGCTCGGCGGCCCCCTGTGCACGCCGGCCGACCAGTTCGCCGAACGCCTCGCGCTGCCGCCGCTGGCCCCGGGCGACCTCGTCGCGGTGCTGCGGGCCGGCGCCTACGGCCTGTCGTTCAGCCCGCACGGTTTCCTCGGCCACCCGACGCCGGCCGAGGTGCTGGTCGGCGACGGTCCGCCGCGCCTGGTGCGGCGGCGCGGCGATCCGCGCGACGTGCTGCGCGACCAGACGCCCTGACCGGGCGGCGGCGCTATCCTCTGGTGCATGCTGCTGCGCCCGCTGCGGATCCTCGCCGCCTGCCTGTCGTTCGCCGCCACCGCCCTGGCCCAGGAGGGCGTGCCCCCGCCGCCGGGGTTGGTGCCCGAGCAGATGTGGCCGGCGCCGACCGCCGCCGACTGGCAGAAGCCGGTGGCGATCCGCTGGCAGCGCACCTGGGAGGACGCGGTGCGGCTGTCGCAGGCGACGAAGCGACCGATCCTGGTCTGCGTCAACATGGACGGCGAGATCGCGAGCGAACACTACGCCGGCATCCGCTACCGCGACCCCGAGATCGCCAGGCTCTACGAGCCCTACGTCTGCGTGATCGCCTCCGTCTACCGCCACACGCCGCGCGACCACGACGAACAGGGCCGGCGCATCCCGTGCCCACGCTTCGGCTGCGTCACCTGCGGCGAGCACATCGCCCTCGAACCCGTGGTCTACGAGAAGTTCCTCGACGGCAAGCGCATCGCGCCGCGCCACATCATGGTCGAGCTCGACGGCAGCGAGACCTACGACGTGTTCTACACCTGGGACACGCAGTCGGTGTTCGACACCATCCGCCGCGGCATCGAGCAGCGCGACGTGCCGCTGGCGCCGGTCGTGCGCGGCGATCGTTCGCTGCTGGAGAAGCTGCGCAGCGCCGACAGCCGCGACCGCGAGGAGGTCGAGGCGACCTTCGCCGCGGCCGACGCCGCCCAACGGCGGGCGCTCGTCGACGCCGCCGTCGCCGAGGGCGCGAACGCCCCGGTCGAGCTGCTGCGCCTCGCCGCCTGGAGCCTAGACCCCGAGCTGGCGCAGCAGGCCCGTCGCGGCATGCTGCAGGCCCAGGATCCGAACGCCGTCGAGCTGATCGCCGACACGCTGCGCGGCCCGCTGCTGGCCGACGAACGGCGCGACCTGGTCGCGGCGCTGGCGCGGTTCGGCGCGACCTCGACGCGGGCCCGCACGCTGGCGACGGCCCACCGCGGCCTCGGCCAGGAGGCGGCGATCGACACCCGCCGGTGGGGCGCCGCGCTGCAGCCCGGCACCTACGCGCCGGCGCCGATCGACGCCGACGTGGCCGCCACCGCCCAGGCCCGCGACGAGGCGCTCGCCGCTCGGCCAGCGGATCCGGCGGCCCGGCTCGACGTCGCCGAGGCCAGTCTGCTGCAGGCCCTGGCGGCGGCGCCCCAGAGCCCTCGCGGCGGCAGCCGCCAGGCCGAACGCGCCCGCCAGCTGCTGCTCGCCGACGCCGAGCGCGAGACGGCGGCGGCGATCGCCCAGGGCGCGGCCGGCTGGCGGCCGACGGCGTTGCGCGCCGTGGCCGCGTTCCACGCCGGCCGCCGCGAACAGGCCTACGAACTCGCGGCCGCCGCGGCGCCGGACCTGCCGCCCGACGCCCCCGGTCGCCTGGCGATGGAGCTCCTGGCCCTGTTCGCCGAGGCGCGCCAGGAGGCGATCGTCGCCGCCGTGCGGCAGAAGCAGGACTGGCCGCCGCAGTGGACGGCCGACGTGCACGCCGCCTACGCCGTGCTCGCCCGCCACCCGCTCGGCCAGGACACGCACGCCGCCCACCACTACGACTTCCTGCGCTTCTTCGGCGCCGCCGACGCCGACGCCGTGCTCGACCAGGCGCTGGAGCGCTTCCCGTCCTCGGCGCGGCTGCACCAGCGGCTGCGCACGCGGCTGCTCGAGCAGCGCGGCGCCGAAGGCCTCGAGGCCGACTACACGCGCCGGCTCGCCGCCGAGGGCGCGCCGGCGGTGCTGCCTTGGTTCGCCGGCTACGCCGCGCTGGTCGCCGCCGAGGTGCACCGCCGGGCCGCCGATGCCGACGCCGCCGTCGCCTGCTACTGGCGGGCGCTCGGCCACTTCGACGCCTACCGGCAGGCGACCGGCCAGACCGACGGCGCCCACTACGAGGCGATGGCGCACGCCGGCATCGCCCGGCTGCAGCTGGAGGGCGGCGCGCTCGAGGCCTGCCTGCAGTCGCTGCAGCAGGTGTTCCGCCTGGCACCGCTGGCCGCGGCGGCGGTCGACGGCCTCGGCGTCACCGCGGTGCAGACCGCCGACATGCTGCGGGCCCGGGCCGTGGCCGCCGGCGCGCAGGCGATCGTCGAGACCCTGGCCCGCGAACTGGCGGCGCTGCCGCCCGCGGCGCTCGAGCCGCCGGAGTACGAGCGCGCCTCGCGCCAGGCCGGCGGCCGCCGCCCGCGCTGAGGGCCGTCGGGCCGGTCAGGCGTCCCGCAGCATCGCGTCGAGCGAACGCCGAGCCGGCACGCCGCCGCCCAGGGACACGTCGCGCGGGCGGGTCGGGTCGTCGCACTCGACCGGCACCAAGAGCGCCGGATCGAGGCCGTGCAGCGCGGCGAAGCGGCAGCCGAGTTCCCAGCGCGAGCAGCGCTCGGGCCCGGGCGCGTGCACGAGCCGCGGCCCCTCGACGTCGGCGACCAGATCGGCCAGGACGAGCGCGGCGTCGGCGGCGTGCAGGGGCGTCCTGTACTCGTTCGTGAACAGCGCCGTGGCGGTGCGGGCCTGCTGCGCCCGCCGCAGGGCGGCCGTGGCGCCGCGCCCGTGCGCATCGGGGCCGAACAGCAGCGGCAGCCGCACGACGCGGGCCCCGTGGGCGAGCGCCGCGCGTTCGCCCTCGGCCTTGGTGCTGCCGTAGACCGACAGCGGTCCCACGGGCGACGTCGCGTCGTAGGGCGCGGCGCGACCGTCGAACACCAGGTCGGTCGAGACCACGAGCAGCCGGCTGCCGAAGCGCGCGGCGAACCACTCGACCAGGTCGGTGTTGGTGCGGCGGGCGCGCTCGGGCTCGCGCGCGCAGTCGGCCAGCCGCGACATGGCCGCCAGGTGCAGCACGAGGTCCGGCGCCGTGGCCTCGACCACGGCAGCGACCATGCCCGCCCCGAGCAGGTCGACGGCGACGTCGCCGGCGCTGCGGGCGGTGGTGCGCACGTCGTGGCCGCGCTGCCGCAGCGCCGCCACGGCGTGGCCGCCGAGGAAACCCGTGGCGCCGGTGACGAGGATGCGGAGCCGTGGCATGCCGGGGCGTATGGTCGGCGGCCCTGCCCGTGAACGGAAGCCCACCCACCCCGCCGCGCCGCCTGTTGCTGATCGCGAACCCGATCGCCGGCGGCGGCCGCAGCCGGCAGCTCGCTCCGGCGCTGGCGGCGGCGCTGCAGGCGCGCGGCCTCGCGGCGCAGGTGCACTGGACGACCGGCGCCGGCGACGCCGGCGCGCGCGCGGCTGCAGCCGGGCCGGAGCCCTGGGACGGCCTGGTCGCCGTCGGCGGCGACGGCACGCTGAACGAGGTCCTGAACGGCATGCCGGACCCGACCAGGCCGCTGGGCGTGCTGCCGGTCGGCACCGCGAACGTGCTGGCGCTGGAACTCGGCCTGCCGCGCGCGCCGGCCGCCGTGGCGG
Source organism: Planctomycetota bacterium (assembly GCA_019636245.1). GTDB lineage: Bacteria > Planctomycetota > UBA1135 > UBA1135 > UBA2386 > JAEUHS01. The sequence continues at coordinate 11,030 of JAHBXX010000001.1, read as the reverse complement.
CGATGCTGGCCCACGGCCACACGCGCGCCCTCGCGATCGGCACCGCCGGCGACCGCCGGTTCCTCCTGTTCTGCGGCACCGGCCTCGACGGCGCCGTTGTGCACCGGCTCGCCGCCGTGCGCACGGGCACGCTCGGCAAGCGCAAGTGGCTCGGACCGATCCTGCACGTCGTGCGCCGCTGGCCGCGCTTCGCCCTCGCGGCCACCTTCCCCGACGGCACCCGCCTCGACGGATTGCACTCGGTGCTGGTCACCCGCGTGCGCAACTACGGCGGCGTCGTGCGGCTGGTGCCGGGCATCGACGCCGGCGATGGGCTGCTGCACGTGCTGTGCTTCCGCCAACGGTCGCGGCGGGCATGGCTCTGGCTCGGCGCACGCGCGTTCGTCGGCCGCCTGCGGCCGGGACCCGACCTCCTGGTGCACGCGACCACGGCGGTGCGCATCGACGGCGAGGCGCCGGTGCAGATCGACGGCGACGCCGGCGGCCACAGCCCGATCGACATCGGCCTGCTGCCGGTGCGGGCCCGGCTGTTCGCGCCGCCGCCGCGCGGCGGTCACTGAGGCGCGACTATGCTGTCGAGGCCGTTGCTGGTGCGCAGACCGGCTTCACCAGCCTGGCGCGGCTCGGCCAGCGCCAGCGACTGGGCGAACACGCGCAACCCCGCAGGCACCCCCGGCGGCAGCAGGAACGCGGCATCGGCTTCGGGCGTGGACGCGGTCCAGACCAGCTGCACGTCGAGGGCACCCACGTAGGCACGGCAACCGGGCAGGCCGGCGAAGCCGAGGTCGAGGCCCGGCGCCGGCAGCAGGGACAGCGCCGTCACGCCGAGCCGCAGGTCGCTGCCCGCCACAGCCGGCGGCGCCGCCGTCGTGCGGTAGACGACCGTGGTGCCGGCGGTCGCGGTCGACACCGGCGCCGGCGAGGCCGACAGGCCGAGCGGTTCCGCGTCGGGCGCCGTCCCCAGCGGCAGGCCCGCCGGCAAGGTCGTGAAACCAGGATCGAGCGAAGGGCCGGCCGGCGAGAACCCGACCAGGTGCGCCGAGCCGAACGACGACGACACGTCGGCGTCGACGTGCACCCAGACGTAGGCCACGCGCCCGGTCTGCAGTCCGAACTGGAACTGGAAGGTGCCGCGGTTCTCGACGCCGACCGGGAAGTTCTCGACGTCACGCCAGGTCAGGCACAGCGTGCGTTCGCCGCCGAGCCATACCTCCTCGCGCAGGATGCGGCCGCTGCCCGGCTCGGCGGGGTTCCAGTCGTGCCAGGCCCAGAACGCCGCCGCCGGGGCCTGGCGATAATGCGCCGACGGCAGGTAGTCGTTCGGCGGCACGTTGAACGCGCCGCCATCGTTCTCCGGGCCTTGGGCGACGAAGCCGTTGCTGTGCACCCACAGAGTCGTCCAGGGCCCGAACGGCGTCGGCAGCGGCTGCGTCGGCACGACGGCGACCTGGCCGTCGTCGGACGGCGGCAGCGCCACGGCCTGGGCTCCCGGCACGCGGTAGGTCGCCCCGCCCCAGAGCACCTGGTAGCCGTTGGCGTGCGGCAGGAGGCGCAGGCTCTGGCCGTTCAGCACGGCAGCCGCGGCGGCCGCATCGGGGAACCAGGCGGCGAACGACGCCCGGGCACGTTCATGACAGCCGCTGCCGAAGGTCGCGTGGATCGCCTGCTGCGCCGCGAGGGCTGGGGCGAGCACGACCACGGCGGTTGCGACCAGGACTTCCCGCAGCATCGCAAGCAGGGTATCCCGCCCGGCGCGGGAGGTTCGGCGGTCGCCGATGCGGCGTGCACGATGGCCTGCTGGTCAGCGGCACGAAGGCCGCCTTGCCCGCCGAGGTCCCGCTGGCATGGAGCCGACGGACGTTCGGCCGCGCACGCCGCCCGCGCGCCACGCCGGCCCGGAGTGGGACGACCACGACCTGCCAACGAACGGGGCCCGGCAACCCCAAAGGTCACCGGGCCCGGTTGGCCGGCGCGCAGGCGCGCCGGCAGGAGAGCCGCCTGGCGGCTCGCCTCGGGTCAGAACGTCTCGGTCAGGCTCAGCACCGCGTTGCTGGTCAGCAGGCCGAACGCGTTCTGGCCGTTCGGCAGCGGGAACGCCGGATCGAACAGGCAGATCGCCTGCGCGGCGATGATGTTGCCCGGCGCGAACCCGACGTTGTCGTAGGTGAAGTTCCACGACGCCGAGGGCGCGAACGTCACCTGGCCGCCGAGGTCCAGGTCCAGCGTGAAGATGTGCGCGTTGCAGCCGGGCGCACCGATGATGCCGAGGTCGAGGCCCGCGAGGAACGGGTTGACGCTCAGGAACATCGTCGACAGGTACACGCCCGAGGTCGGGATGAACTCGGTCAGGTTCGTCGCCGTGTAGGTGACGACCGTGCTCGGGTTGATCACCGGCGCCGGGGCGGCCGACAGCGCCATCGGGTTGACGGCCGCGACGTCCGTGCCCATCAGGAACGGCGAGACGCCTGCCAGCGAGACCGACGGCGGCGTGAGACCGACGCCGGCCAGCGTGCAGCCGACCAGGGTCGTGCTGGCGCTCGTCGAGCCCTCCATGCTGACCCACACCACGGTCACGTTGCCGGTGGCCAGGTCGATCTGCCACTGGAACGTGGCGCGGTTCGGGCTCGGCGTGCCGTAGGCCTCGACGTCGTCCCAGGTGATGTAGACGACGCCACCGATCTCCTCCCACTTGATCTTGCCGCTGCCGGCTTCAGCCGGGTTCCAGTCCCGCCAGACGTAGAAGCCGAGGTTCGGCGCCGCCCCACCGGCCATCGACGCCAGCGAGGGGCTGAAGCTCGTGCCGTTGTTGCCGGTCGCCGCGGCCGTCAGGATGCCGTTCGAACTGACCGTCCACTGCGGCGCGCTGCCGCCGGGGATCGGCGCCGCCGCCGACGGGGTGATCGTCGATGTGGTGTCGTCGCCGTTGGCGATGATCGTCGCCGCGACCGGCGGCACGTAGAGCGCACCCGCCACGCCCGGCAGCCAGGTCGCCACGTAGGCGCTGCCGCTTATGGTGAACTGCAGCGCGTTGCCATCCAGTGCCGCCTTGGCCGCGGCGCCCGAAGCCCACGTCTGGGCGAGACTCGACCTGACCTGGGCAGGAATCGCGTAGCAGCCCGTCCCATACGCGGTGTGGCTCGCCGGCTCGCAGGTCACCGTCGAGCAGTAGCCGCCGATGCCGTTCGGCACGATCAGCAGCGTCTTGCCGGTCAGGTCCCATGACCCGGCCGCCGTGAACGACTGGTAGATCAGGCCTTCGGTGCCGGTGTCGTTCAGCAGGCAGGGCGCGGTCAGGTCGCGCGACGGCGACGAGGTCGAACCGACCATGTTGCCGATCGACACCCCGACCCAACGGCCGGTGAACGAGGCCGGCGCCGGGAACGTGGGTCCGTACTCGAACTCCACCGCGCCAGTCGCGAACAGCGTGCAGGCGAAGCTGAACCGGTCGGTGGTGTTCGCGAAGCGGGCCATGTCCGTCCAGCTGACCTTGACCTGACCGGGCGACACGTCACAGGTGACCGACCACACGGCGCCCAGGGCGACCGAGGCTTCGTGGTCGGCACCGAGCGGGAAGATGCGCGGCGAGGCGCCCGCCAGCGTTCCACGGGCCTCGTCCAGCAGGTTGACGCCGAAGGATGCCCCGTTGACCGGTTGGGTCAGGGCGAGCGACGAGTCGGTCAGGTAGACCTCGCCGTTGCTGTTGATCCACATCTGGTCGAGCACGCCGACGGCGCCGGCCATCGGGAAGCCGCCCGCGCCGAACGCCGGCGTCAGGTCGATCGGCGGATTGGTGATGCCTTCGTCGTCGGCCGGGAACGTGCTGGTGTAGCCCGAGCCCGACGACCACTGGACCAGGGTCACCGGGCCGGTGGCGGGTACGGAGTAGCACTGCGCATGCGCAGCGGCCGCGAGCAGCGCGGCGGAGGAGAGGAGAACTGGGAGACGAGTCATGGTTGGTGTGATGACGAGGTTGCGATCCGGAGCGTGACGACAGGCCACGCGAAACGAGGACGGATCGTCCGCAACTCTACCGGACCGCCTGCGCAAGGTGACCCCGTCGAAGGGCGCAGCGCGGGTACGCGGCCCCACGGACGGCGGCTTTCGATCGAACGCAAACACGCCGTCCGCGAAGGCCATGGGCAGGGCGCCGCATGCAGGCGCAGACCGCGCCGCGCGGTCGGCCCTTGGCCCCAGTACCTGCGCCGCGCATCGGGTGCCACCGCAGCCGGCGCCCGCGCAGGGCCGACGCAGGCTCGACCGGACCCACGTGCCGGCTCACTCCCCGGACGGCCATCGCACGGCAACGAACGAGGCCCGGCGACTCCGCTGGGAGCCACCGGGCCTCGTCCAGCCGCCGCGCGGACGCGGCGGCGCACCAGCCTAGCTCAGTAGATCTCGATCGTGCTGAGCACGCCGTTGCTCGTCGTGAGGCCGAAGGCGTTCTGGCCGTTCGGCAGCGGGAACGTCGGGTCGAACAGGCAGATGGCCTGCGCGGCGATGACGTTGCCGGGCGCGAAGCCGACGTTGTCGTAGGTGAAGTTCCACGACGCCGTCGGCGCCAGCGTCACCTGACCACCGAGGTCCAGGTCCAGCGTCGAGATGTAGGCGTTGCAGCCCGGCGCACCGATGACGCCCAGGTCGAAGCCGCCCGGCAGCGGGTTGACGCTGAGGAACATCGTCGACAGGTAGACGCCCGAGGTCGGGATGAACTCGTACAGGTTGGTCGCCGTGTAGGTCACGACGGTGCTCGGGTTGATCGTCGGGCGCGGCGCCGCCGACAGGCTCAGCGGCGACAGCGTCAGCGGCGGGAAGAGCACGAACGGCAGGTTCGTGGCGAGGTCCTGCGACACCGGCGTCGGGCCGGCGCCGGCCAGCGTGCAGCCGACCAGGACGTCGTTGGTGCCGTTGCTGACGGAGAAGCTGACGATGACGACGGTGACGTCACCGGTCGTCATGTCGACCTGGAACTGGAAGGTGCTCGGCGCCAGGGTCGGCGTGCCGCCGCGCATCTCGACGCCGTCGAACGTGACGTAGAGCACGCCGCCGACTTCCTCCCACTTGACCTTGCCGCTGCCGGTCTCCACCGGGTTGTGGTCCGCCCAGACGTACCAGGCGAGGCCGGTCGCCGTCGCCGTGGCGGCCAGGGTCGGAGTGAAGCCCGTGCCCTGGTTGCCGGTCGCGGCGGCGGTCAGGATGCCGTTCGACGACACCGTCCAGGAGGCGGCGGTGCCGCCGGGCACCGGGATCGGCGACGACGGCACGATCGTCGTCGTGGTGTCATCGGCGTTGGCGATGATCGGCGCGCCGAGGCTCGGTGCGACGTAGAGCGACGCGGCCAGGCCGGGCAGCCAGGTGGCCGTGTAGCCGTTCGGATTCTTGCCGAACTGGATCACGTTGGTCTCCAGCGCCGCCTTCGCCGCCGGGACGTCAGGGAAGAACTGGAACAGGTTCGCCGTGTCCGGACCGGTGTAGGTGTAGCAGCCGGCACCGTAGTTCTGGTTGCTGGCGCAGGTCGGCGCCACGAAGGGCACCAGCGGCAGGGCCGTGTAGCCGCCGAGGCCGTTCGGGGTCAGCGTCAGCGACTGGCCGGTCAGATCCCAGACGTTGGGGGCCGTGCCGGTGAAGTTCTGGTAGAGCATGCCGAGCGTGCCCGAATCGGGTCCGGCGCTGAGGTCGCTCGAGGGCGTGGTGGCCAGACCGACGTCATTGCCGATCGAGATGCCGACCCAGCGGCCGGTGAAGCCGCTGACCGGGAACGTGGGGCCGTAGTCGAACTGCACCGCGCCGCTGCTGAACAACGTGGCGCGGAAGCTGAAGCGATCGGTCGCGTTGCCGAAACGGCGCATGTCGATCCACGACACGATCACCTGGTTGCTGACCGAGGAGTCGATGTTGACCGACCAGTTCGCGCCGGAGACGGCCGAGCCCTGATGGTCGCCGCCGAGGGCGACGATGCGGGCCGAGCCGTTCAGGCCACCACGCAGCTCGGCGATCGCGTTGACGCCGAACAGCGCACCGCCGACCGGCTGCGCCAGGGCGAGCGTCGAATCGGTCAGGTAGATCTCGCCATTGCTGTTCACCCACATCTCGTCCAGGGTGCCGATCGCGCCGGCCATCGGGAAGGCGAACGGCAGCGGCACCGCGGTGGCGGTCAGGCCTTCATCGTTGACGGGATTGGTGGCGGCGAAGCCGGACGTGGACGTCCAGGATACGAGATTGGCGACCGGGCCTTGCGCGCACTGGGCATGCGCGCCGGCGGCGAGCAGCGCGGCGGCGGAAAGAAGAGCAGGGAGACGGGTCATGGTTGCAATCGGTGTTGAAGGACGGCCCAAGGCTCGGCGCACATGTGGTCGAGTCACCCTGGGTCGCGGCGCGGAAGCGTAGCAGGAATGTCGCGCGCGTGCGTGCGAGAGCGGCGCCCCCCGGGCCGGCCCGCACCGTACGCCGCAGCGCAACGCAGCGAAGCCTCTCCGATGCAAGCGGCGATCGCGTCGACGGCAGCGAAGGGACCTGCCGCAACGACGCGGGCCCGGCCGCTCCGCAGAGCCGCCGGGCCCGTGCCGCGGGGCGCCCGAGCGCGCCCCGTGCTCCGCCGCTCACTGCGGCTGCGTCGTGCTCCTCACCCCGTTGCTGGTCGTCACGCCGAACGGATTCAGCGGGTTCAACGAGATCGCCTGCGCGGCGATCACGTCGCCCGGCGCGAAGTTCACGTTGTCGAACAGCAGGCTCCACGACGCCGTGGGCGCGAACGTCACCTGCGCGCCGAGGTCGAGGTCGAGCGTGCCGATGTAGGCGCTGCAGCCGGGAGCGCCGAGGAAGAACAGGTCGATGCCGCCCGGCAGCGGGTTCACGCTCAGGAACATCGTCGTCAGGTAGACGCCCGAGGTCGGGACGAACTCGGGCACGTTGGTCGCCGTCCAGGTCACCAGCGTGCTCGGGTTGATCACCGGCGCCGGCGCCGCCGACAGGCTCAGGCCCGCCGTGTCGGCGCCGATCGCCGGCAACGCCGACAGCAGCTGCGAGCCCGCGTCCGGGCCGGGGCCCGCCAGCGTGATGCCGACCAGCGTGTCGTCGCCGCTCGCCGCCGCGACGGTCGCCGGGTTCATCGACACCCAGACCATCGTCACGCTGCCGCTCGCCAGGTCGACCTGGAACTGCCACGTCGCCACGTTCGGCGACGGCGTGCCGTAGCACTCGACGCCGTTCCACGTCACGTAGAGCACGCCGCCGATCTCCTCGTACTGGATCGGGCCGCTGCCGACCTCGGCGCTGTTGAAGTCGTGCCAGGTGTAGAAGGCGAGGTTCGGCGCCACCCCCGCGTTCGTCAGATCGACGCCGGTCGGCGTCCAGTCGAACGCGTTGTTGGCCGTCGCCGCCGCCGTCAGGATGCCGTTCACCGACACGTTCCACGCCGCGGTCGCGCCGCCCGGCACCGGCACCGGCACCGACGTCGTGATCGGGAAGTTGCCGTCGTCGGAGACGCCGAGCGTCGTCGCGCCGCCGGTCGGCGCCACGTAGGTCACCGCGAACCCGGGCACGAACGTCGCCGAGTAGCCCGTGCCGTTGAAGGCGAAGATCATCCCGTTGCCGTCCAGGGCTGCCTTCGCCGACGGCATGTCCGTCCACAGCTGGTAGGCGCTCGACTGCGTCGTGTAGCAGCCGGTGCCGTAGTTCTCGTGCCTAGCGGCGTCGCAACTGACGATCGCCAGGTAGCCGCCGAGACCGTTGGGGATCAGCGACAGACCGCGGCCAGAGAAGGACGGCACGCCGTTGACCTGCTGGAACAACAAGCCGAGCGCGCCGGAGTCAGGGCCGGTGGTCAGGTCGACCGAGGTCTCGAGGCCGGTGCCGACGCCGTCGCCGATCGAGATGCCGGCGAACGCCGGCAGCGCCGGATTCTGCGGCTGCGCGGGAATCGTGCCGTAGGCGAACTCGACGATGCCGGTGTCGTAGAGCGTGGCGCTGAAGCTGTAGTCCGGGCCCAGGGAGCCGTACTCGCGCACGTCGATCCAGGTCACCTTGAAGGCGCCCGGCACCGAGGTGTCGACGTTGCAGGCCCAGCTCGGCAGGACGCCATCGAGGTCGTGCCAGAACGGCGCGACGCGCGGCGAGTCGCCGACGAAGCCGCGCAGGTCGTTGACGTCGAACGGCCCGAAGTCGAGCGTGCCGACCGCACCGCCGCCGGTGGTCAGGTAGAGGACGCCGTTCGACTCGACGACCGCGTGCGTCCACGGGCCGACGGTGCCGGCCATCGGGAAACCGGCCGGACCGAACTGCATGTCGATCGGCGGCGAACGTCCTTCGTCGGCCGCCGTGTAGAAGGTGTAGGTGGGAACGAGGCCGGCGGGGGAACCGCCCGCCGTGTTGAGGCACTGGGCGGTCGCCGCGCCGGCGAGCAACGCGACACCGGACAGGACAGGGAGATGGCGCATGGGAGAGTGAGGACAGGGACGAGCGCCCCGGCGCCAGCGATCCGCGACCGCCACGCACGCCTTGGGCGTGCCAAAGGGTAGCCCGGGCAGAGGGCCCGGGTCCACCACCCTCGTTGCAACAATCGACTCCGGTATGTGGCCTCCGGGACGCGGTCCGGCGCAATGAGGTTCCCGAGCCCAACCGCCGCGGTGGCTCGGCCTGCGTTGGCATTGCCACGTCCCCGACAACGACGCGGGCCCGGCCGCTCCGCAGAGCTGCCGGGCCCGTGCCGCGGGGCGCCCGAGCGCGCCCCGTGCTCCGCCGCTCACTGCGGCTGCGTCGTGCTCCTCACCCCGTTGCTGGTCGTCACGCCGAACGGATTCAGCGGGTTCAACGAGATCGCCTGCGCGGCGATCACGTCGCCCGGCGCGAAGTTCACGTTGTCGAACAGCAGGCTCCACGACGCCGTGGGCGCGAACGTCACCTGCGCGCCGAGGTCGAGGTCGAGCGTGCCGATGTAGGCGCTGCAGCCGGGAGCGCCGAGGAAGAACAGGTCGATGCCGCCCGGCAGCGGGTTCACGCTCAGGAACATCGTCGTCAGGTAGACGCCCGAGGTCGGGACGAACTCGGGCACGTTGGTCGCCGTCCAGGTCACCAGCGTGCTCGGGTTGATCACCGGCGCCGGCGCCGCCGACAGGCTCAGGCCCGCCGTGTCGGCGCCGATCGCCGGCAACGCCGACAGCAGCTGCGAGCCCGCGTCCGGGCCGGGGCCCGCCAGCGTGATGCCGACCAGCGTGTCGTCGCCGCTCGCCGCCGCGACGGTCGCCGGGTTCATCGACACCCAGACCATCGTCACGCTGCCGCTCGCCAGGTCGACCTGGAACTGCCACGTCGCCACGTTCGGCGACGGCGTGCCGTAGCACTCGACGCCGTTCCACGTCACGTAGAGCACGCCGCCGATCTCCTCGTACTGGATCGGGCCGCTGCCGACCTCGGCGCTGTTGAAGTCGTGCCAGGTGTAGAAGGCGAGGTTCGGCGCCACCCCCGCGTTCGTCAGATCGACGCCGGTCGGCGTCCAGTCGAACGCGTTGTTGGCCGTCGCCGCCGCCGTCAGGATGCCGTTCACCGACACGTTCCACGCCGCGGTCGCGCCGCCCGGCACCGGCACCGGCACCGACGTCGTGATCGGGAAGTTGCCGTCGTCGGAGACGCCGAGCGTCGTCGCGCCGCCGGTCGGCGCCACATAGGTCACCGCGAAGCCGGGCACGAACGTCGCCGTGTAGCCCACGCCGTTGAAGGCGAACAGCATGCCGTTGCCGTCCAGGGCCGCCTTCGCCGACGGCATGTCCGTCCACAGCTGGTAGGCGCTCGACTGCGTCGTGTAGCAGCCGACGCCGTAGGTCTCGTGCGTCGCCGCATCGCAGGTGACCACCGACAGGTAGCCGCCGAGCCCGTTCGGGATCAGCGACACACCGCGCAGCGCGAACGCGGGCACGCTGCCGTCGAGTTCCTGGAACAGCAGGCCGAGCGCGCCGGAGTCCGGATTCGTGGTCAGGTCGACCGAGGTCTCGAGACCGGTGCCGACGCCGCCGCCGATGGAGACGCCGGCGAAGGTGGAGATGGCCCAGTTCGGGAGCCCCGGCAGGGCGCCGTAGCTGAAGTCGATCACGCCGGTCGCGTAGAGCGTGGCGCTGAAGCTGAAGTCGGGGCCGCCGGAGCCGTACTCGCGCACGTCGATCCAGTTCACCTTGAAGGCGCCCGGCACCGAGGTGTCGACGTTGATCGCCCAGCCGGCCACCGGCCCCTCGAGGTCGCTCCAGAGCGGGAAGACGCGCGGCGAGTCGCCGGTGAAGCCACGCAGGTCGTCGACGTCGAACGGGCCATAGCCCACCGGGCCGACCGCCGCCCCGCCCGAGGTCAGGTAGAGCGTGCCATTGGAGTCGACCACGGCGTGGGTCAGCGGACCGGCCGCACCCGCCATCGGGAAACCGGCGGGACCGAACAGCATGTCGATCGGTGCCGAACGGCCTTCGTCGTCGGCGGGGTAGAAGCCCCAGGCCGTCACGCCGGCGGGGCTGCCGCCGGCCGTGTTCAGGCACTGGGCGCTGGCGGCGCCAGCGACGAGGGAGAAGGTGGAGAGGAGGGCGAGGAAACGCATCGTCAGGTTGCTCTCGGAGGGGTTCGAGGCGTCCAGCTCGCAGTTCGCGTACGGAACGCCTTGGGGCACGAGCCACCCTACCTCACCCCCGGCGATCGTCGATGCATGCCATCGAGAAGCTTCGTAACGAACTCTTCCCGATCGGCGTCGCTCGGCCGCAATCGCCCCCCTGCACTGGCGCAGCCGGGCGTAGGTCGCTGCCGCCAGTCCACCATGCGACCGGAGCCTGACCTTGCCATGCGCGCGGCCAGCCAACTCGCGGGGAGCTGGCGGGCCGCGGTCGGGCGCGACCAACCGGGGCGGATCACCCCCCGGCGGTCGACGATCACTGCAGTTCGACGGTGCTCAGCACGCCGTTGCTGACGACGAGGCCGAACGCGTTCTGGCCGTTCGGCAGCGAGTTCGGCTGGATCAGCGAGATCGCCTGCCCGGCGACCACGTTGCCCGGGGCGAAGAACAG